>JACVCB010000006.1 GCA_016742255.1 Leptospira sp.
TCTCCATAGAGTCTCATTATATGCTGATAGAAAAGTTAGTCGATTACCTGTGAGGTAATATTCGGATGTTTGTTTCCAGTTACCGAATCAATGGGAAAAGAGTATTTTGTTAAAGTTTCATCAGGTAAAAATTTTGTATGAGGTTTTCGAATGCCTTGTAAGGAAACCTAATCGTTTTATCAAAATTTTCATTTTAGAAATCCAATTGGTGTGAGATGTATATCTGTTATATTTCTAAAGAAGGATCAAAGAGCACCTAAGGCACAATGTATATTAAACTTCAGGATTGAAATTATAAAGCAGTAAACTTCCGAAGACCAGTAACACTATGCCAATCGCTCTTAAAAGGATGGCGTCCGCAAAGAGTTCTTCCCAGTTGTCTAAAGCTGAGGTGGGTATTTCAGATTTCGAATCTAAATACAGTACAGGGACCGTATCACCGACGGCAAATGGTGGTACCACCCAATACAAGAGAGATTGGAATTCCCAAACCTTAACACCAACCTCTACACGGACTAACAAAGCTTTTGATCTTTTACCATATTTGTCAGCACCTACGTCTTTGTAGCCGATGACTGTGCCTTTCGTTCTCATTCCTTTCCGTTTTAAGAGGATTGAATCAAACGAGATTTTAAGGACATAAACCAAAATTCCGAATCCGATTCCAACAAACACCAAAGGGACAAGTAACTTAGGATTGGACCAATCCAAGGACAAGGCGGAACAAGTTTGGTTCATCGTTTAACCAGTTTCGGACGAATGAAATCTTTTTCCAAGACAAAGTTTTTGTTTTCTTTAAGAGAATGAGATATTTGTTAAACACATCCCAAGCTTTGCCTTGAATCTGAACGAAGTGTTCGAAGTACCTTTGTATGAGGAACGACTAAAGTTTTTTAGGCTATCATACAAAAGAATGAAGTAACTATCCATTTGCACAGTTCACTTTCAAGCTTAACTATGATAACAAATTCGATTACGTCTGATTATCGATACAGGTTCACATAAGGTAAGTTACTCCATCAAATGGAATGGTTTTTTTGGGGGATCGCCCTGAGGCATCTACCAAGTTGAGTGGATGAGAGTTTCTTACATTCAGGTGTCGGAAACTTGAAATGGTACGAGAGATAATACATTCATACATCCACAAACCCCTGCCCGAGTTGGGCCATGCGGGGAGTGGCTCGTGGGCAGGTGACCCCTAACACAGAGGCCTTCTCTTAGAAACTAACATCCCAAAAACAAACATTTTATCTCCAAAAAGTTCGCAATTAGGCGGATAATCAAGAAATCTGATTTTCACAAACACAAGTTCTTTGATCACTAGAACCTTACTTCAATGCATTTAGGGAACATCCATTTTAGTGACTGCATCAAAAAGAGGTGCGTTCATTTCTGGATCAATGATGTAAATGATCCTTTGTGTACTCGAAGTTTGGCCTGCAAGGTCAATGACTGCTCTCCGTTTGTCCATTCGTATTTCGTTGATATCAAAATCAGCAATTCTATATTTAATTCCTTTCTTGAACAAAGGTTTGATGGTGCATAACCTTTGTATTTTTGGACGTGTTTGGAAACGATCAACTTCTAAAATTTTGCAGATATCAAAATGTACCTGTTTTTCTGAATCAATAGATGCTGTGATAACATAATCACCTACGTTGATGATATTCTGATTATTTGTTAAACTTGCGCCAACATAATCTAACAAATGGCGAATGTTTCGATTGCTATAGGAAAAAAACGAATCATTGACAATCATTTTTAATGCTGTTGCTGAACTGAAGGCAGGTCGCCAAGGTTGGTTTGTTGTTAAACTTGCATATTCACTTGCAAGAGATAAAATTGCTATATCTTCTTCAAAATTGACTGAGTTTACATTTGATTCTTGGATCCGAAGTTGTGCATCAATATCCGCTACGATCATTTTTTTACTTGGGTCTTTGATAAACTTATCTCTAATTACCATTAACTTTCTAAATACTGTATTATTATCTGGAAAGTTATTATTAATTGAATTCCCTCGAAAGGGTCTATGATGGTTCAAAACTAAAGTACGAATCTCTTGGGTAATTTCAGGTGCTGCAAGTGTCATCAAATAACTAATAATCGGGTGTTGTTGGATTGAATTGTATTCTTCTTTTGTAAGGTTTGGTTTGTCAGGTAAAACTAATTTTGAATAACCTATATCCGCAAGA
Source organism: Leptospira sp. (assembly GCA_016742255.1). Lineage (GTDB taxonomy): Bacteria > Spirochaetota > Leptospiria > Leptospirales > Leptospiraceae > Leptospira_A > Leptospira_A paudalimensis. The sequence goes on from JACVCB010000006.1 coordinate 2,196, forward strand.
AAACTCGCTGTCATCACTGATAGATGGTCTTTTTTGTTTGGTTTATTATCATCACCTACACCAATCTTTTTCGTTCGGACTTTCATGCCCATTGCAACAATTGTTCGTTTGGTCATTAGTTCAGATTCAACAGGTACACCAGCATGATTCAAAATCTCTAATATATTAAATAGTCCTGATTCAAAATCTGGATTACTAGTGAAATCATCCAAAACTTTTCCAATTGATTTGTGAACTCTAAGCGCATGATCAGAATTAAACGCTTCTTTTTTTAACTCGAGTATTAAAGATTCAGTTTGTTTTGCGAATTCCGTAGTTTTGTCTGGATCAAAAAGTTTTGTTTGGCGTGGGTCTGTTGTTTCTCCCGATGTAATTCGCAAATGTTTTGAATCAGTTGTAAGGCAATAAGCTCCTTGTAACTCAATCTTTAAAAGTTTACCAAAGTCTTCTTCCGTTGCGTTCTTTTTTTTTGCCATGATGAGCTTGCCATTTCGATCATAAAGATCGAGTGGGATTTGTTTGCTCTTACGATAACTGCTTAACAGATCATCATTAAATTCAAATTTAGCAAGTTGGTCAGGGGAAATTAAAGGAGAATCGCTCAAATTATATAGTCCAATTATGGTATGATTATCTGTCGATATAAGACGAATATTATTGAATTATACCAATGAATAAAGCCTTTTATCGTAAAAAAAATTACGAATCCTCATTAAAACGATAGATAGGAAGGGTGTTGGATCAAATCAGTGTTCAATTCTTCATTTCTTTTGCCATCTCATCGAGTTGAGTCATAATCCCTCCAGTAGACTTACTACTTTCCGATATTTGTTTTGAAATTTCCACTATGTTGCTTGCGTATTCTGAAATTTTGACAGTGATTTTTGTGGATTCTTCAGTGGCTACTTTTTGGGAATTCGTAGAATTTTCTATGGTTTTACTGGTTTCGTAAATTCGAGTGTTAAGATTATCAATTGTTTCAATCGCTTTGTCTATATCTTCGATTTTGGAACCAACACCGTTAATTTCTGATTTGATGATACCGATTGCTTTGCTAAGTTTTCCCATCCTTTCAGAAGACCTGTTGATAAGTTCGTTACTTTCACTAATCAATGTAAGGTTTTCTTGAATGATTTTAGAAATTTCTTTGGAGTTTTTTGTTGTGGCATCCGCTAATTTTGAAATTTCTTCTGCTACAACGGCAAATCCTCGTCCATGTTCACCAGCTCTGGCTGCTTCAATCGAAGCATTTAGTGATAACAAGTTTACTTTATCTGCAATGTCATTGATCACAGAGACAAAATCAGAAATTTCCGTACTTTTTTCTTGGAGGATGTTGAATTTATTAATCGATAGGTGGATATGTTCTGATGTTTCATTTGAATAGTCCATAACGATATCTAGGTTTTGATAGATTCTGCCAGTTCCAGTTTGGACAGTTTCATTGATGGTTTTTAGATCATTAACTGATTGAATTGAAGATTCTGATTCATGATACAATGATTTTGCAATTTTGTTATTCGAGTCAGCTTTAGAGGATAATTCTTGTAATGAAATAGATATTTCCGTTAAGGATGTTGCTTGGTGCTCGGAAATTTGTTTTAGTTCTTCTGATATTGTATCCTGATTTCTGATCTGCTGTTTCATCAATTCAATCGTATTTAGAATTATTTTTGCCATTTGTAACAAAGAGTCCAAAGCTTTTTTTGCTTCCTTTTGTTTTTCAACAGCTAAATTGAGAAGTGTTCTAGTTGCAGTTGCTCCTACAGTTGCTCCAATCCCGACCCAAACAAAGATTAAAAATCTTACGATGATATTACTTTTAGGACCGCCTGGAATTAATTCTGGCCTTAGAACAAACAGTACAATTTCAGAAACGATTATCAAAACAAAGTTGTAAATAGAGGCATTCCTATTAAAATACAATACACTTAATACAAATGAAATGTAAAAAGTAGCTGAAAGTTCAGTTGCCCCGTAAATTACATATTGAAATACCAATAAACATAACGTAACACCCGTTATAGAAATATAACTTGATGACCAATGGGTTTTTAATTTTGAAGATAAAAGGAAACCAACAATCAAGATAGAAGTTGCTAAAACAAATTCGATCAATATACTCTGGTAGGTCAAATAATCGGATCCTTTTCCAGCAACTTTAATCGAAAGTGTTGCAATGTTGGCTAAGGCAAGGATGGAAAGAAACGATAAAAACATTCGTTTGTTGTTTCGTAACATCACCTCGGTGAAGAGGTCATCGGAAATAGTCATCGTATTTTTTTGAAAAAAAAGTTTAGCAAACAAACTTGTACCTTCTTTGGAAAGGGAATGGATTTAGGTCAGAGTTTCAAAATGAGATCTTCTGGCAAGAAAGGTCTTAAAAGTCGACAAGTGTCCAGAGTTTACATTGATTCTAAATATCGATTATGGTTCCCAAACACGGGTAGGAAGATAGGATCCTCTAAGAAACTTAGAGTAAGGTTCGATGGAAATGAATCCCAAACAAATGTGAATTGTCAGTCAAATCCGTGTGTTTTGGAAGGAATTGATTGTTTGACAGTTTGAATTTATTTTGGAAGATTCGAATCCTTTTTAAAGAAAAAAGTATATTCTGCGTAGGTGTTATGCGACCTGTCGGGTGGAGGTGGAAATTCCCATGAACTGATTTCTTTTTGCAAACAATTGATCAGTGAATCAGATGGTAAATCGGTTTGGATGAGTTCCACTTTTGTAGGAACTCCATCGGGTTCGATTTGCCAATCGAATTGGATTTTGCCTTCCTCGATTTTAGGCTTTGTTTCTAAGTATAAATTGTAACAAATTTGGATTTTACGTTTGTGTTTGGTAATTGTAAAATTCACTTCTCGTTTGTGGTAAGGAGACAAACCTTTTTGATCCACTTCCATTGAGGGTTGTGGGTATTGATTCCCATTTGAGTTTGGACGAAGGAAAAGAAAATACACAATACTCAAAATAAGAGTAGTGCAAGTGACAAGAAGGATTTCTTTTTGATAGGGAATTTGTTTTTTCATTTATAATTGTAATGTATGTTTCTAATCCGTCTTACTTTCTAAAAAACACAAAGGCTGCACCAGATGTTAAAGCTGAATTGTTTGTACTGGCAGTAGGTCCATTAGTTATTGTATTTTGGTTGCTGTCCTCCAGGTTCACCCCAACGACAGCAGTGTCTCCTGAAATAGAAATCGCATTGCCAAATCTGTCATCAACATCGGCATTGGGAGCCTTGAGATAAGCCCTAAATGCCCAAGTGGAACCAGACCTTTGGAATACATAAACCGCACCGGAGTTGGAGAGGCTATTGTCATCGTTAGGCATAGATCCATTTGTAACCGTTGTTTGGTTACTGTCCTCAAAAATAGATCCAACTAAAATCGTATTCCCTTCGATAGCAACTGTGTTTCCAAAACGATCGTCTGCTCCTAGGTTGGGAGGTTTGAGGTAGGCTTGGTGGCTCCAGGTAGAACCCGTTCTTTGGAATACATATGCTGCACCTGCTATGCTAGCTGAGTTGTCTGAGCTGGCCGTAGTTCCGTTTGTAATCGTGGTCTGATTGCTTGCTTCGGAAAAGGCACCGACTACTATGGTGTCGCCATTGATCGCAACCGCATTGCCAAACTGATCACCACTTTCTGCGTTAGGTGCCTTTAGGTAGGCTTCTTCAGCCCAAGTCGTGCCAGTTCTACGGAAGACATAAGCCGCTCCTGCATTGGCTGCAGAATTATCTGAACTAGCAATAGCTCCGTTTGTAATCGTTGTTTGGTTGCTATCTTCAAAATTTGAACCGACAACGATTGTATCTCCAGAGATGGAAACACTGGATCCAAATCTATCATTTGCTTCTATATTAGAAGCTTTTAAGTAGGCTTGTTGTGACCAAGTTGTGCCTGATCTTTGGAACACATAAGCGGCACCTGCGAATGCAGCAGAGTTGTTGGCACTTGCCGATGTTCCATTAGTAATCGTTGTTTGGTTACTCGCCTCATTAAAAGCACCTACAACAATCGTATCACCTGAGATGGAAAGGGAAATCCCAAACTGATCATTTGCTTCCGCATTTGGTGGTTTGATGTAAGCTTGTTGTGCCCAAGTAGAGCCCGTTCGTTGGAACACGTAAACGGCACCAGAACTGGAAGCAGTATTGTCAGTACTTGCAGTAGGTCCATTCGTAATTGTGATTTGATTGCTATCTTCTTGGTTGGCACTAACAAGGATGGTATTCCCATCAATAGCAACAGCCAGTCCAAAAAAATCCGTTGCCTCCGCGTTAGGTGCCTTAAGGTAGGCTTCCTGTGCCCAAGAGGAACCAGTTCTTTGGAAGACATAAGCTGCCCCAGAAGACGATGCAGAGTTGTCAGCACTCGCTGAGGATCCATTTGTAATTGTCGTTTGGTTACTTGACTCACCTGCAGCTCCCACCACGATCGTATCGCCAGAGATGGCTACCGAATATCCGAAGCCATCATTTGCTTCTGCATTCGATGCTTTGAGGTAGGCCTGTGTTTCCCAGAGTTTTGGAGAATTACCAACGCGGAATCCACAGAAAGGGATAGGTGTTTCCGATACAGATGCAAGTAATAAGGTCTCCCGATACCCTTTTGACTTTTGGTCACAAGGGTTATTTAATGTTACTTGATTACAACTAACGGAAAAATGGATTAACAAGATTCCTACGAAGTTTCTCACTAATAACGAACGAAATACGAAATTTCCTTTCCCCACCATTTCCATTAGATTCGTTTTTCCCTGTACAAAATTGCTAACATTCGTTAAAAACAGTTTTTGATTCAACCAAGGTTAGCAAGTATTTTCTTATTTTTTTGATTCTATGAAAATTATTTTTTCTATTTTTTCCCGAGTGTTGGAACAGTTTCATTTCAATTCTAGAAATAGAAATGTTTTGATAACCATCTATTTTTTTGTTTACCACATATCGAATTTCCCTTACTGATCTCTTTGTGTCTCTGAATATAAATTTATGAAACAATTTTTGATTTGGGAAGATTTTGCTACATACCGAGGTGAGGCATTTTCAACCCATCGGCATAGTCATTTTTTTATACAAATTAGTTTGCCAGATTCAGGTTTTGTTGAATTACGAACGTTAGATGGTGAATGGAGGTCATACAATGTTGTCTGTATTCCTTCGGGAATTAGTCACGAAATGAGATGTGGAGAAGGTGGTCTTACACTTCTTTATTTGGATCCACTTACAACAGGTTATCAACTTTTTCATGAAAGAAGTTTGACTTCAAAACATTCAGCATTCGAGATAGGTGACGTGTTTACGGAAACTCAGAAACATCAAATTAGTGAAATATTAAAAACATCGAATAAGGATGTTCGTAGAAAAATTCTCGAAATGATAAATAAAAATTTTGATACAAAAATAAATCGTAAATTGGATCCACGCATTCAAGAAAGTATAAAAGATGTAGAGCTTGATCGGTTTTCACTTTCCCATTTAGCAAAAGAGGCTTCTTTATCTGTAGAAAGGTTTCGTCATCTTTTTCGTCAGGAGACAGGTGTTCCTTTTTCTGCTTATAAACTTTGGCTAAAAACAAAAAAGGCAGTCGACTATTTAGCAAATCATCCGCATTTATCAAATGCTGCCTACGAGGGTGGTTTTGCTGATCAGTCTCACTTCACTCGTATTTTTCGTCGTTCTTTTGGTGTAGGTCCTTCAGATTTTACTAAAAAGAAGGAACCTTTTCAGGCCATTTTCTTTTCTAAGTAGCCGTTGCGTTCAAGACTAGTTTTTTATTTCTGATACTCTTGCGAGTATTGGGGAAAAAAATGGGATATATAATTACAGCAAATAATCTAGCCGAGTTATTTTATGATAGTGCCAAGCAGTTTGGAGAGTTACCAGCGTTTGGAACCAAAAACAAAGAAAAACAATTCTCTACTATTAGCTTTCAAGATTTATATGAAACTGGAGTTTCACTTGCAACCGGCTTAATAGAAATAGGTTTAAAACCGCATGAACATGTAGCAGTTCTTTCTGAAAATCGAAAAGAATGGATTATTTCTAACTATGGAATTATACTTTGCGGTGCTGCGGATGTACCTCGTGGTACGGACGTTACAGATGGTGATATACAATATATCCTATCTCATTCGGATGCAAAGATGGTCTTCGTAGAAAACGTAGTAACTCTAAGGAAAGTTAAGAAGAATATTTCCAAACTAAAGAATATAACACATATGATTGTTATGGATGGCAAGCCCGATGAATTGGATACGCAAATCCAAAGTAATGGTGAGGAAAAAAACGATCCAGGGACTCATTTGTATCCAAGGATCTTGAGTTTGAATGAACTTCTCGAAATAGGTAGAAGTCTACGAAGGCTAGGTGATCATAGAGTAGAGGATAGAGTGATTGCTATTCAACCTGATGACTTATTTACGATCATCTATACTTCCGGAACTACAGGAGAACCGAAAGGGGTAATGTTAACTCATGCGAACATGATATCGCAGTTAAGGAACATACCCATAAAGATTGGACCGAAAGATCGATTTTTATCGATTTTACCTGTATGGCATAGTTTTGAAAGAGTTTTTCAAATGGGAACAATTGCAATGGGTGCCGTTCAATATTATACAAATGTAAGAAATATCAGAGAAGACTTGATGATTGTAAAACCTACTTTTATGGCTTCGGCACCAAGACTTTGGGAGAGTATTTACCAAGGGATACAGTCGAAGATCCAAACAGGTTCAGTTATAAAAAAAGTTTTATTCAAATTAGCGTATGGAAGTGCATTAAAGATCCAAAGATCAATTCAATTTTTAAAAGGTAATCGTTTGGATCTTCATGGAAGAAATGTTTTTCAATCGATATCGCTCGCTATTGTTTCCTTAGTCTCGATAGCAGGTCTTTTTTTACCGTATCTCATCCTTGATTTGATTGTATTAAGCAAACTTAGATTAGCTACTGGTGGGAAACTAAGAGGTTCAGTCTCTGGCGGTGGATCCTTACCCTTTCATATTGATGAATTTTTTAATACCATTAGGATTCCTGTATTCGAAGGATATGGATTGACTGAAACATCTCCTGGACTCGCATTTCGTACAGAAAAACATCTTGTTGTGGGAAGTGTAGGGCAAATATTTCCTGAAACAGAAATTTTACTGAAAGATATTGAATCTGGGAATGTCATTTATCCTCCTAAAAGAGGGATCAAGGGAGAGATTTATGTAAGAGGACCACAGATTATGAAAGGGTATTACAAACGACCTGAAGCAACTGCAAAAGTTTTATCAGATGATGGATGGTTGAATACAGGAGACCTTGGGATCATGACGTTTAACAATACACTTAAAATTGTAGGAAGAACGAAGGAAACGGTTGTACTTCTCAATGGTGAAAATATTGAACCAGTTCCCATTGAAAATAAACTAATGCAATCACCTTTGATAGACAAAGTGATGGTAGTGGGACAGGATCAAAAGTATTTAGGTGCATTGATTTTACCAGCACTTGAAAAGTTTTCGGAATATGGATCCACTTATGAACAATTAGCAACGAATCGTATAGTAAAGGATAAGATCGAACAGGAAGTAAAAAATTTAATTCGCGCGGAGAATGGATTTAAAAGTTTCGAAAAGATTGTTGAGGTGCGACTCCTCCCGAAAAATTTTGAAGTAGGTGAGGAGTTGTCTGCAAAACTATCTGTCAAAAGACATGTTGTTGCAGAAAAATATGAATCACTCATCCAGTCAATGTATGATGAAAAGATTCAAAAGCAGGTGCAAGTTCATAAGTAAATTCTTTCATACGAAATGTAAACGTCGCGCAAGTTTTTCCAATTGTTTCCGAACAATGTTCGGCTTAGACTAAAGTAGCTACTTTTTTGCAATTGCCTTCTCCGATTCGTAAAAATTTGTTTCGGAGAGGTGTGCGGTTAGTTTGAAATTTAATACACTTCAAACTAACTACTTACTATTTGTTCACTTGAACTTGAAATGTTTGTTTTCTATTTTATCGATGGAGTGGAAATCAATTTTTCTAAATTTTTTCAAGTATTGGAAATTTTTAAATAAAAAGCTATTTATTCATGCGCTTCGATAACAAAAAGTTTATGTAGATTGCCCGTAAAACAAAACCAGTCACAATCAATTGGATTGGAATCAAAATCATGTCCCATTGTTGTTCGGAAAAATTAGTCAAATATGGTCCATTCAAATGGAATGGAGGTAAAAAAGGAAACCGCATGAGAACTGTTAATGTTGTGACAACAATCGTGTCTGCTAATCCAAAATAATAAGAAAGTGGGTTTCGTTTTTTGTTCAAATGGTAGAGACCAACCATCACAAGAATACTCATTGGTTCCAAAAGTAAATAATAGGAGCTACTAAACGTTGGTAACGAAAGGAGTACTATACGATACCCGGCATGGCAATAAATCCAAGCCAATGGTGATGAATTAAAGGTAAAAATATTCAGCTTAGTCTCGGTGGTTTGAAACCTAACTTTTGCCATTTCTTGTAGTAACCATATGATGAGAAAAAAACAAAGAAATCGGCTGAGAATCCCGCGATACGTTCCTCCATCAGGAGAGAAAATCATAACAAAGATATTTGCTAATACTGCAAAGTTGATATAACGATTAAAGCTAGGTAAGAATTTTTGTTGCTTTGATTCGGGTAAACAGACATATCCAATGACTACTCCTAAGCCAAATGGAAGGAGTAGTATCATTTTGGCAAATCCCATGATGGAAACCAAATCATGGTTGGATTGTGAAAGGAAATGGATCCCAACAAATACTGATAAGGTGAAAATCATAAAACCAAGAAGTTTTTGTCGGAAAACGGCCAAGAAACTAACAAGAGTTACGATAGTAATGGTAATAACTTGGTTCCAAAGGAAAAGGCTAAGATCAAATCCCAATTTGTGATTCATTTGGAAGTAGTTGTCCGTAAAATGATGTTTGGATCCGCTAGTCCAATTGAAGAAGTGGCCTGAGAAAATTCGCTAGTTCCAAAAATACCTTCGCCTCTAAGCAAAAAGTGAATAGAGAATACAAAAATGAATCTACATAGATTCTTGTGCATTCGTTGATTCCAAACATTGGATGGTATCTCGCAAGCAATTTGTTCCAACTTAAATCAATAGACTTTTGTTTGGCAATGAGTTCCATTCCATCCTTGGGTGGGCTTTCCGCAAAATAAAGGGAAAGCACTAAAATCAATTTTGGATGGCCAAAGGTTAAATTCTTCTTTCTCATTCGATGGTTTTTCGCAATTTGATTTTTGTATTGCAACGAAGGGAATCGAATTGCAGAATTTTGATTATGTGCTACAATCGATTTACGTTAGGTATCCGTTTGTCCCTTTTATGAAACAATATTTACTATTATTATGGTTCGTTTTTCTCTTCGCCAATATCTCCCTTCAGAGTGAAACCATTCTTTTTAAGTCTGGAGAAAAAATAGAAGGATCCGTTTTAGCCCAAGATAAGGATTCTGTTACAATCAAGTTAGCAGACGGAAATACGAAGGTGTACCCAAAGTCATCGATCCAAAAAGTTTTCTATGGGCGGAAAACAGATTCTGCGGCTCTTAAAAAAGACCCTCAGCCTTCTGAGAAAGAAAAAAAACTGAGAGAAGAGAAGGAACTTGCTGAAAAACAAAAACAGGAAGCAGAAGAACTCAAAACCAAAGAAGAAAAACTCAAAAAAAGAGAAGAACAACTTTCAAATGCAAAACGCCATTATCTAGAAGCTTCCTTGGGAATGGGGAGTGGTAAAAACCAGATGGAACTCCGTCCTTTCTTTCAAACCATTCAAATTGCGGGACTTCTATTTGGTGGTGGTGGGGCTGAGCTTCAGTCCACTCCATACAAAACAAAAAATCACAGTTTCACTCCCCGTTTGTTTTATGCTTGGAATCGTTTTACGGTTGAAATCCGAGGAACAGAAGCAAATGGAAATTTTAATATAGGTGGATTCCAAACGATCTCATCTGGTGGGGGAAGTGGTTCATCCTCGAGTGGTGAAAAATCAACGAATGCGTTATTTGGTAACGGAGATACAAAGTTTCAAAAGGTATCAACGAGAATCGGTTTTACGCCTTATCCACATCCATTGTTTGATTTTCAAATCGTTGCTGGAGTGGAACGTATTTGGACAAAGAGTAACCAAGAGGTATCAAGCATTGGTGGATTGACAAGTACAGGTAATAATCCATCTCGAGCAGATTTCCGAAATTCGACTCAATCGCTCAAAGGGTATAGCGTAGGGATTGGATACGAATGGAAATTTTGGGATCGATTTTCTCTACAAGGGCAGATTTTGCATTTGGATATGCAAGGACCTTCTTCGTTTCGGAGTAATGAATTTGGTTTCGAAACTTCACCTTTTAAATATAGGCAATTTGGTTTGGACTACCAATGGAAATCTACTGGAACAGAAGTGAATGTAAAATTTTCTACAAAAATCAAAGGTGATGTCAGTTTCTTTTTGGAAGCAAGTAACATGGTTCTAAAAAACAAATTAGGATCGGGTTATATCACTGAAAATGAAGGAGGAGGAGGGAATTCCGACCCTTCTCAAATTTTAGTGAAAGTGTATGCTCCTCAAATCATCATTCCCATGTTATTGGATTCCAAAACAATCCTTACTTACGTACAAGTTGGTGCAAATTATCGCTTTAATTTTTAGACGAAACGTATGCAATTACGGGTGTTATGGGGCAAGGAAATTCTACTTTGATTGCTGACATTACAGCAGGTTGGACTCCTGATCCTTGTAATTTGAGTAACCAGCAGTTAATCTGTGTGGAACAATAACTCACTTTATCTAATTGATTTCACATAAAATCAGTTAGACGATTTCTCTAATTTCATTTGATCATTTATTCCATTTCCAATTTCCATTTTTCTGCTGATTTGAGAATCTCTTCCGCGAGGAAAGCAAGTGTAGGTCCTGATTTTTTTCGATAACAGAGATAAAATTTTCGTTCGGTGTTCCAGTCTTCGAATTTAATTTTTTTCAATTTTGAATTAATTGAATATTCAGATAAAAATCCAATCCCAAGTCCTGCTTCTAATGATTTGATAACGGATTCTACACTCCTCAGTTCCATTGCTATGTTTGGACCAAAATCTTTTGTAAATGATTTGATCTTTTTTTCGACAGCTTTTCTCAGAGCTGATCCTGGATGGAAACATACAAAAGGTTGTTTTTTTAAATCATCAATTTTGATTTTTGTCTTTTGGAAGATCGGATGGTCTTTTGCTGCAACTGGATAAATTTTGTCAGATAAAAATTCCAATACATTCAAACTTGGTTCCGAAATGGGGCCTGTTAAGATACCAAGATCAACTTCCCCTTTTAATACTGCGTCCTTGGTTTCAGATGCGTCTCCTTCGCGAACGGAAAGAGAGAGCCCTGGTCTTTTTTTTAGAATTTCTTTTAAGATTTGAGGTAAGATCCAAGCGGATACTGTCGCACCTGCAGAGATTGAAAAATTTCCTTTTAATTCATTCTCTTTCGAAAAAGCATTTTGAATTTCTTCCCATAACTCCTTCATCCGAACTGAATATTGATAGAATCTTTCACCTTCATGAGTAAGCCTAACCGACCTTCCTCCTCTTTCCAAAACGGTGATCCCTAATTCTTTTTCTAAAAGAAATATTTGTTTGGAGAGTGCTGGTTGTGTTAATCCCAATCGGCTTGCTGCTTTTTGAAATGTGCCTGATTCTGAGATTTCAAGAAAGTAGATGATCTGACGGAATTCCATAAATACATATAACTTTTAGTTATATATTTCATAAAACCAATTTATTTGCATTATATTCAAATTTTTGATACTGTATTTAGCAAGAGGGAAATATGGGACAGACTCTATACGACAAAATTTGGGAAAACCATCGGATCATAGAAAGTTCAGATTCGGAAACGATTTTATATGTGGACAGGCATATCCTTCACGAGGTAACTTCAGCCCAAGCATTTGATGGTTTAAGAGATAAAAATCGGGATGTAAGAAGGAAAGATCTCACCTTTGGAGTTGTGGATCACAATGTTTCCACTAGAGACCGGAAAAACAGAGATGCCGCGGGACCTGTCTCACGTTTACAAATTGATACAATGGAGAAAAACTGCAAAGAGTTTGGAATTCAATTGTACGGACCAGAAGATCCAGAGCAAGGGATTGTACATGTAGTTGGTCCTGAGATAGGATTTACAATCCCAGGTTCAGTCATTGTATGCGGAGATTCTCATACAGCAACCCATGGCGCCTTTGGTGCGTTAGCGTTTGGAATTGGAACGAGTGAAGTGGAACATGTTCTCGCGACACAAACCTTAAAACAGGCTAAAACCAAATCAATGTTAGTTCGATTTGTTGGAACACCTGGATTTGGGATTACGGCAAAAGATATTGTCCTAGCACTCATTGCAAAAATCGGAACTTCCGGAGGAAGAGGATATACGATTGAATATTCAGGTGAATGGATTGAATCATTATCGATGGAAGCACGAATGACCTTATGTAATATGAGTATCGAAGCCGGTGCAAGAGCAAGTCTTATCGCGCCAGACGAGATAACATTTGAATATCTAAGAGATAAAAAACTCATTCCGAAAGGTGAAAGTTTTCAGAAAGCAGTCGAGTATTGGAAAACATATTTCTCTGATGATGGTGCAATTTTTGACAAAGAGATCGAATTAGATCTATCTAAGATTGAACCGCAGGTCACGTGGGGGACAAATCCATCACAGACGATATCGATTGGAAGTTTCATTCCTAATCCAGAAGAGTTCCAGGACATACGAGAAAGAGAAACGGCAAAAAATGCTTTGGCGTATATGGATTTACAACCAGGTACTCCAATGTCTTCAATTAACATCGATAAGGTGTTCATCGGATCTTGTACGAATGGTAGAATTGAAGATTTACGATCTGCTGCGGAAGTGGCAAAAGGAAAAAAAGTTCATCCGAATGTAATAGCTCTTGTGGTTCCTGGTTCTGGTAGAGTCAAACGGCAAGCGGAACAAGAGGGTTTGGACAAAATCTTTTTAGAAGCGGGATTTGAATGGAGAGAACCTGGTTGTTCTCTTTGCCTTGCAATGAATGACGACGTTTTACAACCAGGAGAAAGATGTGCCTCTACTTCGAATCGTAACTTTGAAGGAAGGCAGGGAAGAGGAGGGAGGACACATTTAGTGAGTCCTTCCATGGCAGCTGCAGCAGCAGTGACTGGAAAATTAACAGATGTGAGGAGATTCGCATGAAGGCAAATCATTGGACAAAACATACGGGAGTTGTTGTCTCCATTCCAAGAGAGGACATTGATACCGATCAAATCCTACCCAAACAATTTATGAAGTTAATCAATAAAAAGGGTTTTGGTACCCATTTATTCCATGATTGGCGGTATTTAGACCTTGAAGGAAAGGTATTGAATCCAGAATTTATTTTGAACCAAGAAAGATTTATGAATGCGAGTGTTCTCATTGCTGGAAAAAATTTTGGCTGTGGTTCGAGTCGGGAACATGCACCTTGGGCACTTGCTGATTTTGGATTCCGAGTGATTATCGCTCCTTCTTTTGCAGACATATTTGCAATCAATGCTGCTAAGAATGGAATCGCTCTCGTTCGTTTACAGGAAGGAGAAATCCATTCTTTGTTGGAATGGGTTTCCAATCAAGGAATCGCACAAATCCAAATCGATCTAGAAACGTTTGAGGTGAAAGCTGGGGAACATAACTTTCCATTCCAATTGGATTCTGCTTCCGTGAATCGGATCCGCAATGGTTGGGACGACATTGATATCACTTTGAAACACGCAAATGAGATTTTGGAATTCGAAACAACACAGAGGAAAGAACGATCGTTTTTAGAAGTCTGTTGGTGAATTGATTCTTTGGGTGTAAATGAGTTATCAGATTACAGACACGCGAGAAGGATAGAAAGGGCGCGTAAGCGGTCGCATTTTGCGACCGAAGCCCTGGATAGCCTGGCCCCTGAATACGAAAAGCCCCAAGCGACACGAAGCCAATGCAATTTGATGGATCGTGCCTGGGGCTCGCCCAGCGGAAAGAAATGGTTATGAGACATAATGTGTCCGTGAATTTAAAATCCCCCACCCGAGTTAGGGAGGAGGGGAGTGGCTCGTGGGCAGGTGCTCTTCCCCCCTGTAACAGACCCACTTGATTTGCAAAGAAACAACCCAAGGAATTGTATTTTTTTGCCAGAATGTTCGTGTTTTGGCCCCCAATGGAGGGAATCGGTGGTAAAAGGATGATACTTAACCATCTGGGTAACTATTTGGATTGCCAAACTGTCTGGAGTTAGAAAGTTAGCCAAATGGATAACAATAGCCCAACAAACCTACTCCTTTATTACCACCCACTGGCTTCCTTTTGCCACAAGGTCCTCATTGCCTTGTATGAAAATGGAACTGAATTTGAACCAAGGTTTGTAGACCTATCGGAGGAAGAATCTAGATCAGAATTATTCGCTTATTGGCCTGTTGGGAAAATTCCACTTTTGAGAGATCGGATGCGTAACCAAATCATCCCTGAGACAAGTGTCATCATTGAATACATCAGCGAATACTATCCAGGAACTGCTAATTTGCTACCAACTCCAACACAAGAATCCATTGGAGTGAGACTCTGGGACCGATTTTTTGATTTGTACATCAGTGATTCTGTCCAAAAAATTGTTTTGGATCGCATTCGCCCTGAGGGACAAAAAGATCCATTTGGTGTTGAACGTGCTTATGAAAGATTGCCTGTCGCATATGGTATGTTAGAAAAAGAATTAGATACAAAGAACTACATTGTATCTGATCACTTTAGCATGGCAGATTGTTCCGCAGTTCCTGCTTTGTTTTATTCCGATACGCTTCTTAGTTTTCGCAATGGTTACCCAAAACTAACTAATTATTTTGAAAGATTATTGGAAAAAGATTCCGTTAAACGAACATTAGATGAAGCAGAGCCTTATTTTCATATGTATCCTTTTTTTGATCAAATTCCAAAAAGATTTTTGAAAGAAAAAAAGTAAGGACATTTTTTTACGATTTTCGACAATGAATGAATTTTAATATGACACTGAAAGAACCTGGAATAGACCAAATTTTTCATGCACTTGCTGACCCGAGTCGATTGCAAATGGTGGAACGATTGAGTTTGGGATCTGCTTCCGTTATGGAATTAGCCGAACCATTGGATATGGCTTTACCATCTGTATTAAAACATTTGAAAGTTTTAGAAAATGGTGGGTTAGTGCAATCCAATAAATCAGGAAGAGTACGGACATACGAATTAAATTTTTCAAAATTGAATGGCATCAATTCATGGTTAGATGAAAGGAAGTCTACTTGGAATCGTAGTTTTGATCGATTGAGTCAATTTTTAATCGAATCGTCAGAAGAAAACTCGGATGGAGTCTAAAAAAATCAGAATGTTAGTCACCAATACATCTTTTACCATTGATCGAATCTTACCCGCATCAAAAGAAAAAGTTTTTGCAGCTTGGGCGAACCCGGAGTCAAAACGTAAGTGGTTTTCATGCCACGATGATTGGAAAACTGTAGAGTTCAGTTTGGATTTTCGAGTGGGTGGAAAAGAATCCAATTTAGTGATCACACCTTCTGGAAGTCGGCATGTTTTTGATGCTACCTATTATGATATCATTCCAAACGAAAGAATCGTTTATGCATTTGGAATGTATATGAATGATATTCGGATTTCAGTTTCTTTGGTTACTGTTATCTTTGAATCGTTAATTGAAGGTAGAACTAAGATGACTTTTACCGAACAAATTGTACTCCTTGGAGAAGTTTCCGAGGAAGGAATACAAAAGATCGAAATACAAGGTAGAATCGAAGGGACAAATGCTGGATTTGATCGTCTCGTCAAAGAACTTTCTTAATCTTGGATCACGGATTTCTTTTGACCAATTGAAAAAATTGACAACAGCAAATGAGATGATTAAAGATTTTTTTCAGAATAAACTTGGTTTCTACCTTTTCGTTTCGCCTCGTATAAATACTCATCTGCAAGATTGATGACAGATTCTGGATTCGTTGTTTGATCCCTCAGAATGGAGATCCCTACACTCGTCGAACATCGGAGTTCTTTTCCTTTGATTGGTATCTTTAAGGAATGGAAGGCACTCCGGATTTTTTCAGCAGTCACAATGGCTCCATCTAAATCAGTATTTGGTAATAAAACCAAAAATTCTTCACCACCCCATCTAGCTGGAAAGTCTTGTTTTCGTAAGGATGATTTTAAGACACTTGCAAATTCGATGAGTACTAAGTCTCCAATTTCATGACCATAAGTATCGTTAATGGATTTGAATAGATCTAAATCGAACAATAGGAATGCAATGGGATAGGGAGATGTGCTACGGTGTTGCCTTGCCATTTCAATTTCTAAATTGGAAAAAAAAGACCTACGATTTGAAATGCCTGTTAATGGATCGGTCATTGCAATTGCTAATAATTTTTCGTTCACATCTGTTAAGGAAGAAAACAATTTTGAAACAATCTGATTTACAATGAATGCACTCCCACCAAGTAATAATGACGAAATAAAGATACTCAGTAATGTAGGTTTTACTGGTGGCATTAAGATATTCACAAGTGGTATCACATCATAATACACAAAAAATCCCATGGCACTAAATAAGACAGTTGCTAAAAATGCATTGTAAACGCCATAATTTCGATCCAGTGACATACTACTGAGAGCAATTGAACCTAAATAACCAAGTATAAAAAATGAAGTGATATGACCTGTTCCATATGCAAGGACAGTGAGCCAAATCAAATCAAAAGTTGCTGGCACGTAACCACTCCACCAAACATCTTTTTCTACTAAGATATCAAAATGAATGAGTAAAAACCAAATCACGGAAAAAACTAAATGCACAGAACCAATCACAACAATCCAAGGAAGTTGGAAGTGGTAAAATACCAAAACCATTACAAGAGTATAGATACATCTCGCTAAATTTGCGGTTTGGAATTTTTCAGATCCAGTGTTCGTTTGGGAACTCGACGATAGGTTTAAATGTTCTGTATTTGATTTCATTGAATCTTCGTTCTATCTATAAATGATTGTGTATACTAGGGACAAGTCCTGAGAAAAAGGAAGGGAATCAAAATAGGAAAGGGGCTTCATCATGACGACGTCTCAAATAAATTGTCTTTTTACTCTACGTCAATGAAATTAAATTCGTAGTAAACTTAGTTGTCTCATTTTGTTTAACTCTACTTATGATACACCGATCTAATTTTATTTTTACCTCTCGATTGGTTTTCTGTAAAAAAACTTCAGTCAGTTTTCACTTTGGAAAGAAATTTCTTTCATTTGACAAATTTGCGATCTTGGTTGGAATCATTCTATCTAGAGGGATTGGATTGGAAATTCGAGGAAACCAATATTATAAATACTTAATTCTCCTTGTATCAATGATGATCCTAAATTGCCAATTCCCAAAACTTGGGAATGGTTGTGATCCAAACTCAGAATCCTTCCGTGATTTTTATCTCGCAAGGATCCTCACAGATGATGACCGAGAATTTTGTGGTTCTCGTGCCCCCAATAAATCCATTTGCGAAATGGACCCGCTTTCGATCATCCAACCTCGTCGTTGGAAGTATGTAGCGGAAGAACTTAAAAAACAAGCTGCCTTAGGTACTGACGGAGTGACTTTTCAAACTTTCACCCAACCAGAAACGGGTTTAGCAAAATGGCTTGGTGGTGTTCTTACGAACCAAGAGTTAGTGTATTCTCTTCCCTATAATCGATCAGATCTTCTCGTCATTGATCCAACACAAAATTCCTCATCCAATGTGAACACAACATCGATTGGATCGGCACAATGGGAAGGAGGGGTACTTGCACCAAATGGTAAAATCTACGGAATTCCAAGGGATGCAAACCAAATCCTTGTGTTCAATCCACTCACGAATCAAAGTTATTTTTTAACTTCCCCTCTAACAGGTGTCGGTAAGTGGCGTGGTGGAGTGCTTGCTCCGAACGGTCTAATTTATGGAATTCCCAATTCTGCAAATCAAATTTTAGTCATAGACCCACAAACAGATTTGGTTCGGACCATTCCTTCTCCACTCTCATTATCAAATATGTGGGAAGGGGGAGTGCTTGCTCCCAATGGAAAAATTTATGCATTCCCCGTTGATATTGATTTTATTTTTGTTTTGGATCCTTATTCAGAAAGATCGTATACAATCCCTTCACCAAAGACAGGTTTAGGAAAATGGAGGCATGCAGTTGTTACATCAGATGGTATGTTAGTTGGTATTCCTTCAAACGATTCTGATTTTATCTTTTTGGACCCTAGTAATGATTCAGTAACCCTTCGAACTTCTCCAACAGGTGGTACAGGAAAATGGAGAGGTGGAATTTTTTCTGCCGATGGAAGGATTATCACCATCCCGGCAGATATTACAGATATACTTGCAATTGATCCAGTCAGTTTAGCATATACTACACATAATACGGGAATTGGTAGTGGAAATAAATGGGGAGATGGAGTTTTGACACCTAACGGCAAGATAGTTGCTGTGCCACATACATATGATTCAATCCTGACCATTAATACTGGTTCTAGGGGAAAAATTTGTAAAAATCTTCTACTCAGTTCGTATTGGAATGTATATTAATATACTAAAAAAAAGAACTATCTAAATTTCAATTGACTTTGTTCGTTTTTCACATTAAGAATAGTCATGCGATGGAAGGCCTCTCAATTTTGGAAAAACGCATCGCCAAATGAGCTTCTATCATTTTTTTCCTCCATTGACAAAGGTGAAGATCTTAAATCATTAGCTGAACATATGTTGTCAGATACTGAGTTTTGTGACTTGGTATTCGAATATTTATGGTTGTTACGCACTGAGGATGCGACAAAAAAATTTCTAAATGATCCGAACATCACTCCAGAACTTTTGATGAGATTCATTTACTTTGGATATGGAAAACAGTTTTTATTAGATCATTTTGATTCCAATGCCTATTTTTTGCAAATTCGAAGTATGTTTGATTCCGCTCAAAGTTTGAGAATTTTATCTCTTGGTGAAGAGATGGATCGTGATCCCACTTTAAAAATTCATCTCCTTTCGAATTTAGACCCTCAAACTTGGGAAGCATACTTTGATCTTTTAGAAGAAAAAAATATGACTATGCAAACCTTACTCGGAATATTTTCAAACTTAAGAGAAAATGAAATACGTAAGATTTTACTAAACAGCCATACTTTGTATTATTATCTAAGAATGATGATGGTTTCCGGAAATCTAAAGAATGAAGAAATCAGCGAAAAGGAAATTGAAAACAGGAAACGACTTGAGGTTATTTTAAGTTCCATCCATGTTTGGGAAACTTTTTGCCAGGAATTAAAAGATAAGTATGATTTGCAAAAAGAAATCAATTTAACTCCTAAGGAACGAAATTCCAAACGTATGTCTCTCGTTTTAAAAGAACTAACGAAAATTCCAACCGTAGAACGAAATGATGTATTGGTGTATTTAAAAGGGAATGGTGTTGTTCTTGATTCATGGGAAGAGACAACCGTACAATCTGCCCTTTTAAATTATGATCGAGTCGGAAAGTACTTTTAATCTCATTTCATTAACGAATTTACTTTGATAGAATTTGATTCATATATACAAATTATAATTCCAAGGTAAAACCAACATTGATTTGTCGGAATGGACCAGGTTGGATCCCCGTTGGTAGTCTTCCCGATACATATTGTTTATCTTGGATGTTTTTAGCATTGATGAAGACTGACCATTTGTCTGGAGATCGATAACCTAAACTTGTATTCCATAATTCCACTTTTGGAATGATCCCTTTATTTCCATCTTCCGATTCATCTTTCGTGTTCAGTAAATCTGAATATTGTTTTCCAATATATTGGTATTCTAAACGACCATAATATCCTTGTGGTGACGAAATCGAAATCGCTGTTGTAATTGTTTCTTTGGGAACATAGGGTAAATAATTTCCAGTTGTATCACTAGAGATGAATTGGTAGTTATTGACTGTATAAGCAGGTACAATCTCTATCAATTCACGTCCATCACTAGTTTGGGATACTGGGAAAGGATTAAAACTTCTCGATTTAGCTTCAATGCGAGAGTAGATCAACTCAATGGGCACTCTCCATTCTGATTTTTGCATTTTTGCCGGATCCCAAACAACAACTGCTTCACCTCCAGTATGGGTAGAATAACCAGTGTTTGCTGGCCTGATTCCGTTTTCACCCCCAACTTCGTTCACGTTGATGATTTGATCACGAAAATACATTTTATAACCAACTAGTTCTGTGTATAGATAGGAAGTTAAATCACCTCTGATGCCAGATTCGTAATTTGTAGAAGTTTCTGGTTTGAGTCGATAGTCATTACCTTGTGGGCTAAAGGAAGTTCCAAAGGTAGGAGGAGAAAATCCTTTATGAGCTCCCGAAAACCAAATGAACTTTTTTGTGATATCATAAGTGATTCCAATTCCAGGAAGGATGATATGAGTTCTGGATTCACTTGAACTCCTTCTATTGACAGAAACATCATTGGGTAAAACAGCACCTAATCTGTAATCTTCTTGTGTCGCTTGCCTTCTAGTTGTAATTGCTTTTTGTCTCACTTCTTCATATCGAATCCCTGGAATCAATTTCCAATTCTCAGATAGTTGGATCCTGTCTTGGAAATAAGAGGCAAAGGCTTCAATTTTTCTTTCTTGTCGGTTTAGGTTAAAATTCGGTAAGGAAGGTTGTAATAAGTTATTTGAAAGGGATTCCTCTTGCAGACTCGCTTTGGTTAGATACCCTAATGGATCGTCAGTTTTTTTTACATTTGTTTGTGTCAGATTATTTTCACCATGGAATCTGATTCCAAGGTCCGTTTCATGTTTTAAACAAAAGGTTGAAAATTTGGATTCCAGTTTTGTTTCCAAACCACCAACTAAAAAAGATTGGTCTCTGCTTGTATACGTTTCTCGCATATAAATACTGTCGCCAGGTCGGTTGCCAATGATGCCTGGAGAGTATGTTCTAAGTGTATCGGTCGGTGGATTTAAATATCCACCTTCATCGGACTTTCCAGATAAAAAGTCTTGCCTTGCCCAATTTCTTTCTGCTTGGGAAACATAACCTCGAATGATGAGGGAATGTTCATCTGTTAATTTCCAATTATGTGATATAATGGTCTGGCTGCGATTTAATTGTTTTTCATCATACTTGGCAGGATTGATTCTTGGATCTTTCCAAAATAATCCTTGCGACAAACCTAAGTAAGTCGATTGTGCATTTTGCATATGATAACCTAATTTGATAGTTGTGGTATGGTTCTCATTCCAATCTTGAATCCATTTTACATTTCCTTCTGTTACGTCAAAATTTTGATAATTACGAAATCCATTTCCTTGTTTCCTTAAAAGAGAAACTTCAAATGCACTTGATCCAAAACTTTTACCATAGGAATTATAGGTAGAAAGGTATCCATTTTCGCCCCCTACGTTTTTTGTATAAAAGGTTGATTCAACTGGCGGACGTTTGGTGACAAAATTCACAATTCCACCAATCGTATTTGGTCCAAATAAAATGGAACCAGATCCTTTGATCACTTCAATTCGTTCCATTCTTTCAATTGATGGAGAGTAATAACTTTCTGGTTGCCCATAAGGAGATAGAGATGTGAGAATACCATCTTCAAGGATTAATGTTTTCCTTGATTCTTCATTACTTACCCCTCTAAATCCGATATTGGGTGTGAGTCCTGCTGCGTCTTGGAACCTAACACTGGCTCCAGGAGCCCTCCTTAACGCTTCCATTGGATCGGTCGGTGATGCTTCTTGTAAGTATTTATTATCGAGGATATAAGCAGAACCTGGGATTTTTTTTAGGTCTTCTTTTTTGTTACCAATGACATGGATTCCTTCATTCTTTTGAGGAATTTGTTCTTTTTCTTCTGTCCCAGATTGTGCGTAATTGTTACGACTAAGAAAGAAAAGGAGGATAACAAGTAATTGAAAACGGAATCGGAACGTATTCATCGATTGAGTCCTTTTAATGGTAAAAAATTAATTTCGATTTTCGTTAAATCTACATCTGGTGCAAACAAGGGTTTTGTTCGTTTGCCGTTTAGTGAAACATGGGATTGAACATACACTGGTATGTCTTTTTGGCCTGTTTCGATTGCGGCTTTCGATTGGATGTGTTTGGCGTATTGAATGAGATGTTCAGGTTGAATCACCATCATTCTGTATTGGTATTCTGTAAGTTCGTTCCTTGGATCAATGGATTTACCTTGGACAAAAAATAGGGCTTCACCCACTTTATCGGCTACCATCACTTGCCATGAGAATTTAATTCCTTCTTCTGTCCAAGTAACCTGACCAGGATAAAATAAGTGGCGAAAAGGAATCAGAATTTGAAATAGAAGGAAAACTATGAGAATCCCTTCAATTGGATACAAACGACTATTTGATGGAATTTCATTTTCTTTGTCTTCCAGTTGAATTTTATGATCTTTCTCTTTGAAAAATCGATTCCATACTTGTTTTGGCCAGTCTGCAGGAAAAAAGATAAGTGAAGATACACTCATCACAATTGGAAAAACACCTATCGGAAATAAAAACGAGGTAAATGAATGAAAGAGAAGGACTACACTCCATGTTACCAATCGAAACCGAGCGAAACATAGTAAAAAAGGGATCGATAGATCAAACAGGATTCCTATCCAAGAGAAAACATAAGCAGTCACAGGTAACCCAAGAATTGGGTCAAACCACGGAAGTTTTCCTTCTGATTGGTACAACCATAGTTTTAATGGTAATGCTTCCCACATCCAATCGGGTTGTAATTTGGCAAGTCCACCGAAAAAATAAACCAAACCAATTTGTAATCGAAATGCATAAATCCATAGTTTGGTGACTGGCATTGGAGTTCGAATCCAATTTTGAATTCCTGTGATCGGTGTGTCATACTTTGAGATCGGAGATAACCAGAGTAAAAATCCCAAAATTGATATCAGGTAATAATGATTCAGGTAAATAGTTGCATCGATAAAATGAAACCAAGTGAATCCGATCGTAAAAATCATAAGATTTGTGCGAACAAAATAACCAAATAAAATCCCAATCGAAGTCAAAAGTAAAATGATAAATAAAAGGTAAATGAACGAAGGTGGTAAGTTTGGAACCCATTCCAGTCCAAAATGTTTGAAAAAAAAAGTTGGTTGGATGAAGTAAGTATGGATCCATCCAAAATAAAAGTATCGAATGATGATAATCGTCGTTGTTAGCCCATAACCAAATCGTAGAAACTGTAAGGATAAAGATGAGACTGGTTGATTAAAAAATTTAATCACCGTCATTTGTACTCGCTCCAATGGTTCCACCAAGAGAACTAATTAATTCTGTACTGATCATCACACGGAGTTCTTTGAATTCACCTAACATCGCCTCTACATCTTGGTTTCCATTTGTGATCGCATTTTGGAACGTACCATATTTTGATTTAAGGGAATTAACGGATGAAATTGTCGATTTGATTTGTTCTTGTAGCCTAGGGACAATGGAATCATTTCTGAGAGCTAAAAATCGATAGAGTCCTACGTCTCCTAAATCAGAAATTCCTTGTAGGTTTTGGATGAGTGAGTCTAAGGATAAATTTGCATAAGGAGTTTCTACTTTTGTAATATCTTTTACTCCTAGATTGGTTGCACGTAATCCAGAAGGTTCGGCAATTTTAATATCAATCATCGTGTTACAGAAAAATACCAATTGGTTAGTAATTTCCGTTAAACCATCTTTTGTATTTGGGTATTCAACACTTCCTTTCCCCGCATTTGTGAAGGAATTATAAAAGGAAGAAGATCTTGATTTATCCCAATGGTAAAGTAATAATCCAGATTGTGTTTTAATGTCTTGGATGAGTTTTGTTAGATATGTTTTACGATTTGTATCTGCAAAAGCTGTATTTGTAGTTGTAACATTGTCTTTGAACAGTAGGTATTCAACTGCATCCATACCATCAACTCGGAGTCCAGTAGGTGCTAAATTAGAGGTGATTTTGGATTCTATGGAAGTTGGATCAATCGGATAGGATCTAGTAAAACTATCTAAATATAAATACACATTATAGGGAATGGAGGCGGGGCCAAAATAAGCCCATTCAATTTGCCGATATGCTAAATCTGCTTCCATCCAAGCATTTCTTACATTAGTAAGGTTTGTCACATCAGTTGTTGTTACATATGTATTGGCAGCGGTCTGAAGATTTGTGATTTTATTGTTTAAATTGGTATATTTAGGAAGGATTAGATTATTGGAAATATCCAGTAACAGACTGGAAGTTGAATAGTTTCGGAAGTACGTATCAACAAGTCCTAATATTTGGGCATTATCAGAGGATTGTCCAGGTTTTGTTCCACAGTTGATCAGAAGTATGTAAAAACTATAGAAGATAATTTTTGATAGAATATTGTTTTGTTTCATAATGATTTTAGAAATGAAATTAATTTGGTTCTTTGGTCTTTGGATAATGACTTAAAATTATTTTTGATTGGTTCAGCTTCACCACCATGCCAAAGAATCGCTTCTTGGATTCCTCTTGCCCTGCCGTCGTGTAACAGAAGTTCATGTCCATTAACTCTTTCGATGAGTCCCAATCCCCATAAAGGTGTTGTTCTCCATTCATTCCCACTAGCCTTAAAATCAGGTCGAAAATCACTGAGACCATCACCCATATCATGGATGAGTAAATCAGTATAAGGTCTTATCTCTTGGTTTGCAATTTCAGGAATAGGGTGGTCTCCTGTTTTGATTCTTGGGATATGACAAGATGCACATCCTATTTGAATGAAAATTTCTTTTCCTCTTCTCACATCATCAGATTTCCATCCCCTTCGACCAGGAACACTTACCAGACTTGTATAGAATGTAACTCTCGCTAGACGATCATTGGAAATTTCAGGATTTGTTCCATTGCCTGTGGGGCTAGATGAACATAAGGTTTGACCTGTTGCACAATTTTCGGTTGGAAAAATAGATGTAGTGAGTCCAATATCACCAAGAAAAGCACTCGCATTTTGGTGGTTTAAGTTTGGTTGGTTTGCTTTCCATCCAAATCTACCCAAAAAGGTTTTTGCTTGTGTCGTATCCCAAACTATATTGGGTCTACCTGAAATCCCATCTCCATTTGTATCGAATTCATCGGCAAACGATCGTATGGTGGTTTCTGGGATTGCTTCCAATAAACCGAGTCCCGGCATCATAGGTGATGTTCTTGGTGAGATTAAATAGGATCCAGAAGCATTGTTTGTAGGGTGGTAAGGTTGGCCAGGATTTGCCACATTGATTTGAGTGGCACCACCTCCCACATTCCATGTGATTGTATAATTTGGTTTTCGTAAAGAGTAGGATTCTCCATCAGGAAAGGTTCCTGGTTCTTCTGTATAGGTAATGGTAACAATTCCTTCTTTTGGAATTTGAGTACCAGTTCCATATTCGGTAATCCCTTCTGTATTCAATTGTGTTCCGAAATTTGTCATCGCAACAGGACCTCCTGTTGTTGGATTGTTTCCTGGAACACTCAAACGAATCAACATGGAGGATAAACTTGTTCCGTCTGCGGGTGGGCGGCCTCTTCCATCTTTTACATGGCAACTTTGGCAAGACCTGTTATTAAAAACTGGCCCCAGCCCCGCAACAGAAGAATTACCAGCTGGTAACCATGTTCGATTAAAGTTAGCATTTCCATCTTGGAAATCAATGGACCTCCTTGCATCTAATACATTCGCAGCTTCTAGATCAAAGGCAGATTCTGTTGAGTCGAATGTTGTGGTTTCCCCACCACTGTACTGTTCACAAGGGTCATTCAATGAATCTCCTAAAGAACAAGATGTGGCAGATAAGACTGCCAAAAGTAAAACTGAATTTTTTTCATCATCACTGGATTGTGTTTTGCAATTCACAAAGACAAATGATGTTAGAACAAGGATAAGGTGGATGTATTTCATTTTTTTCTATTTTTATTGGATCACAAGGCCATCGTCACCGATGGAAACTCCAAAACTCGCTGCGGTTCTTTGCATTGACTTTGCGATTTCTTGAACAGCAGGTTGGATTTGATAACGAAAGAGTTGGTAATCTGCATTTTCAGTAGCAGAACCCGATACATTGACGGTTGCGATCATTCGATCAAATCGACTAGAAATGAGACTGCCACTACAGGTTTGATTTAGGGAAGTATCTTCAGCAAATTCATTCAAACAGAATTGTTCTGCAGTCGTGATCCTTTCTTTGATATAATTTGTTTCTTTGCCTAATAGATTTTTCAGTCCATACCCGGTGATGGTTTTCGAACCAGTGTAGGTTCCGTTAAAGATATTCTCTAAACCTTTGGCATCATAATAAAAGTCTGATTTTGTATTGTCGGAAAAACAAGAATGTTCTTCTTCCTGGTCTCCACCAAAAACACCTGTCATTCTTTCTCCTCCCCATTCACCACCTGCAAACTTGGCAATCCCTCTTAGGATATTTTCAAAAGAAGTGGAACTCGTTTTGAATTTTTGAACATAGGAACCTGAGATAGAAGGATCCCATGCATTTTTTATGAGCAGTAAATGTGATTCTAAAATTTCTGTAGCATACAATAAATAAGCAGAACGTTTGGCTTGTGCACTTCCAGATCCATTCGCAGTGGTAAAGTTAGTTTGGGTGATGCTTGTACCTGGTGTTGAGTTATTTGTCGCATCAACTCCCCATAAGATATATTCTATGGCATGCCAACCAACAGAGATATTTTTAGCAGTATCTCCATCGGGGCATGTTCCACTAGAACAATCACCTTGGTTTTTATCGATTAATCCTTGTTTCGTGACAGTACCTGCTAACACAACTGTATCAATGTATCCTTCATCTAAAGGCCAGGAATTCATCAAAGGTTCGAGTTCCACACCTCCCGTAAGATTTGGGTTATCCACAGGTCCTTGGCTAAAACGGAAGATTTCTGCTTGTAAGTAACTCCTCCTTGCTTTTCTCCAAAGGGTTCTGATTTCGTTTAGTTCGGAAAGAGAAGGAGAGGCTTTTTGTGTAAAGGTGGTTACCTTTTCTCGCATCAAAACTACATCCGCATAAGCATCGCTATAGTTTTGGAAGGCAATTTGGGAATAGGTTTCTAAAAAGGCAGTTTGGTTTCCACCCGCACCAACAAGTGCTAAGGAAGCAAGTAGTGACGCTTCGTTGTTTTCTTGTTTGGTGCATCCCATAGTGGATATCCCAAGTGTTAGTACGATGGTTATAATTTGCTTCCCAAACATCGGCTGATAGTCTCCCTTTGCGAATGAGATTTAATCTCATTGTCAATTAAACAAGGTTCTGTAGAAGGCTTCTTGCCGTAAATGAAAATTTAGGACCAAATGTAGTGGGATTTGTTATGAACTTAGTTCAAAAAATTGCAATGGTTCGGAAATAAATTATTTGACGCTCGTTCAAAAAGACACCAAAATGTCTCAATTGTTCAAAATATGTTGAAAATGTTCTGATTGGGAGGAAATATGAAGACAAATAAAGCATTCAGTTTGGTGCTCGCTTTGTTTCTGGCAGGTTCATTATCTGCGCAAACACAAGGTGAAATGTTCCAAAGAGTTGGGGTCGTAGGAGATTCCTTAAGCCAAGGTTTTTTTGGTGTCACCGTAGAGAAAAAAACACAAGATTGGGCTTATCCCGTTCTTGTATCAAAACAAGCAGGAGCATCCGTATCTTATAATGTTTTGAAAGGACCTTTCGTTAACTTAGAAGATGTCCTTAAGTGGGATTGTGGGATTTTTTGTATTGCGGAAAGCATCATCGGTGGAAACAAATCCACTGTTTCCTTACCAACACATGCAGGTATCACAGGTGCAGAGTATACAACTCTATTAAAAACATCAGGTAAATGTGAAGATATCACTGCCACAAAACAAGCAAAAGAATGGTATTGGGCAAAGTGGTATTGGTATACATATCGTTGGGTAACTGTTGCTGATTGTCAGGAACCAGACAAATTCCACAGATTTGGTTTACGTGATGCAGGAACGCAAGCGCAAGTGATGGAGAAAGTAAAACCAACTTTCTTATTTGGTTCTGCTGGAGCAAACCACGTACTTTGTACTGCACTTCATACATCTACTGATTGTTTAGACGAAGCTCGTTTCAAAAGAGACATTCGTGAATTTTTCAGAAGAATGGCTGCTATGGGAAGTTTAAAAGGTGGGGTTTTATTTACTGTTCCAAACGTAACAGCAATTGCCTTTCTTGAACCTTACAAAGATCCAAGTGGCAGAGCAAATTACTCTGGACTCAAAGCATTTTTTAGAAACTCCGTATCAAATCCAAACCAAGTTTTGGATGCGAATGAAATCGGAACTATTTCCAACTTTTTAAATATGTTGAACAACGAAATCAAAGCTCAAGCTGCTACAATGCGTTTTGCAGTTGCTGACTTACGTGTGATTTTTGATGACCTTAAAGAAAACGGAAGACCGATTCGTAGTGCTTCTGGTTGGTCACCAGGAAATGCTCGCGCAAATTGGCCACTTCCTAACCAACCAGGTGTTTTTGGTTTAGATGGTGTCCACCCAAATATGTATGGTCACTCACTATTTGCTAATGAGTTGATCAAAGCAATTAACACACGTTATGGATATTCAATTCCACAAGTGAGTGAATACACTGCTTGGTATTACGATACTTTGAATCGAAATCCAGTTGATTTGAAAAAATTCTTAACAGAGAATATTTTCGGTCAGGCAATTTCTTGGGTAGTATCAATCTTTACATAAGGTATTAACGATGAGTAAACGGTTTATAGGTATTCTTTCGGTTTGTAGTTTTTTCTTAGCTTTGTTTGTTTTTTCAATTTGGAAGTTCACTTCTGATAAAACAAAACAAGATACAGTTGTGTCAAATTCCGATTTTGGCAGTTCAGAAAAACACGCAAATTCGTTGTTTGATGATCCAGAATTTGCGGATGCTCCCAATCCTGAAGAATTGGAATTGGCACAAGCGGAAGTACTATGGCCGTTTGCTCTCGAAAAAAAACCGAATCGTAAGGAAGAGATTAAGGAGGAGTGGAGAGATTTTGCGGCGAAATACCCAAATAATTTCTACATTCCCCGTGAAATTCGTGCTCCTCTTACAGAAACACAGGAGAAAGAACAACTCGATATGTTGGATTCTTTTACCGCTATGGATGCGAGTTTTTCAGCGAGCCAATCGAAGGAAAAATGGGCAGACAAACCTTCGAGTGAAGAGCCGAATGCGGGAGAACGTCCTACTCCCAAAGCGCAAAAAGCTTACTTTGATTTTAAAATCAATGAGTTAGAGTCACGTATCCAAATGGTTGAATATTGGCTCGAAAACAAAAAACCTGATAGTGATGTCAAAGGTTCTGCTGAGAAAGATTTACAAGTTTGGCGTAAAGAACTCGCGACGTTAAAAGAAGTAAGGAACCAAGTTCCTAATAGTTAAACTTTCAAACCATTCCAAAGAATAAAGCTTCCTAGTGTTAGGAAGCTTTTTGTTTTACAATCCTCACCGTAATTAATACCATAGATACATCCATGCAAATCCTAGATAAATCATTCATTTTCCTTTTCGTATGTGGCCTAAGCCTAAATTGTTTTGGTGGTCCAAACGAACCTGAAACTCAGGAGGTACTACCTGTGGAAGAAGAGATTCCGACTGAAATGCTCATCAAAACATTGGAATCTGGTTCCAATTTTGATAGAGGCCAAGCTGCGATCCAACTGGGAAGCCGTGGGATCACAAAAGCAATTCCAAGTCTTCGAAAGATGTTAAATGAAAAAGATCCTGGCTTAAGAGCAGGTGCAGCAATTGCACTTGGAGAATTAAAGGACAAGGTTTCTTCCTCTACCATTGCCAATTTGATGTGGTCTGATACAGAAAATCCGAAAGATGTTTATTTAGATGCATTAACGCGTATGAAAGATCCTTCTGTAGTGAATCGAATTTATCCATTATTAGAAGATGATAATGCAACTCTACGATTACAAACTGTGGATGCATTGGTGCAGATTGGAAATCGATCTGTAGGCTCCCAAATTTTGAACTTGGCTTTAAAAAACAAAAACAGAGAAAAAGACAAAACCTTTGCAATGGCACTCGGAAAATTAAATGTAAGTTCCGCTGAATCGTATTTAGTCAATCTAACAAAAATCCAAGATGAAACTCCAACACTCGCTGCATCCTATTTAGCTCTTGGTAGGATTAAAGCAAAAAATGCCAGTGAAATACTCATCAAAGCCCTTACTCTACCTTATGATAAGGGTAAAGAAAATGCTTCCATGGCACTGATTGAAATTGCAAATCCAACGGTTGTGCCTAAAGTATTTGCTGTTTTAAAATCTGATAATTTAGAATCAAAAATGTATGCAACTGATGTGTTGTGTGCAATTCCTTCTAAAGAAGCAGCAAAACTTGCCTTTGGAATTTTATCTTCTGATGAAACGAAAAACTGGGGTTATGCGGCAAAAATCATTGGTCGACAAAAGTACAAAGAAGGAAAAAATCGAATCGAAGAATTACTCCTCAAACCATCAACTCCGGAACGAGATAATTTTGCAGAAGCACTTGGATGGATTGGAGATCCAAGTTCCATTCCTATCTTACGCAAAGTATTACTCTCCGGTGAAAAAGAAGGCCCTTATGGTTCTGCTTGGGCACTTGGTGTTATGGGAGCAAAAGAAGCAGTACCAGATCTCATCAAAGCATTAGACAAAGGAGACGCCAAACTGATGGGATATGCATTGGAAGCACTCGGATCCATTGCAGACCCAAGTGCCTTACCAAAACTAAAGGAACTATTATCAGATCGTCCTAAAATGGCTCCTCAAATCCTATCAACCGTTGCCCTAATTCCAACAGAAGAGGCAAGGTATCTTATCGAAGAAGCCACTCGTTCTAAGGATGCAGAAGTATACAGACCTGCGATGGAAGAAATAGCCAAACGAAAAGACAAAAAATCAATTCCACTTCTGATTTCATTTGTAAACAGTGATAATGCTGAAAAACGCAAATTAAGTTATTATGCACTAACAGCCATTACAGGTCAAAAATTTAGAACGGCTAGAGAATGGAATGTTTGGGCGAAGGCAAATCCATAGACCAAGCTTAGATTGGAGTCCAAATTGTTTCGGGCCCTATATAAGGGCTCTTCCTTTGTTCTATAAAAAAACGATACAAAACAAAGGACACTGGATTTCATTCAAAGATTCTTATTTCCCTTATGAATACAATCCTCTCTCCAATCGATTTAAAAATTGTTTGATATTTGGTACACCGTATTGTTGCTTAGGGATATAAGATCCTATAATTCTTCCATCTTTGAGTGCAAAAAGTGCATGTGCCAATCGATGTGAGTTTTTGACTCCCACTCCCAACATTTGTTTAAAGTTATGTATTTCTTTTTGACTACAGTTTTGAAGCGAATACCCGCGTGCTTTCAACTGTGGATGTAACTTTTTGATCTCTGCCCAAGACTCTTTTCCACATGATGCAAGATGGAAAATTTTTGCAGGGATATTGCGTTTGTTAATTTCAACTTCTAAATCTAAAACTTGTGCAGAACAGGCAAAGGATTTTACATTGGGTAATGTAGAAAGAAATATGATGCCTTTACTTTTTTGCAGATTCGGAAATTTAGTTTTTGTATTGAGTGCTGGAGTAAATCGATATTTTCCTTCAATCGGATTTCCCAACCTTGGTCTCTTGCCAGTGAGTTCCACTGGCAATTCTCCTAAATAAACTTTCATTTTGAAATTACCTCGGTTTCAGGTTCACCAATCATTTCATCCCAATTGGGAAACGGATCTTCTAAGTTAGCCCAAATCTCTGGTCCTTGTTTGTATTCTTCATCGGTTAACAAACATTTATCGAGAGATGACCTTATTTTTTTCTCATTCATGTCCCTACCGATAAGGACAATTTCTTGTCGTCTGTCACCCCAAGGTTCTAACCAATGGTGTTTTATATTTTCAATGACATCCGGCTCGTCTGGAATGTCCTCTTCTCTTATACTTGCCCACCAAAAACCTTCTGGTTTGTATGATGAAAGATTTCCAGCTTGGGAATACAACACAACCCAATCCATTTTAGTAGCAAGCCAGACAAATCCTTTTGCTCTCACGAGTCCGTCTTTTTCAGAATCCAACCAATCATAAAAACGTTTTGGATGCATGGGTTTTCGATTTACATACACAAAACTTTTAATTCCGTATTCTTCAGTTTCAGGAACATGTTCCCCCCTTAATTCTTTTAACCACAATGGAAATTGACTCGCTTTTTCAAAATCGAACTTGCCCGTATTAAATACTTTATTAAGTGGAATTTTTCCAAAATCTGTGGTAATGATTTCAGCTTCAGCATTGAGTGAACGTAAAATTGTGAGAAGTTTGTTTTTGTTTGATTCTGATAAAAGACTAATTTTGTTTACTACTAGCAGATTCGAAAATTCAACTTGGTCTACTAATAAATCTACTAAATCTCGATCATCTTCCTCTCCTGCACCTAATTCTCGTTCTTTTAAGGAATCTAAACTTTCAAAATCCTTTAAAAAATTGACTGCATCAACTACTGTAATCATGGAATCGAGTTGAACGAGATTTGATAAGCTAACACCCGCTTCGTCTTCAAAAGTAAATGTTTCAGCAATAGGTAATGGTTCTGATACTCCAGTTGATTCGATTAGAATGTAATCAAATCGATTCTCCTTTGCAAGTCTAGTTACCTCAATGAGAAGATCCTCTCGTAACGTACAACAAATACAACCATTGGACATTTCGACAAGAGATTCGTTTGTTCGACTGAGTGAAGCACCATTCGCAACTAACTTGGCATCAATGTTCACTTCACTCATGTCATTGACAATGACAGCGACACGCATACCTTCTCTGTTCGAAAGAACATGGTTGAGAAGGGTGGTTTTGCCTGCTCCTAAAAATCCTGATAAAACAGTTACGGGTATTTTTTTGTCCAAGTGGAGACCCTCCTTATGCAATTAAGTTGCATTTGAAAAGTGGGAGGTTTTTTTGTCAAATAAAAATGCAACACAGTTGCAAGAATGTTTCTGGACTTGGTATTCCGTTTTGCTTTTTTTTGGATCGAAATAGAAACAATTCTGGTAACTTTTTTTGATTCGTTTGATTGATTGGTCCGCGATGAACCTTAGTGGGTTCCTGCGAGAAGTATTTCCTTGCAATCTATATGGGAAACACCATGATAACCTCCGTATCTTATGGACGAATATAAATTACAATCAGCCAAAACCATCAATACCATACGGTTTATTTTATTTGGAATTTATGTATTGGGTATTTTGGGAAGTTTAGGTTCACTTCGGACTGACCAATTGGTTGTGATGGTCATTGCAACTGTCTTTTATGGAATTTTTGCATTTACTCAATTGTATTTATTTCGACGACATCTTAATCCTTATCCTTTTTTGTTTGTGATAGGTGATGCAATTCTTGTAGGCATATCCACTTGGGGCCAATCACTCATCACTTTGGATTTATCAGCAGCTGCTCTTAAACTTGGAGTGAATTACACAATTTGTTTTTTTGTGATCTTGTATTCAGGTTTTTTATTTTCTTCCAAACAAACCATCATCGTAGGTGTACTTCTTATTTGTATCCACATTGGTTCATTGTTATTTTCATACCAGATG
Organism: Leptospira sp.; assembly: GCA_016742255.1. Lineage (GTDB taxonomy): Bacteria > Spirochaetota > Leptospiria > Leptospirales > Leptospiraceae > Leptospira_A > Leptospira_A paudalimensis. The sequence goes on from JACVCB010000006.1 coordinate 35,942, forward strand.
GGAGTTAGTTTTGTCGATAGAAACGATGTCCATCATTTGCCTCATTCCTTGTCTTTACCTATTGAAATTGTGAAAATTGTTTTTTTAATCTTAGCAACTTACTTTATGAGTAAGATGGTGGGACTACTCATTTCCATTCGCGAAGAAGCAATGGTTGGTAAAAAAGATGCAGATGCCCATGCGAAAATTGTATCAGAACAAAAAGAAGCAATGGTTGAAACAGGTGAAAACTTAAACCAATCTGTTGCTGCTTTAAAAGTTTTTACTGATGATTTGAATGGTCTTGTTCAAAACCAAGCTGCATCCATTGAAGAAATATCAGCATCCCTCACCGAAATTGCCCAATCAACAGAAAATTCATTTTCATTTGTGAAAGACCAATACCAAAGGATTGAATCGTTAAATGAAGAAAGTAAAACTTTAGAAGGAATTGTCACTTCAGTTCGTTCTGAAATTGAATTGATTTCTGGGCTAATCAAAGAGTCTTCCAAATTCAGTAATCTAGTCACACTCTCCATGGAAAATTTAAACAATGTACTCTCCGAAGTCAGTGATAGTTTTCAAAAAGTGGAAGATGTCAACCAAATCATGAAAGAGATTGCAGATCAGACCAACTTGCTTGCGTTAAATGCTTCGATTGAAGCTGCAAGGGCTGGAGAACATGGAAGGGGATTTGCTGTTGTCGCACAAGAAGTAGCCAAACTAGCAGATAATTCTGCAACCAATGCGAGTATCATTTCCAAAACCATTTTGAAATCAAAATCAGATTTAATGAAAGGGAATTTATCTGCGAAAGAAGCAAATTCTCTTGCCAATAACCAAGAAAGAGAGATGTTAAATATCCAATCTAAGGTTATAAGTTTTAATACAAAAATCATCGAATTACAAAAATTAAATGCAAGGGTAGTGGATTCTCAAAAAGAATTAAAAGATATTTCCTCACAACTAGAAACCATTGCCAAAGAACAATCCATTGGTAACCAGGAAGTGATGCGTGCTGCCCAAAACATTGAAGATGCAGTCCAAGTAGTGGCTGAAAATACTAGGGTGCTTGCAGAACACATCGAAGACATCCAAGTCCTTGCCAATCGCATCAAATGATCCTTGTTTAACACCATTAACTTAACGGATTGGACATTCGTTCAGGAATCCACCAGGGAAAATTATTTGTAATTCTTTTCACGATATTGAAACGTGAGTGAAAGTCCTTGTTAGGAGCCAATAAATTGTATGATATCTAATAACTATTTTAATGATAATGATGACCTAATTGATCATTTTGATTCTCTCACACCTTGGAATGCGGTCATCGACCAATACGAACAAGGGTTCGAAGATTTTGCAGAATTCCAAAAATCAGGAAAAGAGGAACTCACCTTTGCTCCTGGTAATTACGAAGATGCGATTGAATTTTACAGATCCACACTCGAAGCAGGTGGGGACATTGCTGGAAATGACATCTCACAAGTTGCCAAACAAATGGATGAAGAGGGACTCAAATACAAAGACGGCCAAGTTGGTTTCCCAAAACCAATGTTAGACGTGGTAGAAAAAATTAAATCTGCTGGTTTATTGCCGTATGGAATCCATAGACACTACGGTGGACTTGGATTACCTTCTGTCGTTCAATCCATGTTATCTGAGTGTGTATCACGTGGTGACGGATCCCTTGCGATCACTCTTGGTTGTATGAACCTTGCAGAAACTGTGGAACGTTTTGGAACAGAAGAGATGATTCATGAGTATGTTCCAAAAATGGCATCTGGTGAACTTTGTGGTGCGATGGCACTTACAGAACCTAACTATGGTTCTGACCTCCCAAATTTACAAACAAAAGCAGTTAAGGGTGAGGATGGTGTTTGGAGAATCACTGGAACCAAACGATTTATCACCCATGCATGTGGATTTGGGAATGCCCCTTCCATCATTTTAACTTTAGCACGAACAGGTACCACAACCAGTGGAGCAAGAGGACTTTCCTTTTTCTTAGTTCATTCAAAGGATGTGTTTGTTGCATCCATTGAAAAGAAAATGGGGCTTCATTGTTCACCAACTTGTGAAGTTGTTTTTGAAAATGCTCCAGGTATCCTTATCGGTGAAGAAGGAAAAGGACTCGTTAAATATTCAATGGCAATGATGAACCAAGCAAGGTTAAACATTGCGGCCCAAGCTATGGGAATTGCAACTGCTGCTTATTTTGAAGGAAAAAAATATGCAGAAGAACGTGTCCAATTTGGAAAAACCATCAGCAACATCACTGCTGTGAAAAAAATGTTAGAAAGAATGGAACGTGAAGTTGCTGCAATGCGTTGTATTTTATACGAAGCTAGTTTTGCAGTCGACCAATACCGTTGGAAAGAAGAACGAGGAAAAATGAAAGGCCTTACCGAAAAGGACATCAAAAAAGATGAAACCTTTAAAAAATGGGAAAAACTAGCCTCACTCTTCACACCACTTTCCAAATACTACATCACGGAAATGGCAAACGTAGTTGCTTATGATGCTCTACAAATCCATGGCGGTTCTGGTTATACAGAAGACTATGACGTGGCAAGGTTGTATCGAGATGTTCGGATCACAAACATTTACGAAGGAACGACACAACTCCAAACAGTAGCTTGTATCGGAGGTATCGTTTCTGGTATGACAGAAACTGGAATTTACCGTGAATACTTAAAATCAGAAATGTCTGGTTTTGTTTCTTCTACTGAATTAAACGAACTCTTCAAACAATTTGAAACTGTTGTGGCAGAATATGCTGAAATAGATTCAACACCTCTTCGTGAGGAGTTAGCATTTGAAGTGGTAGAATCTGCAGCAAGATTCCATAACAGTTTGTTACTCGAAAGAAGTATTGGAAGATCTAAAGTAGAAAGACGAAATCATAGAAAAACACTCACTGAAAGTTATATTTTAGACAGTGCAGCAATCTTGGCGTCTAACCTAACTAAAATTCGTGGAAAGAAAAAAACACCAGTCACTGCATAACCACAAACTGGATTCACCTCTGCTTCCTTGTTACGCTTGTTTTGCGAAGGAAGTAGAAGATGGAAGTTCTGCAAATGTTACAGACACACGAATCTCCTCTCCCTTTCCTTGGAGGGGAGATTTTTTCCCTCCCATTCTTGACGATCCCATTCCCGACCACTTGAAAAAGATTTCCGATTTAGGAATCCCTCATATCTTCGATATCCACACTCATTTTTTTCCAGAAACCATTATGAAATTAATTTGGCGTTGGTTTGATAATGCCAATTGGGCAATTGGATACGGTCTGCCAGAACTGGAAAGAGTAGATCGCCTGCACCACAATGGAATCAAACAGTTTACCACTCTCAACTATGCTCATAAAAAGAATATGGCAAAGTCACTTAATGATTGGACCTATAACAATTATCAAAATTGGCAAGGTGCCATACCCTTTGGGACATTTTATCCTGAAGAAGGTGTGTACTCCTATGTAAAAGAAGCGGTTGAGGTATATGGTTTTTTAGGATTTAAACTCCATTGTGAAGTATCCAAACTCAATTTAAACGATCCAGAACTCAGTGATTGTTTTGGTTATTTGGAAAAGAAAGAAATTCCGATCCTCATCCATACGGGTACCGCACCTTTACCGGGTGAATTTACTGGAATTCAATTTTTTAAACCATTTATCCAAACCTATCCAAAATTACATGTAATAGTCGCTCATATGGGAGCACATGAAATATCCGCCTATGCTTCGTTACTTGAAGAATATCACAATTTAGCTTTGGATACAACAATGGTATTTGTGGATTTTTTAGCGACTGGCAAAGAAACCGATGTTGACGAGGCAATCCCTCTCCTCGAACGATACAAGGATCAGATTTACTTTGGATCTGACTTTCCGAATATCCCTTATAATCTAAACCATCCGATTTCCAAATTTTTGGACCTCCCCATCTCCGACAAAGCCAAACAAAAAATCCTCTTCGAAAACGGAAAAAACCGATTTTTTAAATGAAACGTGGTTGCATTTGCAACAGCGTTGCAAATGATGTCTCCACAGAGGTACTTATGAATTTTTTAAAACCCATCTTGGTATTTGTGGTATTTGTCTCTCTGGTCAATTGTGCGGAACTTTTTTCATCCAAAGAAAAGGATAATAACGATGTAATCCTCGCTGCTTTATTGGCAAACAGTGGAACTTGCGGACAATCTGCACGTTCTGGAGCTGCGGGAAATGGAACACGGTTTAATTTTTTTGGCTGTTCTGGTGATGCGACAACAACCTTACTTGGTTTAGGGTTTACTGCTCAGAATGTGACTTTTAATGGTGGTATATCAGGAACCAGTGATGCATCCACTATTGTCACACGTGCCAGTAGTTTATCATCTTCTGGTGGTTCCAAAAAAGCGGGGATAGAAGTTACATACGTTTTAAACAATGCATCATCCACTTTAAAAGCTATTTTGCCTGGTGAAACCAATTTCAATGGACCTGGTTTTCTGATATCTGCTACAACGATTCAGAAATTAGTAGATAATACTTCTTCCGCTTTTACAAAATCTGCAACTTGGGGAACTTCTCTTGGGATTGAAAAAACGTTATGTTTAGAAGTTCATGAAGAAAGTGGTGCTCATATCTTTGGTTGGGAAGGATCTTGTGATTCTGTAAACAGATCTTCTTACCAATTCGAACAGGATAGTGTGATAGTGAATGTAAATGGTGACCGAGTTGGTCTAAGACTTAATAATGTCATTGTCAAATCGATGACCATCTATTCGTCTGTAATAGGCACTTCAGGAATGATTCGATAAGGATATAAATATTAGTATTGTGAAACTTGGATTCCATAAACATTTTTCCTTTCTTCGGCTGGTAGTTGTTATGCTACCAGTCTTTTTTGCATTTTGGTTGTATGCGGATACAAATGACTGGGAAAAAGAACTAGAAGAACCAGATTCCAAAAAACAATCAAACTCACTTAAATCCAAATCGCCAAATCCAGAACCCAATGATTGGGAAGCAGAACTTGATAAAGATTTAAAAGACCAAGAAACAAGAAGTAAAAGTACAGAAGGAAGTCGTGGAGTCACGTCCAACGTACAACAACCCAACCAAATCAATCGTTCTGCACAAAACTTGATGATGGATGTTTCTGCCGCGATTGACATAGTCGGAGCATGGGATCGAAACAAACCAAGGGGAACAGGGGAACGTATCGATAATAAAATGGATGTTCGTTCTGCTGAGTTTGGATTTACAGCTGCGGTTGACCAATGGATGCGAGCCAATTTTTTGGGTGCTGCTCACGGGGAAGATGGGAAATATTATTTTGAGGTCCATGAAGCAAATGTTTTGTTCCCATTTTTACCTTTTAATACTTCTCTCAAAGTAGGACAGATGTTTCTCGATATTGGAAGGTTGAATCGAATCCACCTTCACGACAGGCCTTTCACGATGAATCCAATCGTACATGAAAAATTCATTGGTTTTGAGTCTGCTATGGATACAGGAGCAGAGTTTAGTATTTTATTACCATGGAAATGGATTACCCAGGAATTAGTGTTAGGTGCAACTAATGGAAGGAAATGGGGTCATGCCCATACGGAAGGCCAACAAAAAAATAACCCAATGGGTTATGCCCACCTCAAACATTTTTATTATTTTGGAAATAACTGGGGAACCCAATTTGGATTTTCTGGAGTTCGGTATGAACCAACGACAGATAGAAAAAACCAAAGGTATCTGTATGGAATGGATGCGGTTTTAAGATGGAATCGTTCCAATCTCAGAGAACTCATGATCATGTCCGAAGGTTGGTACCAACAAGAAATTTTCCCAGAACAAATGGACCCAAGCACCTTCCAAAAATCAAAAGCAGCATCCAGAGACCAGTGGGGTTATTACTTTTTTGTGGATTATAAATTCCACCAACTTTGGTCACTCGGGTATCGTTATGATTATTTTACTGATAAATCACTTGTCGACAAAAATGGAAAACTAGCAGACAATGCTATAGAAGCCCATTCGACTCAAATTACTTTTCATAGTTCAGAATTTGGAAGGATTCGTGGTTCGATCGAAAGGCGATACATCCAGGATTTTTCCAAACAAGAATTCCAGGAACAGCGCGAGTGGAGATTTTATGTGCAAGCAGTCGCCATTTTAGGTTCTCATCCTGCACATAGTTATTAAGGAAATAGGATATCATGTATCAATTTGATTCTGCAATTTATCATCATCAAAATTCAAAGAATAAACCAATCTTTCATTTTCTGATTCTCTCTATCCTTATGTTTATTTCCTCACCTGTATTCGGAAAGGTATCACTTGTAGCAAGTATCTCGGATATTAAGTACATCGCCGAACAAGTCGCAGGTGATAGGGCAGATGTTTATGGAATGATTCGAGGTGTGGACGATCCACACTTTGTGATGACACGCCCTGACTTTTTGGTGAAACTGAGTGAGGCCGATGTTCTTTGTGTGGTAGGACTCGATTTAGAAGTAGGTTGGATTCCATATCTCCAACAACAATCTCGCAATATGAAAATCCAAAAAGGCCAACCAGGGTATTGTGACACTTCCTTTGGAGTGAAAATCCTTGGGGAACCAACAGTGATGATGGATAGGTCCATGGGAGATATGCACATTTATGGGAATCCCCATTATTGGAATGACCCGATCAATGCCATCCAAATGGCCCAAAACATCAAAAATGCCCTTACAAGAGTGGATCCACTCAATGGGGAGTACTATGAAACTAATTTTAATTCCTTTAAAAAACGTCTCATCCAACTGACGAAAGAAGAGATGAAAAAAATGGAACCCTATTTTGGATTAAAAGTAGCAGTGTTCCATGACCAATTTGTTTATTTGGCATCTCGGTTTAAATTTAATGCAAACCTTACCATAGAAGAACGTCCTGGAGTTCCACCTTCTGTACGTTATATGGATCAGGTGATCGGATATATGATAGCAGAAAAGATAAAAATTATCTTGATCGGACCCTATCACAATCCAAAGTATGCTGAGTACGTATCGTCCAAGGTGCCTGGATCGGTTGTGGTCACACTTCCGGTTTCCGTAGGTGCACTAGACACCACTAGTTATGAAGAGACCTTACGTTTGAGTTTACAAAAGATACGCGATGCAAGCGATAAAACTAAATAGTCCAAAGACTCACACCACTTTTATCCATGCAGACCACTTGTCTGTTGGGTACAGAAAAGAGTTTCCTGTTGTCTCAGACATCCACCTACACATTGAATCCGGCAAAACTTACGCCCTAGTCGGTGGAAATGGAGCTGGAAAAACAACATTGTTTCGAACCCTCACTGACTTACTCCCACCACTTGCGGGAACCATCACTTTTTCAAAATCAATTACCACATCCTATGTTCCCCAAGCGAAAAAAATGGCATTGGATTTCCCTCTCAGAGTGGAAGACGTTTTACTGATGCCAAAAAATATTGGGCTTAGTTTTTTACCTAAATCTAAATTTTCAGAAGAGGATAGAGAATTAATAGAACGAACCGGTGTTAGTTCCTATTTGAAAAAACAAATTTCATTGTGTAGTGGTGGGCAACTTCAAAAAGTTCTGATTTTACGATCCTTACTGACGAAGGCAAACTTGATATTTTTAGATGAACCAATGGATTCATTGGACCATAACGCAAGGGAACTCTTTCAGTCTGTTTTATCCGAATATCTAAAACAAGGAAATCGATCTTTGTTTTTCATTACCCACAGTCTTGAACATGATTGGGGATTTGGGTTTGATGAAATTTTTGAAATTGATGAAGGGAAATTATTTAATATCACAAAAGGAGAAAGGCCTCCCAATTGCCACCACCATGACTAGTCTCCTTTCCAGTTGGAATTTATTTTTACCTCAAATTTTAGTCGGAAGCCTTGTTGGAGCTTTATTATCTGTACTCGGTATCCTGATTGTTTTAAGGGGTATGACATTTTTTGGTGTGACCCTTTCACAAGCGGTTACGTTTTCAGTTGCCTTGTCTTTGTTTATGGAGTGGCCAGGTGAAATTTTTCCTATCCTATTCTCTTGTATCTTAGTTTTTCCTTTATTGTACGTGCGAAAACTTCCTGGTATGAAGGAAGAAGTGATCCTTGGTATTTTATTTGTTTTCTTTTCTGCCGCATCGCAGTTTATGTTAGCACTCGGTGGAAATGTTCAAAACCATTTGATGGCAGCGTTTTTTGGTGATATATTAACTTCGCAAGTCAGAGCAGATTCACTTGGTATCTATGTTGCTATCTTCTTTTTTATCTTATATTTAAGTTTTTTTCGTCGGTTTTTGTTTATTAGCTTTGATCGAGACGAATACAAAATCCAAGTAGGAAATCCACTTCCGTTTGATCTTTTGTTTTATATCATCCTTGCTGCTTCCCTAACTGTTGCAGTTAATTTACTCGGAACCTTTTACAGCATTGCTCACCTTTTACTCCCTGTGTTTGCATTACTTCCCATCATTCGTTCATTAAAAATTTTAACAGTTGTTTGTGTTTTGTTTTCGATCACTTCGACTTGTTTCGGATTTATGGTATCTCTTATTGGATTGGAGAGGAACGGTGAAATGATTTATTTTCCCACTTCCTCCAGTATCATCCTTGTTCTTTGTTTTTTTGCATTTTTTATTCATACAAGTCGCTATCTAATCACTTCCTTTTTTTCACAAAAAAGCCGATAGGAAATCTGTGGAAACCATTCCTTGTAATACCTGTGGCAAAATTTCTTTTACCCATTTGCATACGAAAAATAGCCCGATAGGGGAATCATTTTCGATTGTTAGTTGTGATCATTGTGGACTTGTACAAGTGAACCCACAACCAAGTTTGTTAGAAGTTAAAAAATACTATGATGATTCTTATTTTACCCAGAGGACGGAACGTGGGTATGATAATTATTATTCCAGTGACCTCCGAAAAGAAATCTCTCGTGTTTTCCAATTGAATCTACAAGATTTAGATTTTTTTCATTGGGAGAAAAATCGGATCAAAGAAAAAGAGTCTACACCGACTAAACTTTCCTCACTTGATATCGGATGTGCTGCCGGGTACTTTGTCGCATATATGAAAGAAAGAGGGTATGATGCCAAAGGAATTGAAATTGCAGATGGTCCTGTCAAGTATGCTAGGGAAACTCTTGGTCTTTCGATTTTCCAAGAAAATTTTTTAGAATGGGATCTTAGATATCAAAACCAATTTGATGTCATCACTCTCTGGGCAACAATCGAACATTTACACAAACCCAAAGAAACGTTAGAAAAAATCATGAAACATTTGTTACCTGGTGGAATTTTGATTTTGTCCACGTGTCGGTATGGATTCCTTGCAAAATGGAATGGAATTCATTGGAGGTATTTGAATGTACCAGAACATCTTTATTATTATTCTTTTTCTGGACTAAAACAATTATTAACTTCGCTTGGTTACAAATTTCCCAAAGCCTTTACTTATGGAAGTGGTCTTACAAGTCGAAAAAATGCCAGTGTTTTCTTTCGATTTCGAAAGGCATTTTTTGATCGATTCGTGAAATGGTTCCGCATGGGAGACATGATGGTCTTTCGTGTGACAAAAAACAAATCAGACAGAAAGTGATTTTAAAATATCCTCAACACAAAAGTTAACTACTTCCTCTAAATCGGCAGTTGCATCTACAAATATTGTCGATTCAGGTAAAATTGCTAGATAGTTTTGATAAATTCGCGTTTGTTCTGAACTTTCATCAAACACTTCTTGTTTTCCCCCGCGAGTATTCCTTCTCTCTAAGGCTTCTTCAGGAGATAAATCTAGGAAATAAACATGGTTTGGTTCTGGGAAACCTTTGTCTTCATTCATGTACAAAATGTCCGCAGCATGTTCTTCGTCTCTACCTTGGTAAGCTGCAGTTGAAAAATAGTATCTGTCTTGCACAATTGATTTACCATTCTTTAACGTTGGTAAGATGATGTCTTGAACAGATAGTTCCCTGTCTTGTAAAAAGAGTTTTAATTGTTCTTCTTGGGTGAGTTTGATTTTCCCTTGGAGGAATTCTCGGATTTTTTTACCGAAAACACTATCGGTAGGTTCCCTGTGCCATACATTTGGGAACAATTTTTCATTTAGAATTTCAGAAACCCTCTTTGAAACTGTTGTTTTCCCTGAACCATCGATCCCTTCGAAGACAAAAAACTGCGACTTTACTGGCATATCTCCTCCATATTTAGAATCATCGTTTTTTCCTCGACTTATTTACGAAATTCGACAGTTTAGTCTAAGGAGCAAATACATGAAAAAAATTTCGTCTATGCTAATCATTGCTTTATTGGCTGTATTTATGATCAACTGTGCCTCTGAAGAAGTGAAACAACCGACTCAGCCAGTGGTAGAAGAACCAAAACCTTCTAAAAAGCCAAAATTGGATGACTCATTCAAAACAAGAGCAAGAGACATCAAGTAATTGATGCTTTGCGTTCGGAAGCCACTCAAGGAGACTTGGGTGGCTTTTTTTTTACCATTTTGCTAAAAACTTCTACATAAATACGAGATTTTTACAATACTTGTTCGCTAATGCTAAAAAAACAAGCATGATGCAGTAAACTTCACTACATTGCTCATTGGTACCGTTCTTGCAACAGGAATGTATGTACCCCTCTATGCAAATAGAAAGTGAAAGTCATAAACTGGTTCGCGAGTGGAAAGAGTGGCTTGCCAGCGGAGATCTCACACCCGTTTTCCAACCTATCTTATCTTCAGAGTCGACTGGAATTTATGGTTACGAACTCCTCGGCCGATTGTCCACAGACCGAGGTTTATTTAGTTTAGGTGATTTTTTTCTCACTCATACTTTGGGTTATGATGAATTGTTTTTTTTGAAAAAACAAGTGGATGAAGAAATTCGATTTTCAGCCTTACAGAAATTTGCAAAAGAAGCACCTCCCGAAACCAAACTATTTTTAAACATATCGCCGAACATTTTGTACCATGCTCTCCTCAATTTGGAAACAACCTTACCACAGACCATTCGAATGGTGAGAGAAGTGGAACTTGATCCTTCTAGGATTGTGATTGAAATTACCGAAGAACGTTTTCCACATAATTTGGAACTTTTAAAACCTGTTCTCAATTTATACAGAAAGGAAGGATTTTCCATCGCCGTAGATGATGCTGGTTCGGAAGCAAGTAACTTAGATAGAATCGGTTTATTTCACCCTGAGATCATCAAAGTAGATTTACAGATGTTACGTAGATCAACCTTTTCTAGAAATTTTAAAGAGATATTACTCAACTTATCAAAATTAGGTGAGTCACTTGGTAGTAGTTTGTTATTCGAAGGTATAGAATCTGAAGATGAATTGTACAACGCTTTGAATTACGGAGCCAGGTACATCCAAGGTTATTACTTTGCAAAACCCGAGATGAATTTTTCTGGTCGATTTGAATACAGATCGGAAATGCAATCTTCTTTGGAATACTTCCATGCACGAAAACAAAAAGAGATGAACCACCAAATTGAATGGGAAACGATTTGGAAAAATAAACTTTCTGAAATTGTAATGGGGTTTGGGGAAGAGGATGGGATTTGGGAATGGAAAGAGGATTTTTCTACATCTGTTTTTGGTGATGGGGACTTTTTTCGGATGTACATCACGAACCATATGGGGTTCCAAGTATCACCCAATTATGCGAGGTCAGAAACCGGTGAAATGAAACCTGATTATTCCATCTTGGGAAAAAACTGGTCCTTTCGGCCTTATTTTTTTGAGCACTTACATAAATCCAAAACAAGTCGTGATGCATGGACACTCTCTCAAATGTACCATGATATTTCGGAACGGATGATGTTACGGACATTTGCTAGAAACTTGTCCGAAAATTTGATATTATTTATCGATGTGATCGTGTCTCGAGGCTGAAAGTTTTTGCCGAACCAATCGGAACGTGAAAACTGGTTAGAGATATGGCAAAAATCCAGTTTTTGCAGTTACCCGTTCCTCCGCCGAGTTATTTTGCGGCCACAGGAAATGTTCCCCTAGCAGCTGCTAGTTTGGCAAGTTGCCTAGAATCCAAAGAAGATCCGATCCAAGGGATTGTCCCTTCCGTTATTTCTCCTGAAGACACCGACTCTTTAGGGGATAAAGACTTAATTGACCGAATCTGCAAGGAAGGCCCTGATTTTTTGGGACTCTCTTTGTATTTATGGAACACGGAACGAAGCCTTTATATCGCCAAAGAAGTTAAAAAGAGAAATCCAGAGATCCAAATCCTAATCGGTGGACCAGAAGTCAATGAAGACAACCCTTATGTACTTGGTGAAGACGGATATGATATTGCAGTTTCAGGAGAAGCAGAACATAATTTTCGAAGTTTAATGAAAGCTTTGTTAAACAAGGAATCGCTAGAGAATGTAGAAAATGTTGCCTATCGAAAAAAAGATGGTTTTTTAAGTCCATTTGGAACTCCATCACCAGCTAACTTTCCATTAACGGATTTTCCATCACCCTATACAACTGGTCATTTACTCGTGAATCCAAAACGGTCCACTTACTTAGAAACAGTGAGAGGTTGTAAGTCACAATGTACATATTGTTTTTATCCAAAATCATCCCAAAACCTTCGTACACTTGATATCAGAGAAACGATCCAATTGATATCTAACTTGAAAGAGAAGGGAGCTCGAGAACTTGTGTTTTTAGATCCAACATTCAATCATAGACCTGGTTTTGATTCTTTTTTGGATGCAATTGCAGAAGTGAACTCCGATGGCCAAATGACCATGTTTGCAGAACTTCGATCAGAGGGAGTGACTCCGAAACTTGCCACCAAACTGAGAAAAGCTGGGTTCAATCGAATTGAACTTGGATTACAATCTGTGAATGAAGAAACACTAAAACGTGTAAAACGTTACGGTAGCCCTCATAAAGTTGCAGAAGTGGCGAAAATGTTGGCTGGAGAAGGGATTGACCTCTTACTTGATTTGATCATTGGTCTTCCTGGTGATACACCAGACGACGTCGAAAGAGGGATTCATTTTTTCTTAGAACATGGATTAGGTGAATGGGTGCAAGCATTTCCACTTTCTGTTTTGCCAGGCACAAGTATGCGTAAAGATGCAATTAGAGAAGGTCTTGTTTATATGCCAACACCTCCTTACCGAATCATCCAAACACCTACATTTAGCCCTGACGCACTACGTGATTCTGTGTATTTTGCTGAAGATTTATTGGAACGAAGGTTAGATGAATTTCCGAGGCCATTCTTGTGTGATGTGGCACCTAACAAAAACGATCGATTTGATTGGTATCCGAAAGATAAAAAACAATCAAATTTGGATTTTTTAGAAACGATAGAACGTGGATCAAGGCACCAAAGTCTTTGGTTCCATACCGATTCCCTTTCGAAAGATCGAATGGAAATTATTTCGGTCATCGAAAAAAAAATAGACGCAGAGCCATTTTGCACCATTGATTTTGTGATTCCGTTATTTGAAGTTCCAAAACCAAATGAAATCTCAACTTTAGAGAACTTACTCCATTCCAATCGAAATTCGTATTTGGCAAAAACCTTAGAATACCGAGGTGAAAATTTGCAACACCGATTGGTTTTTGTGATCCCACAAGGAAAAGAATCACTCAGAAATTGGAGGGATTCACTCACGGGAGAAGAATCCTTTTTGGTGTATGAAACCATTTTTCCTGAAACCATTTCCAAATTAGATCCTGATGATTCGTTTTTTTATTTGGTTAGTGGTGATACCATCACAACAAAAGATTGGGAATTGTTAAAACATATGGATCCAGAGACAATCACATTCACAAGTCGAAACTGGGAAGAAAAATGGTCTATGGAAGTATTGGGATACGGAGAATTATAGACCGATCCTATTCTGCAATAGCAAGTGCTTAGTTTTTTTGGAGTTGTTTTCGGAAAAATTCTACGTTTTCTAAGAATCGTTTTTTTTCACCTGCTCTTGAGGAATGCCCTGCGATCGCAAGTCCAACAGTTAGGTGGCCTTCCTCATTTTTCGTGATCGTTTTGATCTGACCGAAAGCAGTGAGAGGGGATTGCATCTTAAAAAATATATCAAACTGAAATCCAGTGAGTTTCGGAAGGCTTTGGATGAGATCAGGATGATCTACTATTACTTTTAATCCACCTTCTGAAATATCAATCACTGGGAATTTACCATCTGATTTAATCATATTGGAATGACGAATTCGATCCACCATTTCAAAACATAAAGTTTTCATCTCCATTGCTTTTAAGAGATCAAAGTTCTCTGTTTTACTTTGCATGTGGATGTATCCAATCGGGATGGATTCTTCCTCATCGTTTAAATACAAAATAGGTAGGATGAGTTCCGATTTGATTTTTAAATTACGACGATTGTTGATTTCTTTATTGATATCTTCTTCAATTTCGTCAGCAAAAACGATAAAATCTTCGTTAGGTGAAGTTTCATAACATTCCCGATTATTGACATCCTCGAGAAGTAATCCTTTTTTTGTTTTTTTGATAAGGCGTATGATTTCGCCATCTTCACGGGAATTAAAAGTCGAAATTTTGATGAAATCCACTGAATTTTTCAGTTTGGTTTCATAGTCTTGGAAGTTGACTTTCACTGCCGTCGGAACATGAAACATATCGGTTTCAATTTTTGCCTTACTGGAAACCACATTGGTAATCCAAGCTGAACCAGGAGGGACAGGGATCCTTGAACTTTCTCTGTCCTTTTTAGCAATGGCAATTTTATTCAAATGTAAGATGTATTGAGATTCACCTTTATCTTGTTCCACAGTGCATTCTAAATGCAGGTAACGGCCAAGGATTTTGTAGAGAGTGATTTTTTGGCCCACGGAAAGGGTGATGGTTGGCCTTACACCCACGAGAACTTTGTTCCCGTCTTGAGACACTTTTTTGAGGTAACAAATTTCTCCCGAATGGATATCGTCTTTCAGGTTTAATTCCTGATTTAATAGAAATTTGGTCAAAACATGCAGTTTTTTTTCCGTGTCGGAAAAAACATCCAAGGAACGTTTGTTTCTTTCTACTGTTTCCATAAAAGGTCGTGGTACTCACTATTATCGGTCAATTTTCTCCTGAAATTCTCTTGCACTTAGAGTTTTCTTACCTAAAGTAGAAAAAGGAAGGATAATTATGTCAAATCACCCCCTACCAGGATCTGAGCTTCTCGATGGAGTCAGTGGACAAGAGCTCTTCTCGGTCAACATGGGACTCACGTATCGAGATTTTTTAGTACTACCTGGATATATAGACTTCAATCCAAGCGATGTTGATCTCGAAACAAAACTTTCTAAAAATATTACACTCAAAAGACCTCTTATGAGTTCTCCTATGGACACTGTCACTGAGTCTGAAATGGCAATTGCACAGGCACTCATGGGTGGAATTGGAATCATTCATTATAATAATACAATTGAAGAACAAGTGGAGTTAGTGCGAAAGGTAAAACGTTTTGAAAATGGTTTTATCAAAGATCCAATTTTACTCTCTCCTGAACACACACTTGCTGATTTAGATGCCGTAAAAGAAAAATATGGATTCAGTGGGATCCCAATTACGGAAGATGGCACCGCAAGAACCAAGTTAGTTGGTATTGTTACCAACCGAGATGTTGATTTTGAAAGAGATCGTGACATCAAGTTAGGGAAGGTAATGACGACTGAGCTCATCACAGCAAATGTGGGAATCAGTTTACGGGAAGCTAATGACATCCTTCGTACAAGCAAAAAAGGAAAACTCCCAATTGTAGACAAACAAGGAAAACTTGTTGCTCTTATTTGTCGTAGTGACTTGAAAAAAAATAAAGAATTCCCTCAATCTTCAAAAGACGACCAAAAAAGATTAAGAGTGGGAGCTGCACTCTCCACCTTACCTGAGTCACGTGATAGAATGGCGGCTCTTGCAGAAGTGGGAGTGGATGCAATCATCATAGATTCTGCACAAGGAAACTCAAGTTACCAAATGGAAATGATCCAATGGATTAAATCCAATTTTCCTCATACAGATGTGATTGGTGGAAACGTTGTCACAAAAGCACAAGCGGCAAACCTTATCGCGGCTGGAGCAGATGGCCTTCGGATTGGTATGGGGCCTGGTTCTATTTGTATCACCCAAGACACTATGGCTGTGGGACGTGCACAAGCAACTGCAGTATTCAAAACAGCAGAGTATGCACAAGCACATGGTGTTCCTGTGATTGCCGATGGAGGGATTTCTAATATCGGTGATATTGCCAATGCACTCGCGATTGGTGCCTCTATGTGTATGATGGGTTCTATGTTTGCTGGAACAAAAGAAGCACCAGGTGAGTATTTTTATGAAAATGGCATTCGTCTAAAGAAATACAGAGGAATGGCAAGTTTAGAAGCGATGAACAAAGGTGGAGACAAACGGTATTTCTCTGAATCCCAAAAAATCAAAGTAGCACAAGGTGTTTCTGGTTATGTTGTGGATAAAGGTTCTGTTTTAAATCTCATCCCTTACCTCGTACAAGGTCTCAGACAAAGTTTCCAAGATATGGGTTACCGAAATATTCCTGATCTTCATAAAGCGTTACGGGCAGGACAACTTCGTTTTGAACGTAGGACAGAATCAGCCCAAGCACAAGGAAGTGTGCATGGATTGTATTCCTATACAAAACCTTCAATGAGAGCTGAATAAAGAAATCACATGCGAAAACTTTGGAATTTATTTTTTTTGATTTCTTTTGTATCTCTCGAGGCCCAAGCACCTGACACTAGTTTATCGGCTCAAGAATTACTAGCAAGGCTTGACCGAGAAATGGATTATGGAAAGGGCCTTGTGAAAGGAACCTATGTTCTCATTCGTAGGAACGGAACATCGGAAACATGGAGAATCAATCGATTTTTTAACGGGGAAGATGCTTTGCTTCTTTTTGATAGAAAAGGGCGAGGCCTCGAATCCAAACTGCTAACAAAGGATGAAGGGGAAAATGTATTTTTTTTCAACGTCCTCAGTGCCAAACTGTTTCGCAAAACAGATGACGAAAAGTACGAATCCCTCATGGGGACTGGATTTTTTTATGTGGATCTGTCTGGTTATTCGTATCAGGCAAATTATAACCCACTAGTGAACGGTGATTTGGAAATCGGTGGAGAGATGTATTACAGAGTTTCTCTCAAACCAATTCTACCATATTTCTACAAAAAACTGGTGTTACTCGTTGGCAAAAAGGATTTAAAACCTTACCGCGTTGACTTTCATGACCGTGATGGTATTTTATTCAAAACATTAAACTTAAAATATGGACCTGTCAAAATCAAAGATGCAGCAGGAAAAGTGGAAGACGTTCAAAAAGCTTCTCGTTTGGAAATGTTAGATTTGAATACAGGTAGTATCACCGTTTGGGAAATCCAAGAAGTGGACAAAACTGTAAACCCAGACGCGTCTCTCTTTAATGTTGACAACTTGAGTAGATAATCATTGGAACCGGGACTCATCCTATTTCGCACTCCATTCCAAAAAAAAGACATGATCCAATTAACGAAGGAAGAAGTGAATCACCTTCGTGCCCTTCGTTTAGGAAATGAAACTACCATCATTCAGATTCGAGATGGAGAAGGTGGGTTGTATGATTACCTACTCACTCCCCATTCGAAGGAACTGAAGTTCCAAAAAGAAACAATTGTTCCTCCAAAAGCCAATCGAAAAAAAATTGCCATCGCTTTGCCAAAAGGGAATCGTTTGGATTTTTTCTTACAAAAGGTGACTGAGATTGGACTGAATGAAGTGGTATTTTTAGTGTTTCGCCATTCGATCCGAAAGGAATTTAACTTGGAACGTGCAGAAAAGATTGTGAAGGAAGCAGCTGCTCAATCTAAACAGACTGAAATCTTAAAACTATCGATTGAATCGGCTAAGGATTGGATGGAAACACATAAGGAAAGTTTGGTGGTGTTCCATCCTTTTGGACAAAAACCGTTCGAATTGTCCAGTTTGTCTGATAAAATTCCAGTCATCGGGCCGGAAGGTGGTTTCCATGAGGAAGAAGAAAATTGGATGGAAAGGAATCAGATTCCGAAAATGACTTTACCCGGTGGAGTGCTGAGAACGGAAACTTGCGGAATTGTTGCCGCAAGTTTTTTGGTCTATGGAACCTAAGGTCGGTTTATTTGTTGGTTAAGAGGAGTAAGGTTGCTGACAAACTACAGTTGGTAGAACAATTGCTGAAACAGGTAGAAGCAGTCGGATAATTGTCACCTGTGATGTTTGGGTATTTTGCTGCACAATCAGCATTACATGCAGTAAGGCTGCCCCCAGTGCAGGAAACGATGAATGTGAATAAGTTTCTCTCCAATGTTTTATCTTGTCGTTTTTGGCAAGATGTAGAAAAGAACACGACAAATCCAAGTGTCACTAGTAAAAAAAAACGTTTCATATCGTATAGACTCCTCTCTGCTAGCATTTCGTCAATCGGTTCGTAAAAATCTTGACCCTTGTTTCTTTTCCTATGTTTTGGATGAGGTTCCATTATGGCAGAAACTAGCAAAAAAGTCTTAGAGAAAAAAGGACAAGGGGAATATGAATTCACCGCTTATGGGGAATTTTTGTCCTATTTCCATGCCCATATTGATATTTTCAAACGCCTCTTAAAAGCCAAAAAGATGGATCCCACAAAAGTGGAAGAAGTCGCCAAACAAATCAAATCATACATGACAGGGAACATCAAAAAAACGGATCAATTTTTTGAGCACCTCCCACAGTTTGCGACATTGTTAGGTGTTTCAAAAGAAGAAGTATCTGCGTATCTCAATTCTAATTTTATCGAAGTTCTAAACAAAGTCCAAGAAAAACTGAAAACCCAAGAATTGGAAAAAATGAAAAATGCTCCAGTTCCTAGTTTTTCTTCCATTGCAGAAGAAATTGTGGAAGGATTACATTTTACTCATCCTACTGATTTTGTTTTTGCGCAAAAAGGGATATTGATGGTTTTAGAAAATCCTTTAACCGGTGAGATCATTGAACCACAAGGCCTCATGGCTGCTTCTGCAAAAGCGGCATTATCGATTCCATCTGGTTCGGAATCTGAAAAAGAACCAGTGTCATTAACGGAAGCACTTGCTGTTGCCAATGCACCTCCCACTCCAATCGTAAAAAAACAATCATTGATTCCTGAAAAAGAAAAATCCATCTTACAGGAAATAACCGAAACCTTCAGCGATCTTCTAACGGGCGAAAGGTTAGAAGTAAAAATCGGTCCTGAAGTAACAGACACTCCTCACTTAGAAACGAATTCAAATGGCAGTTCAGCCAAAACTAATGAAGAATATGAAATAGAAGATCTTGAGTTTGATGATTCTTCTGACTCTCCATCTGACAAAGCAAACGACGGTAGTTCCGAAGACCACGATGATTTTTCTGATGATTTAGGAATTGATTACGAGGAAGAGACACCAGCTCCTCCACAAGTTGACTTAAATATGGTGCGATTAGGGAATTATTCTGTTAAAGAATTTATGGACTTGGTGCAAACCATCACCACCTACCAAACCAAAGGCGACCAAGTAGGTTACCAAAATTGGTTAAGAACTCTATCAGAGTTTGATAAAGCAGTTGTATCATTACGTACCCAAGTTTTAAAAGAACAAAAAAATGAGGTTGTTGATTGGAATACACTTTTCCAAATGATGAGCTCAAAATCAGAATTAAAACCTGATGTCCTTAAAGGGATCGTTAAAAAAATCAAAAATTTCCAGATCGTAAAACTTACGTTAGATAGAATGATTCAGGAGTTCAAAAAGGGAAGTCCTGAGTTTATGCAGATTGTCAAAATGGCATGGCCTCATATCCAAAAATCATTTTATGAAGTTCCTAACTACCAACAAGTACAAACCTTGTTACGAGGAATTTTGTCGCGAGTGAATGGTGATGTGCATAAAAAAGAATTTTCGAAGATTTTTACTATGGCTCTCAATTTTATCCAATCCAAATTCCAGGTGTAAGTGATGTCCAGAGAGAAATATTCTCTCTCCTTTTTACATTGGAATTGGACTTTTTGTTTTGTTTCACTTACGATCCTTTTGGGTTTTGTGAACATAACTCTACATTCTCAGAACCAACCGAGTGTCATTGTTGATCCTCTTCTACAAAAACCTTGGATCCCAGATGCAGAAGAGGAAGAATCGAGAAGTTACCATCGATTTTTAAGCGAGTTTAAAAACAAACAAACCTCTATAAAAAAGAAAGATCGTTTTGGTAGGAATTACCTAGTGTCACCATCAGGAAAAATTAGGTTTCTCATCGATGATGAATATTATAAAGAATTTCCACTCCAAACAGAAGCAGACATTGCGGCAAAAGAATTAGAAGTTTTGTATGAAGTAAGAAAGGAAAAGGATGTCGTATTCCTTGGAAAGGGGATCCACCTCTGTTACCGATTAAAAAAAGAAAAAGATTCAGGTTTTTTTCCTGAATGGTTGATTCGTTCGAATGAAATTACGAATCGAGCGGCCAATGAATGGTCAGACCAAACCATTCCATTAGATTTGGTAAGTGATCCTTATGGATGTTATGTGGATGAAGTTTCCTTACGAGATTATTTGTATCTAGAATCTGAATCGTTTCGTTATCGATTGAAAATCCCATCGACTCTACGGTATGAAGGTCTATTTGGAAATCGACTTGGGATTTATGGTGAAAATCGAGATAGTATTTATAGGATCGTACGGTTTGTTGAGTTTTTATCCAATTACCTTCCTGAAGGACAAACAGAATGGGAAGAAGCTTTTCTTTTGCAAGTCTCAGGTAAAAAAAAGAAAACAATACCAAAAATCATTTTGTCAATTGGTTCTAGTTTTGATAAAGTAAGACCTCTACGGAATACTAAAAATTATTTTGTATTTTGGGACTCTCTTCGTTCCTTAAACAAAAGCCAAATGCGAAAACTGCAATTCAAACGTTCAGAAAAAGACAATGTTTATTTGAGTGAATGGGTTGAAGTAGATGATATCGGGAACCGAATCGAAATGGAAATGAAAGAATATTATTTATACAACGCTCCGAGAGGTTATTTTTTAGCATTATCCTATCCAAAACGAGAAAAAAAGAAAGCAGATGAGTATTGGAATACAGTTCGAAGTAGTTTTCTTGTGAAAGATTAAAATCGATTAGGAATCAATATGTTTGTTTCTTTTGTTGAAAATAAAAATCGGAAAAAACCAGAACCTAGTGATGGGGCTCCTTCGTTATTCTTTCAACTTTGGTTAGGTTTGGCATTTATATTTGGATTCAGTGTCGTATTACTGCCGTTTGGTGTTTATTGGCCACTTTCAAATTCCATTTGGATCTTACTTATCTTCTTTTTGCCTTTGGTTTTTTTAGGAATTCACTTCATCAAATCAAGTGGGTATAAAATCCTTTTTGCTGTTTTTTTGTCATTACTCGCAGGAGGGAATGTTCTTTTGTTTTTAGGGGATGCCATTGGTTACAAGTTAGGCCTCACTTCCCAATTTGATGTTTTACCAGAAGAGTCTCATTTAGCAATGGGGAATCGATATTTGTATTTGCGGGAATTTTACTTAGATGATTCTGATTCAGGTTCGTTTCGATCTCCCTTACTTGTCAGACGTAGATCAGGTAGTGTTGTTTATGGTCCAATGATTACATTCCATTACAAAAGGATTCGTGCAGTTTCAGGAAAGGAAACAAAATTGCCCATCTATGCTTTGTGTTATTCGAAAGAAAATGGAAACTGTTCTGTCTCTAGTTTATTTTCGGGAGGAGTTTTGTTAAAAGAAACGATCTGGGAAACGAAAGAGGCAAAGTTGAATCAAGATTCTATCTTTATCATTTGGAAAGATCGATTGGATTCTGAGTTTGAAACAAAGGGTATATTTTCGTTTTTATTTTTCATTTTACTCCATCTGATTTGGGGGATTGTGGTTTATTTTCCGTTGAAACGTATCCTTTGAGGTAAAAACGAAATGTTATTTTCATAATCATTTTCACTGAAATTTTGAATTTCCCTCTTGTTTGGAGCCATCTCATTTCCATTGCAAATAAGAGACAATTGTAAACCGAATGTAATCTAATTGTAACAATAGTCCTGCATACTATTCAAATAATAGCATATTGCCATTTACAAATGCAATTTGTTGTAAAAATGAATATGGAAAGTTCCAGATTTGATTCAGCCTATCGAAACCTGCTATTTGTTTTCTTATTAGCGGGATTTTCTGGGAACCTGTTCTTTGAGAACCAATCTATATACACGCAAGATTTGGATGAACCTTCCCTAGGGATGGTATACCATTCATCGAAACAACTTCCTTCTAATCCTGAAGAAACGTTTTTATTTAACGTATCAGATTCAAACGACCAGGAAGAAGAAGGTCATTCAGTTGTAGAGTCAAACATTTATGTATTGAATTGTCCCAAGGCGATCGAATCAAATACCGAATGCAAACGGATTCATTTTGAAAATCAGTACTATTTTCATAAATTTAGTTTTTATCACGAATACAACATCCCTCCACCTTCTCTAATTTAATTAAAATCTATTCAAAACACAAGGTCTGCTCAATCCATTGGGCTAACCAATATTAGATTCTATTTATTTTGGAGAATTAAATGTTTCATCTCTTTAAAAATCCTTTTGGGGTACGTATCCCACAAAGGTACATCATCTTATTTTTTTTATTCAGTAGTATTTCTCTTTTCCAACCAGTTTTATCTCAAAGTGCAACTGAGTTATATGAGGACAAGGATACAGGACAAATTTTTACGAAACCAGGGAATAATCGTGTTAAGATAGATAAATTCCCAAGTGTTCCTGATGATCGCACAAACAAAACCAATCACAATGTAACAACGTTACCGGATGCCTTTGCCCATCGCCCCGATGATGTCAGTAAAGAAAAACTTACGATTACAGGAAGGGTTCAGTTTCGTGGTGCGAGTGGAACTGCCCAATCTCCACTTTCCAATGGGCATCGAGATTTTAATGCCATTGATTATGCTTTTAGAAGGTTAAGGTTAGGTGCGATGTATGAGAATGATTGGTGGGGTGCAAGTATCCAACTACGACTTGAAAATATGCTAAATCGTGTTGATCTCTCTCAGACAACACAAACGGTCAATTATACAGATGCCAATGGCAGACCTGGAAGTGTAAACGTTGTCACCAACGAAAGATTAAAAGACAACAGAGGTTATATCCAAGAGGCAGTCATTTATACAAAACTTCCATATGCTGGTGGTAGAATCACGTTAGGACAAATCAATGTTCCATTTAACAGAGAATATATTGGTTCAAGTGCCAATCTTGTCTCTCTAGAAAGGAGTATGGTAACAGCGGCTCTTCCACAATTCGACAATGGTATCATGTTACAAGCAACTCCATTGAAGGAAATTCATCCGAAGTACGAACGTTATCTACATCTATCCTTCATGGTGGGAAATGGAAAAGGTGGCGGTGGTGATTATGGAACGGGAAGAAGGCAAGATCTTACTACTTCCAATCGTTACGGCTTTGTGAATATTTCCCCAACGTATTATGGTCGTGCAGTTTGGAATGTGTTTGGAAGTTTAAAGCGTGAATCGGATGGCCGTGAAGTGAATTGGCAAGAGGGAGAGGAAATTTTCCAAAGGGATATGAAATTATCTTTGGGATCAGCCTTCCAACAAACTCAAAACCTTGTCACACCTGCTGTATCTGCGATGGAATACAATGCGGGAACGACAAGTGGAATCTCATTTGTTACACCCCAAGGAGTGAATGGATACCCTTCCGCTGATGGAGGAAGTTCTACCCTCGGATACAATACACAAAATGGTGGTACAACTCCGGGACGAACCAAGATGGGACTCATTGCCCATACATATGATGCTACCTTTACATGGAGTGGTTTTTACTTCAATACTGCGTATACGAAAATGAGTGGGCCTGCATCAAACGGTCTCATCGGTTGGCATACGACATTTGGATACAATATCCCAATAACTAACAAATTTTATCTAATGCCAATCTTCAAATATGACCAATTGATGGGTGATTTTAATCGGAATGGCAATCGTCATGATCCAAACGAAACCTTACGCATTTATTGGATTGGATTAAATTTATTTGGTGATAAACATCATTATAAAGTACAACTTTATTATGAAATTCTTGCAAACAAACTCGATAGAGATGTGAACACAGGAAGTCCAATGCTCATTGATGACAGAAGGATTTACCTCCAAGTGCAAGCTAATTTTTGGACAGGCACTACATCTCCAGAATCGTATGGTTATAGATCAAATTAAAGGATTAACATGAGAAAATTATATATTATATCAATTATCGTATTACAGATGTATTGCGTTAAATCGAAAGTTCAAAACACAGATGGAATTACAGCATTGTTATTAAATAATGCATCCAATGGAGCTGTTTCCGATAAATACAATAATGGATCTTTGGTCCATATCAAAAGAGCAGACCTTGTGAACTTATCCTTTACAGGAGAATGTTATGACAGTTTCACACTCGTTGGAATCATTGTGAGTCCAACTAACTACTACAATACACCACAAGGTGGATCTGGTGGGATTTTGAATACGAATTTAGAGAAGTGGAATCTTTCTCTATCCAATTGTAGTTCTCTTGGATTTTCCCCTCCCAATAATACAAATTTTGGTACGAGCTCCCAAAGACCAAACTCCAATCAAACATTTACCTTTAAGATGTATAGTTGTGATCCTAACAATAACCCATGTGCAAACAATGCCATTAAGGCATCGGGTTTTTGAAATGATTGTAGTAGAAACTCTGACTAAACGAAGGAAGTGAAAGTTGAGTTTGATTTTGGTATGAAAATGACGATTCGAAATGGAAAGGATCTAAAAAATGAAAACCTTTTTACGGAAAACGAGGTCTAAAATTCGTTCATAGATGTTTCTCCTTATGAGACCCGCAGGGAGGGGCCAATATCCCTGATTTTCTTTTTTTTCTTTCCAATCCAGTTCCCGTTTCTAATTTCTTTCCATGTTCTTTCGATTCCGCATTTTTTTGTCCGTTTTTCTTTCGCTTATTTTGGTGAGATCCGATTTTTCCCAAGCGACTCCACCTTCCATTGAATTTTTTACTCCCAACGGTTTTATCAAAGAACCCAAACAAGTAACAGCACGTTTTACAAAACCCATGGTGGCCCTGGGTGATGTCCGCCCAGAAACTGAAATTTTCAAAGTGAATTGTCCTTTTCCTGGAACCAGTCGCTTCATTGACTCTACCACTTGGGTGTATGAATTTGAAAAAGAATTACCAGGTGGAGTGGAATGTTCCTTTGTATTAAAAGAGGGAATTAAGTCATTTAGCGGAGAGAAAATACAAGGAGAAAGATCGTTTGGATTCCACACAGGCGGTCCATCAGTTAAGTACGCAACACCTTACCAAGAAAGTACAATTGCGGAAGACCAAGTATTTTTATTACACTTAGATGGAAAACCCGACCTTGGTAGTTTTCAAAAATTTGCATATTTCCGTTCGGAAGAATTAGGAAATCGAATTCCAGTGGTTCTCATCTCTGGTTCTGAACGAAAAACTTTCTTACAATCGATGGGTAAAAAGGACAAAGAAGAAACCATTGTTTTAAAAGCCAAACAAACGTTTTTACCAGAAAAACAAATCCAACTTGTTCTTGGAAAAGGCATTAAGTCTATTTGGGGTGGTGCCATTCCAGAAGATGAAGTTCTCACTTTCACAGTAAGACCAGTATTTTCTGCACGTTTTAGTTGTGAAAGGACAACAGCTGATGCAAATTGTATTCCAATCCTTCCAGTAAGTTTATCTTTTAATTCTCCCGTCTCACAAGAGTTAATTGAAAAAATTAAATTGGTAGATAAGGATGGAAAGGAATATCCAAAACAAAAAGTGACTAACAAAGGAAACGAATATTCGGATTGGGTAAGTTTTCCTGGTCCTTTCCCAGAAAACACCGAGTTTCAAATTAAAATTCCCGACATAGTTGATGATGCAAACAGAAGTTTGGCGAATAGTGCTGCCTTCCCATTAAAATTTAAAACAGATGAGTTTCCACCGCTTGCAAAATTCAGTGCAAAGTTTGGAATTTTGGAGTCAAAAGCAAATCCTGCTCTTCCAGTCACCTTACGAAACTTAGAAGCAAGTCTCCCCATAAAATCGACTTCCTTAGGAATGGGTGCAAAAAGCCAAAAAACAATGGACATCGTGGAAATCCAAAAGTGGTTTCAAACATTATCCAAAGTCGAAAGGAACCAATCTGTTTTTCAATCACCTGCCTCCAATGCAAAAGTAAATTCCTTCCAACTACCAAAACCCAATGGCAAAAAACCAATGGAAGTCGTAGGAATTCCTTTTGATTCACCAGGTTTTTATGTAGTTGAATTAACGAGCGAAGTACTTGCAAACCATCTCTTTGCACAAGGTGAAGGAAAAAAAATGTATGTATCGAGTGCAGCCCTTGTTACTAATTTATCTCCTCATTTTAAATGGGGGAAAGATACAAGTTTAGTTTGGGTGACAAGTTTGGATACAGGTCTTCCTGAAGCTGGTGTACAAATTAAAATTTTAGATTGTAGCGGTAATATACGAGGAGCTGGGATCACTGGAAAAGATGGAACTATGCTTTTTGGAAACATCAATTTCCAAGAAGTGCCTTATTGTGGTTATCATGAGTTAGGTTCTGGTCTTACTGTTTTTGCTCAAAAAAATGATGATATCAGTTTTACTTCCAGTACATGGGAAAAAGGAATTGAAAGTTGGCGTTACCAACTCCCTCAAACAAGTGCAGGGTATGCCAATTATTTAGAATCAATTGTTCTCGATCGTACACTTTTTAAAAAAGGAGAGACAGTTCACCTGAAACACGTTAGACGAAGTTTTGGGAATAAGGGTTTAATCCCTGCAGAACCAAAAGACTATCCAAATACCGTTGTCATTAAACATGAAGGTTCAGGAGAAAGTTATACAACACCTCTAGTTTGGTCATTCCCAGGTCATGCTGAGTCCGAGTTTAAAATTCCTAAAAATGCAAAACACGGTGTTTATTTAGTCACCTATCCTTACAACCAAGAGGACACAAGTTATGGACGAACTATCACACAATTTCGAGTGGAGGAATTTCGTCTACCCGTCCTAAAGGGGAATATCCAACTATCTTCCGAATCACAAAACCTTGTATCTCCTAAAGAAACAAAAGTTCTTTTTGGATTGGAATACCTCTCGGGAGGTGGTGCCTCTCTTGTTCCTGTGAAAATCCGTTCACAAGTGGTACCTGGTTATTATAGTCCAAAAGAAGAATATTCTGAATTTACCTTTTCGCCAGAAACCATCAAAGAAGGAAAGTGGAAGGTGAGTGGGTATGAGGAAGAAGAAGTGGAAGAAACAAAACCAAAGGTGTTGTCCACAAATGCAAAAATGGATACAAAAGGATTTTTAGAATACAAATTTGAAAATCTAAAATCCATTCCAGGTTATGGTAACTTTCAAGTGGAAATGGAATATGCAGATCCTACTGGAGAAATCCATACAATCGCAAGGAGTTTTCCAGTTTCACCTTCTGAAGTTCATTTAGGAATTTTACCTGATGGATGGTATTTCACAGAAGACAAAGTAAAACTACAGTTAGTTGTTTTGGATGCAAAAGACAAACCTGTTCCGTCGCAGAAAATTAAAGTAAACGCATACAAAAAAGAATTTTATTCCAATCGAAAACGTCTCGTTGGTGGATTTTATGCTTATGAACACTATGAAGAAGTGAATCAGTTAGGAGAGTTTTGTGAAGGAAAAACTGATAACAAAGGGATTCTCATTTGTGAAGGAAAATCACCTGCCACTGGTGACATCGTTTTTGTGGCGGAAACAAAAGATAAAAATGGAAATCAAACAAACTCTACTTATAATGTATGGGTGAGTTCTAAGGAAGAAGTTTGGTTTGATGTAAGTGATCATAACCGAATGGACATCTTACCTGAAAAACGATCAGTAGAAATTGGTGAAACCATCAAAGTCCAAGTGAGATCTCCCTTCCGCGAAGGAACTGCTCTTGTCAGTTTAGAGAGAGAAGGTGTGATTGATTATTTTGTTACACCAGTGAGTGGAAAAGATCCTTTTATCAACATTCCGATCAAAAAAGAATATGCTCCCAATGTTTACGTTTCTGTTTTTCTTATGCGTGGGCGAATGGGTGATCCTAAACCTACAGGCCTTGTTGACTTAGCCAAACCTAGTTACCGATTGGGGCTTTCTATGTTGAAGGTTGGATACAAGCCGTACAGTTTGTCCGTTTCTGTCACTCCCAATAAAAAACAATACCAGGTTAGAGAAACAGCAGAAGTGGAATTGGAAATTAAATCATCAGATGGTAAAATTCCTACAGAGTCAACTGAGGTTACATTAGCAGTTGTAGACGAAGCATTATTAGAACTTTCTCCCAATCCAACTTGGAATTTATTAGATGCGATGATGGGGACAAGACCTCTGCAAGTTGTCACTTCAACAGCCCAATCCCAAATCATTGGGAAACGTCACTTTGGGCTCAAAGCAAAACCTGAAGGTGGTGGAGGTGGAAAACAATCCACTCGTTCTCTTTTTGAAACTCTACTGTATTGGAAAGGAAAGGTCATTGTAGGAAAGGATGGAAAGTATAAATTTAGTTTTCCATTAAACGACTCACTCACCAGTTTCCGTATCGTTGCCGTTGCTAGTTCTGGTCCTAAAGAATTTGGAACAGGGATGGCAAAAATCCAAACATCCCAAAAAATCCAAACTTTTTCTGGAATCCCTCCCGTTGTTCGGATGGGAGATAATTTACAACACGAAGTGACCTTGCGTAATGCAAGCGAAACCAAAGAACAACTTAGGCTTCGTCTGAGTGTGGTAGACACAAAAAATGGTTCCGAAATCAAAACGGAATTAGAAACCAAATCGGCTATGTTATCTCCCGGGGAATCAAAAGTGATCACTTGGGATCTGACGGTTCCGGAAGAGATCGTAAAACGTAAATTTTCATTAGAAGTATCTTCACCTAACGGAACAGTGATGGATTCTTTGTCCGTTGAACAAAATGTGATACCTGCTTTTACAGAAAGAGTGTACCAAGCAGGACTTCTGTTATATGAAACACCTTTTAAGGAATCAGCACAAACTCCTCCAGGTTCTAAACCAAATACAGGAAAGATGGTTTGGAAAGCTTCCCCTACAATTTTAACAAGTACATCTGGAATCCAAAAGTATTTTCAAACTTATCCTTATTCTTGTATGGAACAAAGAGTTTCAAAAGCGATAGGTTTACGTTCAGACGTTTTATGGAATGATGTTTTAGCAGATTTAAATTCATTTTTAGATTCAGATGGACTTGTGAAGTATTTTGCACGTATGGATTATGGAAGTGAATTACTTTCTGCATATGTTTTAACATCCGCTAAACTAACAAACAAAACCATACCGGATGAAGTTTTATCAAAGATTATGAATGGTTTACAAGGATTTTTGGAAGGTAGGGTTTATGGAGAAAGGTATCGATTTGGTGCCGATCTTGTTGTCAGAAAAATCATCGTTTGGGAAGCCTTAACTCGTTACCAAACATATGAGTGGGAACAAGTGCGTCCCATTTTTGATAACTTGGAATTTTTACCGACTGCATCACTCATTGATTTATCTGATATTTACAATCGTGTGAATGGAGCGGATCCAAAAGTAAAGAATCGTCTGTACAGTGTTTTGCGATCAAAATTAAATTTGCAAGGTTCTGAGTTAATCATTGCTGACTCTGGTTTTACCAACCCATGGTGGATTCTTGGAAGTAGGGATTATACTATGGCAAAATTTTTGTTATGGTCCATCTCCGAACCCGCTTACAAAAAAGATATGCCACGGATTGTCAAAGCGTTTGTCAAAATGCAAAAACAAGGAAGGTATGATAGTACACTTGGAAATGCTTATTCTGTTTTAGTTTTTGATCGTGTGAGTAAACTTCTGGAAGGTGAAAAGGTAAGTGGTGGGAAAGTCAAAATCCAAACCGAAAAAGAAACATTAAGTTTGGAACCCAATGGCAAACAAACCGTCACTCAAACTCTTGGTATGAACCCTGAAACCTTCACTGTGAGTTATGATGGAAAAGGAAAACCTTGGTTGGAATGGTCTGTACAAAGTGTCCTTCCTTTACAAACTCCTATCTCCAGTGGTTACCGCCTCAAACGTTCTTTTGAACCTGTGCAAGTGGCAAAACCAGGTGTTTTATCCAAAGGAGATACGATCAAAGTCAGACTGGAAATTGAGGCAGACTCCGATAAAACTTGGGTGGTTGTGGAAGATCCAATTCCACCTGGATCCCTTCCTCTTGGGCGTGGGTTTGGGCGAGAATCACAGATAAACCAAGACAAACCAGGAGATACTTCTTATTACTTAAGTTTTGAGGAAAAAACCTTGTCCCTCTACCGTGCTTATTTTGAGTACCTGCCCAAGGGAAAACATGTGATTGAACACAGTTACCGCCTAAATCACGTGGGGAATTTTGTCCTACCTCCAACACGTGTGGAAGCCATGTATTCGCCTGAAACACATGCCGAATGGCCTAACGAAATCGTGAGGATTTCGGAAAATAAGGACTAGGAAAAGTTTACGGATAAAGTGGGTTTGGAATGATGACTCTAATGGGTCCGAACCAAGCCCCTTTTTTCCCCATCCGAATTTTTAAAATTTCCCTCTATTATTCAGTTTTTTTTTATCTATTCTTTCTCCTCTTTAATACCAGCTTTACAATTATGGGTGTCGACGTTGGCGACTTCCTTAAACAATACTTAGGTGCCTTTTTTGGTGTTTATTTGACCACTACGGCTAAGGTTTTTGCCGTTTCTCTTTTTATCCATACAAGTTTATTCTCACTAGTGAACTTAGGTTTCTCCTTATGGAATCGTTCAGTTGTTAAATGGTATTTCTTGGTTGGAAGTGTTTTATTCATCGAATGTTTGGCTCTTTTCCAATCAATGATCATGTTCCCTCAAATTTATGGGGAATTTTTCTTCTTTCGGTATCCTAGTTTTGCACCATTTCTTTATTTTTTAACTGATTCCATCTCACCAATGTTTCTCAATTTTGTTTTGGGGATATTGGTTTTACTTCTCTTTGTACTTTTAGGTCGCCATGTTTACCTTCATAAAAACAAAGAAAGTTTTTTTGCCATCTTACATGTTTTGGTGTTAGGCTTTCTCCATTCCAATGGATTGTATTTAGTTGGATTACTTTATTTTGTTTTTGTGATATTGCAAGGGAAACACTATGAGAATGTTCATATCAAAACATATGGCGTATTACTCATTTTCCTTTTGTTTTTATATGGTTTGCCAAGTTTATGGATGGGAATATCTTCCTTCCGTTACTCTGAAGAAAAAGGAAAACCACCTATCTTCATCTTATCTGCAGATTCATTACGTTACGATAAAATTGGTGCAAAGATCAATGGCCAATCCATCACACCCAATATCGATTTATTTACAAAAGATAGTTTTGTATTTCATGACCACCATACAACGATTCCACGAACTTTCCCAAGTTGGGCAGACACTCTAACTGGTAAATACTCGATGGAACATAAAATTCGAGACATGTTTCCGTCACCGGAAGAAAAACAAAGGATTGGGTCTCCTTCCTTTCCAACACTCCAACAAATCCTAAAAAAAATTGGATACGATCATTTTGCCATTGGTAGTTTTGCCGCTGACATATTTCCAAGAGCCAACTTTGGTTTTGATGAAGTATATGCTCCAAATTTTAATGCAAGGATCATGACGGTCCAAAGGACAGCAGAAACACAAATTCTAATGATGCCATTCCTTGTAGGTTCTTGGTTTTCGGGAGAAAAATACTTAGAAGAACTTGATGGACTTTCCACTTGGGGAGATGGGGATCGTTTACTCAAACGCTTTGATTCTTTGGTGAGTGAAAGAGGAAACTCTCCTTATTCCATTACCTATTTTTCCAGTGTAATCCATTTTCCATACACACCTGCTTACCCACATTACAAACGTTTTACGAATCCTCATTATTATGGGAAATATAAGTATCTTAAATTTGTAGATCCAACGGATTCCAGTCTTCCCAATCAGGAAGAAATCTCTCAAATCCGAAGCTTATTTGATAGCGCAGTTTATGCCTTTGACCAAGAATTTGGTGAAATGGTTGGTTATTTAAAATCAAAAGGGATTTATGATGATGCGATCATCATTTTAACTGCCGATCATGGAGAAGCACTGTATGAAGACATCCATGGGCAAGGGCATGGTGAACACCTTCGTGGTGAATCTGTCACCCATGTCCCTTTGATGATCAAATTTCCGAAATCATCCAAGTTTGAATCCGTTCCCCCGATTGAAAAAAATTTCGATGGCATTACCTCCAGTATTGATTTAGTTCCCACTCTTTTGGATTATTTTGAAATCCCTTCCCAATTGGAATACCCAGGCAAATCCTTATTAACCATTCTTGGGCAAAAGGATTGGAATGAAGATCGATTTGTTTATTCTGAAACTGGAATTTGGTTTTCCGATGTTGGTAACCATTTTTTCCAAAAACAGAGAATCCCATATCCGAATATTTTATCACTGCATCAAGTTGTTCCGGAAGAAGACTACCAAATCATGATCACTGATCCCATTTATCGTGAAACGATAGCATTTTCAAAACACAGAAGCATTCAAAATTCAAATTACAAATTGATCTATATTCCCACGAGGGAAGGTGTCAGGTTTGAGTTCTATGATCGAAAGAAAGATCCTTTGAACAAAAATAATTTATACCCCAATCATCCAATGGCTTCCAAAATGAGAGAAACCTTATATAAAACTGTAGTGAAGTGGGAGAGTGCTTCACTGGCAGGAGAATATTTAATCCCCAGTTCTTTATCAGACATCAATGAAAATTAATAAGAAAAAAAGAGGAAACTATGCCGCAACGTAACGACTTAAAATCAATTTTGATCATCGGATCCGGACCAATCGTCATCGGGCAGGCATGTGAGTTTGACTACTCAGGAACTCAGGCAACAAAAGCACTTCGGGAAAAAGGGATACGAGTCATCTTGGTGAACTCAAATCCAGCGACCATCATGACCGATCCTGACCTTGCTGATGCCACTTACATTGAACCTCTCACCGTTCCTGTTCTCGAAAAAATCATTAAAAAAGAAAAACCAGATGCCATTTTGCCAACAGTGGGTGGGCAAACGGCGCTCAATTTAGCACTCGCCTTACATAGAGAAGGTGTATTAGAGAAATACAATGTAGAACTCATAGGTGCAAAAGTAGAAGCAATTCGAAAAGCAGAAGATAGAGAACTCTTTAAACTAGCGATGGAAAAACTTGGGATCCGAGTTGCGAAGTCTTTTATGGTGTCCGACATGGATGCAGCGAGAAAAGCAAAAGACGAAATCGGATTTCCCATCATCATTCGCCCTGCATTCACTTTAGGTGGTACTGGTGGTGGAACTTGTTATGATGAATCTGAATTTGATGATATCGCTCAAAAAGGATTATCTGCATCTCCTATTTCCCAGATCCTTGTAGAAGAATCCGTAATGGGTTGGAAGGAATTTGAGTTAGAAGTAATGCGAGATTTAAATGATAACGTGGTTATCATTTGTTCCATTGAAAACTTGGATCCAATGGGTGTTCATACAGGAGACTCCATTACTGTTGCTCCACAACAAACGTTAAGTGACAAAGAATACCAAAGATTACGTGATATGTCAATTGATATCATCAGGGAAATTGGTGTAGAAACTGGTGGATCTAATATTCAATTTGCTGTGAACCCAGAAAATGGTGATGTAATTGTCATCGAAATGAACCCAAGGGTCTCCAGATCTTCAGCACTTGCTTCAAAGGCAACTGGATTTCCCATCGCAAAAATTGCAGCATTGTTATCCATCGGATACACTTTGGATGAAATACGAAATGATATCACACGAGTAACACCTGCTAGTTTTGAACCATCCATTGATTATGTAGTTACCAAAATCCCTCGATTTGCTTTTGAAAAATTCCCAGGTTCTGACAATACATTGGGTGTACAAATGAAGGCTGTTGGGGAAGCAATGGCTATCGGTAGAAACTTTAAAGAAAGTTTTCAAAAAGCATTACGTTCCCTTGAAACAGATCGATTTGGTTTTGGAAGTGATGGGTATTTAAAAGAACTGATGGAATGGGAAGCTGTTCCGAAAGAAGAAAGAAAAACATGGCTAACAGCGAAGGTCAAACGGCCAACTGACAAACGAATTTTTTATGTAAAGATGGCATTCGATTTTGGAATGAGTGTCGAAGAAATCCATGAAATTTGTAAAATCGATCCATGGTTTTTATACCAATTTGAAGAACTTTTCCAATTAGAAAATAAATATCGAAAAGAAGGAAATGGAATCATTGAAGAAATGAAGCAAGCAGGTTTCTCCAATAGACAACTTGCTTTCCTATCGAAAGAAGAACAAATTTTAGCCCAAGTCAGAAGTGGGGCAGCCATTGATATCACCAAAGCGAAGGTTGATAAAACTCTTAGAGAAGAAGAAGAAAATATCGAATCTTACTTAGATGAAAAGAAAATCCAACCTGTATACAAACGAATTGATACTTGTGCTGGTGAGTTTGAAGCATTTACTCCTTACATGTATTCTTCTTATGACGAAGAAGATGAATCTGATGTGACTTCTAAGAAAAAGGTAATGATCCTCGGTGGAGGACCAAACCGAATTGGGCAAGGGATCGAATTCGATTATTGTTGTTGCCATGCATCATTTTCCTTACAGGAAGCAGGTGTTGAATCCATCATGGTAAATTCCAATCCAGAAACAGTTTCCACAGATTACGATACTTCAGACAGGTTGTACTTTGAACCACTCAGTTTAGAAGACGTGATGGCAATTTTCAAAAAGGAAAGGCCTGATGGTGTGATTGTGCAGTTAGGTGGGCAAACCCCACTCAAACTGGCTAAATCCTTGGAAAAAAGAGGAGTTCCAATTCTTGGAACAAGTCCTGATTCCATTGATCGAGCAGAAGATCGAAAACGATTTGCTGAAGTATTGGATAAATTAAATTTAAAATCACCAGAAAACGGAATTGCTTCTTCCAAAGACAAAGCAAGAGAAATTGCAAGAAAAATTGGATACCCAGTGCTTGTTCGACCTTCCTATGTGTTAGGTGGTCGAGCTATGTTGATAGTCAATGAAGAAACGGAACTAGACAAATACATGGAAGAAGCGGAAGAGGTTTCTGAAGATAGACCACTTCTTGTAGATTCCTTTTTGCAAGATGCAACGGAAGTCGACGTAGATGCACTTTGTGATGGCAAGGATGTATTTATTGCAGGAATTATGGAACATATTGAAGAGGCAGGGATCCACTCAGGTGATTCTGCTTGTGTTTTACCCCCTCAAAGTATTTCCCAACGTATGCTCCAAGAAATTGAAGAAGCTACGTATCGACTTGCTTTAGAATTAAATGTTAAGGGTCTTATCAATGTGCAGTATGCGATTAAAGATGAGACTCTCTATGTCTTAGAAGTAAATCCGAGAGCATCAAGAACCGTTCCTTTTGTTGCAAAATCAATCGGAATCCCTGTTGTGAAGATTGCCGTTCGACTAATGTTAGGTGAAACTTTGGCCTCTTTCAAATTAGGGAAACGGTTTTCTGCGCCAATGATCACTGTAAAAGAAGCAGTTTTACCATTTAGTAAATTTCCTGGTGTTGATACAATCCTTGGACCAGAAATGAGATCTACAGGTGAAGTGATGGGAGTTGCCTCCACAAAGGGAGAAGCTTTTGTCAAAGCGCAAATTATGGCAGGTGAAGAACCACCAAAACACGGAACCGTTTTTGTTACCATCAATGATAAGACCAAAAAAGAATTATTAGAACCTGTTAGGTCCTTGTCCAATTTGGGGTATAACATCATTGCAACAGAGGGAACTCATAAGTTTTTATCTGATAATGGAATTTTATCGAGTAAAATCAATAAAATCTATGATGGTTATTTTCCAAATGTGATTGATTATATCAAAGAGAAAAAAATCCATTTGATCATCAACACTCCTTTGTCTAGAGTCACAAGAGAAAATGCATTTACGATTCGCCAAGCGGCAATTAAATACAAAGTTCCATGCCTTACAACATCACAAGCTGCAAAAGCTCTGATCCATGGACTTGTGGAAATGAAAGATAAAGGTTATTCAGTAAATTCATTACAGGAAATTCACAAAAAGAAATAATGAATTCCGATACGATTCTAGACTCTTTCAGTATGGAATCGTATCTTTTTCTTTTGAGGTATGTTGACGAAACGTAAGAAACTAAATCTGAATGTCCTTTAAAAGACTTTCAATTCGTTTACGGTTCAATCCCAAGTCAGACTTTCCTAGTCTAGATGCAGATCGAAAGTGTAATTGTTTTGTTTTTTCATCAAAATAAAACTCTACATCATCCACATAACGCATAATAAGGGTTGTGAATTCAATATACAAATAATTGTTTTCTTCTTTGATGATTTTGGTTCTTGGATGGTTTAGAATTCTTTCCTTTAATATGGAAATTGCCTCTACTGTTGGTTTTTGATAAGGCACCGAATTTCGATAGTGTTCTTTGTCAGTAGGATCTGAAAAACTACTGATACAGTTTGGAGTTTTAGGACATTCCAATAACTTTCCCGATCGAATTCCCAAATTGTCTGGCTTTGTTCCGGTACAATTTATGACGATGAGTAAGGAAATCATACCTATCATTGTTGTTATTATTTTTAATTGTTTCATATTCACCCCTTTTGAACCTGTTTCCAGAGTATCGTTGTTAGACTGATTCATTGGCAACAAGTCGTTTTGATTTTAAGATAGAAAAGATAAACACAAGAAGTGTTCCAATTCCGAGATAAAAAAGTCCAGTTGTAATATAACCAGAAATAGGAGGGTAAATCAAATTGTATCCAAATTCAACATTTTCCACTTCTTTTGTCAGTTTGCCTTCCATCGGAGTTTTTTCCCTCAATTCATCAGAGGATGGGTATGTGTATGGATCAAAATTGGCAGGCCACTGGTATGGATTTCCATAATACAAACTGTAATTAGCATCTTTGGTGCCGTTCTCTGCAAAAAATAAAATTTCCTCTAATGGTTGTACAGTGATTACTTCCTTTAAGTGTAAGGTTTGATTTTCACCATCTTCAATTTGGATCGTAAATTCGGAACTCAATGGAGAAGAGATAGGGATCTCAGCAAAATTTCCATCTTTTTCATCATGATTGATGGTTCCTTGGAATACTGTGTCCCATTCTTTTTTATTGATTTTCCCTCGAACTGTAATCATACGTTCCCAATTCTTTTCTTCAAAGGATAGTTTGATGTTTTGGAAACTACTTTGGTTTTCATTTGGAAATGTAAAAAGCACAGCATTTTCTTCGAGTAATGGATTGGGAACTTGGTGGGTTTTTTCAAAGTATAAGTGTTTATTTTCTTTGGACCTTGTGACAGAAGGAAATTTTAAATTTGATCCATTTTCCACTTCCAATCGAACGTATCGGTATTTTGTATTTCCTAAATCAATTTCTCCAGAAGATTGTGAACCATATTTGTACAAAAATACATTTTTTGTTTCTGCAAAATTATCGGGATTATCACCTAACTTAAGTGTGATAGATGTTTCGTAATCATAGGAACTTGTCACTGTCAATTTTGAATAGGACATTCCTTCTGGTAGTTTTGGTAGTTCTAAAACATAAATTTCCATTTCATCTTTTTTGGTGAAAAGTAACTCTGGTTTTAGTTTTTCCGTGTATTTGCTAATTTCCTCTGCATTTTGGATTTTGTAAGGAACAATCTCTCCATTTAAAGTCAAACGAAGGTCTCCATAAAATGAATGTTTATAAAACTCTTCATCGAGTAGGACCTTTACAATCCGACTTTCAGACATTTTAGAAGGGAGCGTGATGTCTTTTTTATATTTAAAATTCTCAACAGGTAGGGGTCTTGCGAAAATGTTAGTTGCCGTAAGTAAAATGATCAGTAATGAAATTGGGAATAAAGTTTTCATGTAGTTTCCTTTTTGATTCGATTGTAAAACGTTCCTGTAATAATAAGAGTGATTCCTAAAAACAAACCTGCTAGGATTCGGTATCCCAAGGATAAGTTCCAAAAATCATATAAATAAAATTTGGCTACGACAAGTGCCAAAGAAACAAAACCTGCAACTTTTATGGAGTGGATGTGTTTTTTGAATCCAATCACTAGTGTTCCAAATCCATAGAAGATCAAACATATTGTGTATAAAAACATTCGTTTTTCTTCAGGAAAACCCAAATGGATTTCCACAAAATTTCCCAGTAGGAAATAAGGATAGGCGGCGTAGAGGAACAGTTTTGAAAAATTGGAAAACTGTCTACTATACCAATACGATAAAACTAAATACAAACTACCTGTTGTAAAAATAAGAAACCTACCATTTAGAAATGGAACTTCATTGTATGAACGATAGGTAAACGCAAAAATATAAAACAGAGCAAAAAACCAAACAGGGAATGTTGCTAAATACATATACAATTGTTTAGAATAAGTTGCTGCTATTGTCACAACAAAAGCAAAACTAATCAGGCTAAATGCCAATACTTTGCCTGTCATTCCCATCACAATCACACTGATAATGAGTGGTAATCCAAAAAGGCTAATGATATCGTACACTTTTTTTGTTTCGCTTGTAAGTTTGATATCACGAAGAGACCTTTGGTAAATTCCATAAAATACGATAAGAACAAGTGTTAGAAGAAACGGTTTTAATGTTGGATAAAAAATTTCAAAAATCCAAAAGGATTGTATAAAACCAAGACCTAAAGTAAGTCCTATTGTAACTAAGGTTAGGTTTGGATTCTTTTCGATGTTTTTTTTCAATACTTCGAATTCGCGAACTAAAAATAGAAGGTACACACCCAATTGGAAGATGAATGGGAAAAAGATTTTAGCTTCTTCTAATTTCGATTCTGCCCAAGTGGCAAAGATTAAATGATTTGCAATTAGGATGAGTAAAGGGATCACCTTCCAAGGCATTTCCTTTCGGATGAAAAAGAATAAAACATTCCATATGAGTAAATAGGTAAATAAAAATGGATAGGAGTTTTGCCCTGTGGAAACTAAAATGGGGGAAAGAAACACACCCAAACTCGCAAATCCAAATAAAACTTCGCTTTTTTCTGCGTACGATATTCCAACAGCTGTTAGGCTTAAAAGGATCAGTCCTACAAAACAAGTTTCTGTTCCGTATAAATCATACCAAACATATCCTGAATAGTAGGCAGAAAATAAAACCGCAATCCCGAGACCAAGTAAACTTGGTGAAAGATAAGGCCTTGATTCCCTTGTTTTGTATCCATACCAAAGGATTGGAAGAGATGAGAGGATACCAATCCAAATGCGAACTGATTCGTTGATCCAATATTCTTCGATTGCTAGATAAAAAAACCAAATAGAAGCAAGGATGAGTGAAAATACACCTAGTTTTACAAATAAATTTTGTCCAATCCATTGGATGAACCAATTGGGGCCTTCTTCAATTGAGATGGGGTTTGAATCTTCTATAACAAGTGTTTGTTTTGGAATGTCGGAAGTTTCCGATTTGGAAATCACTTTAGATTCTGAGAGAGAAAGGACTTTTTCTTTTAAGAAAAAAAGTTCCTTCTCCATCGATTGGATTTTGGATAAAATTTCTTTTTTTTCTTTTTCTTCCACCTGGGTGAAGTTACAGATGGAAGAAACAAAAGGAAACTATTTTTTATTCTGGATCGTTCCACATCCCATTTTCGCGAATGAGTTCGATGAGTAGGTCGGGAGCTTCCGTTTCAGAGACTCCTTTTTTTACAATTTCCTTCCCTTTGTAGAGGTGGACTTTACCAATTCCTGCACCAACATATCCAAAATCAGCATCTGCCATCTCACCGGGTCCATTGACAATACATCCCATCACAGCAATTTTCACACCTTTTAGATGCCCTGTTTTTTCTTTGATTTTTGCTGTTGTTGTTTGTAGG
Source organism: Leptospira sp. (assembly GCA_016742255.1). GTDB lineage: Bacteria > Spirochaetota > Leptospiria > Leptospirales > Leptospiraceae > Leptospira_A > Leptospira_A paudalimensis. The sequence continues at coordinate 75,963 of JACVCB010000006.1, forward strand.
TCAAACATGGTCCTTCCGCAAGATGGGCAGGAAATGTATTCTGTTTTGGTGAGTCTTAAGCGAGTTGCTTGCAGGATATCAAAATTTAAATGCAAACATTCTTCTGCTTCTCCGTCACCATAGGATAGTCTTAAAACATCTCCAATCCCATCCAATAAACTTCCCCCAGCTTGGATGGAAGCATCATACATCAGTTGGTCTTTGTTTTTGCCTGAAACATTTAAAACGATAGGGTAATCAGATTCTCTTAATAAAAATGCAAGTTTTCGAATCGTAAGTAAGTCACCGTCTGAAGTTGAAAAAAGGATATTCTCAATTTTTCTTTTTTTGCATTCTTTTAAGACTATAGACACATGTTCTATGTTAGATGATGAAAAGGTCCATTCTACAGATCGTTTGTCTTTTGCGTATCTTAGTACAAATTGTAAAAGATCATCCCAGGATTCTTCCGATTCCTTTAAAAAGAGAGAAGGGGTGATAACCCACTTTTGAAATTTATACAAATCCTCAGCAAATGTATCATATTGGTACATGAGATCTTCAGAGAGTGCGAAGGAAACAGGCAAAGGAAAGGATCCTCTCCTCACCATCGTTCCAAGCGTTAGTAAATCTAATTCGGAATCAATGTTAAAATGAATGAGTTCTGGTACTCGACCTGATTTGTTTCCCCTTTGGATGAGATGGATGACTTCTTCTGCAGTTCCCTCGCCAAAAAAAGGAAAACAGGACTCAATTCGAACTGGATTTGTATCTCCAATTTTTGTTTCTCCAACAGCAATTTCTTTGGAGTAAAAACGAGCGTATTGGAAAGGATCACGAAATTCCGTATAAATACTTTCTCGTATCATTGGATTTTCTTTTGCGGTTAAGGAATTAAAAAATAGATCATTGTATTTTTTAACAAGTTCCTTTGCTACAGGGATTTCATGAATTGCATCTTCTGTTAATGAGACTCGTATTGTATCACCGAGACCATCTTCCAGCAAACTTCCAATTCCAATGGCAGATTTGATCCTACCATCTTTACCATCACCAGCTTCAGTTACACCTAAGTGGAGTGGATAATCCATTCCTAAATCATAAAATCTTGCAACTAACATTCGATAGGCTTGTATCATCACTTGAGGGTTGGATGCTTTCATAGAAACAACAATGTCACGATAAGAATTTTTTTCAGCGATCCGGATGAATTCCAATGCGGATTCTACCATTCCAAGAGGTGTGTCTCCAAATCGATTCATGATTCGATCCGATAAACTTCCGTGGTTCGTTCCAATTCTCATCGCAACACCAAGTTCTTTGGCTCTTAAGACAAGGGGTGTGAATACTTCTTCAATCCGTTCTAATTCTTCATTATAATCTTTGTCAGTGTATTCGATGATCTCAAATTTTTTTTTGTCAGCAAAGTTTCCTGGGTTAATTCGCACCTTTTCAACCCATTCCACACATTTGAGAGCAACTTGGGGAGTGAAGTGGATGTCTGCCACAAGAGGGACTTTTAGACCAAGTTCTTTCATTCGTTTTCGGATATTTGGTAAGTTGTCAGCATCCGCTTGACTAGGCACTGTTAGGCGAACAATTTCCGAACCTGCTTTTTCTAAATCTGAGATTTGTTGGATACTTGCGTCCGTATCTCTTGTGTTAGATGTGATCATGGATTGGACGCGGATTGGGTTTTTTCCTCCAATTCCAACATCTCCCACTTTCACTTCTCTTGTAGGTCTTCTTCTGTAAAAAAATGGCGATTCGTTATATTTGGTGCTCATTTGAATCTTATGTTCTCATTATCTAGAAAATTAAATTCGAAAATTTGGGCAAGCAGTATGAAAAAAATCTGCGGCTTTCAATTTCACTCCCTTTCAAACCGAAAATCAATTTAGGAAGAAAACCTGGGCTTTTTGGAACCAATGAATACGGAAGTAAAACAAGGATTACAACGCAAATACCGAGTGCAGGTGACTGTAGCGATTTACCGTGAGGGAAATTTGTCTTACAAAAGTGAAATTTTATCGCCTGCCTATTATGATAAAAGACAAGAAGCTCGTGACCACATCCGACAGGAAATCCGAGAACGATTGGCTCATTCCAAATTCTTCCGATCCACCCGTTTGGATTATGACTTGGTTCGTTACACGGAAGAGGGAAGTTGTAATACCTACCTTCGATATAGCATCCAAGATTCGGACATTTGAGCCCACAGAAAAATCTTCACGATTGGTATTTATTACACAAACGTGATTTACCATTTCGTAAAAAAAAACAAGCATATCCCATTTGGATTTCTGAGGTGATGTTGCAGCAAACGAGAGTTGCTGCCATGTTACCTTTGTTTGAAAATTTCCTCAAACGGTTTCCAAATCCAGAAGAGTTAGCTAAGGCAAGTGAAGAAGAGGTCCTTGCCCATTGGAAGGGACTTGGGTATTATAGCCGTGCTCGGAACATCCGAAAAGCAGCCATCCAACTTGTCAATTTATACAATGGTTCCTTCCCAAAAGACTTGGAGTTGGTTTTAAAATTACCTGGAATTGGGAATTATACAGCTCGTGCTGTTTTATCTATTGCCTATGATTTGCCTTATGCTGTACTTGATGGAAATGTAAAACGTGTACTTTCGCGTTACGTTGGTTATACGAAAAATATTCTAGGTCCAAAAGCAGATTTAGAACTACAAGAAAAGGCGAATGAATTTTTAAACTTAGAATTTCCTGGCGACCATAACCAAGCCATGATGGAACTTGGGGCTACGATCTGCTTACCCGAGTCTCCTAAATGTTTGGTCTGCCCACTCATGGAAGGATGTTTTGCTAGAATCCATGGGAAAACAAAAGAAATCCCCATTCGGGAGAAAAACCAAAAGCAAATTGTTTTGCAAGGTGAAATATGGATTGTCCAAAAAGAAGATGTTTACCTCCTCATCAAAGAACCGAAAAATCGATTTTTGAAAGGTATGTTCCATCTTCCCTATGGCTTTTTAGGTGAACTACCTAACAATGAATACAAACCTTCCGATTTTTTCCAGTTTTTAGGATCTCTGAAAGGGCAAAGCCAAAACTTAGGAACCATTAAACATACAATCACACATCATAAATTAGAATATTCTGTTCCCCATTTGAAATTAAATCAGACAAAGGAATTGGAATCTTTTTTAAAAACATCAGATATCGATTTTAAATGGGTAAAACTGGATTCATTAGAAACGGAGTTCCCTTCCTCACTCGCAAAGAAAGTAAAAAAGATTTTGCTTTACTAATCTAAAATATCACCTACCATTCTTTGGTCATGGCAGAGATCATTGTTTGGTTAGAGTTTGTCATTTCCAAGATCCCCCTGCCAATCTTAGAAGTTTGGGGACGTTTTTCGTTTTTACTTGGATCTCTCGTTGCAGTATTTGCTTATACAGGTTTTACGTTTCGGAATGGAAAACAATTCCGGATCTCGAGGGAAGTATGGACATGGAATCTCAAAAGTTTCTATTTTTTTCTCATCACATTTATCTCCATTTTTGCTACGGGTTATTTAGGTAGTTCCATTGTCCTCATCCAGGGGGCACAAACCTTAGAAAGTCTTAAGGATTTATCTGTTTTTTTATGCCTTAATTTTTTTGGATACCCTGCCTTACTCGCAGTGCCATTTGCCTATGGTCTTTCTGATTTGATCGAAGGAGTTCCTCCTGATTTTTTATGGGACTGGTTACCTGGGTATTTCATTAACCCATCTTTGTTTTGGATCTCTTACCAAATGATTGGCAAGTCACCAAATTTTAGTAAGGTGAGAGTCTGGGTTTATTATTTCATATTTGTTTTTTTATTTTTATTACTCGAACCATTTTTATGGGGGTTTTTATGTTCCAAACAATTTGGTTCAGAAATTTCCTATCATACAATTAGTTCTGCTCTCATCTTCACAACTGGAATTACTTGGATCCTTGCACCACTAATCACTTTTTTATTGTTTCCTATTGTTAAAAAAATTGGATATTTTTGGGCGGAGATCCCATTCCAAGTTAAAGAAGTTAGTATCACAGAACCAAGAATGGTTTGGGTATCTGCATCGAATTTTGGAACTCCAAACGAACAATATGCGGAAGAGAGAACCGGGATATCCTTACAATTATTCATTGTGGCACCATTTGTTTGTTTGGTTTTGTTTTTAGTTGGGATTACATCGTATGTGACTTTAAAAAATGCAGAAGAATCTGCTTACCATATGGTTGAAATTTTACACAAACAATGGTCAAAAAATATCCAATTACAATTATCGGAATTGGAATCAACTACTGGCTCCATAAACTCGAATCCCATTCTACTCCAACAATTATTAGATGCTTCCGTGGTAAATACCCAAGGTAAGGTGTATTTGTTAGATTCTCACCTAACACTTATCTCTAGTTTATCGAACGAACCAAAATCTTCACGACTTCTGGAAACCTTACGAGTCGAATTAAAAAAACAAGCAAGTGACCTTCATTACCCAGAAACTCATTTGAGTTTTTCTGTTGTGACAAAAAAACCACTCTCAAGAGAAAATTGGAATGCCAATGTTTCGAGATTTGAGATCCCGAAAGAAAAAAATACCATCTACTTAGTTACGCTGTTCCCATATTCCTTTTATTTGAGTGGAGTGTATACAGGGAATAGTGAGTCAGCTATGGTATTTGCTTGGGCAATCCTTTTAAGTCTTATCCTCGCTGTTGTTTTAGCGGAACTTGTCACAAGACCAATCTTACGATTTTCTTCCGCATCCAAATCACTGGCAAAGGGAGATTGGGATTTTCCTGTGGGTGAGAGTATGATCGCAGAACTCCGAGGACTTTCCGATGCCTTTCGTTTTATGTCGAGGGAATTAAAATCCAGTTTTGAACGAGTGAGTGCAAGCCAACAGATGGTGATGGAAACCAATAGTAATTTGGAAAAAATCGTCAATGACCGAACGGTAGCACTGATGGAAAGTAACAAGAATTTACTCGAAACCATTGCTACCAAAGAGAGGATCTTACTCGATCTCCATAATGCCCAAAACCAATTATTACTCAGTGAAAAATTAGCGGCACTTGGGCAATTTGCTGCAGGGATCACTCATGAATTGAATACACCTCTCGGTGCTATTTCTTCCAGTGTGCGTGCCATGTCGGAAATTTTAAAAAAAGATATCCTTCTCCTTCCGAAATTTTTAGAAACCCTAAACCACGAAGAATTGGAAGATTTTCAAACATTACTGTTGTTAAGTGTTAATTTTGGAGATAGAAGTTCTGGTCTTATGAGTCGTGCGGAAAAAAAGGAAAGGATGGCACAACTCAAGGAAAAGAATATTTCCAATCCAGAAGATATCCTCGACCATCTAACATCGATTGGAGTCACAAATTGGGATTCTCAAATCTTTTCTATCATTGAAAAACCAGGAGCAAATCTCCTATTACAAAATGTTGTGACTTTGGGAAGTTTGTACCGATTAGTATATGTGGTTCAATCTGCTACGGAAAAAGCCTCACATGTAGTGAATGCACTCAAACATTATTTGTATACTGACCAGTCTGTTGCCGACACTAACTCACAACAGGTGAATATTCCTTCAGAATTGGATTCAATTTTAACCTTATACCAGGCAAAAATTAAAAAAGATGTGGAAATCATTAAGAACTATTTTACATCTGATTCTTGTTTGGCGGATCGTGATAAACTAAACCAAGTTTGGATCAATTTAATCAATAATGCTTTACAAGCAATGGATTATAAGGGTAAAATAAGAATCTCAGTCACAACAGAATCAGACTTTATTCTAACATCAATTAAGGATAATGGAAAAGGAATTGATCCTGAAATCCAAGACAAAGTGTTTTTGCCTTTTTTTACGACAAAAAAACATGGAGAAGGGATTGGGCTTGGGCTTGACATTTGTAAACAAATCGTGGAAAAAATGAATGGAAAAATTGATTTTATTTCAGATGTTACTGGAACGGAATTCAGGGTGTACATACCAAAAGTAATGGAAGGGGAACGAGTTTGAATTTATCGCAGATCAAAAACGAGAAAAATGCCATTCTATGTGTTGATGATGAACCAATCCTCCTTCTTTCTCTCGTGCAAGAACTCAAAAGAGAGATCGGGGGCAGTTACACATATGAAACGGCTCAAAACCCAGAAGAAGCCATGGAAGTGATCGATGACCTCTGCCAATCAGGTGTGGAAGTGATTCTCATTTTATCAGACTGGCTCATGCCTGGGATGCGGGGAGACGAATTTCTCATCAAAGTCCACCAAAAATACCCTCATATCAAATCCATCCTCATTTCTGGGCATGCAGACAGGGATGCGATCAATCGTGTGAAAGAAGAAGCCAAAACCTATGCGATTTTTTCCAAACCTTGGAATACAAAGGAACTTTTGGATGCAGTTCGTTTCTGTTGCAATTTGACCTAAGTCCATTTTTTTGGACTTACGGTGCGTACCATTTACATCCGCAAACTCCGATTCGAAGAAGCTCGGACCAAACTCGAGAGAGAACTCCATGAAGCCTTTATGGACGGGGAAACTTATGTGGAAATCCTACATGGGATTGGGGAAGGGGTATTACGCCGAATGGCGATTGACTACGTGACCTCCTCAGGGTTTTTGAAATTAGTGGAATCCGACCCAATGTTTCGACAGAACCCAGGAAGTACCCTTGTGGAAATCCTCGCGCCTTCCAAAGAATACATCAATCGATTGAAAGCATGACAGAACTAAATTCCAAAATAGAAATTTTAGACGTAACCTTACGGGATGGGGAACAAACCAATGGTGTATCTTTCTCTTGGCAACAAAAGCTAAACATCACCAAACACCTTTTAAAGGACTTAAAAACAGACCGTGTGGAAATTGCGAGTGCCCGAGTGTCTCCAGGTGAATTTGAAGCAGTTGGGAAAATCATCGAATGGGCAAAAGGGGAAGGTCTACAAGACCGAATTGAAATTTTAGGATTTGTTGACTCTGACAAAACTGTAGAGTGGATGAAAGGCACTGGTGTGAAGGTTTTAAACCTTTTGACAAAGGGGTCACTAAACCACCTAACAAATCAACTTCGAAAAACTCCCGAAGAACATTTTTCCGATATCAAACAAACTGTGGATTTTGCAAGTGCAGCAGGGATCACTGTGAATGTCTATTTAGAAGACTGGTCCAATGGATATTTACATTCCAGAGACTATGTCATTCAGTATTTACAAACTGTTTCAAAGTTTCCGATCAAACGTTTTTATTTGGCTGATACATTAGGTGTTTTGTCACCAGAAGAAGTGCGAACGGCTGTGACTGATCTTGTTGGCCTCTTTCCCAATTTATGGTTTGAGTTTCATGGGCATAATGATTATGACCTAGCAGTTGCAAATTGTCTGGAAGCAGTGAAGGCAGGAGTGCGAGGTCTTCATGTCGCAGTGAATGGTCTTGGGGAACGAGCAGGGAATTCTCCATTAGAAGCTGTAGTAACAGCACTCCATGACAAAACTAAATTTAGAACCTCTGTTGTCGAAAAAGAAATCACAAGTGCTTCGCGACTTGTGGAAGTATTCTCAGGAAAACGAATCTCGGATAACAGGCCTATTGTGGGAGAAGATGTATTCACACAAACGGCAGGTGTCCATGCCGATGGAGACAAAAAAGGAAATTTATATGCCAATCCCATCCTTCCGGAACGTTTTGGTAGAAGCCGCTTGTATGCACTAGGTAAGTTAGCTGGCAAAGCAAGTATCACTGAAAACTTAAAACAATTGGGTATGGTGCTTTCTCCTGAGATCGAAAAGAAGGTTCTTGCAAGAGTGATTGAACTTGGAGACCAAAATAAAACTGTCACCAAAGAGGATTTACCTTACATCATCTCTGATATCACCGGGGAAAACTTAGAATCTAGTTTTCGGATCGAAACATGCACAGTCACAAGTGGCATTGGTGTTAAACCAAAGGCTGAAGTGAAAGTGAAGTACCAAGGAAAACTCTATGAAGGAAAAGGGGAAGGTGATGGTGGTTACGATGCCTTTATGAATGCCCTCGGAACCATTTTAAAAACCTTAGGGATTCAAATCCCAAAACTCTTTGATTATGAAGTGAGGATTCCACCAGGTGGGAATACCAATGCTCTCGTGGAAACCGTCATCACTTGGAAAAAAGAGGGAGACAATCACCCGATCCGTACCATCGGTATTGATTCGGACCAACAAGTTGCTGCAGTAAAAGCCACCGAACGAATGTTACATATTATCCTTGGGAGTTTATGATTCACTTTTTAATTGTTGGTCTTGGAAATCCTGGTGATAAATACAAAAACACCCGCCATAATATTGGGTTTATGATCGTAGATGCTTTGGCTTCTGAATTTGGTGTCTCCTTTAAGGACGCCAAAAAATATGCAGAAACCACTCATACCTGGGAAGGGGATAAAATCCATTTATTGAAACCCTTGGAGTTTATGAACCTTTCTGGCAAAGCAACACAAACCCTTGCCAATTTGTACAAAATCCCTCCCTCACAAATCCTTGTGGTCCAAGACGAAGTCGATTTGCCATTTGGAAAAATCAAAAACAAAATCGGTGGGGGAACTGCTGGCCATAATGGTCTAAAAGACATCGTGGCAAAACTTGGATCCCAAGATTTCCATCGCCTAAGGTTTGGTGTGGGCAAACCCGAAAAAGGGGGGATGGAAGTGGCTGACTTTGTCCTGCAAAACTTCCATGCAGATGAAAAAACACAGTTGCAGGCACTCATCAAGGACTCTGTTTCCAAAATCGAAGATTGGATCCGAACGAATCGCAACCTTCTCTTAAAAGAAACCAAGGCATAAACAATGACAAAAGAACAAGAGACATCTATCAATTTAAGAAGCTTATTTTTGCAAACCATCCTCTCGATTGTGATTGTTCTTGCCATAGTGTTTGGTCTCGCGTATTTTTTCCGAAAGGAACTACTTGGATTTAGCGAACACTTTGTCCGCATTTTTGGTTTTGTCGGTTTATTTTTTGGCATGATCCTCTCGGATAGCCTTCCTGCTTTTGTACCTCCCGATGCTTTTTTGATGTTAGCAATTACAGGTGAGATGGACCCACTAAAGACCATCTTATCGATGTCAGTCGGGAGTATCATTGGTGGAACCATTGCCTATTACATTGGGCTTTATCTCATCCCAAGATTCCATTTGGGTCGTCAAATGGTTTTACACTATGAAGACAAACTCCTACCTTACATTCGAAAATTTGGATTTGGTGCAGTGGTTCTAAGTGCCCTCACTCCCATTCCGTATTCTTGGATGGCATATACAGTAGGTACGTTTAAGATGCCATACCGATTGTTTTTTCTCGGATCTCTTTTTCGGTTTGTTCGTATTTCTGTTTATTTTTATGCAATGTATATCGGATGGATCACGGGAGGTTAAGATGACCGAAGAACGACTATTTCCTAAGTCAGTCGACGAAGTGATTTTAGAAAAAGTCAGGTTTTTCTTTTTGCCAGATCGGACTGCTGCTTTTGTCAAAAACCTAATCGATGGAAAGGTTTCTGAGCGAGCCCTGATCTGTTGCCATTCCGGTTGTGATGTGTGTAATGAGACTATTTACAACTGTTATATGGCAGTGAAAAAAGAATTGGATTTAAACTAAATTGGATTCTCTTTTTTCAAATTCCAAACAGGTGCCACTTGCCCACTTGGTGCGGCCAAAAACTTGGTCCGAATTTGTAGGCCAAACAAAAGTGGTCTCTGCCTTACGATCCATTACAAAACCCACATCCATTTTATTCTATGGACCCCCGGGTACTGGAAAAACCACTCTTGCACACCTGCTTGCTGAATCTTGGAAATTGGAAAAACGATACTTAAGTTGTGTGACCAGTGGTGTAAAAGAAGTGAGAGAAGTCTTAGAAGAAGGGAAACGCCTCGGAACCATTGTCCTTTTTTTGGATGAGATCCACCGATTTTCATCCTCCCAACAAGATGCATTATTATCTGCAGTGGAAGAAGGGGAAATCATCCTCATCGCCGCTACGACAGAAAACCCAAGTTTTCGTGTGAACAAAGCCTTACTTTCGAGGATGTTAGTCTACCGCCTCACCACTCTCACTGAAGAGGAAGAGGATCAAATTTTTTCCGCATGCCTTTCCAAACAAAACACAAACCGAACGATTCCAGAAGTGGTGAAACAGGAACTCTTTCGAAGGAGTGCGGGGGATGCCCGAAAACTCCTTGGTTATTTAGAAAGGATTTTGAGTGCTACAAAGGAAGGGGAAGAGGTCACAGAAGAAAGATTGTCTGTCATCCTTGGAGATACCCTTGTCACCTATGATAAAAATAGTGAAAGCCATTATGATATCATTTCTGCCTTTATCAAATCCCTACGGGGAAGTGATCCAGATGCTGCCTTATTTTATCTGGCGCTGATGCTCGAAGGTGGGGAAGACCCACTCTTTATTGCCAGAAGGCTTGTGATTTTTGCCAGTGAAGATGTGGGAAATGCAAGTGTCCATGCCCTTCCTCTTGCGATTGCCACTTGGCAGGCGGTAGAACGAGTGGGAATGCCAGAGGGAAGGATCCCTCTTGGGCAATGTACCACTTTCCTTGCCTCTGCTCCAAAATCTAATGCTAGTTATGTGGCAATTAATGAGGCATTGGCCTTTGTGAAAGCAAGGAACAAGTCCTTTCAAATCCCAAACCATTTGCGAAATGCACCCACGGCCACTCACCGTAACGAAGGAGCGGGAGAAGGTTACAAATACCCTCATGATTTTCCAGGACATTTCCTGAAAGAACGATACTTCCCTGAGTCCTTTTATCCGAACCCTCCAAGTTTTTATTCTCCTTCCAACCAAGGGATGGAGAAAAATCTGAAAGAACAATTGGAACGATTGTGGGGGGAGCGGTATTGAGAGTTTATCTCAAAAATTAGAGATTTTCCCTCCCAGGTCGAAAAATACACGAAAACAAAGGGGAAATTCTTTCTCATCTTGACAACTAACCCCTTTCGTGAGAGCATTTTCATACATGGGATCCGCACCGGATAGTTTTGCACCAATCCTCTTACAACTTTTGCTCGGAGTCGGTTTCTCCGCTCTGATCTTATCACTTGCCTTTCTTTTAAACCCAAAGAAAAAATCAAAACCACAAGATACCTTTGAATGTGGTGTCACCTATTATGGAGATGCCAGAGGACTCTTTAATATCAAGTTTTACTTGGTAGCGGTTCTTTTTATCCTCTTTGATATTGAAGCAGTGTTTTTATACCCTTGGGCTGTGAATCTCATTGGATTCAAAGAAGCAGGTTTAGGTACGTTTTTTCTTTTCGAAATGTTTTTCTTTTTACTCATCCTTGTGGTGGGTCTATATTATATCTGGAAAAAAGGAGCACTGGAATGGGATTAACAGAAACACTATCCAAACCAGGTGAGATGTTTGGTGACATGTTCCAAGTTGCCACTCTCGACAATGTGGTACAGTGGGGGCAAAGTTTTTCTTTGTGGCCTTATCCTTTTGCGACTGCTTGTTGTGGGATTGAATACATGAGTACTTCCTGTGCCGATTATGACATCGCTCGTTTTGGTGCCGAACGTCCTTCTTTTTCTCCTCGCCAAGCCGACATGATTTTAGTTCTCGGAACCATTACCTATAAAATGGCTCCCGTATTACGCCAGATATACGACCAATTGGCAGAACCAAAATTTGTAATTTCTGTAGGAGCCTGCGCTTCTTCTGGTGGTATGTTTCACACCTACGGTGTGTTACAAGGTGTTGACCGAATCCTCCCTGTGGATGTGTATGTTCCTGGTTGTCCACCAAGACCAGAAGCACTACTTGATGCCCTAGTCAAGTTACAGAAAAAAGTCCAAAGCCAAGGTTTGGAAGCTCGCCGCCAAGAAGTCATGAAGAAGATCCAAGAGATCAACGAACGAAACAAACCCCTCGTAGTGGCATGAAAGAAAAACTAACCGAATTTATCCAATCTCAATTCAAAGATAGTTTACTCCCGCAAAGGGACATAAACACCAATCTCCTTTACTTTAGCATCCAAAAGGAAAGTCTAACTATCGTTGTACAGACGTTAAAGGATCACCCTGAGTTTGCATTTACCTTTTTAAATGACCTCACATCCATCGATTGGTTAGGAAAAAGGGAACCTAGATTTGAAGTGGTATACCTCCTTCGTTCCCCAAAAAACAACCATTTCCGATTCCAACTCCGTGTCCCTGTGGGAGAAGGGGAATCGGTTCCAAGCATTGCGGGAATTTTCCCTGCTGCCAATTGGCCGGAACGAGAAGTATTTGATCTGATGGGGATTTCGTTTTCGAACCACCCACGAATGGAACGACTCATTATGCCTGATAACTTTGTGGGCCACCCACTCAGAAAAGACTACCCACTTGAAGGCCCAGGCCAAGATTACCTCATCGAAGATTTACTGACCATTCACGTTGAAGAGGATATTACCGGTTAGGCGGTAAACAATCATTATGGTAATGTACGAAAAAACAGCCGAACACTTCGGTCAAAAATTCAAAGACCTACCAGAAGGTCATTTACTCGTTAACTTAGGACCAAGCCATCCTGCAACACATGGAATTTTACAAAACGTAATCCAGATCGATGGAGAACGAGTTGTTGATACAGAATCTGTGATTGGGTATGTGCACCGTTGTTTTGAAAAATTAGGGGAACGTTACGATTATAACCAGTTTTTGGTTTGTACGGACCGGATGAACTATGTATCCACACCTCTGAACAACATTGGTTGGATCCTCACAGTGGAAAAGATGATGCAAATCCAAGTACCTGATCGTGTGACGTATGTTCGTATGATCATCTCTGAACTTTCCAGGATCATGGACCATATCATTTGTAATGGGATTATGGGTGTGGACCTCGGAGCTTTTTCTGGCTTATTACACCTTTTCCATCACCGTGAAAACATTTACCAAATTTTAGAGAAACTTACTGGAGCTCGCCTCACGACTACCTTCTGCCGAGTGGGTGGAATGGAACGAGATATTTACCCTGAGTTCCAATCCGAAATTAAACTCATTTTAAAAGGACTCAAACCAGCGTTAGACGAATTCGAAGAACTCCTCATCCGTAACAAAATCTTCAATGAAAGAACAAAAGGCATTGGTGGGATTTCTGCTGAACGTGCCATTGCTTACGGATTTTCAGGGCCAAACTTACGCGCGGCAGGAGTTGCTTGGGATGTTCGTAAAGATGACCCATATATGTTCTATGATAAGGTAAACTTTGACATCCCTGTGGGAGAAGACGGATCTGCTCTTGACAGAACTCTGGTTCGTATGGAAGAGATGCGTCAGTCTATGCGGATCATCGAACAGCTGATTGATGGTATCCCAGAAGGTCCATACCATGCAGATGTGCCACACACTTTCCTTCCACCCAAAGACCGTGTTTACCACAATATGGAAGAACTCATTTACCATTTTAAGATCATCATGCATGGAGTCAAAGTTCCAGCAGGGGAATATTACCATGCCACGGAAGCTGCCAATGGGGAACTTGGATTTTATGTAGTATCTGAAGGGGAAAAATCTCCTTGGCGGGTACATGTGAGACGCCCATGTTTTTGGTACTACCAAGCGTTCCCAGAAATGGTGAAAGGTGGACTTTTGGCAGATACCATTGCGACGATGTCCTCACTCAATGTCATTGCAGGGGAGCTTGATTGTTAATGGCGTATCAATTTTCACAAGAATCCGAAAAACGGTTCCAAAGACTCATCCCACAATTTCCAAGCAAACGTTCTCTCATATTGCCATGTCTCTTTTTATTACAAGCTGACAAAGGTTTTGTGGACACAGAAGGGATGCAATACATCGCCGATCGGATTGGCGAACCAGTATCCCTCGCACATGTGCACGGTGTGGCTACATTTTACACCATGTACAATAAAAAACCTGTTGGGAAATTCCACATCCAAGTTTGTGCAAATATCTCTTGTTATCTGGCAGGATCTGATTCCATCACAGAACATGTTTGTTCCAAATTGGGAATTGGAAAAGGGGAAACCACAAAGGACAAAAAATATACTGTGGATGAAGTTCAGTGTTTAGGTGCTTGTGGGTTTGGACCTGTCGCTCAGATCAATGACAAATACTATGAAAATTTAACTCCAGAATCCATCGAAAAGGTTCTTTCTGAATTGGAAAAAGAAGGATAACATGGGACTTAAAACCTTACTCACAACACATATTTCAGCCGGAGATTCTCATACATTAAAGCACTACCAATCGGTGGGTGGGTATGAAAGTTTAAAAAAAGCAATCTCTGAAATGACCGCCGAACAAATCGTAAACGATGTCAAAAATTCTGGGCTTCGTGGTCGTGGTGGAGCTGGGTTTCCAACAGGAAACAAATGGGGATTCATCCCTAAAACCGACAAACCAAAATACTTAATCTGCAATGGGGACGAAGGGGAACCAGGTACATTCAAAGACAGGATGCTCATCGAACGATTCCCTCATATGCTTATTGAAGGGATGATCATTGCTGCAAAAGCCATTGACTCCCACCAAGGTTATATCTACATCCGTGGTGAATTTCACAAAGGGATTCGGATTGTGGAAACTGCCGTGGAAGAAGCTTACAAAGCAGGACTTCTTGGAAAGAATATCTTAGGCCTTGGGTATGATTTTGATTTGGCTGTCTATTCAGGTGCAGGTGCTTATATCTGTGGAGAAGAGTCGGCTCTCATCAATTCTCTTGAAGGTCGGAGGGGCCACCCACGCCTCAAACCTCCATTCCCTGCGGTATCGGGTTTGTATGCATGCCCAACGGTTGTGAACAATGTGGAAACCTTTTGTAATGTCCCACATATCATCCGTATGACGGGGGAAGAATACAAAAAAATTGGAACTGAAAAATCACCTGGGACTAGACTTTTTGCTGTCAGTGGGCATGTGAAAAAACCAGGGATTTATGAAGTGGAAATGGGAACTCCCATGAAGGAACTCATCTATGACATCTGCGGTGGGATCAAAAACGACAAATCCTTAAAAGCAGTGATCCCTGGTGGAAGTTCTTCTCCGATTTTAACGGCAGAAGAAGCGATGACAGCCACTATGGATTATGAATCCATTGCCTCCCTCAAATCAATGTTAGGTTCCGGGGCAGTGATCATTTTATCGGAAGAAACTGATCTTGTGGAAACCACCTACCGATTGGCTGAATTTTATTCTCATGAATCGTGTGGGCAGTGTACACCATGTCGTGAAGGTACACATTGGGTCAAAGACCTTCTCCATAAAATCAAAGTGGGAGAAGGGACAGAAAAGGATGTAGAACTCATCTTTTCACTTTCCCGAAATATGGAAGGTGGCACCACCATTTGTCCGTTAGCGGATGCTTGTGTGATGGCAGTTCGGCCTACGATGACGAAATTTAAGGAAGAGTTTTCTCTTCGATTGAAAAAGGAAGTGAGTGTTTCTCACTAAAGGTCACCAAATACGATGGACTGGGCTTTAATACTTGCTTGGGGGATTAAGATCCTCTCTTTATTTTTTGTAATTTTAACCGGTGTGGCATATTATACCCTCGCCGAACGAAAGTTTGCTGGATTTATCCAGGACAGACCAGGACCTAACCGTGCGGGTCCTTTTGGGATTTTCCAACCTTTGGCTGACGGGATTAAGTTCATCGCAAAAGAAGAAATATTTCCAAAGAATGTATCCAAGGGAATGTATCTCCTTGCTCCCACAATTTCAATGACTTGTGCGATTATGGCATGGGCTGTGATTCCCTTTGGTGGGACTCTTCCCGCACCTGAGTGGCTAAAAACTCTTACGGGTGTTTCAACCATTGACTTACAAATTGCAAACCCAGACTCTGGGGTATTGTACATGCTTGCCATTTCATCTCTTTCTGTCTATGGGATCATGATTGCAGGATGGTCTAGTAACAATAAATACTCGTTACTCGGTGGAGTTCGGTCGACTGCTCAGATGATCAGTTACGAACTTCCAATGGGACTTTCCATTGTATCGATTGTGATTATGACTGGTTCCTTAAAACTCACAGACATCAGTGACTCCCAAAAGGATATGTGGAATATCTTATCCCCACCTGGTTTTGTTGCCTTTTTTATTTATGTGACGGCTATGTTTGCGGAAACTAACCGTTTGCCTTTTGATTTAGCAGAAGCCGAGTCAGAACTTGTGGTTGGTTTTCATACTGAATATGGAGCATTTAAGTTTGCTCTTTTCTTTTTAGCAGAATACATGAATATGATTACCATGTCTTGCCTTACCACCTTACTTTTCTTTGGTGGTTATAATGTACCATTCCATATTGGGGCCGGATCAGAATACCAAGCGTTTATAGGACTTGGGTTTTTTATCCTAAAGGTATTGTTTTTTGCCTTTTTGTTCATTTGGGTGCGTTGGACACTTCCAAGGTTTCGTTATGACCAACTCATGAAACTCGGTTGGAAAAAGATGATCCCGTGGGGGCTTTTTGTTGTGTGCTTTGCTTCCATTTACACGGTGTATTGGAAAGAAGGATGGATGAAATTATTTATATGAACCTAGAAACTTCACCATCTCTATTACTTTTTGTTTTTTTTGGCACTGTAACAGTGATCACTGCTCTTAGTGTGATTTTCCAAAAAAATCCTGTGGTTTCCGCTGTCTCACTTGTCTTCACCTTTTTTTCCCTCGCAGGGATTTATGGGATTATGGGAGCCTTGTTTATAGCCACTATGCAGGTGTTAGTCTATGCTGGTGCGATTATGGTACTTGTTGTGTTTGTTCTCATGTTACTTTCCCAAAGGGCAGAAACACTTTCCCGTTACCGTAAACACCCCATTCGTTTGGTATTACTAACCATATTTGTGATTGGATTTTTTTTCTTACTGTATTCCGCACTCACTACCGGTGTCCCTCATTCGGAACAAATGGGAAAAGGGTATGAGAATACAGAGTATTCCTTTCCCATCCAAGGAACAACCACTGTGAATGCGAAAGGCAACGTGGCAACGGTAGGAGCTTCTACTTATTTAGATTACCTTTTGCCATTTGAAATGATTTCGATTTTGCTCCTTGTGGCAGTCCTTGGGGCAGTGATCCTTGCCAAAAAGAAACTCACAGAAATCGACCAAACAAAGGATACTGTTTTATGAATCCAGTTATTAACGGAATCCCCGTTCACTATCTCCTCGGCCTTGCGGGAATCCTGTTTTCCATTGGGGTTCTTGGAGTTCTCATCAGACGAAACATTGTGATCATTTTTATGTCTGTGGAACTCATCCTAAATTCGGTGAATTTAGTCTTTGTTACCTTCTCCAAAGCTTTATCTCATATCAATGGGGAAACCATTGTTTTCTTTGTGATGGCAATCGCTGCAGCGGAAGCAGCTGTGGGCCTTGCTCTTGTCATTGCAATCTTCCGTCACAAAAAATCCACGAACGTGGATGAACTCCAATCGATGAGATGGTAATCCTATGTTAGATTTATTTCCAATCGTTGTTCTACTCCCTCTGCTTGGTTTTTTGCATAATGGACTCCTAAAAGATCGAATCCCACACCGATTTGCTGGAGCCATTGGAACTCTCGCGGTTTTTATCCCATTCCTTGTCACCTTAGGTGCGTTTAACGAATTTAATCCAATGGAACGAACTGCACCACACCTTGTGCCAGTGTTTGATTGGATTGTGATTGGAGATTTTAAAACTTCCTTTGGTTACCAAATCGACCAACTCTCTTTGTACATGACTCTCATCATCACAGGTATTGGATCACTCATCCATTTGTATTCGATGGGCTATATGAAGGGGAATCCTGGTTATAATCGTTTTTTTGCTTACCTCAATCTATTCATTTTTTGTATGTTGAACCTTGTCCTTAGTGACAATTTGGTTTTGACCTTCCTCGGTTGGGAAGGTGTTGGTCTTGCTTCCTACTTACTGATCGGATTTGATTTTGATAAATCTTCTGCGGCAGAAGCAGGGATGAAGGCATTTATCTTAAACCGAATTGGGGATGTTGGATTTATCTTAGGTACAGGGTTTCTTTTTTGGTTAGGTGGGAGTTTGCAATACCTTACCTTACAAACCAATTTGAGTGAGTTATCTCAGTTTGCTTCTTATGCCAATCTCATTGCCCTTTTCTTTTTCATTGCAGCGATGGGTAAGTCAGCACAGATCCCACTTTATGTTTGGTTACCAGATGCGATGGCAGGCCCAACACCTGTATCGGCACTCATCCATGCGGCCACGATGGTGACTGCGGGAGTGTTTCTCATTGTACGACTCAACTTTGTATTTTACCTCGCACCTGATACTTCCTTTTTTATTGCTTGTATTGGAGCACTCACTGCTTTATTTGCAGCAACGATTGGTCTTTTGCAAAACGATATTAAAAAAATCCTCGCTTACTCAACTGTATCCCAACTTGGTTTTATGTTCCTTGCCATGGGTAGCATGAGTTATGTAGCGGGACTTTTCCATTTAATGACTCATGCGTTTTTCAAAGCATTGTTATTCCTGGGTGCAGGTTCAGTCATCCATGCACTCCACCATGAACAAAACATCAAACATATGGGGCAGCTCTTTGGAAAAATCAAAATCACATCCTTAACCTTCTTACTCGGAACGTTAGCGATTGCAGGTTTTTTCCCGTTTTCTGGATTTTTCTCAAAAGATTTAATTTTAGAAAAAACTTACACCTACGGTGCGTTTGGTTCCATCCTTTGGACTGTTGGTGTTGTGGCTGCATTTTTCACTTCGTTTTATATGTTCCGCCTTGTATTTGTGGTTTTCTTTGGAAAGGACAATACAGACTCGCATCACAAAGTACATGAGTCCCCTTGGACCATGACATTCCCTCTTGTGGTATTAGCGGTAGGAGCGGTTTTGAGTGGGTTTTTCCTCACTCCTCATTTCTTTTTACACATTGATACTTTGGAACGATACTTTGCTCCTGTTTTGGAACGAGGAACCATGCTTGCAAACCAAACGGGAACCTTTACCCATCACGCGGAACTCACTCATGAAGTTGAGATTTCCCTTGCGGCATTTTCTGTTGGAATCGCAAGTATTGGACTTATCTTAGCATATCTCATTTACCAGAGGAAACAAAGTCCGATTCTCGAGGAACATACCGGTTTTCGTAAGATTCTCTTTCATAAATACTACATTGATGAACTCTATGATGTACTTTTTGTGAAACCGTATGTCTTCCTATCAAAAGGAATTGCTTATACCTTTGATGTCAAAATCCTAGATCGTTTTTTTCTCGGGATTGGTGGTAGTTTTGGAGTCATCGCCAATGGATTGCGTAGGCTCCAATCTGGGTTCATTGGTGACTATGCATTGTATGTGGTTCTTGGTACATTTTGTATCTTAGTGTATTTATTAACAAGGGGGGTGTAAGGTGCCGGAACAAATTTTATCCATCATTATCTTTTTACCGATTGTTTCCTCTTTTCTCATTGTAGTCCAAAAACGTGTGGGAGCAGTGGTTGTCATCTCTGCATTGTCCTCTGCGTTTACGACGATTCTATCGGTGGGTCTTTTTTTCTTTTATGATGTTTCTAAGTCTGGGTTACAATTTGTCCATTGGATTCCGGATTGGATCCTTTCTGGAAAACTCAGTGTGGATTACCACGTAGGTTTAGATGGGGTATCGTTACTCTTATTTGCACTCACTGCTTTTATGTTCTTTTTGTCGAGCATTGCCTCCTGGTCCAATATCCCAAAAAAGATCAAAGAATTTCATATCTGTTTACTTGTTTTAGAAACAGCAGTGCTTGGGGTTTTTGCCGCCGGGAACTTAGTTTTGTTTTATGTATTTTGGGAGTTAATGGTACTTCCGATGGTACTCATGATTGGAATTTGGGGTGGAGAAGAACGAACAAAAGCTGCTCTCAAATACTTTTTATTTTCCATGGCTGGTTCCTTGTTTATGTTAGGTGGGATTTTAACACTCTATTTCAAAACAGGGAAAACTTCCATCGAATCCCTTTCCACAGCTAGTTTGGCCCTGTATTCAGAGCCTCTCCAATGGTTTTTGTTTTTTAGCTTTTTTCTCGCATTTGCGATTAAAATCCCACTTTTCCCTTTTCATACTTGGATGCCAGATGTACATACCCAAGCACCTACTGTCGGTTCGGTGGACTTAGCAGGTGTGTTATTAAAAATTGGGGCCTATGGTTTTATCCGTTTTTGTATTCCTTTTTTCCCAGAACAAAGCCTTTTTTCGCAATCAGGTGTCCAAACCCTAGCTGTGATTGGAATTGTATATGGATCGATGGCAGCCCTTGTCCAAACCGATATCAAACGGATTGTGGCTTATAGTTCCCTTTCTCACCTAGGATTTTGTATCATTGGTATCTTTTCTTTTACCACGGAAGGTGTGGTGGGTGGAATGTTACAAATGGTTTCCCATGGAATTTCCACTGGGATGATCTTTCTTATGATTGGTATGATCTATGAAAGAGCTCATACTAGAAACATATCCGAGTTTGGTGGTCTTGCGGGCCAGATGCCAGTGTTTTCTACTTTTTTTCTCATTGCTGTGCTTTCTTCGATTGGCCTACCAGGAACAAATGGGTTTGTGGGTGAGTTTCTCATCCTAATGGGTTCAATCAAATCCAATGTATGGCTCGGTGGGATTGCCGCTACTGGTGTTGTACTCGGAGCCTTATACCTGTTATGGTTTGTCAAGCGATTCCTCTTTGGTGTGAGTAAAACCATCCAAGCAAAACCATACAAAGATCTCACGTTTAGAGAAATCGGAATCTTAAGCCCTCTTGTAGTGCTCATTTTTTGGATCGGTCTTTATCCAAAACCTTTTTTAGAGATTTTACATACTTCCTCGAATGTCTTTTTGAATGCAGGATCCATCGAGTCTATTTCAGAAAGAAAACAAATCCAAAAGGATTTTTTGGGAACAGGCGAACAAAGATTATTTGCAGATTATATCAGTTTAGGAAAGGAACCAAAATCTTTTGAAGAAAGATTAGGATCTTATAAATCTTCATTTGCACTGCCTACCTTGGCCTTAAACCAAGAATCAAATCCAAAACTAGAAGAGAACTTGGAGAATTTAGATAACTCCATTGAATCCGATTTTAAATTGGAACCGACCCCAAACGAGAAAAAAGGAAACTAACATGTCTTATACTCCTTCTTCGAATGATTTAATCGCAATTTCACCAATGCTCGTTCTTTGTGGAGTTGCTTTACTTTCTCTTGTTGTTCAGTTTTTGATCCCGAAAGAGGAAGAGGGGAAACCACTTTGGATCCTTTCTGTATTGGGAATCCTTACAGCAATGTATGCGCTTTATCACATTACAAACTCACCTGGATACGGGAAATTTTTTGGATCCCAAATATCTGTAAGCCAACTGACTGTTTGGCTCAGTGCGATTTATTTAATTGCAGGTCTCATCACACTTCTCATTGCTCCTCCTTTTTTATCACAACATAAAACATTATTCCCTGAGTTTTTTCCCTTACTGCTTTTCTGTTTGTCGGGAATGATGTTTCTCACTTCAGGTTATGATCTCATTGTGATTTTTGTTGGTTTGGAAATCCTTTCCCTTGCGTTGTATGTGATGATTGGTATGGCGAGGACTTCCGTGTCTTCTTTAGAAAGTGCGATGAAATACTTTTTATTAGGAAGTTTTAGTTCTGGTTTTATGTTACTTGGAATTGCCTTTTTGTATGGTGGTTCTGGGACAACGAACTTAGACGGTGCTTTACGAGGATTATTTTTAAAAGGATACGAAGCCAACTTTTCAAAGTTAGGTCTTGGTTTGTTTTTAGTTGGAGTTTCCTTCAAAGCTGCACTGGTTCCTTTTCATTCTTGGACACCCGATGTGTATGAAGGTGCTCAAACTCCGATCACTGGATTTATGGCAAGTGCGGGAAAGGCTTCTGCTCTTGGGCTTGTGATTATCATTTTCAATCATGTTCCTGTTGGTGAGATTGGGGATGTTTGGAAAGTGCTTATGGGTTCGATTGCACTTATCTCCATGACTTGGGGAAATATTGTTGCCCTCAAACAAGAAAACTTGAAACGAATGTTAGCATACTCTTCCATTTCGCATGCAGGTTATATTGTCGCAGGGATCGCTTGTGGTGCTTCACTTGAAGCATTGTATTATCTTTTTTCTTATTCTTTACTGAACCTTGCTGCATTTGCAATTATTTCGTATTTGGAACAAGGGAAACATGAAGTAACAGTGAATGGTATCTCCCACTTAAGCGGAGAACATCCGTTAACTGCTCTTGCTCTCAGTGTGATCTTTTTATCCTTTGCAGGGTTTCCCCCTCTCATTGGATTTTGGACCAAACTATTCCTGTTACAAAAAATGGCAGAATCGGATCTGCTTTTCAATCGGATCCTTCTCTTTGGAGCTGTGGCTAACTCCTGTATCGCTTTTTATTATTATATGAAAATTACGATCCAATCCTACATGAAACAGGAAACTGGGGCAGTATCGGGTGTAAGAGATTTACCGACGATGCCAACACTTGGCTTTTTGGTATTTTTGCTTTGTGTGTTTTTTACTGCAGGTTGGCTTTTTTTCCAACCAGGTGCCTTACTCTAAATCTGTTATAACAGAATTACATCCAGGATAGCGAAAAACAACTTGATTCTCTGGTGTATGGAAAAACGCTAGTGGAAAGGTGGTAAATTCGAATGGCAACGATTGTTAGAAAACAAGACACGATCCAGGACAAAGACCAAGTAAAGGCATTTTTGACCCAAAAAGGTCTAGTGTATGAGTCTTATAAAACTCCTGAATCTTTGGATCTTATCCTTGGCCAAAAAGGTTTATCCGATGCGGAAAAAGAAGAAGTACTTTCTGGTTTGGAATACCGTTTTGACCAATTGAAAAAAGAGCATGGATATAAGGCAAATGACCTTGTGGTCCTTCATGATGAAGTCCCTGGGATCAATGATATGCTCGCGAAGTTTGATAAACTCCATATCCACACAGATGAGGAAGTTCGATATATCATTGATGGAAGTGGAATTTTTGGATTCATCATCGATGGAGAACGATTTGAATTGCATGTAGGAAAAGGTGATTTTATCTCCATCCCAGCCAATACAAACCATTGGTTCACTTTGGACAAAAATTTACGAATCAAAGCAGTTCGTTATTTTAAAGATAATACTGGATGGACCCCTGTGTATGTAGATGAGTCAAAAGTTCTCATCAATGCATAAGAGTTTGAATCAATAAAATTAACATTCTGATAAAAACCATCCTCCGATCTCAATGGGAGGGTGGGTCATCACAAAGTTTTTTAGGAACATTTGAAGTGTAGGCTAAGATTAAAGGTTCAAAGTTCGGTTCATTTAGTTTGATCCATCGAATTCAGAAATACCAAACCATTCCACTATGAACTGTAAGGTTTTCCTTCCTTGGTAAAAGTTTTCTTCCAAACTTCCTACCAGATCAAAACTACCATGTTTCGACATAAAGTTTTGGAATTCTTCCCCTTTGTTCCAAATCATAAACTTTAAAGAACCACTCCCTACAATATGGAACCTAACATGTTTTCCTCCACTCAGAGGAGTTAGATGCATTGCTTTAGCATTTTTGATTCCTAATTTGATGTCAGGATTCCCTTGGCCAAATGGTTCTAGGTCTTTCCATTCCTTTAAAAGTTTATCACCCATTTCTTCGGGTAATACCGTAAAGTCGGTTTCAATTTGATGAACTTTGGTGCTGGCACTATCTTCATCTAACCAAATTTTTGCTTTGTCATACAATTCGGATTCAAATTTAGGGAGTTGATCAATTGTGATGGAAAAACCACCGGCTTCAGGGTGACCACCAAAATGCAAAAAATGATGAGATAGTGACTCTAAGAGTTGGAGTACATTTTCTGGACCGTAAGAACGGATACTACCTCTCGCATCACCATTGTCAGGTGCAATAAAAATAGCAGGTTTTTTATAAGTATCTACCATTCGTGTGGCAACAATTCCACTGACACCTGGTTCCATATCAGGTTCGTAACAATACACCACCTCTTTCCCCGTTCGTTCGGGTTTTCGTGCAAAATAACGTTCCACTCGGTCCATATTTCGTTTTGTACGTTCTTTACGTTCTTCATTGATCGATAGGAGGAGTTTGGCTCGTACTTTCGCGTCAGATTCCGATTCAGATAAAAGGAGAGAAACTGCCTCTTCTGTTTTTCCCATCCTACCAGCCGCATTCACAACAGGGCCAATGGACCATCCTAAATCTTTGGTTGTGATTCCACTCGGATTGAGTTTGAGTTCTTTTAATAGTTCTTTAAGGCCTTTTCTTTTTTTGTCGCCTATATAAAGTTTTGTGAGCGAATCCAATGCAAGTTTTACAAAATGACGGTTTTCTCCCACAAGTGGCATCATATCGGTGATGGTTCCTATGCCTGCAAGGTCTGTTTCTTCTTCCAATTGTTCAAAAAATTGAGGGATTTTTTGGCATTGGTAAAAGAATAATTTTCTCTCGTCATCTAACGGAATATTGGTGGAAAAATCTTCTGGGTATGGATTGACAGTTGTATTAGAAACGTTTATCGTACTTGTGATTTCGGATGCTAGTTTGATTCCATTTTGAAAATAGTGAACTTCTTTAGTACCATCTTCCGCTTGAATGGTTTTGGAATACAACTGGTTCCATTCAGAACTTTCATGGAATAAAATTGCAGTTACCAATTTAAAGGATAAGGCTGCTGTGCAGATTTTTTTTTCGGGGTATTCTGAGTCAGTGCGTCTTGGGTTAATGAGAGCACAGTTTTTAGGTATCCGAACGGGAACCTCGTGGTGGTCGAGGACAATCACTTGGATTCCAAGAGATGTTAATTCATCAATTTCGTCTGCTTGGCTTGACCCAAAGTCAAGTGTGACAAGTAAATCGGGTTTTGCTTTTTTGATTTTAGAAACTGCTTCTTTGCAGAGTCCGTATGGATCACTTTCAGAAGAAACCATCACTTCTAAATTGGCTGATTGGAATTCTGGATGTGATTTTAAAAAAAATGCAAGTAAACAAGTCGAACTAACTCCATCCGAATCTCTATCTCCATAGAGTAAGATTTTTCGATTTGATTTTGCAGCAGTTAAGAGTAAGGAAACCGCCTCACCAATGTCGGGAAGGGAAAAGGGAGAATGGAAACAGGAAAAATCAGAATGAAGTAGTTCTTTCGGGTGTATGTTTTGGAAACCCTCCCTTCGATCAACTAAATACCGAAGGATGGGTCTTTTCGAATCAACTTTGGTTCGAACTTCGGATAATGTTGGTCCGAAGTGAACCTTTGTTACATGATGCAATTGCCAATAATTTTGGAACCAAATTCCACTTCAAGTCCTGGTGTTTTGATATCACCTACAACCTTTCCATTCTTCTTTAATTCCACTTTTTCTTTCGCATCGACATTTCCTTTCAGATTGCCAAGAACGACTAAACTTCCAACTTCCACATCTGCTTCCACATCACCTGTTTCATCGATGATGAGTTTGCCATGGGAACTAATGGTTCCTTTGAATTGCCCTTTGATTTTTAAAGTTTGGTTGAAGGAAAGGGTTCCGCGAAACGTGATGTCGTCGCTTATAATTGTGTCTATCGATTCGTCTTTCATCAGTAGGGATAGTGTGTTTTCATGGTAAAGTTTTGGCAACTCTATCGTTTTCGGTGTTTTGAATTAAACGGAAAAAAGTTCATATTTTGTAGGGAATTCTCTTGTCTCACTGGTTCCATCTCTGAAACTGGGTCTCAAAGAATAGGAAACAGCAGTGAAAATTAGGCGCTTCTGGAAGTCTGGGTTTATCCTCCTTCTAGCGGTTTTCATCAATCTAAATCTGGTTGACGACCGGTTTGTTTCACCTCTCGAAGATTTGGACTTCCAATACCAGTCTTACGAGTTGGAGGAAACGACTCGTGTGCTTTCTTCCTCTAAGGAATCCAATCAGGTTCTCAAACTCGTTCCGAGCAAACGAGAACATTCCCTTGTCAAAATCTGTCTCAATCGGTTTTCGATTTTAACGACAGAAACTGAATTTTTTACCGAAATCTCAATCTTATTTTTCTTTCTTTACCTACCTCCGCCCTTTTTGGCGTAAACGTTGCATGTAATTTACATCCATTCCCTGTAAAAATTTTATAGGGTGGTTTCATATTTGAAATAGGTATTATGTTAGAAAAAATCATTCAGTTTTCCATCCACAAAAGAGCAACGGTTCTTGTGATCACCGCTGTTCTCACTCTTGTGGGTTTTTACAATGCACTCAATTTATCCATTGATGCGATTCCGGATGTGACAAACGTCCAAGTCTCAGCAGTCACTTCTGTTCCAGGTTTATCTCCCCTTGAGGTAGAACAATTCATTACATATCCCATTGAACTTGAGTTTAACGGGATGCCAAAGGTCACAGAAATTCGATCCATTTCAAGAACCGGTGTGAGTTCGGTGACTGTTATCTTTGAGGACGGAACCGACATCTATTTTGCAAGGCAACTTGTGAATGAACGTTTGAAACAAGCTGAGAATTTTATTCCGAAATCATACGGTCGACCTGAACTTTCTCCTATCGCTACGGGCCTTGGTGATATTTATGAATTTGCCTTAGTCTCAGAAAGTCATACTCCAGAAGAATTAAGAACTGTGATGGAATGGGAAGTGGCAAGACAACTACGTTCTGTTAAAGGGATCATTGATGTAAACGTTGTCGGGGGAGATGCCAAACAATTCCAAATCAAAATCGACCCCAAACGACTGTTATCTCATAATCTAACCCTCTCCCATATTACAGAAGCTTTGGAAGGAGCCAATGTAAACTTGGGTGGAGGATACATTCAAAAAGGTGAGGAACAATTTGTCATTCGAGGAGAAAGCCAATTTAAATCCATCGATGATATAGCTCGATTATCGGTTCGAACTTCAAAAGATGGGATCCCACTCACACTCGGTCAAATTGCGCGAGTGGAAACAGGACCTGCTCTCAGGTTTGGTTTGAGTACCATGAATGGCAAACGAGAAGTGGTAGGTGGAACTGCAATGATGTTACTTGGCAGTAACTCATTACAAGTAGTTGGCCGAGTGAAAGAGAAGATTAAGGAAATTGAATCAAGACTCCCACAAGGGATGAAGATCCAAGTGTATTATGATAGGTCTGAATTCATTGGCCGAACTCTCTCTACAGTGTTTACCAATTTGGTAGAAGCTGCCATCATCGTTTTAGTTTGTTTGATCCTTACACTGGGCACCGTCAAAGGTGCGTTTGCTGTCGCCTTAGCGATTCCTGTCTCGATGATGGTTGCCACCATTTTGATGAATGCATTTGGGATTGTGGGAAACTTGATGTCCCTCGGAGCTCTTGACTTTGGACTCCTTGTGGATGGATCGATTGTGATGTTAGAATCCACTCTCCATGGATTTCTGATTCGAAAAAGTTTCCTTCTCTCCAAAACTTCTGCCCAAGACATGGAAGATGGAATGGAAGATGTCATCATGGAATCCTGTATCAAGGTTGTAAGGGCTTCTGCATTTAGTGTGGGTATTATTTTACTCGTGTATTTACCACTCATGACGCTGGAAGGTGTAGAAGGTCGGATGTTTCGTCCGATGGCGATCACCGTAGCATTTGCGTTAGGTGCAGCTCTCCTTTATTCAATCACTACATTCCCAGCACTCATGTCTTATATTTATAAAAAACCAATTTTACATGAGTCTGCCTTTTGGTTAAAATTCCAAAATAAATATTCTGAAATTTTGACCTATGGAATGAAATTCAAACGCCAATTTACCTATGCAGGGATAGGAGTTGTTGTTATCTCCTTTATGCTCGCATCTACCTTGGGATCAGAATTTTTACCAAGGATTGATGAGGGTGAAATTGCAGTCGATATCAAACGACTCCCATCCACAGCAATCAACCATTCCAGAGATCTGAATTTAGAAATGGAGAAAGTGATCTTAAAGTTTCCAGAAGCAGTCAGTGTTGTCTCGAGACAAGGCCGTGGTGAATCTGCAGCAGAACCCATAGGTTCGGAAGAAGGTGAGATGATGGTGAAGTTAAAACCTAGAAAGGAATGGGTCACCGCCAAAGACAGAGAAGAGCTGATGGAGAAAATGAAAAACTCGATCAATCAAAATGTTCCTTCATCTTACATCAGTTTGTCGCAACCGATTGAAAACCGAGTGAATGCCTTGTTGTCTGGATCAAAAGCTGATATTGTGATTAAAATCTACGGAGATGATTTAAAAACGTTAAAATTTATCGCAGATAATTATGCATCCAAAATCAAAAAGATACAAGGTGCGGCAGACTTACGAGTTCAAAAATTACTAGGTCTACCTCTGCTCGAGATCAAAATGAACCGTGGGAATATGGCTCGTTATGGAGTCAGGGCAGAGGAAGTTCTTACAACGATCGAAACCTTACGTGTTGGATTTAATGCAGGTAAGGTTTATGAAGGATACAAACGATTTGATTTGATTGTTCGACTTGATGCCGATGTAACCGACATTGGAGTGATTGAAAATGTACCCGTCATGACTGAGCTCGGTGGAACGGTTCCTTTGGGTCAGGTCACTGATATCCAAATGACGGAAGGTCCTGCCGCCCTATACCACGAGGGACTCAAACGTAGGATCCTTGTAGAGGTGAATGTTCGCGGGCGTGATATGATTGGTTTTGTGAATGATGTACAGTCTGCTACCGAGTCGATCGAATCAAGTTTGCCACAAGGTTATTATGTGGATTGGGGCGGACAATTTGAGAATTTTACTCGCGCTAAAAACAGGTTGGCGATTGTAATTCCGATTGCAGGTGCCATCATTTTTGGAATGTTATTCATTGCTTTTGGCAGTGTTTATTATGCCTTAGGAGTATTTATCCTCGTTCCCTTATCATTGTCAGGTGGGATTTTATCTCTTGTGATGAGAGGACTTCCATTCTCGATCCCAGCAGGTGTTGGGTTTATCGCAGCAGCCGGTATCTCCGTGTTAAACGGAGTTGTGTATGCATCTGCCTTAAAAGACCAATTAAAAATCACAAGAGATCCATCAATCGCAGTGGTTGAAGCTGCTGTTTATACTCTCAGGGCTGTTGCCACAACAGAACTAGTCGCAATTATCGGATTTTTACCAATGGCCATTGCTTCCAGTGCGGGAGCAGAAGTACAAAGACCTCTCGCCACAGTGGTGATGGGTGGAGTTCTTGTTGCGACCATTTTATCTCGATTTTTATTACCAATTGCATTTGAGTTTTTAGTCAAACTAGCACAAAGACAAGAACTTAGACAAATGGAACGAGAAAGAAAGATGAACGATTACTTTGTAGAAGAAATGAAAAAATACAAAGCATCCGATTCATTCCATTCCGCTGATCATTCTCATGGATCTCACTCAGAAAAGGAAGTCCAAGAAGATGAAGAAGAAACAAAACTATCAAAACAAAATCAAAAATCAAAACGAAAGAGGACATAGATGAAACCAAATTATTACGTAGCACACCCTTGGCATGGATTGGAGTTAGGACCAAAAGCTCCTGATGAATTAGATGTTTTCATTGAACTAACTCCGCAAGACACAGTGAAATATGAAATTGATAAGGCTTCTGGTTTTATACGTGTGGACCGACCACAAAAGTATAGTAACCGTTCTCCTACTTTATATGGATTTATACCTCGCACTTTTTCTGGTGAAGCTTCGGGCAAACATTGTTCGGATGTAGTGGGAAGACCTGATATTGTGGGTGATGGCGATCCAATTGATATTTGTGTATTAAGTGTGAATCCAATCACCCATGGTAATATGATCCTGACTGTGATTCCGATTGGTGGGTTACGTATGATTGATAAAGGAGAAGCGGATGACAAAATTGTCGCTGTACTCAAAGGAGATGAAGTGTTTGGTCAAATCAAAGAGATTTCAGAAGTTCCAAAAGCACTCATCAACAAACTCCATCATTATTTTCTCACTTACAAATTAGATCCGAACTCTCCTTCCACGGGAACAGTCGAAATAACAGAAGTCTATGATCGTGCGGAAGCGATCAAAGTCATTCAATTTGGTATAGAGGATTATATCAAAAAATTTGTAACTGTATGAAGCATTTAATTAGATATCTACTCATTTTATTTTTGGGATTCATGACAAGTGCAGTTTTTTCAAAAGAAAAAGCTGTATATGAATTACATTCAAAGGATGAGTTGTTTTATTTGGGAGAAGATTCAAGGGCTCAGGATTCCAAAGAAAAATGGAATTTGGACGAATTGGAAAATTTTGCAGTAACCAGTAATCCTCTGTATTTGCGAGAAAAACAAAATATCGGTATGGCTCGTGGTGATGTAATCACTGCAAGTTTGTATTACAATCCCATTGTGAATATGCAACAGCAGTTTATGGGTGCTTCTTCCAAAGCAGCAACAGGTCTTCCTGAAACATCAATCATTTACAACCAACCATTCGATATGAGTGGTGTGATCCCACAACGTGAAAAGGTAGCCAAACAAGAGTTTTTGGCAACGATTGCTAGTTTTCGGGATTTTGATCGTTTATTTCGGTTACGCCTACGCCAAAATTTTTGGACCTATTTATATGTTACAGAACAGATTAATTACCAAAAAGAATTTTTAGAAAATTACCAAGACCTTCTCGACTTAACGAAGTTACGTGCTGAGAAAGGGGATATTTCGTTTTTAGAATATGATCGTTTGGCACTGGAACGGGTACAAATCGAAAGAGAATATCGAAATGCAAGGATTCTTAGGGCTCAGGTTGTTAAAAACTTGCGAGTGTTAATTGGAATTTCTGATATCAATTCACCACTCAATATTAAAGGAAGGTTGGAATTTATCTCTACAAAGGAGTTTGGAATTGACCTCAATGATTTTGATATTGAGGAAAGACCAGACCTAGTTGCTTTAAAAATCAGACAACAACGTGAACGGATGAACATTGAACTCAAAAAAAGAGAAATCATCCCTCCACTGACCCTTGGGGTAGAGTTTTTAAATAAGGGAAATGAAAACGTTGCAGGTGTTTATGCGGCCACTCCACTTCCACTCTTTGATCGGAAACAAGGTGAGATTTTAAAATCCGAAGAATCTTATAAAAA
This sequence comes from Leptospira sp., assembly GCA_016742255.1. Classification (GTDB taxonomy): domain Bacteria; phylum Spirochaetota; class Leptospiria; order Leptospirales; family Leptospiraceae; genus Leptospira_A; species Leptospira_A paudalimensis. The sequence goes on from JACVCB010000006.1 coordinate 107,030, forward strand.
ATTAGGATTTGATGTAGATGCGAAACGAAATGAGATTTTATCTGAAATTTCTGCTGCCATCAAAGAATTACAAGCAAGAGAATCACAGTTACTAGATTACCAGAAGATGGGACTCTTAGAAAAAAACAAAGAAGTGCAAGAAAAATCGAGGCTTGCATACATTCGTGGTGCTTCCAATTTAGTTACGTTTTTGGAAGCCGAAAAAAACTATCTTAGTGTGCTTAGAAGTTATTATGAAATCATTTATCTTTATTACAACGCTTTGGAAGGATATAAAGCATCCATAGGAAAAATGGATAACTCGGAGTTTTAAGCCAACATGCAAAATGAATTGAATTTAAAAAAAATTAGAAATATTAGTATTCTCTTATTACTTGGAAGTGTTTTGTATTTTGGTTATACAAAGTTCTTTGGAACCGGGAAAAAAACAGAGGCTCTCACCGAGGATAAATCCAAATTTATCATCTCTAATGAAATCCAAAAAAATCATCCATTTTCAGTGGTATATTTACAAGAAAGAGCTTTAGAAGAAGAACTACAACTCCCTGGAACTGTTTCGTATGACATGAATAATGTGGCAAAAGTAGGTTCTCGTGTAAATGGTAGAATCGTACAAGTCTTCGTGAAAGAAGGTGAATACGTAAAAAAAAGTACAGCACTTGCCTCCATCCAATCTGTTGACTTGGGCACAACAGAAGCTGCTTATTTAAAAGCTCGCGCTAGACTCGAAGCCTTAAAGGTACAAGCTGATCGTGCAAAAGATTTGTATGAACGAAAAGTAACTTCAGCCAAAGAATATGAAATGTCTCTGATGGATTATAAATCCGTAAAAGCAGAGATGGAAACATCAAGGAATGCATTAGAAAATTTAGGTCTCAATGAAACTGAAATCGCAAATTTAGAAGCAGGTAAATACAATTCGAAAAATTTATACATACGAACTCCCATTTCAGGCACAGTCACAGAAAGAGAAGCGATCATTGGACAAGCAGTCAACGCACGTGATAACTTATTCACTGTTGCCGATTTATCAGTGTTATGGATTAATTTAGAAGTGTATGAAAAAGATTTAGCTTCGATTCGTGTTGGAAACGAAGCTAAAGTGATTCCCATCGGATCTAAAGATGAATCATTAAAAGCCGTTGTATCGCATGTGGGTGATGTGATTGATCCTGTGAAAAAAACAGCAGAGATACGATTGGAAGTTCGCAACTCAAAAGGTAGATTACGCCCTGGTCAAAGTGTTACTGCAACTGTTGTTGGTGCAATGGTAACATCATCGGTTAACAAGGCGAAAGTGATTCCATCAAATTGTATTCATAAAATCGAAGGGGAAAACTTTATTTTTGTCAGAAATCCAGATGGTTCTTTCTCTGCGAAAAAAATTGGTATCGGGAAAACCTATGATAATTGGGTTGAAGTGACTGATGGAGTTGGATCGGGAGAAGCCATTGTGGAAGAGGGAAGTTTTGTCTTAAAAAGTGAATATTTGAAACTCTAATCACTTGTTTTTTGTTGACATAACGCCCATTTCCTATTTATCTGTTTAGTATGAAAGACCTCACGGAAAAACAAGAATCTGTTTTACAATACATCTCGGACACGGTCCGAGAAAAGGGATTTCCCCCTACCATCCGTGAGATTGGTGACCAATTTGGAATCACTGCAAAAGGTGCATACGACCACCTAAAGGCAATTGAAAAAAAAGGTTATATCCGCACTTCTAAAAACCAAAGCCGTGCCATCGAACTTCTGAAAGGAAATGCCGACGAAGCTCTCCTGGTTCGTGCTTCTGGGATCCCACTCCTTGGCCAAGTGGCAGCAGGGAATCCCATCCTTGCAGAAGAAAACATTGAAGAATACATTGCTGTCCCAGATGATTTGGCAACAAAACCAGGGACCTTTGCCTTAAAGGTGAAAGGTGATTCCATGGTGGAAGCGGGGATCAGTGACGGGGACATTGCCATCATCCAGAAAAAGGATACAGCAAGGAATGGCGAAATTGTTGTGGCAATGATCGATAATGAAGCCACTCTCAAGGTTTTTTACAAAGAACCAGACATGATCCGTCTGGAACCTCGGAATGCAAAACTCAAACCCATTCGCACAAAGAAAGCAACGATAATTGGAAAACTCATAGGCCTCTATCGTATTTACTGATTGACCAAGAGTAGGTTTCCTTTGATCCTAGAAGGGATGTCGAAACATCTCTTCTCACTCGCCTGTATCACACTCTCCCTTTTCCTTGTCAGTTGTGCTCCCAAAAAACAAGAAATCAATGCTTATGATTTAAAACGTGTTTTGGAACGATTTGCTCAAAATCGAATCCAAACGGGACTTATGGCAGATACCAAACGTCCAACTCCATCAGACGTACAACTATTCGAAGAAGCATGTGATGTGTATCGTTTGTCGATTCCTGAGGCAAAAGAAATGTTAAAACAAGAGAATAAGTCATTATACGAGTCAATTTATGGAAATGAATAAAGTGAAATTTTCAGAACGTTTTTTGTGGTTAAGTGTCACCTTGTCACTGTTAGGAATCGTTTTTTTCCTAAGCATTGAAAAAGTAAAAGCCATCTCCTCTGATGGGGAAAAATACCTACAAATTTTACATGAAGTTGTCGCTTATATCGAAAACGACTTTGTTGAACCCCAAGAAGAGAAAAAAATATACATTGGAGCGATCCAAGGTGCCTTACATAGTTTAGGTGACCCACATACTCGTTTTATCGATGTGGATGAATTTAAAGAACTTCAAAACGAAACCAAAGGGAGTTTTGGTGGCATTGGTGTCGAACTCAACTACCAAGAGAATGCTTTTGTCATTGTGGCACCGATTGAAGGAACTCCTGCTTGGAAGGCTGGTCTTTTACCACAGGACAAAATCATCGAAATCAATGGGAAACCAGTCAAATCACTTTCCCAAGCGGAATCCTTTGCCATGATGCGTGGTGAAGTGGGAACTTCGATTTCCATGAAAATTGAAAGGAAAGGATTAAAAGAACCTTTTGTTGTCAATTTAGTGAGAGAACTCATTCAAATTCGATTTATACGTTCCTTTTATCTTCCTGAAAAAGAAACCGGTTACATCAAACTCGTTCAGTTTATGGGGAAAGATACAGGCAAAGAATTTGCAGCTGCAGTTAAAAACTTAAAAGACTCAGGTGCCAAAAAACTTGTGATCGACCTGCGAATGAATCCAGGTGGCCTCCTTGATTTAGCAATTGATTTAGCGGATTTGTTCCTTCCTCCCAACTCAGACATTGTATCTGTAAAAGGAAGAGGGGGAGTTCTCATCAAAAGTTTTAAATCGGAAGATCGTGATTTAAAATTCTTGGATTTACCTGTTGCTATCTTGGTCAATGGTGGGTCTGCGAGTGCATCCGAAATTTTAGCTGGAGCTTTAAAGGACAACAAACGAGCGTTAATCGTTGGGACCCAAAGTTTTGGAAAAGGAAGTGTTCAGTCCATTATTCCTTTATCCTTTGGTGCTGGTGTTGCGATCACCATTCAAAAATATTATACACCATCAGGGATATCGATCCATGGAAAAGGAATCACACCTGATCATGTCATCAATCCTGTTTCTGCCAATGAAGACGAAAAGTATGCATTGGAAAAATTATTTAAGAAAAACTTAATCCGACCTTTTTTAGAATCTCATTCTGAATTTAATGAAACCTCGATCGCAGATTTTAAGGAAATCCTTAAAAAGGAAAATTTGAAGATATCTGATTCTGTGATTCGGATTTTTTTATTCAATGAAATGAGAATGGGTTCTTCCCAATCCAAACCAAGACTCGACTTGGACATTCAATTATCAGAAGCAATTAACCTATTGAAATAAATGGTTTATGGAATTGGGATTGAATCCAGTTGTGATGAAACGTCAATTGCCATTGTCAAAGATGGCAAAGAATTAGTTTCACTCAAAGTATACAGCCAAATTGAAACCCATTCTCCTTATCGGGGAGTGGTCCCTGAAATTGCCTCTCGTGCACATTTGGAAAAAATAAATTCACTTCTTTCTGTTTGTATGGAAGAAGCAAATTTGAAGTTCTCTGATTTGCAATATGTTGCTGTGACAGGGTATCCAGGTCTTGTTGGGTCTCTTATGATTGGAGCACAACTGGCAAGGTGTATCTCACTTGTGCATTCCATCCCGATTGTTCTTGTGAACCATTTAGAAGCACACTTAACTGTAATCGGACTCGAAAACAATTTGCCCGCATTTCCCTGGTTAGGTGTTCTTCTGTCGGGAGGCAATTCGTCCATTTACATCTACAAAGGTTTTGGTGATTTGGAATTACTTGCCGATACCAGGGATGATTCTCTTGGGGAAGCATTTGATAAGGTCAGTGCGATTTTGGGTTTACCTTACCCAGGTGGTCCCATCATTGAAAAAATGGCATCTTCCTATGAAATACCCAAAGGAGAAAAAAGTCCCTTTCCTAAGTTATTAAAAGAAGACACACAGGATACGATTCGTTTCTCCTACAGCGGTTTAAAAACAGCAGTACTGTATTACCTAAAGTCATTCACAGGCACAGCTCCCATTGGAAAAATTGCTTATTACTTTCAAAAAACAGCCTTTGAATTAGTGGTACGAAATATAACAAAGGCGATCGAAAAAACCCAAATCAAAACCGTTGTTGCAGCTGGGGGAGTGCTTGCGAATGAAACACTTAGGTCTACCCTCCAATCAGAAGCCAAAAATCGATCTTTTCAATTGTATTACCCCCAAAAAAAAATTTACTGCACGGATAACGGAGCGATGGTGGCATGTCTTGGATACCATCTTTGGAAAGAAAAAAAATTTGTAGGACTCGATTTTAAAGTCAGTCCAAAACGAAACTTTGAACAAATACTATGAAACTAAAATTAACTTGGATCCCCAATACCTTAACCCTCGGAAACCTCACTTTAGGTTTTGTTTCCATGTTACTTGTCTCTGAAACAAACCCAAGCCAACCAAATTCACATGAATTGTATTCCCTAGCAGGTGTGTTTATCATCTTAGCTGCGTTATTTGATGGTTTTGATGGAATGGCTGCGAGAGCTCTCAATTGTACGAGTGAACTCGGTGCTGATTTAGATAGCCTTGCAGACCTTACCACTTTCGGAATTGCACCCGGATTTTTAGCGTATAAAATGTTCTTTTTTGATATCAAACTCGATATCTTTGATAAACCAGATTATTTACCACTCGGAATGTTCATTGCGGCTTTGTATCCTATTTGTGCTGCTTACCGATTGGCAAGGTTCAATGTTGCACATGATCCAAAGTCGTTTAATGGACTGCCTTCTCCTGTGGCTGGTGTTGTGATTGGAATCTTTCCCCTTGTTTTTTCTGTATCCCAAGTGCCGTTATGGACTGCTGTCACCTTTTTTGTGATCACAGCATTACTTATGGTTTCCACATTACGCTACAGCAAACCCCAGGTGGCAATGCGTGGACTCTTTTCTTGGAAAAAATTAGGCATCAGCCTTTTTGGTTTGGGACTCATTTTGTTTGCGATTGGATTTTACCGATGGCCCTATGTGATGTATGGTGCAGTTGGTTTTTATGTGTTTTCGGGGATTGTGTCCTTTCTCATCCAAACCATCCAAGACTACCGAGTGTAATTCATTCAACTTGGAAAATTTCTAATAAATTTGCGACACTAAAAATGGTTCTGATTTCACTCGAGAGATGGACCATTTTTACTTTTTTGTTTTTTTCTTTTGTCCAACTATAGGTGTGAAGTAGGATTCCAATTCCCGACGAATCCAAATACGTCAAATGTTGGAAATCGAAAACCAGTTCTGTGACCGAATCTGAATCGATCAATTCCTTAATTTCCAATTTTAATTTGGGTGTGTCCCTTAACGATAAGGAGCCATTCAAATCGATGATGGCTTTTGAATTCTCATGTTTGATTTCATACTGAAACATAACTTCAGTTAAGACAACATCTGAAAGGGGAAATACAATCAAAAAACGTTTGATTTTTCCAAAAAGGACTCTAGAAAAAGAGCAATGAAAATTAAGTTTTGGGGTGTTCGAGGTTCCATAGGTTCACCCATCCGGCCAGAAAACGTAAAACATAAAATCGAAAAAATTCTCTCTTTGGCAAGTCCAACCGACATCCAAAACGAACAAAGTATTCATAGTTTTTTAAATTCTCTTAGTTTTTCCTCATCATCAACTTACGGTGGTAATACGACTTGTGTTGAAATCCGTGACAAAGAGGGAACTCTCATCATCATCGATGGTGGTACGGGTTTACGCGAACTTGGAAACCAAATGATGTCATCTCAATTTGGAAAGGGTGCTGGGCACGCTTATTGGGTTCTCACTCATACACATTGGGACCATATCCAAGGCATACCTTTTTTTATACCTTTGTTTTTGCCGGGAAATCATTTTGAGTTCATTTCGTCCATGAGTGATGCAGAAAATAGGTTGGAACACCAATTTGTATTCACACATTTTCCTGTTTCCTTCGATCATTATGCTGCTAAAAAAACCTTTCAATTCATTGATGAAGGAGAGGTTGTTTCTCTTGGCCCAAACATCCAAGCGTTTAGCAAAGCTGTGCGCCACCCTGGAGGGAGTTTTTCTTACCGGTTTACAGAAGATGGGAAATCGATCATCTTTGCATCCGATGCTGAGTTTAACTTAGAAGAAATGGAAAACATCGATACTTACATCGATTATTTCCGCGATGCTGATGTTTTAGTTTTTGATACACAATATACGTTTGAAGAATCATTACAAAAAATTGATTGGGGTCATAGTTCCGCTTCCATTGCCACAGACATTGCTCTCAGGGCAAAAGTAAAAAAACTGGTGATGTTCCATCATGATCCTTCTTACGATGATGAGAAATTAGATTTGGTATACTTACGTGCGTTAAAGTATAAAGAGATGTTTGATCCACATGGAAAATTAGAAATCATTATGGCTTATGAAGGTTTGGAAATAGAGGTATAAAATGGCAAAAAAAAATTACATCATTGGGATTGATGCGGGGACAACTGGGATTCGAACATTTTGTTTTAATGACAAAGGGAAAGTGATTTCGTCTGCCTACCAAGAATTCAAACAATACTATCCTAAACCAGGTTGGGTGGAACATGACCCGGAAGAGATCTGGCAAAAAACACAAAAACTCATCGCCCTTGCGATCAAAAACGGAAAACTAAATCCCAAAGATGCGATTGCCATTGGTATCACAAACCAAAGAGAAACATCTGTTGTTTGGGATAAAAAAACTGGAAAACCAGTTTATAATGCAATCGTATGGCAATGCCGTCGGACATCGGATATCTGTAAGGATTTAAAAAAACAAAGTCTAGAATCCAACTTTCGTAACAAAACAGGACTTGTACTTGATGCTTATTTCTCTGGAACCAAAATCCAATGGATCCTCGACAATGTCAAAGGAGCGAGAGAGAGGGCCGAACGAGGAGACCTTTTATTTGGAACCATCGATACTTGGTTATTGTACAAACTCACTGGTCACAAAGAACACAAAACCGATCATACAAATGCATCCCGTACTTTACTCTTCAATATCCAAACCAAGGAATGGGACGAAGAACTTTGTAAGATCCTAAAAGTTCCCATGTCAATGTTACCCAAGGCATACAATTCCAAAAATCTATTTGGGTTTACTTCCAATGTTAAATCCATCCCAGATGGAATTCCCATCTCTTCCCTTGTGGGTGACCAACAAGGTGCACTTTTTGGGCAACTCTGCACAGAACCTGGGGAAGCTAAAAACACATACGGTACAGGTTGTTTTTTACTCTTCAATGTGGGGGATGAATTCCGGATTTCAAACCAAGGTCTCATCACCACACTAGCTCTTGGTCCTGAAGGGAAAACTGTCTATTGTTTAGAGGGATCCGTTTTTATCGGAGGAGCAGTTGTTCAGTTCCTAAGGGACAATTTAGAATTTTTTAAATACTCCAAGGATTCCGAAAAATTGGTGAAGTCCATTAAAACAAAAGATGATGTAGTTTTTGTCCCTGCCTTTGCAGGACTTGGTGCCCCGCATTGGGACCAAGAAGCACGCGGAGCCATCTTTGGACTCTCTCGTGACACTACACCTGCTCAGATCACAAGGGCTGCTCTCAAAGCCATTGCATTGCAATCCTATGAACTGGCCAATGCGATGGAAAAGGAAACAGGAAAACCACTGAAGTTTTTACGTGTGGATGGTGGGGCAACTTCGAATGCATGGCTGATGCAATTCCAAGCAGACATCTTAGGAACAAAAGTGATACGACCACAAAACGTGGATACGACGGTTCTTGGTGCAGCCTACTTAGCTGGTCTTGAACGAGGGTTTTTCAAATCAGTAGCCCACCTACGGAAAGAAGAAACCAAAACCACTCAGTTCACACCCAAAATGAAAGATGCAGAACGAAAAGAAGAAATTGATAAATGGAATTCTGCAATTGCTAGGGTGAAAACAGGAAACTAATCAGTAATCAAACCATAACAGTGAAAATTCAAAACATTGTTTTGGTTTGGTGATCCCTGATCCTATCAGGAATAAACCTGTTTCATAATAAGGAATCTCAAGGATGAGGTCCTTTGGCAATCGATGGAATTCCTTCGTTTCGATTTCTTTTCGTGTGATGAAAAAATCAAATCGCATGGTATCAATCCATTCTTTGGTTTTGAAAAATAGTTTGGTTTTTGTTTTTCCATAAAATTCTAAAATCTCACCATTTACACAAAAATCAAATCGTTTGGAATCCTCAAACAGGATCGTTTCTTTTCCAATCTCTTCTCCTTCTTCTCGGTAAGTGAAGATGGTTCCTTCTTCATAATACAAATTCCTTGCAAATCGTTTGTAAAGTTCTGATTCGATGATGGAAATTAAATCTTCACCTTCTGGTGGTTTGAGTTTTGGTGCAGATTCAATTTGTTTCATTTTATTTTTGGAAATCGATTTTCGAATCACTCCTAAAACAGGTGGGGAAAGTTTGGGTAAAATATAATGGAAATACCTTTCATCGTGTGTGCGTAGTATCTCTTGTAAAAAGGGACCATGGATGAGGGGAATGAGCTCGACCGTAAACATTTGTTTGTTTAAAAAAAATGCAAAATCTGTTTCAAACCGAAAGAGGTTCGTTACAATTTTTAATTCTTCTTCTTTGGTGCCCGAATAAAGGATCGCAACCAAACGATTGAGGTAGAGTTTACTTTTTTTGTCCATATACAAGGAATCAATTTCCTTTAGCACCATGGATTCATCAAATTCTGGGTTTACGATGTCACGAAGAGATAGGTATTTTGTTTGGTTGAACTTATCTCGTTTACTTCGTACCAACTCTGATTTGGTTTGTTTCATTCCACCAATCGTTCGTTTGGTGGGTAAAAACCCTGGTTTTGTTTTTTGGAAAAAATCAGATTTTTGGTCGGGACTATTGTAGTAGGGTGGAGTAGAGACAGCTATCCTTTCAAAGGTTTGGCGAGCATAGTGAAGTTTGTATAAAAACCGTGGGAATACAATAGGATCAGTGGATACGGAAGGGAGTGATGGTATTTTTTTAATTGGAATTGGATAAAAGGGATCTGGGGAGGTCACAAAACGAGCAACCGAATCCAAATCGGCTAGATAAAAATGGTAATTGTAACCTTGGTGGTAAATCAATCAGGAGGGGATTTTTTTAATTTCTTTTGGATACGAATGCGAAAGTGTTCCCAGTTGTAATCTTTTTTCAAAATTTCCAATTCCTGGTCCACGCCAAAACGCATAAAGTCAAAGATCTCTTCGTGTTCCATCCCAACTACAATCGAAAGGTCTTGGATTACCCTTTGCAAACGCCTTGCATCTCTATCACTTAAGGAAAATGTTTCTAATAGTCTTTGTTCAAATTCTGTGAGTTGGATCAAAATTTTCCTAAAACGCAGCCACAAGGATGGTTTCGATTTCATTTTTCGGAAGTTCTCTTGGAAGACAATCAAGAAATGAATACGTTGCAGCTAGTGTCGCAATCCCAGGTAAGTCGATTTTTTTCACTTCATACTCAGAGAGACGTTGTGGTATCCGTAACTCTAGATAAATTTTTCGGATCCCTTCCACCGCTTTGATCGCAGCTTCAATCACGGAGATATTCGTCACATCTTCATCAAGGGCTCTTGCGATCATTACATACTTACCTGCAGAAGAAGTTAGGTTGTATTCCATGACGTGTGGGAGTAGAATCGACATACTTTGAAAGATATCTAAATTGGTAACAGTAGTGACTGCCAAAGAAAGTGCATAACACAAACCGAGGCTACTTGTGGATTGAGCAATCCCTGCAAGTAAACTTGCCGCATAAATGGAGTTTTTCGGTCCTAAGTTTCTTGGTTCTCGAATGGCAGGAACAATGTTTTTAGAAATGAGTTCGATCGAACGTAACGCAGTGGAAGAAGTGATTTCATTTGCATACTTCGATAGAATGCTATCCACAGCTGCTGATAAAATGGAGATTCCAGTTTTTGCCGTCTCCGAACTTGACATACCAGCTCCAATTTTGGGATCAGAAACAATGAGTTCTGGGAAAGCCCATTCATGAGCGAAGTATTTTCTGTTTTTGTCTTTGTCGTCTACAATGGAAAAAAATGGAGAACATTCATTACCGAGTAGGGGTTTTGTAGGAACTACGACAAGAGGTAAGCCCTTTTTTTTAGGTTGTTTTTTTCCGACGAGTAGTTCTTCCGCAAACAAATCGTTTGTTGCGAGTAGAGATGCCGCTTTACCTGCGTTCATCGATTCAAAGGAACCATAAGCCACAACACAATCAGCATTGGAGATTCGTAAAAAATGAGCACAAGTATCTAAGTCTTTGAAATGAACACGGTCAACAATGTCATCATAAATGATCACACCTTCTGCATGTTTTTCTAAACTTGTTTTGATGATGGAAAGTTCTTCTGAGTTTTCTAACTCTTTTTGTGTAGTGATGAGTACAACTCTTGATCCAATGTTTTTGACAAAGGAACCGAGTTTATAACCACAATCGATTTCGAAATGTATTTTTGGTGGGAATTGAAAATTGATCCATTCGGGGAGAACTGGCATAATGATCCCCTAACTATGAATAAGCGAAGCGTGAGAAATCCTCGGAGAGGACAATAAAAAAGGATCCCTCACCACCTGTCCTTTTTACTGTTGTCCGAGGAAAGACGTTGCAATTTGGTCGGAAATTTTATCTAACATCTCTGGTGAAAGAGTGTCATAATCTCCGTTTTTCAATCGTTCTTTGATCGCTTTGATTTTTTCAGTGCGATCCTCTTCTGGAGGAGCTTGAACAATTTGTTTTGCAATTTGTTTTACTTCTGCTTGGAGTTTTGCTTCCGAAGCAATTTTTTTAGCCGCATCGGAGATCGAAATTGTATCTACCGGTGTTTGGGATTCCGTTTCCTTTGGCCCTTGTGGTTTTTTTGGTTCGTAACCGTAACCACCAACTCGACCTACTTTATCGATGTTCATATATTTAGTCCTCTTCCTACATCACATATCGGAGGAATCTGAATTTCCCTTAAGTGATTTTTTTCGATGGTTTAAGAGAAATACAAATTCTCCCTTCGCATTGGGCGGTTTTTCTGCCAATTCCCTAGGATTTGCATAATAAAGTACCTCTTCGAAGGCCTTTGTCAACTCCCTTCCCACAAGCACCTCTGTTTCAGGGTACAATTCCTCGAGGAGAGGATACAACCTTGGGAGTTTGTGGACAGATTCATAGAAGACGATCAGTCCTTCGATTTCCTTTGCCTTCTCTAATTCTCGGCGTTTTTTACTCGGTTTTTCAGAGAGAAATCCTAAAAAATAAGTAGGATTCACTTGGAACCCAGAAACTGAAAGTAATGCGGTTAAGGCGGATGCGCCTGGGACGGGGATGATGGGAATTCCATTTTCCCTGGCGGTTCGGACCATTTGGCTCCCTGGATCGGATACACCAGGGGTTCCTGCATCGGAAACAAGAGCCATGGATTTTCCTTTTTTCAATTGGTCGAGGACATTGGCGTAAGGGGATTCGGAATGGTCTTTGTAAAGGGCAAGGACTGGAGTCACAATCCCAAGTTTGTGGAAGAGAGATTTGGTTTCCTTTGTGGATTCACAAAGCACAAGTTCCACTTCTTTGAAAATTTCAATGGCACGGAAGGTAATGTCTCCCATATTCCCAATGGGAGTTGCCACTACATATAAATTTCCGGATTCGCGTTTATGGGCCAACGTATTGGCACCCAGGAGGAGATTGTCCCGCAGGACAAGTACAACCCAATTCATTATTCCCCTTGGTGCAAGGGTTACAGGCAGTTCCTAATGCACAAGAAGATGGAGTCGTACAAGCAGGGTTGGAACAAGTAGTGGTATTACAGCCTACACCAACAGAACAAAGAGTTTGGATGTCATTCACTCGGTTGGGAATGGCACAAGTGCTCACTGCAGCTGATGGGTTGGAAATGAGTCCTCCTGTCAGCATGGCACGTATGGTGAAGTTGTAGATTTGGCATTTTTGGAAAAATTCAGTACCAGGAGGAGGGACGGCAAACCGAATCCGTTTGACCATGATCCGACTCGAAGAAGTCGATGCTTCATATGGCAAATGGGGGAAACTAGGTTGAACCCCATCTTCTAACCATTCTCCTTGAACAGTTTGGATGATCCCAGGGAATGCGGTTGTCACATACAAATTATACCCAACAAACTGTGGTTCTCTGTTTGTTACATAGTATTTCAGAATGTATTCAGGTCTTGGGTCAGCATTATAATTGAGAATATCCGTTTGGAAGTCGTTTGTGATGTTACTATTCACTGCGACTACGGAAAGGAGTTGGGGGACATTGGGTGGCACCAAAAATACAAATGGGGCTACCGGGGTGTCTGTGTTCACTCCACAATGAAAAAAAGAGAGAAAAGATACGCAGATATAGTAAATTGGATGTAAAGAGGGAAAACGCATTCTGTTTCTCGTTTCCCTTCCAAGTTTTCAGGAATTCAATCTATGGGAATCCAAAAAAAATTACTCTTTGTCTCCATTTCCCTCATTGGGCTTTTTTTTCTCATCCTCCTTATGCTCGGTGGTGAGGATGAAGATGAGATCCGTCGTAAAAAAGAAAGAAGTTCGCAGGCCCTAGCTTTATTTGGTGGTGGTTCGAACAACCCCAAAGGCACAAACCGACTCGGGGTTCGTGGGGAAGAAGCAGGTTCCATCTTCGATTCCGACTATTACAATGCAGGTGGGATGCGGTATGAAGACGACCCTAACATTGCGGCGGGGGAATCAGGTGAAATTCCGATTAACCCACAAACAGGAAAACCTTACCCTCCCGAGGCAATGCAAGCCTTCGAGGAATTAAGAGAACAATTTCCAGACAATGACCTCATTCCAAAACGAATGACTGCAGAAGAAAAGAAAAAACAATCCGAGTTCAATCAAAAACTCACTCGAGCCACAAACTCTGTGTTTGGTGGCAATGCCAATGCTTCTGATTTAACAACGTATTACAGTCATGTTCGAAAACAAGGAAAGGATCGACTTGAAATCATTAATTATCTCATCGAATCACAAGGTGGGGATGATCCTGAAATGGACAAAAAGTTCCAAGAAATCTTAAAAAACATCCAATTCCAAAACGAACAAATCGAAAAAGAAGCAGCGAGTGCCTATGCAAAAGCGGGACTTCCGCCACCTAATTAAGTTTCGTTCGAAAGGATTGGATACCGGTAACTGGATTTAGGATCAAGTCCATATTCATCCAAATGGAAAGAGGGAGGTAACCTTTCTCTTTTCCATTGGGAAATCCCAAATAGTTTTTTGAATTTTTGTATAAAAGCAAATAAGTTTTCCTGTGATTCCCAAGGGAATTCTCTTTTTAAACCTTCCCAAACATTGGATTCGTCCATTCCCAAATACACCAATTGTCGTTCAATGGAATTGAGGATAGGATATGGCATGAGATCTTTTTCATCTTCCTGGTGTTCGGCGAGAGGTTTCAGTTCCGCTGTCGGTTTTGTATTGCGTAACATCTGAATTGAATGTTTCGGAGTGATGTATCGATTGTTTCCCTTTTGGATATCATCTAACCAATCGAGTAAAAATTCCTTACTTACACCTGCAAGTGGGGCAATGGAACCTGAAGAATCTCCATCCATTGTTGTGTAACCAACAGCAGCTTCACTTCTATTTCCTGTGGAGAGAAGGAGATGTCCATTTAAGTTTGCGAGTAACCAAATGAGAGGAGAACGAACCCTTGCTTGGATGTTTTGTAAGGCTAAGTCATGTTCGTTCCAATTCAGTTTGGTTCCTTTTACCGATTCGATGATGGAAACGGAACTGGAAACCATTTCATCAATGGATATGCAATGGAATTCACATCCCAATTCTGCACTTAAGGTTTTTGCGATTTCTTCTGTGATGGGTGAATTATTTTTTGTTTTTTGGTACAAAGTAACTAGGAGATTTTTTTCTACTAATCCAAGTTTGGTGAAAATGGATTCACCATTTTCTACTTTGGCAATCGATACCATCGTGGAGACAAGTAAGGCACAGGTTGCACTATCAGCTCCGCCAGAAAGGGAGAGGGTATACCCTTTTGTTTTGGATTTTCGCAAATAGTCAAATAACCCAAGGCAAACTGCTTTTGTGAATTCTTCAAACGGGCTTAAGGATTCTGTCGAAACCAGATCCGCTAACTTCTCTTCCCCACGTTTGTCTAAAATTTGGAAGTTCACCCGGGATTCTTTTTCAAGTTGTCCATTTGGTTTTAAGATGATTGTGGTGAGTTCGTCTCCATTGGGATTGGGACTTGGTTCTCGTAAATTCCTCGCCTTGGATGCTTTGATATCATTCGGGTCGAAAGAAACACTTGTGATGGCAAAAGGAGTGAAGTGTAATCTCGGTCCTTCTTTTAAGAGGGAACCACAAGAGGAAAAGAATGTCCCCCCTTCAAAGATGATCCTTCCCGATTCATTTCCACAGAGGTTGGTAAATACTTGTAAATTGTTTTGGTTACGGCTTGTTTCTTTAAAAATTTGCCTACGCGTATTTTGTTTACCCATCGCAAAATGGGAAGCACCTGGTGAAAGGATGACATCTACACCGGATAAATTATAAAACATAGATGGTTTGAGAGTTGACCAACTGTCTTCACAAATTTCAATCGCGAACGTGAAGTTTTTCATGGAAAACAAAAAATGACCAAACGGTATTTCTGCATTCCCAATTGTGATTTGTTTGTTTGTAAAAGATTGAGGTGAGTGGAACCAACGCCGTTCATAGTGTACGCCTGTATTTGCTAAATTGAATTTTGGTACAAGGGCCTGGATTTTGCCATCGTACAAAACTGCCATACAATTGTATAAAAAGGAATCTACAAAAACAGGAAGGCCCACCACTACCACTTGTCTCGGCGAAATGGTTTTGATTTTATTTACAACATCAATTGATTTTTCCCAAAGACTTGGGCGGTAAAACGCATCTTCACAACCATAACCTGAAATACAAAGTTCTGGAAACAGGATGAGATCGGCATCTTCTGATTCTTTGTTTTGGATGGCAGAAACGATACTTTCAAAATTGCCTAAAAAATCAAGTGGGGTTGTATTGAGTGAAACAGCGGCAATTTTAGATTTTGTCATACGGAAAAACTCGGTTATAAATCTTTTCCGATGCACCTCTATTTTCTACAACAAAGTTTCGATTGATACTTCCCATCTTTTCCCTAAGTACGCTGTTTTTTGTCAGTTCATAAAAATGGGAACCAAAATCTGCTTCTGAAACCGTTTTGAAAAGACCACCTAATTCTTGCATAACGAGTGCTTCTGGTGCGTTTTGGATCCTTGGCCCTGTGATGATGGGAAGGCCCAAGGCAGCAGGTTCAATGGTATTGTGGATTCGGTTGTGAAATCCTCCACCAACGTAAGCAAAACTTGCATATCGATACGCAAACGCAAGTATCCCCAAAAGATCAAAAAATAAAAATTTAGGAAGTGGTTCATTTTCTTTTAATTCAGAAAAAATGGTGACTGACCCATAACGTTGCAGTTTAGCTTTCCATTCTAACATCCGTTTGGATTCCCATTGGTGTGGGAATATCCAATAGGAATGATTGTCTTTATGTGTTTCTAAATAGTTTAAAAAATATGACTCACAGATTGGATATGTGGAACCAAGGATCACTGGTTTATTTGTGATAAGATACTCTTTTTGTTTTTGCACAAAGTTTGTAAACATTGGATTTGGAGATTTTGTTTCCAATTTATTCCAAACCGATTCAAACCTAGTGTCTCCTAAAACTAAAAAGTCAGAATTTGATGAGACCAAACCTTCAAATTCTTTTGCCATCAATTGGTGGCTTGGATAAATTCCAGAGAGGTATTGGAAGGAAGATTTGGTGAGAAGGCGAACCAAAGGATTTTTCCTGGAAGACTGGGATGACAGGCTTGCACAACAGAGGTAGGATTTTGTTCCAAACAGGTTTGCTTTTTTTAAAAGATTGGGCCATGTATCCCAAGCCATGATGAATAAAAATTTCGGTCGAAATTGTTTGAAGATTTTGTCATAAGCAAACGGTAAATCAAAAGGCAAATAAAAGTAACAGTTTGCCAATGGGTCCGTAAAAGCAGATTCTTTCACGGAAGAGGAAAACACGGATTGGATGATAAACACATCAGGCCGATGCCGGCGTATGGTTTCTGCTAATGCTTTTGCTTGGTCAAGTTCACCTACACTTGCTGAATGAAACCAAATTACAGTTTTACCATTGGGTTGATTTTTGTACAAAGTTTCCAAAGAACGTTTCCGTTTGGAAATCTCAGTTCGGATTTTTTTTGAGAAGAGGGAAACGAATTTTAATAAGATCCAAATTTTGAATAATAGAATGTTGTAAAAAAAATAAACCATTTAGCGTTTGTTACCCCAAGTATCATTCACTTCCGAACCTGGATAACTAAAAGTACGTTTATCAATCACAAAACAAAGATTATCAAAATACAAATGGAACTCACCTTTTTTTTGAGAAGCCAAACTTTTTAATCGGAAAGAAGCAAACGAGATAGGAAACGACATCGATTGGATGAGCCTCGTATTTTCTTTTGGCAAAGTGATTTTAAATTCAAGCCTTCGCCAACCTACAAAATTGAGAGTTCCCAAATCAAAATACAAATCCTTTGATTTTTTTTGTGAAAGGCCCATACTCAAATTGATATGATGACCTTCTGAATACACCCAAAGGATCCCTTGGATGGGCATCCCTAATGGGAGTAGGACTGGTTCTTTGGGTCTGATTTCCCAATGATCAAGTCTTGGGTTTTCTACATAACTTTGTAATAGGAAACTGGTTTGGTTTTGTAAGTTGGGATAACCTGATTCTTTTAGTAATTTTGTTTCTTCTAAAAACGCATCTGATTTGGCAACGGAGGCGGCAAATTGTGTTTCAGCCAAAAAGGAATCCACACGGTAAAAATCCCATGGCCTTTCACCTTCAAAGTCTTCGACAAGGTAGAGTAGGTAATGAGTGTCCATTGCCAAAGCTGATTTTAAAATCTGGACGCGGCCAAGTTCGTCTGGGTCATGGGGTCTCGGAAGAGACAGAAGACTGACAAAACTCAGTAAGAAACCTAGAAAGAATGTGATTTTTTTTATGATCTGCATGATTTCTCACTTTTCGAAAGCGCAAAAACGTGTACTCTATCCGTATCAAAGGAAAGGAATCCGCACGTCATGGGCCGCCGCGACAATTTGAAAATACTCACAACTGCCATTCTAGTGGTCCTACTTCTTTCATCGTTCATTTTCGCATTTATCTATAGGAATGAAATTTACCAAAAGCTCCAAACCATCGGAAAAAACAAAGAAGTTGAGATGGTGGACCGAGAAATCTCCAAAGCACCCGATTCCATGACTCCTCCGAAGGATCTTATGGACGAGTCGAATGCGAGAGAAACGAGTGAAGACCGGTCGAAACTCCCTGACCTTCCTAGTTTGGAAGATATGGAACCAGATTCGGAAAGGCCTAGGTCAGTCTCTGTTGCAAACGGTGCCAAAACAAGAGAAACAAAAGACAGTGGTTCTCGGTTACAAGAAAAACTAGACCAAGTCGAAGAACAAATTTCTCCCAAAGAAACCAAAGAATCACCAAAGCCAAAAACAAAGGAAGTTGTGAAAAAACAATCTTTGGATGAAACAACACAAGTCACTTCCAAAAACAAAGAAGAGTTGAGTTCGGAACCTAAAACAACGGTTGAAAAATCAAAACAAGGAAAACTTGTCAAAGAAACTTCCACTGTTAGTCCAAAGTCGAAACGTAAAAAAACAAATTCCAAACTCAGTCATAAATCACAATCCACAACTTACAAAGAAACGAGTGTGAGTAAAAAGACATCATCCAAACAATCTGGGAATTCGTCTTCCTTAGAAGTGCGGATGAAAGAAGTGGAACAAAAACTAAACTCTTCCAATGATCGAAATGAAAAACGATTTTTGGAGATTGAACGTAGAATCGATTCCTTAGAAAAAGCTTTAGCCAAGTAATCGTGTCAGATTACATCTCAGTTTACCAGTCCATCCAAAACGAAATGAATTCCCTTTCCAAAGGGAATCCTCCAACTCTCATCGCAGTTTCCAAAACCAAACCCTATGAAGTGGTGAAGGAAGCTTACCTCCAAGGGATTCGAGAATTTGGAGAAAATTACATCCCAGAAGCCATTGATAAGTTCACTCGATTGAGAGAGGAATTTCCAGAGTCAGAATCAAGTGTACATGTCCATCACATTGGACCGGTCCAATCTGGAACCTTACGTAAGTTATTTGGTATTTTTTCTTATACACATGGTGTGGGATCTTTTTCTAGCCTTGGTGAACTTTTAAAACGAGCTGAAAAAGAAAAAAAGAAAATACGTTATTTTTTACAAACAAACCTGACGAATGAACATAGCAAACATGGTTTTAGTTTAGAAACGATTCTAACAAACAAAGATGAGTTAAACAAATACCAGAACGAGTATTGTATTTGGGAAGGGTTTATGGGAATGGGACCTTCTTCGGGAGATCCCATTCAAACAAAAGAGGTTTTTACAAAATTGGCTCAGTTCCGTGAAGAACATTTTCCAGAACAAAAACTTTCGATGGGTATGAGTGGGGATTATGTGTTAGCAGTGGAACTTGGATCAAACTTTGTTCGGATTGGATCAAAAATATTTGGAGAAAGGGATTATGGCACACACTCCGTTTAAAACAGTTGGGATGGTTGGACTTGGGAAAATGGGAGGGGCCATTGCCAAAGCACTTGTGGCCCAAGGTACAAAACTTTTCGCGTTTGATCCCAACCTAAAACAATCTCCTATCGAAGGTGTTAGTTTGGTTTCTACCTTGGATGCATTAGAAAAGGAAGCTGGTTTGTTTGTGATCGCAGTGAAACCAAATCTTGTGGAACCAGTCCTTGGAGAATTTACGAAACCGGCGATTTTTGTTTCCATTGCAGCTGGTATTTCCTATGGACAGTTGGTGAATGCCGCTCCAATGGGATCCATCTGCGTAAGAGTGATGCCGAATTTACCACTCGTGTCCAATCGAGGTGCGATGGGGTATTATTGTGAGGACGAAGCTGTGTCCCATACCGAACGACTTTTTTATGGGATGGGGGAAACAATCCGTATTAGTAAGGAATCCCTAATGGATGCGGTCACTGGATTGTCAGGGTCTGGTCCTGCCTATGTGCTCACGTTTTTACAAGCGATGGCTGAAGCAGGGTTACAAGAAGGGCTTAGTTATGAGGAATCCTTAGGTCTTGCGATGGAGACGATGGAAGGAACTCTTGTGTATTTCCGTGAGTTACGTTCCAAAGACCACACCCTCCATCCAATGGAAGTGCGCAATTGGGTGACTTCCCCTGGAGGGACTACCATTCATGGACTGGATGCTTTGGAACGAGGCGGTTTTTCTACCGCAGTTCGGGATGCTGTTCGGAGAGCAACAGAGAGAAGTAAAGAATTGGGAAAGGGATAATAACGGTTGCGCGGACAGGATTCGAACCTGTGGCCTTTGGGTTATGAGCCCAACGAGCTACCAGCTGCTCCACCGCGCGGTATACGACCATTATTTTTAAGATTCGTTTATTGTCAACAAAATGAATAAAGAAACTTTCCTTTTCAATCCCCAGCTTAAATTTATCGATTTCCGCATAAATCTTACTTTACAGGTGTCAAATAGAACGAATGATTCCTATCTTATATAGAATTCTGGCGGTGCGTTTTGTCTTTTAAAGAAAACACTGATATCGTTTTTGAGCATTACGAAAAAAAAATCTACGACCAAAAACAACTACTGGAAATCTCCCGTGCATTAAATTCCACGTTAGACTATAAGTATTTAATTGATGCAATTCTTAACATCTGTTTGGCGCAGTTGCAGACCCTGCATGCTGCCATGTACCTTGAGCCAGAAATTGACCTAGGAATTTTTAAATTAGAACCCCAATCCATCAAAGGATTTGAGTTAAGCCCAGACGAACAAAACTACGAAATCAAAATCGATAGCCCACTCATCCATTATTTTGAAGAAAAACCGAAGGCCATCACAATGGACCAAATCCTACAAATGGAAGTCCTAAACAAAATTCCTGATATTGTGTACCTTCGCAAAATGGGAGCAGAAATCCTTGTCCCTCTAAATGCAAAGGGTAAGGTCAATGGATTACTTGTCCTTGGGGACAAGATGACTTCCGAAGAATTTTTGGAAGATGAAAAAGAATTTATGACAACCCTTGCCAACCTTGCAGGGATTGCCGTGGACAATGCAAGACTCTATGAACTTGCCACAGTGGATATGATGACGGGTTTAAAAATCCATCACTACTTCCAAACCAAACTCAAAGAAGAAATGGAACGTTGCCGTAAAAAAGGTACCAAATTATCGCTTTTATTTACCGATGTGGACAAATTCAAAACGTTCAATGATACCTATGGCCACCAAGCTGGGGATGTTGTCCTCATCGAAGTGGCAAAACAACTCATTGGGAAAGCACAGCGCCACCATATCCCTGCGCGGTATGGCGGGGAAGAGTTTTGCCTTGTGATGCCTGGTGCCACAGAAGAGGAAGCGATTGCCAAAGGCGAAGAGATCCGTAAAGCAGTGGAAGAGATGGTGGTCAAAAATCCAAATGATGGTTCTGACTTAAAAGTCACACTCTCCGTTGGAGTTTCTAGTTTTCGTGCGACTGACAGAAACAATAAAGACCTCATTGAACGTGCGGACAAAGCCCTGTACCAAGCTAAACATTCTGGTCGAAACCGCACAATTTGTTATAAAGATTAGGAAAATAGCCGATGGGTAGAGTATGGCAGAACCTGCATACCTACTCAAAGACCTTTCTCCTTCTGTTCCTTCAGATGTGTACGAATCCATCCGTAACCGTGCCCTCGGGTTGTCTTCCTTCAATTTCCAACCTTACTCTTGTTTCATTGAATACAAAACAAAAGATGCAAACACAGGGATTGAATATAGAGATTGTACGGTAGATTATTCCAGATGCCCACATTCTCGTTGTATCAAAAAATTGGTTTAGTCTCTCTTAGCATCTGTTTGTGGGTGTGTCTGCCAACCCCCACAAAAAAAGAATTCAAAACATCAGAAACGATTCCTTCTCCTTTTCGTTTTCCTCGAAGCCTTCCTCCGCATACCAAAATACAAGTGTTAGATACTGGGATTTCCCTTTTACTCCTTGGGTTCCAATCAGGGAATGAAACCTTTTCTTTTTTATGGGATACAGGTTCTAATATCAGTTTTTATGAAGGATCAGATTCTGCCATTTCCAAAGAATTCCAAATTGGTGGACAAGTTGTGACGATCCGAAGGGGAGAGGGGATTTTACCCAAAGGTATCCAAGGACTTGTGGGCCTTGATTTTTTCCGAGGGACTTGTATCTTTTGGGACCAAAGAGAATTGTATTGGTTTTCGGAAAATTCACCTTTTTGTGTCCACCCTGATGCATACCTCAGCACCCAATTGAAAATCCTTGTGACCAAACAGAAAGGAGAACATACATTTGTATCCTTTGAATACCCAAAATCCTTCCAATCCTTTGCCCACATCGATACAGGTGCTTCTCTTAGTCTCTTACCAAAAGGAGGGGACGATGAGTTTTTAGGGGAAAGGAGGGTCTTTCGGCCAGGGAATTCCATTCTCATCATGAACCACTGGAGGTCCATGGAACCACTGACTCTGATTGCCAAATCAGGATTTCGGGAAGATTACCAGAACGTAGAGTTTCTAACAGGAATTTCACTTGAGAATTTCCATTTATCAGGGGACAAGGATAAGGAAGAGGGTTGGGTGATTGGGCTTAGTATTTTGAGGACTCGTCCTCTGTTTTGGGATTTTTCTCGGAACCGTATTGGGATCATCCACCAAGAGAACTAAGGTGAAAGAAAAAGAAAAAATCATAGTGGCGATGAGTGGTGGCGTAGACAGTGCTGTTGCAGCAGGCCTTCTCATGGAAGAAGGTTACGATGTCATTGGTGTCAACCTTAGGACTTGGGAATACGAAGCACCTGCTTGTGATACCACTAAAAAATCCTGTTGTTCCCCAGAAGATATTCGGGATGCCCGTGATGTAGGTCTTTCTTTAAACATTCCGTTTTACGTCATCAAAATGGAAAAGGTATTTGGAGAACGAGTGATCGATCGTTTTATCAGCGATTATAAAGATGGACGAACACCAAATCCTTGTGTAGAGTGTAACACCTTTGTGAAGTTTGGTGCTTTGTTTGAACAAGCCAAAAAATTAGGAATTGATAAAATCGCCACTGGCCATTATGCACGAGTGATTGAAGTGGATGGTAGGTATGCCATTCGGAATGCAGTTGATATGAAGAAAAACCAAACGTACTATTTGTACGGTTTGTCCCAAGAAAATATCAAAAATACAGTTTTCCCTTTAGGTGAGATGGACAAGGCACAAGTCCGAGAAATCGCCAAACGTATGGGGCTGCCCGTTGCCGAAAAACCAGAGTCACAAGAAATTTGTTTTATCCCAGAAAACGATTATAGGTCTTTCCTTAAAAAAAAGGGAATTCAGTTTACCCCAGGATTTTTTAAATTAGCTTCCGGCCAAATCATTGGCAAACACCAAGGAAAGGAAGGTTTCACCATTGGCCAAAGAAAAGGCCTTGGGATCGCTTGGAAAAATCCACTCTATGTTCTTTCCATTGAAGATGATGGAACTGTTATATTAGGAGAGGAAGAAGAAACTGTTTCTGAATCTTTTGTCTTGGAAGAAATCACCTACCAAGCATTAGCGCCTCTGTCTCCAGGACAATCTCTTGAGATGAAGGTACAAATTCGGTATAGAAGTGCACCTGTTCATTGTAAGGTGACTTCACTTGGTTATACTTGGAAAGTTGAATTTTTAGAAGACGTAAAAAGTGTAACACCTGGTCAGTCCGCAACGTTTTATCCAACAAACGGAGATTATCTTTATGCCGGTGGAATCATCCAAAAAGGTTCCATCACACGTAAAGTGAAATCAAACATCGAAGTTTCTAGGGAGAGTGTTCCCATTTGAAATCAGTTGAAGGAAAAACAATCCTCATCATCGGAGGAGGGTTGTTACAGGTTCCCATCATCCAAACAGCAAAAACAATGCGTTTGTATACAGTTGTTGCTGATATGAATCCCACTTCGATTGGATTCCAAATTGCTGACGAAACCATCCTCATGTCCACAAAGGATGTGGAGGGTATGGTACGTGAGGCTAAGAAATTTTCCCAAAAAACGACAATCCATGGTGTGATCACAGCAGGTACAGATGCAAGTATGACAGTGGCCGCTGTTGCCTCTGCTTTACAACTTCCTGGCATTCGATTTGTTGATGCAGAAGCTGCATCCAATAAAGTGAAGATGCGAAAACGCCTAAAAGAATTTGGGCTTCCCATCCCTCGTTTTGCACCTGTGTGGTCGATGGAGGACGCAAAAGATGCGTTAGATGAATTAACCTTTCCTCTTGTCATGAAACCAGCTGATAATATGGGAGCTCGTGGTGTGATTAAGGTCACAAACCGTGACGACTTACAAGTTGCCTTCCGTCATGCAAAACGGTTTTGCCCCACAGGTGAATTGATATTAGAAGAATACATGGAAGGACCTGAACTCTCAGTTGATGCTTTAGCATTCCAAGGCCAAATCCATATGACAGGGATTGCCGATCGTATCATTGAAAGAGAACCATATTTTATTGAAGTAGGGCATAACATGCCTTCGGCGATGCCAAAAGATGTATTGGATGAAGTGGAACGAGTTATGGCAGGCGGGATGAGAGCACTTGGAATCCACTTGGGCGCTGGGAAAGGTGATATAAAAGTCACAAAACAAGGTGTAAAAATTGGAGAGATTGCCGCTAGGCTTTCTGGTGGTTTTATGTCAGCATTCACCTATCCTTTATCAACAGGGGTGAATCTAAATCGGGCCGCACTTCTCATCTCACTTGGAGAAACACCAGACAATTTAGAGCCAGTTGTCAATCGAGTGTCCATTGAAAGATCCTTACTTTCCAAACCAGGAAAACTGATTTCCATACGTGGTGTAGAAGAAATCAAAAAAATTGAAGGTGTATCCGAAGTTTTTTTGCAATCCAAACCTGGAGATATTATTAAAGAGCCGACAAATAACATTGATAAGTCGGGTCATGTGATCATCGTTTCTGATAGTTTAAAAGAAGCAGAACTCGTTTTTGAAAAAGTAAAACAAACCATTGTTTTTGAGGTAGATGAACAATTTTCGATCACCGAAAAGGAAATGGGAGACCAAGCTCGGATTCGATTTGGAAAGGATATATGTTGGGTCTGTAAGGTTTGTGATGGGAAAAATTGTGCATCTGGGATACCTGGAATGGGTGGTGTTGGCCTTATGGAAACATTTCAGGACAATCATGAAGCTCTTTCTGAATTTAAAATCCTACCTGGTTACATTCGCGATCATGTAAGTCCTGATATTCATTCCAAATTTTTAGGTTTTGATTTAAAAACTCCGATTATGGCCGCACCGATGACTGGTGTGGGAACCAATATGAATTTTGTGATGACCGATGCAGATTATGCCTTAACTGTTGTTCGGTCTTTTGCACAAAATGGAAGCCTCGCTTGGCTTGGTGATGGTGCTTCTCCAGAAAAATACAAAATCATGTTAGAGGCACTTAAAAAAGTTTCTGGAAAAGGAATTCTCATTTGTAAACCAAGGGAAGATGAATCCTTGCTCCTCGAACGATTTTTACAAGCGGAATCGGACGGAGTGTTCGCCATCGGTATGGACATCGATGCTGTGAATTTTAAAACCATGGTTCAGAAGAATTTATCGAGTGTCACAAGACCTCTCGAGAAACTCATGAAACTCCGAGAAAAAACGAAACTTCCTTTTATCTTAAAAGGGATCATGAATGAAGAAGATGCAAAATTAGCAGTGGAAGGTGGATTTTCAGCAATTGTTGTATCGAATCATGGTGGTCGAGTTTTGGATGGAATGCCTGGAACTGCCAGGGTGTTACCTAAAATTGCGGAAGCCGTTAATGGAAAAATCCCAGTCCTTGTAGATGGGGGAATTCGTTCCGGTATGGATGTGTTCAAAATGTTAGCTCTTGGGGCATCCTCTGTCCTTGTCGGAAGGCCAGTTGCCATTTCACTTGTTGGTGGGGAAGATGCGGGGATACGATTTCTTTTACAAAAATATTCGGAAGAACTAAAACAGGCAATGAGTGTGACTGGCGCAAAAACTTTAGTGGACATTAAGCGCTCAATGTTGCTTCATAAACTACACGGTTGAGTATGGATAAAGAAATCAAAGACCCTGAAGGTATTTTGAAGGTAATTACTGCTTTATTTGGAAAATTGCCAGCTTATATCGTAAACTCAGAAAAAGAATTTCCAGTCAAAATCATTGCACTCAAAAACAAAGCACTCATCATCAACACCAATCTAAAGTTCCCAACGCGGGAACGTGTTCTTACTGTTGTACATAATGGAAGCAAATTTTTAGCACATTTTAACCTAGCAGGTGGAGATGGGAATGGTATCGAAATCCTAACGCCTGTTAAGATTCAAATCGCTACTGCTTCTAGACAAGGAACAAGGGTCGAGGTAAGCCAAATCCAAACTGGAATGGTTGTGACCAACATAATCAATGTTAACGATGTATCCAAAGCCATTGGTTTTGATGATAAAAAAGTAGATGCCATTTTACTTGCATACCGAACGAAACTGGCAAAAGCTTTCCCACTATCTTCCATTTTTTTTGCAGGAAGGATGGATAACCGTCTTCGTTTGATGCACCATTATGACAAAGATATCTTCATTGTTGACCGAAAAGAAAAATCAACAGCATCACCCGCATTTTTCCCTTTTGATGAATACCTACGGATTTTCGAAAATTCTAAGATCCCTGATAATTATACTTCTGAGATTTGTGTTCCCATTAAATACAAAGGATATGTTCACCTAGGGTATGTTCAGGTGTTATCGGAAAAACCACTTGAATTTGAAGTGTACAAACAAATCCAAACTTTTGCAAATGCAGTGAGTCGAGATATCATTAACACCGGTGTGTTCCAAGAATCTAGAGATGTTTGTCAAGTGATGGACTTAAGTATGGGAGGGATTAGTTTTATCCATGCTCCTTCACGTTCTTTTTCTAGATCTGTAACATTAAATGGAACCATCCTTTTTGATTTGAACTTGGAAGCTGGTAAAAAAGTAACCATTCGTGGTATCATTAAAAACATCAGAAACCAGGAAACAAACTTTCGGGTAGGATGCCAGTTCTACAACCTAACAGAAAAAGATACAGAGATTCTCGAGGATTTTTTGAATGTTGGAAAAGAAGAAGTTCCGAATCCTGAAGAACAAGGAACACAAGAAAATCCAAATTCTGATGGAAGCGAAAGGGAACAAATTGAAGAGAATTTAGATTCCACTTCAACTACTTCTGAAGGTGAAAGTTCACAAACAGTTTTGGAAGAAGGCTCAGAAGAAGATCCATTTGCCAACCATATGGATGACAACTTTACAGAGAATCCAGAAGATCCCACATAAATGACTTCGTATCAGTCTGTCATTCGTCCTCCCTATGTTGGGAAAACGGTGATCTCCTATCTCGCACAAAAATTCCCTTACCACAGTATAGAAGAATGGGAATTTTTAATCGCAGAAAATCGTATTAAAGTGCAAGGTGATATTGTAACTGCCAGCAAGCAATTGTTAAATGGTGATGTCTTGGAATACCAACCAATTCCAGGAAGGATTCTTGAACCAGAAGTGGATGAAAATTATTCCATTTTGAAAGAAACAGATGAGTTTCTCTTTGTGGAAAAACCTGGCAATCTTCCGATGCACCCAGCCGGTCGTTATCGGACTAAAACTTTACTCAGTTTTTTAGAAACCAAATACCCTAAAATCATCCCTGTCCACCGTCTCGACCGCGAGACATCCGGAATTGTCATTTTTGCAAAATCAGAAGAGAGTAGGATGTGGCTCCAGAAAAAATTTGAAAATAGGGAAGTATATAAAGAATACTTTGCAATCGTTTCGGGAAATCTATTAACGGAACAAAAGTTAGATGGCTATATTGGAAAAGACATTCATTCTGCTATTCGAAAAAAAATGATTTATTCACCTGATGAATTTTCAGGTTCAAAAACTTCTCAAACTCATTTTTTTCCCATTTTGTATAACAAAGACAAGGACATGAGTTTGGTCCTTGTGAGACCCATTACAGGAAGGATCCACCAAATCCGTGCTAGTCTATTGTATTTGGGGTATCCTATCTTGGGGGATAAGATGTATGGAAAAAGGGAAACTATTTTTTTAGATTTTGTTAATTTTGGTATGACCGAAGCCTTAAAAGAAGAGTTGGTTTTTGAAAGGCAAATGTTACATGCATATAGCATTCGTTTTGTGGATGAAAGAACTAACCAAGTTATACATGTTCATTCAAATCCAATCGCAGAAATGGATATTTACTTCCCAGATTGGAAAAACTATGTCCCATAGATTTTAATAAAAATCCAACTCAAGATTTACCTTTCCTCCGATCTTTTAAGAAAGAAAGAGGAGGCTTTTGCAAAGGATGGCAGGAGCAGGCAGATTACTTAAAGATTCGGATAAGTTTATTTTTGGTGAGTTTTGGACAGCAAAACAAAGACAAGGACATCCAATCCATCATACCGTTAGTTATAGAGCATCTTTTAAACCAGAGCTTCCTTCTTTTTTTATGAAGGAATTTCTAAAAAAGAAAAATAGAGTCGTATATGATCCGTTTGGTGGACGTGGGACAACCGCGATACAAGCGAATATCGAAGGTCATGCAGCGATTCACAATGACATCCATCCACTTTCTATCTTTTTAGCTAGTGCGAGACAGTATGTTCCGAAACTAGTTGATTTGGAAAATAAATTAAACTCATTAGATTTGGACAAAGAAGTGGAAGAAGATCCATTTGATGTCAATTTGTTACCTTTTTTCCATCCTAAAACCTTGAAAGAGATTAAAAATCTTAAAAAATACATGGCAATCGATAATTCGGTGGAAATGAAGTTTATTTCCCTCATCGCATTGTCTAGGTTACATGGACATAGTACAGGATTTTTTTCCGTGTATACTTTCCCACAAGTTTCAATCCCGCCAGAAGCTCAGGCTAAAAACAATGCCAAAAAAGGGATTTGTCCAGAATACCGGCCGATCAAACCTAGAATTTACCAAAAGATGAAACGTGATTTGGCTTTACCAATTCCGCCTTTTTATCATGAATTTTCTAAGAACAATTTGTACTCTTTGAATTCGGCAAATTCTGTTCCCAATGTTGGATCAGAATCTGTGGATTTGATTGTTACCTCTCCACCATTTTTAGATAAAGTTGACTATGAAGGGGATAATTGGTTACGCCACTGGTTTTTAGACATAGAAAAATCAAAAGACCGTAAACTTAGTATATTTAGTAATCTCAATGATTGGAATGAATTTATACGATCTACACTGAAAGAATCGGCACGTGTATTGAAAAAAGGTGCTTATATGGTGATGGAAGTGGGGGAAGTAAAAAAAGGGAATTCGATACTGTACCTAGATGAAGATGTGGTTCGAATGGCGGAAGGAACTGGTCTTGTTTGGAACAAAACCTATGTCCATACCCAAAGTTTTACGAAATTGTCCAATTGTTGGCAAGTTTCCAATAATGAAAAGGGAACAAATTCGAACCGTTGTGTCGTTCTACGGAAAGTATTATAAGTCTAATGGATATGAACTGGAAATTTGTAACGTCCTTGTTTGTTTCGATTTTAGTCTTTGGATTTGTTGGATGTAATGAGTCAAAGGAAGTCCAAGTTGGTGAACCAATGGAATCACATCCCATTGAGGTCTCCATTAAAGAAAAATCTGTAGGTAAATATGAATTGGAATTGTATTTACCAAAAGATTTTGGATTTCAAATAGAAGCTCCTCATCGAATATTTTTATCAGGTTCGGAAGGACTTAAAGTAACAGCGGCAGAATTAAAACTAACGGGACCTATACACCCAAAAAAACCAGAATACTTTGAATTTGTAAAACCCTTAACCTTCCAAGTGGAAGGAAAAGGGAAATTGTTAATGGAAGGAAAACTATTTTATTGTAACTTTCTTAAGAATATTTGTATTCCAGCAAAAGTTACAAAAACCTTTTCCATTTAATCACAGTTATTCTAAATCTTTTGTCACAAGGCGTTTTAAGTTTGGTTTTTGGATTTGGTAAAGGAAAAAGTACCTGCCACCAATTGAAACGTTTTTGTTGACGATTTTTCCTTCTTTCGAGATTTCTCTCAGTTCTTTTTTCCCTTTGTCAGATAAGTTGGGAATGGTATATGTTTTGAGTAGGTTGAGCGATTTTTGTTCTGCAATTGACTTAGCTTCTTCTTCCCTTTCTTTTTCTGTTGGGAGAACACTCGAAACAGCTACTTGGAATAAACTTTCTGATATAAATCCTTCTTTTGCTTTTGTAAATTCAATGACGAGTGGTGACTCTTCTGGTTTGGTTTCTATCGTTTCTTTGGGTTCATTTGTTTCTTTTACTTCTTTGGATTTGCATTGAAAAAAAAGAAAAGAAATCGAAATTGATAGCAATGCAATTGTTAGGTGTTTGTTCATCTATTGTTTCCTGAAATCAGAGATCGGTGTTTTTTCCACACGTTCCATTAATTTAGGTTGGATATTTCGGAATAGGAAAGCACATTTTGTAGGGTCGGAGTAATCTTCTTTGTATAAGTGTAAACTGTCGAAAAACCAGGCAAAGCTGTGAAGGTTTTCTTTGTCGTTCTTTTTTTGATTTTGGGGAATCCCCCTAACTCCGTCTAGGTTTTGGTTTGGATTGGATGTTGGATTTGCGTTACTGGTTGAGCTTGAACTTTGTGTACTCTGTGGAACAACCGTTTGAGTCGTAGAGGTGGTTGTCACAGTCCCTGTGGCAGTAGTCATCTGAGGTGCGTTTGTCACTAGTCTCGTTTGCCGATCTTTACCTTCTAATGACTTTCCATAAGAATCAAGTCCATCTCCCCATTGGTGTTTCTGTCTCTGGATTTTGAGAAGGAATGGCAAACTTAGGCTTTCTCTTTCTATGAATGCTCTTTTTTTACAGTCCTCTCTTCTTTCTTTTCCTGCTATCTCACGATAGGTGACGGGAATCTCTACTTTGATTTGGAAAAATTCCCTCGAGATAAAACCTTCATCCGATTCGTTTTGTAAGGCACGTTCCACATAATTGGGATCGGCGATCGTAAAGAGGCGGCAGGAACAAAAGAGACTTAAAATTAGAAGTTTACGAACCATTTCCAACTTCAAGACTAGTAGATGATGTCGAAATTACGAATCTTTTTCCTTTGTTTCCTTCTACAATTTTTACCTCTTTTTTCAGAGGATTCTTTTTTTGGAACTTCCGAGACCCAATTCCGTGAAAAAATCAAAACCATCCAATTAGAAAATGGACTGAAGGTTGTGATGATGAAACGAGGAACCTCGCCGACAGTTGCACTTTATATCAAATTTTTAGTGGGTGCTGTGGATGAAACACCAGAGGAAGCAGGGACCGCGCACTTATTGGAACATATGCTTTTCAAAGGAACAAAGTCAGTTGGCACAACTGACTTTGAAAAGGAAGAAAAATACCAAAAACAAATCGAAGTTTGGGGAACGGAACTCGATAATTTAAAATTACAAAAAAGGGATTTGTTAACAAGAGGGGAGATGGTTCCCACTTCTTTGGAATCTGAAATCGAAACTTTAAACCAAAGGCTAAAAAATCTCATCCAATTGCAAGATGAGTTCATCGTCAAAAATGAAGATTCTTATATTTATGAACAAAATGGAGAAGTAGGATTTAATGCTTACACTTCACAAGATGTTACCAATTACCAAATCCAACTTCCAAACAACCGCATCGAAATTTGGGCAAAAATTGAATCGGACCGTTTAAAAAATCCCATTTTACGTGAATATTATACAGAACGTGATGTTGTCATTGAAGAAAGAAGGATGAGAACTGATGATAGTGGAGCAGGTGTTTTGCGAGAAAAGTTTTTTTCTTTAGCATTTGAAAGCCATCCCTACCGAAAACCTGTCATTGGTTATTCCACGGGACTTCCTTTTCTCAAAATTGATGAAACTAAGGAATTTTTTAAAAAACATTATACTCCTGATAGAATGGTGATTTCCATTGTGGGTCAATTTGACATGGAAGAAACGGAATCAATCATCCGAAAATATTTTTCCGATCTAAAACCTGGTAAACCAAGACCCAATTACAAAGTAGAGGAAAAATCATTTCCTGGCGAAAAACGGTTTAAGGTGTACCATCCATCTGGTAGTCAAATGATGATGGGTTGGTTAAAACCACCTTATCCTCACAAAGATAATTCCAGTTTTGATGTTCTTTCTACAATCTTAACTTCTGGAACTGGATCACGACTTTATAAACGTTTGGTTTTGGAAGAAAAATTAGTACTTAGCATTGGTGCTGCTAATGGTTACCCAGGTGAACGGTACCAAAATTATTTTGTATTTTTCATTAAACCAAATGAAGGGGCAAACATTGAAAAAATTGAGTCCATCATTTGGGAAGAAGTGAACCGCATTAAAGAAAATGGAATTCCAAAAGAGGAATTAGATAAAGTCAAAAACCAAATGGTATCGGATTTTATCAAAACTTTGGATGAAAATGGAACCATAGCGGACTTACTTAGTTATTATCAGTTGTTATATGGAGATTGGTCAGGTTTGTTCAAACAATACCAAACCATTATGAATGCATCTAGTAGTGAAATCCAAGCATTGATTCCAAAATACCTCACGAAAGAAAATGTTGTCATCGGTGTATTAGAGGATGTAAGGAAAAAATAATGATGAAACGAATCTTAATCTTACTGATTGTTTGTCTCTCTCCCTTGTTCGCACGAGAAATGGGAGAATTTGTAAAAGATATCCAGATCAAACCTTTACAATTCGATGTTCCAGGAATTTCTTCTTCCACAAATCCTTCTGGAGTAGAAGTATTTTCATTAAAGAATTCTGAGTTCCCTATTGTGTATGCGGATATTTTCATCTACCATGGAAAAAAACATTTAGGATCTCGCCCTGTCGAAATTGCGAGAATCTTGGAAGATACTTGGGAATTGTCTGGTTCCAAAACATATCCAAAAGAAAAATTTTTAGAAACCTTGGAATTTTACGGGGCGTCTTTTTCCGTTTCAGTGGATTACGAAAAAACAATCGTTAGCCTTTCCTATTTAAAGAAAACTGAGTCGATTGTATTACCAGTGATCCAATCATTTTTCCAAAATCCGAATTTGGATGAAACATTATTAAAGGTTACGAAAGGGAAGTTAACGGAAGAAATCAATCGAAGGAATGATAACCCTTCGGCATTAGGGAGTAGGAAAGCGAAAGAAGCATTGTTTCGCGGAACCATTGCTGGCACTTCCATGAAAAAAGAAAATATAAATGCAGTGAGTTTGGACGAACTACTCACTTTCCAATCGCAGATCCTTGCTGAATCAAAAAGAAGGTTACTCATCACAGGTGATTTTGATCTAAAATCTTGGGATGGATTTTTTTCGAATCTACCAAAGACGATCCAACCGAAAGAAGAAATGATCACTCCTTCTATTTTAAGTGCGAATGTAACAAAAGAAGGGAAAGAAATTCGTTTGGTAACAAAAGACGTGAACCAAACGTTCATTTCCATGATGGGAGTTTTACCAGAACACAACCATCCTGATTTTTATGCGATCCAAGTATTGAATTATATCATAGGTGGTGGTGGGTTTAACTCATATTATATGAGAGAAATTCGAAACAACCGAGGGCTCGCTTATTCCGCAGGTAGTAATACTGATTTTCAGGAAAATTATGGAACCATCCAATTTTACGCCATGACAAAGTCTGAATCAGCAAAAGATGTTTTATCCCTAATGCAAGAACTCATCCAACCAAAACTGATCAATTCACTCACAGAAGATGAATTGTTACGTGCAAAGAATGCAATCATCAATCAGTTTGTCTTCCAATTCGAAGATGATAAACGAACTCTATCAAGTGAAGTGAGAAGGCGTGATCACAAAATGCCAGAAGGTTACTTACAAAACTTTCGTAAAGAAATAGAAAAAGTAACTCTTGCTGATTTAAAACGAGTTGGTAAACTTTATTTCCAATCTGATAAGATGATCACAACCATAGTTGGTCCCAAATCGCTGATGAGTTTTTGGAAAGGTTCTGTTACTCTCATCCAACCAGAAGATTGATGTTAACAGCAAGTTTTGAATACAAAGGAATTAAATTTGAAGGGATCTCCGAAGGTGGGATCCGCACTTCCATCATTTGTCCATCTCTTGACTTTATGTTTGATTTTGGATACATCAATCCTGATAAAATTCATATTGGTAAAATCCTTCTTACACATGCACATTTAGACCATTCTTGTGGAATCCCATATTATGTTTCGCAAAGAAGCCTTCGAAAACTGCCAATACCGAAAATTTATGTACCCAAGGCACTTGAACCAAAACTTTCTCAAATCTTAAAACTTTATTCCGAAATTGAAGAATTTGATTATGAATGTGAACTTTATGGTCTGAATTTTGGGGACAGAGTGGATTTAAAACCTGGATATTTTTTTAAACCATTAGAAAGTTTTCATAGAGTTCCATCTCAAGGTTATACTGTTTACGAAACCAAACGAAAGTTAAAGAAAGAATTTTTATCCCTTCATTCAGATGAAATTCGGAAATCAAAAGAAGACGGCAATGATCCTACAGAAGAAATTTCAATCCCACTTGTATCCTTTTCAGGGGATTCCAAAATTGAATATGTGTTGGCCAACGAAGATGTCAGGAAAAGTAAAATCCTCTTTATGGAATGTACCTATTATTGTGAGAAACGAGATGTGAGTCGAGCTAGGGAGTGGGGCCATACCCATTTTGATGAAATAGTCGAACATGCTTCCTCCTTTGAAAATGAAGCAATTGTCCTCATCCATCCCTCTAAACGTTACAGTTATCGTGAGTTAAACGATCTATTGAGAAAAAAAGTCCCGGCCATTTTAAAGGATCGAATCTCTTTATTTTTACCTCCTAAATCATGAAACCAAGACCTAGCATTTTCATCGAAGGTTTAGAACCTTTTATCGACACAGATCTTGTATGCAAACCTAGTCCAGTGTTTTCGGAAATGGAATCCTATGCCAAAGAAAAAAACATACCAATTGTGACCGCAGCAACGGGTGGGGTTTTGTCCCATTTGGTTTCCTTTCTCAAACCAAAAACGATTTTAGAATTAGGGACTGGCCTTGGTTACTCCACACTTTGGATGGTATATGGATCAAAATCTTCAAAGATCATCACGGTTGACCGTCATGAAGAACAAGCCCAATTATTGGAAGTGTATGCTGAAAAGATGGGTATCAAAGACCAAATGGATGTTACTCGGGTGACAGGTTCTGTTTTGGAAACTTTGGAAGAGGAAACGATTTGGATCGATACGGATTTTTATTTCGTGGACTGTGATAAAATCACCTACCCAAAGATCTTCCAAACCCTTTGGCCGAAGGCAAAAAAGGGTGCCAGTTTTGTTTTTGATAATGTTCTCTGGCATGGGCGAGTTTTGCATCCAGATCCCAAAAAACCATCCGATATGGCAGTGATGGAACTTTGGAATGAGGTGAAATCCCAAGTTTCGGAGTATACCTTGTTCCCCGTCGGAGACGGTTTACTCTTTTTTCGGAAGTAGAAAAAATAGTAGTCAAACCTAGAACTTTTTGTGTATTCTGCTCCTTGGTTTAAGGAGAAACGTTTCGTGTTAAAAAAAAGTTTTTTGATTCTGTCTATGGTTTGTTTGAGTCTTTCGGTAACGGCACAGGAATCAGGTGCACCTGAAAAAGGAAAGGAATCCTTTGAAGAATTAGACAAATTGGACCAAGGAACCAATTTAGAACGAAAACAATATAAAAATATTTCGGAAAACAATAAAGACAGAGTCATCAATTCGATTAAACTCTTAACGATTGTTACGGCAAACTTTGGAGACGAAGTTCCGGATTCCAAAACAGCATTAGATAAAATCAAAAAAGACTACAAAATTGTATTACGTTATTACTACCGAAGAGCATATATTGCATCTGGTAAAGCGATGGTGATTCTTGAAAAAGACATCAATACTCTACTTGGTAAATTTGCGAAAAGTTACGATACCAAAACTCAAAACTTACTTGCTGAGTGTGCGGATACAATCACAGGACAAGAACAAGCACAGTTGGTTGATACTTCGACAGAAGGTGTAAAACCAGTTGTACCTTACCGTGAAATTGCGGAAGCACAACAAAAACTAAGAATTGCATATGGACAACTTGGGTTAGCGACAGATATGACTAGGGATGACCGTTACTACGACGCTATCGTACATTACCGAATCGCAAAAGACTATGGAATCAAAATCTTAACTGATTTTAAAGAACAAGAAGCTGATAAAAAAGTAATCACCGATAAATATGCGAAGGATCTTGTTGATAACAAAAATCAAATCGTAAGCCAAAACACAAAATAATCACTTCAAACTTTTCTTTTCTCCGCTCGCTATAGGGCGGAGAATGGCACAAGCGTGTCTCAATCTTATCTAAACTACCTTTCGCATTTACTTCGATTTTTCCCTGTTTGTTGTTTCTTTTTTACTATTTCCTTATTTTCGGAACCAAGTTTTCGGATCGTGATTGATCCTGGACACGGTGGTGTTGCAAAAGATCCAAAAGCACAACATGGAGATAAGTATGACAGTGTCACTCAAACATTTTTAGAAACTTACAAACAAGGCACAGAACATGGAAGTATTACGGAAAGAAAGGTTGTTCTCGATTTAGCAAAAGAAGTTCATAAGGTTTTAAAATTAACTGAAACCGAAGTCGGTTGGAAAGAATTCGAAGGTTATCTCAAACTATTTTCCAAAAAAAATGAATTCACCCGTGTGAAACTCATAAGCCACCTAACAAGAGAATCCTCGTTTGACGATGATGCCTCTTCTGATGATCCAAATGCACCCTACCGGCTTTATGATTTTCCCGATCCCAAATCAGGAATCAGGAAAAAAGGTAGGTTGTCTAAAATCAATGAACTAAAACCACATTTGGTTTTATCCCTCCACTTAAACCCAGCTAGCAAAGGCCAAAAAGGAGGAATGGCTGCAGTCCTCACTCCCGGGTACAAAACCTTTTCCAATCTAAAAAAAATATCAGAGAAACAAAAATCCCCGAATTCCTTTTTGAAAGGACCATGGTCTGATTGGCTTATTTTCCAATCAGGATGGAGTAAATTGGAAAATGCCACAGCCGATACTTGGATTTACCTACATGGGTATTGGTCCAAAAAAAATGGAAAAGAAACAGACCTTTCTAAGTTTGAAGGTTACCGCCAAAACATGATTAGTTGGAAGTATGCTGATGATCCCAATTGGGAAAAAAATATTGGGAAAAAAGGTCCTTATGCCAAATCACATGAAGAGTTTTTAGAATCCGGTCGCTTCTGGGAACGCGAAATGGGAAAAAAGGAAGAGTGGAGGAGGGAAGGTGGAAAAGAGGGATTTGGAGGTGACAACCATTATGTGACAAGAGAACTGATGAGGTTTGTCCAATACGGGCTTCCCATTCAGTTAAAAGAAAAAGATTCTCCTTATCCAGAACTTGGTCCCATCCAAAAACCATATATTTCTACCTATAGTTTGCCAACTTATACAAATGCCCTTTGTGCTTTTATTGAAATCGGGTATGTGAACCGTAGCCGTGATATCAAATACCTAACACAAAACAAAAAGGAAACTGCCATCTCGCTTGCAGTCGGCATCTATTCTTTGTTTGTTGGTCTTGATGTGAAAAAAAATCCAAACCTACCTTATAATCCCAAAGGAAAAAAAGTAAATTGGGAACGATATGAATCCTATTTTGAAGATGTATTATAATTGTAACTGTATATGAAGCCAAAAAAAGAAACTTCTAAAGTATTACACCATCCCTTATTCCCTGAGTTTATCCAACTCTACCAAAATTCATTGGTGTCTCGTTATTCAAAAGAAAACTTACAAAATTATCAAGAATTTCATTCTATATCCGAAAAAACAATCCAAGAACTGCTAACGTTTTTTTTGGAGTATTTGTATCCTTCTTATGAAAAGAGAAAAAAGTTAGATGCCGCCTTTGACGCGTTATCTGGATTTGTAAACCATCCATCTAAAATATGGGGGATACTCGGAAACTTAGCTATGTCGATCTTTCGGTTTGGAAAACATTTTCCCATGGCATTAAAGGCTGGGATGTCTGCACTGCATTCCTATGTGACAGCACATAGTTTTGAAGAAGAATTGGTGTTGGCACTAGATGCACAAGAGAATCCGAAAACATTTTTAGAATCCCACCTTGCCATGGAGAAACTCATTTCCTATGTGGAAAAAGAGAAAGCAGATGCATTTCGAAAAGATGTTTGTGCTCTATTTTCGATTTTTTCTGATAAAGAACTCGTGCGAAAGATCGTTTTGATTATGGAAGATATCTTAGTGAAGATGGAATCAAAACATTCCCTTTATACGGAGAATGATAAAAATGGAATTTCACTTGGAGTTTCGATATTAAAGGAAGGTCAGAAAATTTTTGATTTGTTAGAGAAACAAGAGATGGTTCTCGTTTTACAAGCGATTGATAAAATCGAAAACGAATTTTATCAAAAAGCTTGTGCGAGATTTCGAACTAAATAACTTTTGGTACCGATGGCCGGAATCGAACCGGCATGATGTTACCATCGGTGGATTTTGAATCCACTGCGTCTACCAATTCCACCACATCGGCATAATCAGTCTTCAGCTTCGATATATTTACCTTTTCCGCGGGCCACTATTTTGCCGATCTCATTTTCAATTTCAGCACGGTTTTCGATGATTTTTTTGTTCTTTTTCACAAACCATCCACGTAAGTGAAGAGGTTCATTCACCTTTGCAGGTTGTAGGAAACGAATGGTAAGTTCCCCTGTTGTGGTTTCGAAATTCATCGCTTCGTTGATCTTGACCATGATCTCATCAAGGATGGTTGAGATAATCCCTGGATGGATTTGATCTGGTAAACCCTGGTATTTTTCGGGGCAGGTGTAATCACCGAAGGCAGTTTTTGTGTCTTCATCGAATGTGATTTTTAACTGCAACCCGTCTGCATTGTCCGGAGAGGAGGCAAAGCTGAGATTTTTTTTCGCAACGGATTTCATGCCACCATGGAACGCAAGAAATTCTCTTGTGTCAAGCAGAAAAAGAACTTGCGGTCAGTTTGGCTTAAAAAGCCTCGTAAAATACTTGGAAATGCAATATTCTTTGCTATTTTCTTAAGTTACGGCTCTCTAAACCTCGAAAATAAAGAGTAGAACCCTTCTATGTTAACAACCCTTATGATGTTACTCGGTCTCTCTGGTGCTGGCGCCGATCTCGATGAGATCTCTCGTCGTGAAGGGAGTGGTGAGTCCGGTGCGTCACTGAGTCCTAGGCAAAAACGTAGACTCAAACAGAAGCAAGGTGATGAAACTGATGAGCCAGAAGCTCCCAAAAAAGGTGGCGGGCGGTCTTCCCGAGAGAAAGGGAACAAACAAAATAGGGGTGAGGAACTTGGTTTCCAAACAGATACCAAAAATCCAAACTCGAAAGCAAAATCATTATCCGAAAAACTATCAGACCTACCAAACTTTGAAGATGATTTCGACGAACCAAGTTTAGGTGGTGATGAAAATCAAAAATCACCAAGACGGAAACGAGAAAAACAAAAACCACCTAAATCACTAAGTGATCTTCCGTTAGGTGACTTTGGGGAAGAAAATCCTGAAGTTGATGATTCACCGTCTAGGCCTAGGCGAGAGAGTCCTGAGATTAGTTTCTCAGCAGATGATATCATCTCTAAAAATTCGAAATATAGTTTCCATCGAAGGCCTCTTCTAAATGCGGAAGCACTTGTCGAAGCGGAACAAGTTGAGGAAGCAATTGAGATCTTTGAGAGGACTGGCAATCGTATCCCTGATGCTGACATCAAAGAAAAAATCAAAAAAAACATTCAGGATTTAGAAGAGTTTTTAGAAGACAATCCTGAAAAAGGATCTGGTGAAACTGGTAAAGATGGAAAACCCCAAGACAAGGATTCTGCGAAAAAAACCAAGCCAAAACCACCAGGGAATTTAGAGAAATCAGACAAAGATTTAAGTGATTTGGTCCATGCTTTAAAGGAAGTATCCGAATTATTTGCCGAATCAATTGCTCGTGCCATTCAATTTGCACAAAATGCACCTCCACCTAACTTCCCTAATTTGCAAAGAGAACCAAATGTTTCTCAACCTCCACAAAATTTGGGAGAATTTCCTCCACCTCCACTCCCAAAAGGAAAAAGTGATCCGCAACCTCCAAGTGGTCCACAAATCAACCAAACAGTTGAAGGTGGAAACCAATTGGTTCATCCCATTGTGTATCAGTTTTTACAATCAAGTCCACAATCTCCTGGTGTCATTGATCCAAAACTTTTACAAAACCAAGACCAATTATTACAATCACTAAACCAAGGTTTGACCGCTGGGGGATTAACATCTTCTCCATCTGGTATTCCTATGGCACCAGCAGGTTCTG
Source organism: Leptospira sp. (assembly GCA_016742255.1). GTDB lineage: Bacteria > Spirochaetota > Leptospiria > Leptospirales > Leptospiraceae > Leptospira_A > Leptospira_A paudalimensis. The sequence goes on from JACVCB010000006.1 coordinate 147,208, forward strand.
GAATTGTAGGTCCCTTTTTTGTCCCACCGGAGAACAAACAAAAACCGGAAGAGGAAAGAAAACCTTTCGACTTGCAGGAGTTAGCGGAGCAAATTTCTAAAAAAGATGTATCGGAACTTGATTTACCAGAAGATACATTTTTTTCAAATGATTGGAAACAGTTTAAAGATTTACCTCTTGTTGATAGAAGGTCTGGTGATGAACGAAGGAAAAATGCAGACCGAAGAACCAATATCGTTGGCAGAAAAGATAGAAGGTCCGGGGAAGACAGGCGTAAACGTGATCGTTTTAAAGAAAGAGAAGAATTCTTAAAAAACCAAGCACTTCAAAAACTTGAAAAAAAAGCAAAAGAATTTGAAGCAAAAGGGGAAGAGGCATCCCTCAATGATTTATTAAAACCATACTTTCCCGAACAACCAAATTTAAAATTACCTGAGTCATGGGACTTAGAACCCATTGGATTGCCAGATCCAAATGACCTTCGAAGGGATGAAAAAGAACCTCTGCTCCATCCAGATGAGAAGAAACAAACTGGTGAGGAACCAAATTGGTTCCAAGATACAACAGATTCTTTACGTAAGGAACTGGAACTCCCTGATCCTGTTGATCCACAAACTGACGAATTAATTTCTTCAAAAGTAGAACTACCAGAGGCAGTCGATCCTAACAAACATAAGTCGGAAACAATCATTGAAACGGATATGCCCATCCAGGTGGAACTCACAAATAGGCCACTCGTTGCTGACGATATTAAAATCGGGTTACCCGATGCGGATGAAGTTTTTAGGGATCGTAAACTAAAAGAAGAAGCAGGTGAAACAGAAGGTCCTTCCTTTGATGATGTAGATGGTCCTGATATTGAAATTGTCGATGGCGATTTGGGAGAGATTGCGGAAGAAGAATCTCCCATGCCTCTTGAAGAGATGGCTGAAAAAGCCACCGAGGATGAACCTGAAAAAATCATCCATGGGGTTTTGGAATTAAAACCACCAGAAGCAGATGATGCACCGTTTTTGACTCTAACTTATGATTTTGGAAAAATCCCACATGCTTTCCGATTATCAAAGAATTATTCCATTATGGAATATTCGTATTATAAATACAAACCGATGCTCATGAAAGCCCAAGAGTTTGCTCGTCGGAAGATGTTAAAAAATGCTCTCAATTATTACCGTGTGATCAAATCCCAAAATATTCCACCTGAACTTCGTAAGATGATCAACCGAAACATTCGAGACATCACAGAGTTTATGGAAAAATTCCTAATGGCAAAAGGGAACTGATCCTATCTTACATTGTAAATGTTTGACAACTTAAGCTTAATTTTTTTAGTCTAACAAACGCAGGCAAGGTACACTCCGATGAGAATCCAAACATACAATCGGTAAGTAAATTTTAAAACCATTCCATATTTCTCCTAAGCATTTAGGACGAGGCATACTTACCGATTTCCACTTGGAAACAATGGGAGTTTGTTCTATGTCTAGTTTTCTTTCTGTTCACAACCTTACATTCCAATTCGAATCTCAATCGGAACCACTGTTCCAAAATCTGAACCTTCATTTTTCGAAGGGATGGACGGGACTTGTTGGGAAAAATGGAAGTGGTAAATCCACGTTAGCAAAAATCATTTGCGGTGAAATAGAAACAGAGAAGGGGATTGTCCTTGGAAATGAGTCAGTTACTTTCCTTTCCCAAGGTACAGAGATTACCAGTGATGGACTCCAAGAATTATTATATGAGGAAGACCAAGGATTTGGGTATTGGAAAAATCTCTTACAGGTAAAGATTGAATCGATGGAACACTATCCGTCTCTCAGTTTTGGTGAAAAAAGAAGACTGTTACTCGCAATGGTATTATCAAAACAAACAGATGTTTTGGTTTTAGATGAACCCACCAATCATTTGGATACTTACAGCTCCAATCTCATTCGGGAATCTCTTTTGTTATATAAGGGAATTGGGATTCTCATTAGCCACGACAGAGTCTTGTTAGATGGTGTCGTTAATTCATGTGTTTTCCTCGAAAAAAACTTTGTGAGCCAAAGGAATGGAAATTATTCTATGGGTAAAATTGAGTTGGAGCGTGAAAAAGAAGAGAGGGTCCATGATTGGGAAATTGCAAAACGGGAAAGGAAAAAACTCGATTCTGAATTAAAACGAAGGAGAGAAGTGGCAAAACTTTCCCACATCCACCGTTCAAAAAAAGGATTAGACCCTCATGACCACGATGCACGCCACAAAATCAATTTGGCTAGAGTGTCAGGCAAAGATGGCCAAGCAGGCCGACTCAAAAACCAAATTGAAACTAGAACCGAACATTCTAGAAAACGAGAGAAGGAAATTGGGAAGACCCTTCCCGAAAAAGAAACAATTGGGATCGAGTGGTTGCCTGACCCATCCAAAAGGAATCACTTATACTTGTTAGATGGTGATGATTTGGATTTAGGATTTTTGCAATTGAGATTAGAAAAAAATTTGGAAATCCAATCACATGATCGGGTATCCATCACTGGGAAAAACGGAGTTGGGAAATCAACCTTACTAAAGTATCTGGCAAATCAATTGCAGATAAAAGGGATCAGTACGTTTTATCTCCCACAAGAATTTTCGAATGAGGAGGTATCCCAATTGTACAACGAGTTCCAAAACCTCTCGGACATAAAAAGAGCAAAAGTTCTTTCGGCACTCCACCGTTTGGGCAGTGATGCTAAACGGTTTGCCGAGTCAGAGTCATTGAGTCCAGGAGAATGTAAAAAACTGTATCTGTCACTCCACCTGGAAGAGAGTTTTGAAGTGATGCTCTTAGACGAACCAACCAATCATTTGGATGTAAAATCTGTAGAAGCCTTGGAGGCATCGCTCGGACGTTTCCCAAAGGCCCTCTTTGTCGTGAGCCATGATAGGCGATTTTTGGAAACAGTGACAACGAGAGAGTGGGTTTTGGAAAACTTCAGGCTCAGTGAAAAACATCTAGACAGAATCTAAGGACTGTACTTAGAATAATTCTAAGGAGTGACATTATGCCACAAGTGACATCACATGCCCCTGATTTTAAAGCAACCGCAGTGATCGGGGACAGTTTCAAAGAAATCAAATTATCCGATTACAAAGGGAAATGGGTAGTTCTATTTTTCTATCCACTTGATTTTACTTTCGTATGTCCAACAGAGATCATTGAATACGATGCAAAACTCGAAGATTTTAAAAAGATCGGAGCTGAAGTTTTGGGAGTATCTGTTGATAGCGAATTTTCACACTTAGCTTGGAAAAAAACGCCTAAAAAAGAAGGTGGTATTGGAGAGATTAAATACCCACTCATCGCAGACAAGACAAAAGAAATTGCAAAGTCTTTTGGTGTTCTCATTGAGTCAGGTCCTGATGCAGGAGTTGCGTTACGCGGAACTTTCATCATCGACCCACAAGGTGTAATCCGCCAAGCAACTGTTAACGACCTTCCAGTAGGACGTAACATTGAAGAAGCACTCAGACTCATCAAAGCGTTCCAATTTGTGGAAAAACATGGTGAAGTTTGTCCTGCAAACTGGGATGAAGGGAAAAAAACGATGAAAGCGGATCCTACAGGATCAAAAACTTACTTCGCTTCCGTCAATTAATTGCACTTTCTCTAAAAAGAGAGAATGGGAGAACCAATGGAATCTACAACAAATACCGAAAAACCGAATGTCGAATTTTACCAGGCTGATAATTTTCCGAAGGGTTTGACACGAAAGGTTGTAGAGTCCATCTCCCATATCAAAAATGAACCGAGTTGGTTGCGTGAGTTTCGTTTAAAAGCCTTTGAGGTTTATGAACAAAAACCAATGCCTGCTTGGGGTTTTATCCCACAGTTCCAAATCAACATTGATGACTATGTACATTATGTAGGTTCCAACCAAAAAAAGAAAAAATCTTGGGATGAAGTGGATCCTGAAATTTTACGTAGTTTTGAAAAACTAGGAATCCCTGAACACGAACGTAAATACTTAGCAGGAATCGAAACCATGAACGATTCCGAAACCATTTATGCCAATGTGAAAAAAGAACTCACGGATTTAGGCATCATTTTCTGTGATATCGACACTGCCATCCGCGAATACCCGGAACTCGTTCGTGAGTATTTAGGAACAGTAGTCACGATCGGTGATAATAAATTTTCTGCGCTCAACTCTTGTGTTTTTAGTGGTGGGTCGTTTGCTTACATTCCCAAAGGAGTGAAAACTCCAATGCCACTCCAAGCATACTTTAAGGTAACAGCTGCTAGTTCCGGACAATACGAAAGAACACTTCTCATTGCTGATGAGGGAGCTCACTTGGAATACAGTGAAGGTTGTACTTCTGTCCAAGATAAGGGTACAAATTTTCACACAGCGGTTGTAGAACTGGTTGCCAAAAAAAATTCTAAAATCTTTTATACTACCATCCAAAACTGGAAAAAGAATATGTATAATTGGACTGTGAAACGTGGGTTATGCGAAGAATCAGCTCACATCACTTGGACTGATTGTAATATTGGCGCCAATACCATCAAATACCCAGGGATCATTTTACAAGGGGATCATTCCACTGGGGATGTACTTTCCTTAGCATTTGCGGGCAATGGCCAAGTCCAAGATACTGGTGCTCGGATCATCCATGTAGGAAAAAACACAAGGTCTAATATTTTAGCAAAAGGGGTAGCCCTTGACGGTGGGATCAATTCTTACCGAGGTCTAGTGAAGTTTGAGCCATCGAGTAAAGGTTCCTACAGTCATATCAAATGTGATGGGCTTATGATGGACAACCGTTCCCAGTCTCATGCCTATCCTTATAACGATGTGTCAGGGGAAGAGGGAACTTTAAACTACGAAGCGACCGTTTCCAAAATTGACGATGACCAATTGTTTTACCTTCAGTCTCGCGGAATGTCAGAAGACGATGCAAAACTACTCATCATCAATGGATTTTGTGAAGGGGTCACCAAACACTTAGATGTGGAATATTCGGTTGAGATGACAAAACTCATTCGAATGATCCTGGAAGACGGAAAAGTCATCTCCGAAACATAAAAAAACAAAACTAGGTTTATCGTTTAAAAATCAGAACCCAGAGGCTTACACTTGCGATGAGTAGGCCAAGGCTTTCTCTCACTTCTTCCACTTCCATTCCCAAATAGGGTGCCTCTGTCATATAAAACACTGACAAAACCAGATACAGTGGAATGAGAACGGTTCCAATCCATTTAGGCAATCGCCTGAAAAAACGAACAGTAGCAAGGATTCCTACGATTGCATAGAGTGGAAACCATAAATATGGATCTGGATCGTTCAATTGCAAATAGGCAAATAAAAAGAAAATAGGAATACAAATTAGGGAAAATAGTTTCATCACAGTTTCCAAAGTTTTTTGATTGCGGATACAAATCCAAGCGAATTATCCTAAATGGAGAACCCTCGTATGAAAATCCAAATCTTATTAACCTTGTCCTTTTTTACCGTATCCCTATCTTCTCTTGCATGTGATGATTTAGGCAGAAAGATATTAAAAACATTCAATAAGAAATATGAAACAGACGGCAAAGTTTTAGGATCCAAACCAATCTTTATTGGACCTGATGCTCTCCGCAAACAACTAACGATTTCACTAACGGAAGTGGTAAAGGTCAAAGAACCAACCGACATTCAGTTTCCACCTTCAGAAAGTCCGTTTATGTTTATTTTGGAAAAAGCAGGGGACCTCATTCTTTTTGACAGAGATAAAAAAAACAAAAGAGTGTTACATAAATTTCCAGTCATCACTGATAGTGAAGAAGGTCTACTTGGTTTAACATTCCACCCCAATTATCCGAAAGAACCAAAGTTGTATTCACATACCGTTATCTCTTCTGCAGGTAAAGATATGACTGTAATTGCCGAATGGATAGTGGAAAATCCCAATTCATATGAATCCATGGTTCTAAAAAACGAACGTGTGTTATTGCAAGTCGAACAACCATATCCAAACCATAATGGAGGCCAAATCGGCTTTGGTCCTGATGGGTATTTGTACATCGGTCTTGGTGATGGAGGATGGAGGGCCGATCCAAAAAACAACGGACAAAATCCAAACACATTACTTGGTTCTATCTTACGCATTTCTCCTGCGCCAGATGTAGAAGGGAAAAAACCATATTCCATTCCAAAAGACAATCCTTTCCTTGGAAAACCTGGTTACTTACCTGAAATTTTTGCCTATGGGATTCGTAACCCTTGGAAGATGAGTTTTTCACCTGACGGTCGTTTGATTGCCGCTGATGTAGGACAAGATGCGTTTGAAGAAGTGGATATCATCCTTGCGGGAAAAAATTATGGATGGAACCAAACAGAAGGTTTCCATTGTTTTACAGATGGATGTAATCCTGCTTTGTACCAACCTCCATTTTATGAATATGGCCGTGAAGAAGGCCAATCCATTACTGGTGGGTATGTGTATACAGGTTCTTCTATCCCTGAGTTAAAAGGAAAATATGTTTTTGGTGATTTTATCCAAGGAAAAATTTGGGCGATAGATGTGCCAAAACCTGGAACCAACCAAAAAATCACAGAAACCATCGCACTTGGAAAGTGGAACCTACTCATCCCAACCTTTGGCAAAGACAGTGATGGCGAAATTTTTGTGGCTGATTACCAATCTGGTATCATTTACAAATTGGGAAAACCATAACCCTTTCTGAATGGCACAAAAAGTCCATTTGATTGTTTAAATTTTATAAGTTGATTCCTCTATGAAAAAATTCTTAACCCATGTCCCTTTTTATATCCGTTTCCACCTGTTACTTGCTGGACTCGGAATTGTATTTTTAACTATTTACCGCGTCGCTTTTTTTCTGATGTATTCCTATCGGATGAATGATAAATCATTTTGGATCATTCTGAAGGCATTTGCAAAAGGTGCACGTTTTGACATTTCCGTATTATGTGTGTTACTTGGATTTAGTCTTGTTTATTCCACATTTCATTTTCTAAATCGGAATCGTTGGTATCGAGCAGTTTGGCGGACAATACCTGTTGTTTTTATTATCTTACTTCTCTTTTTACTGATCGCCGATTTGATATATTATGAGAATGGGAACAAACATTTGGGGTATGAAGCTTTTGCTTATTTAGGTTTCGAGATGTTACCACTTGTGGGATCTGCTTTTTCCCAAAATCCATTTTTGTTTTTACTGGGATTACTCATCATTTTTGGAATTGGATTTGGGATTTATAAAATCCAATCCAAATTTCCTTACTCACATGTGAACATCCATTACAAATGGGCTGGTCTTCAATTCCTACTTGTGTTAGCTTTACTTGTTCTTGGCATTCGAGGAGGAATCCAAACAAGTCCACTTCGGACAAGTGATGCCATCATCACTAAAGAAACAATTACGAATGATTTGGTTTTAAACCCAGGATTTACAGTCATCACAGATCTCAAAATGACTAAGGTTGACGATCGGCATGCGATGAAATTATCGGATGCAACTACCATTGTGAGAAAAGAAGTTTCGTATCCAGGAGCTGAGTTTGTTTCAGAAGAGTATCCACTCCTTCGTAAAACAAACTTCACTTCTAAAAAACCTTTGCCTCATATTGTTGTTATTGTTCTCGAAGGTTGGACTGGAAAGTTCATTGATATCATTGGATCAGGAAAGGTAGAAGGAAAAGTAGTCACTCCGTATTTCAACCAACTCATCCGCCAAGGGATGTTCTTTACGCATTTTTTTGCAAGCGGAGGACGAACGACAAATGGACTCATGGCACTGATGGGAGGAATCCCCGACAGGCCAGGTCTCACTGCCGTGAGAACTCCCCAAATCCTAAACAGGTTTTCAGGCCTAGGGAACATTGCCAAAACCATTGGGTACCAAACTCTTTTTGTAACGGGAACTGATTTAAGTTTTAATAACAAAGGTAGTATCATGTACCATTGGGGATTTGATACACTGGTTGGAAAACAAGAGTTAGAAAAAAATCCAGAATACAAAACAGGGCCTTGGAGTTATTTAGACGAAGCATCACTAGACGCAATGCACAAACGTCTGTTAAATGTGAGTCCGGAAAAACCTATCGTTTCCGTAATCCATACAGGTACAACTCATTACCCATACAAAGTCCCTGATGAAAAATACCGTTTGTTTGGAAAAGACACACAAGATAGCGAATACTTAAACGTTCTACATTACGCTGACTTTGCACTTGCTGAATACATGGAGAAGGCAAAAAAAGCTCCCTATTTTAAAGATACAATTTTCTTTTTTGTATCCGACCATAGCCACCATCGGTTCCTCAATTATTATGAAGATCGAAATGTCCCTCTCCTCATTTATGCTCCAGGGAAAATCAAACCAGAGTTAAGGGAAGACATCACCTCACAACTCGATGTAATCCCAACCATCCTTGGTTTTATGGAAAGAGAGGTTTATTTCAGTGTGATGGGCAGAGATTTACGGAAGGTAAAAGGGTCCTCTGCTTATTTTGCATATGGAAATATCTTCGGTTGGATTGAGGATGATTTTTTATACTACCAATCGGTATCAGGTGGACAAGGGGAAACAAAAACCATCAAAGAACCATTTGTGGATTTAGGACTTTGTTACAAAGACATAAATCTCTGTAGCAAACATGCGGAGAAAACAAAAGCCTATTTGAATATGGGAGACGAACTCCTAAAGTCGAACAAATTGTTCCCTTCGGAATCCGTCTTACAATCAATAAAATCTAATACCAAGTATTAGAAATATTACTCAAATCAAAGAATGTCTTTCGTTTGATGATGATCCATAATAAGGATACAAGCGAAAGGCCAATGAGAGGGATTGCAAACATCGCTATGTTTGGAATGTTGGAGTAAAGTAGTGTGAGAACAAACGCAAAGATAAAAAGTACATTTCGCACTACCTCCGTCCTTCTTGACCAACGTTTCATCTCCATCGTCCGATCAATCGAAAACAAACTAAAGATAATGACAGCGGATAAAATACCAAGTATGGTCATATCTTGTTCTAAATTGATTTTTGCTACTTTCCAAATTACGAGTCCCACAGCCATAAGAACTGCCGCTTGTAAAGCCACATAGACCATCACACCCATTGGAGGTTTTGGATCATATTTTTCTGTATAAGCAGGTTCTTTAAAGACATCATCTGGAGTTTGTAAGTAAGTTGGTTTCCAACCTGGAGGTCCAAAAATGGTTTTAAACACATCTCCAATCGACTTACATTTAAAGATTTGGAAAAACATATCCTTAAACACGTGTAAGTTGACTGTGATTGGATTAAATGAGTTTACTGGTTTTGTTAAACCGTAAATCGGTTCGTCGGTTTCCCATTCGAAGGAACCAAACATCCGGTCCCAAATGATAAAGATTCCACCGTGATTACGATCCAGATATTTTCTTTGTGTTCCGTGGTGGACACGGTGGTTCGAAGGGGTTACCATAAACTCTTCTAAAAATCCTAACTTGCCAATGAAACGTGTGTGAACCACAAATTGGTACACTTTTAGAATTCTGTGGCTCAGTAAAAACATAGCCCATGGGATACCCAGGAGAGCCATCACAAGAAAATACATATATTCAAAAATTCGTTGTAATCCATTTCCGCGGAAAGCAACCGAAAGGTTCATTTCTTGTGTGGAATGGTGGGTTACATGGGTTGCCCAGAAAAGATTAATCTCATGGCAATGCCTGTGAAACCAGTAATAGATAAAATCAGCCAAAACAACAGAAAATGTCCAGGCACCGAGTGCATGCCAATTCACAACAAAACTAGGTGAAAATTGGAATGGACTTGCCAGTGGGAAAAAATGATAACCAAGGGCAGATAAAGAGTAATTCTTTTCAATGATGTCGTAAACATATAAAGCCCCAAGTAAGATGACAACCCCAACAAGTGCAAAGATCACACCTGTGCTAACATCAGCTATAAGAACATTCAATCGGTAAAACTGTTTGCCCTTCATATACGAAACAAAAATTTCAATACCGATCAGTGCGACCATGACGATAAAGGCGTATTCCATAAAGGCATCGCTATTCATGCGTGTATTTTCCTCACTAACGACTAGGCTTTTGAATCATGTCCACTAAGTCAATGTCCATTTCTTCGAAAGAATCTACCGACTTTGTGACGATTCTGTGAATTTAGACTTGTTCTACAGGGCTTTTTGGAGTAAGACTTTTAGAAAGAGTGTAATTTCTTGTCCCGTAAGGTGGCAAAGAAAAGATTGGCTAATGGTGAAAGGACCTACACAATGAAAGAGGAAATACCGGTTCTCAAAGGGAAAACCAAAAAAGAACTAGAAGAGATCTGTGTTTCCTTAGGTCTTGAAAAATACCGAGCAGCACAGATTTATACTGGAATTTATAAGAGTCGTTATACGACGATCGACCAATTTACAACCCTCTCGAAAGAAGTTAGGGAAAAGTTAAAACAACATACATCCTATCCAGAAATTGAAATTGGCCGTGATCTGGTTTCCAAAGATGATGGGACTCGTAAGTTTACATTTTACGTAGGCGAAAACAAAGAGATTGAAGCAGTTTGGATCCCTTCAGGTGACGGCGGTCGTAAAACCATTTGTATTTCTTCCCAAATTGGGTGTACCCTCAATTGTAAATTTTGTGCCACTGGCCTTTTGGAATACAAAGGTAATTTACACACTTGGCAGATCCTAGACCAAGTCTTGCAAGTGGAGCGCCTCGTAGGTGACCGTGCCACAAACATCGTGTTTATGGGAATGGGGGAGCCCATGCACAATTATTTCAGTGTGATGAAAGCTGCCCATATCCTACGCGACCAAGATGCCTTTGGACTTGGTGCCCTTAGGATCACCATCTCAACTGCTGGTGTCACAACTGGGATCAATCGTTTCATTGAGAACAAAGAACCTTTTAATTTTGCAATTTCACTAAACCATCCTAATCCTAATGCACGTTCTTCTGTGATGGATGTGAATGATAAACATCCCTTGGAAAAACTCATCGATGCAGCAAAACGTTTCACGAAGGAACTCGACCGTGCCATCACGTTTGAATATGTGATGATACCAGATGTAAACATGGGTCGTGACAATGCGGAACGGCTGGCAAAAATTGCAAGGTCGGTGAATAAATGTAAGATCAATGTAATTCCGTTAAACACTGATTTTACGGGATGGCGTAGACCAACCGATGATGAAGTCAAAGAATTTGTAATGCATCTCAAAGCTAAAACGACAGCTCCCATCCTCAATCGCCGTAGTCCTGGAAGGGACATCAATGGTGCCTGTGGGATGTTAGCACTCAAAGGAATTCGAAGTGAAACAACAAAGTAAATGGATATTGGTTTTATGTTTGGTTTTGTTTGGTTCTAATTGCCAAGACATAGTGGAACAAAAATGCCAATTAGCATGTGAAAAATTTGTCACATGTACAGAAGAGGAACTCAAACTCACTTTGGCACCTGATGTAAAACGCACAGGTAGGATCCAATGTATGGACGGATGTACCACTCACAATAGTGATATCCTCCAGTGTTTTGACCAAGAACCAAATTCCTGTAAAGGATTTGGCCAATGTTTAGTTCAAATAGGAACGTTTGAATGAAAGAATCACTTTCTCCTTCGGAACGCATCTTTTATCGTATTTTGTTACTGATGGCATCTTTGCCGATCTTGTTTACTTTACCACTGGATGTGATTGATATCGATAGCGCGCAGTATGCGGGGATCAGCCGTGAACTCGTCCTTTCGAATGATTTTTTCACACTCATTGATAATGGAAGAAGGTATTTGGATAAACCCATCCTTACGTTTTGGACCATTGCCACTTCGTTTTTTTTCTTTGGTATTAGTAACATCGCCTTTCGAATCCCAGCGATTTTTGTAAGTTTACTCTCCGTTTATTCGATTTACCGAATCACCATACTTTCTGGTGGAAAGGAGAGGCAAGGTTACCTCGCTTCCATTGCGTATCTCCTCGCACCTGGTGTATATGCGATGGTGGTGGATCCCAAAATCGATGTGTATCTCACGGCGTATCTTGTATTCACATATCATTTTTATTATTTAGGTAAAAAACAAAATCCCAATTATTTTTACCTGATGTATCTTATGATGTCGATGGGATTTATCACCAAAGGTCCCATCTCCGTTGTCATTCCAGCCATATCGATTGGAGGGGATATCTTATTCCGAAGGGATTGGAAACTTTTACTCTCGATGAGAATCCCCACTGGGATTTTTGTATTGGCATCACTTCCAGCACTCTGGTGCTTTTTCTTATTCAAAAACTTCAACTCATACGGGCCCGTTTTCTTTTTATGGATCCAATCCTTTGGTCGTTTTTATCGCGAGATGTATGATGTGAAGTTTGATCCATTTTATTTTTATAAATCCTTTTCATGGGCTTTCTTTAGTGGGCTTTTGCCTATGGTCATTTATCTCATTTTCCATTCTTACCAATATACCAAAACATTGGGTTGGAAAGAAATCCTACGTAAGATCCGCGCCAATGAATACAAAGAAGTGGATTTTGTGATTCCTTTTTGGGTGTTTCTCTTTTTGTTCCTCATCTCGTTTTCCAGATACCCACTCCCACAATATACCTATTGGGTATTACCTGGTGCTGCTTTGTACTTTGGGAAAATCATGGAAGAGAGTTTGTTTCAATCCAATGTGACAAGGTTACGTCCCTCGTTTCTCATTGCAGGGATTGTGTATTTGGTAGGGTATTTTCTCTTCCCTGTATTTGTATCCGAAGTTGGGATTTTGTATTATGTATTCGGAGCCATTGGGATCCTTTTCATTTTACTTTCTGCACAACTCATTCCATTGGAAATCTTACTGACCCTTGTGGGTGCGACTTTGTTTTTTAGTGCGATTAGTTTACAATTTTATCCACTCCTCACAAGTTTCCAACCTTCAAGGGAATTTGGAGCGAAGATAAAAGAATTAGAACCAAATGAGCCAGTCCTATATACCTTCTGGATGTCCAATTCGAAACGTTCCTATGGGTTTTATGCCGAACGAAATTTTAGAAATATCTATGATAAGGAAAAATTGGATCGGTTGTGGGCTGAAAAATCGGAACGACTCCTTGTACTCCCATCTGAAAAGTTACCACAATTGCAAGAGATGGTGGGTTCAGAATACCAAATCATTCCTGTAATGGAAAAAGAATCCTTCAAAGTGGCAACACCTACGATCGCTTTTCTCAAAAAAGAGACAAGAAACCTGGTCACGAAGAAAATTTCTTTGGTTTGGGTGAAAAAAATGCAGGGGAAATCATTTAAAAACTCGAAAGTATAACTAGGCTAAATTGTGTAAGTCTGGTTTTTAGGGCCCTTCGATGTCAAAATCAGGGCCTTTTTTTTTGTCCCTTCCTACCAAAGCATTCGGTATTTCCCTTTGATTCCTCATTCTGAATGCATTCAGACTTTCGTATTTCAAATTTCATAACATTTGTTTGGCGGTAATTTGCAGTTTATTTGAGACTAAGTTTCAACTAAGAAAGTTCAGAAAAAATTTCAGATTATGTCTCTTTTAATGTTTTTTCACAACCAAAACCCTTACATACTTGCTTTTTTTCGGATTTTACCTTTCCTTGTCAGAAGACAGTGTAAACGGATTCAGGAAATCTGCGAATGAATATAAAAATACTCAAGATCTCTGTGCCTATCGTTGCGATAGCTGCGTTAGCATATTTGATTTTTTCACCTAGCCGTTATGTGGGCTATTCACCCGACCAGCCCATCCCCTTCAACCACAAGATACATGCAGGCGATAACAAAATCGATTGTAAGTATTGCCATACAGGCGTTGAAAACTCGGCCCATGCCACAGTTCCACCAAGTTCCACTTGTATGAACTGCCATGGAGCAGGTAACGTAGCGGGCAACCAAGAACATGTTAAGTGGCTCAAAGCACAATACGATAGTAACACTCCAGTTTCCTGGGTGAAGGTCCATGACCAACCAGACTTCGTATACTTCAACCACTCAAGACACGTGCAACGCGGCGTTGATTGTTCCACATGTCATGGCAACATGGCAGAGATGGTAAAGGTTAGACAGTCCAAGTCCCTCAATATGGGATTTTGTGTCGATTGCCATAGAGAGAACAATGCTCCTAACGATTGTTCTACGTGCCACAGATAATCGGGAGACAAGTAATAATTTATGATGAAAGACGATAGTTTCCAAAAAGAAAAAAAGTCACTTTGGCAGTCTTACGAACTTCGCGGTACTTCTCGCGAAAAAGAACTCCAAAAACAAGAGTTCTACAAATCACCAGACCCTTTGATTGCTAAAATCAAAAAAGGTGACTTTGATAGAAAAACATTCCTTAAGTTTATGGGTGCATCAGTTGTGATGACAACTGTCGGTTGTATCCAAAAACCTGCTGAAAAAATTGTTCCTTATGTGAACCTTACCATTAAAAATCCAGACAACAACGAAGTAGAACAATATGACTTCGTAAAACATGGACACTCTTACCACTATGCTTCGGTATGTGGTGGTTGTTCTGTTGGTTGTGGGGTACTCGTAAAAGCAAAAGATGGTCGTCCTTTAAAACTCGAAGGAAATCCAAGCCATCCAATTTCAGAAGGTGCTTTATGTGCTTCTGGACAAGCTTCTATTTTTGATCTTTATGATGCAGACAGAGCAAAAGAACCACAACAAATTGTGAATGGTGTTACTAAGTCGAGCGATTGGTTTGTTCTTGATAAAGACGTAAAAGAAAAACTCGCAGCAAACAAAGGTAAGACGGTCGTGGTAACAAAACCACTTACTTCTCCTGCCACAAAAGAATTTGTTTCTGAGTTTTTACGTTCTGTTGGTGGTGGAAAACACTTAGAAGTAGCGTTTGCTTCTTCTGATGATGCCATCACAATCGCTCAAGAAAAATCATACGGAAAGGCAGTTCTTCCAAACTACCACTTTGACAAAGCAAAAGTGATCCTTTCTATTGATAGTGACTTCTTAAACCAAGTCAACTACCACAATGACTTTTCAAAACGAAGAGACTTACAAAAAAATTCTAAGTCTTTCAATTCATTTATCGCTGCAGAAACTCACCCGTCTATGACAGGTTCGAATGCAGACCAAAGAGTTCCATTAAAACCTGGTGACCAAAGAAAGTTCGCTCTTGTAATTGCAAAGGCACTTTCTGATTTGGGAGTGGGTGGGGCAACAGGCGTGTCTGGAATCAATGTAGAGACAACTGCTTCTGAGCTTGGAATTTCCAAAGAAGTTGTGGTTCGCACTGCAAAAGCACTTGCTTCCGCAAAAGGTGAATCCTTAGTCATTGCTGGTGGTTCGAACACATTAACAGAAGATGCAGTGGATTTACAAATCGCTGTGAACATGTTAAACAGCATGCTCGGTAACGATGGCAAAACCATCGACGTTGGAAATCCTTTGAAAGAAGGAAAATCAGGCTACGCTGAAAACTTAAAATCCCTCGCAAAAGACCTAAAAGAAAGAAAGGCTGGTGTGGTCATTCTTTACGGTGTGAACCCAGTTTACGAAGCGCCAAATGGAGATGAGTGGAAAAAACTCCTTCATGAAGCAGCACAAGTGGTTCAAGTTTCTGACCGTGCGGATGAAACAGCACTTGCATCGAACTGGCTTGCTCCTATATCACACTTCCTTGAGTCTTGGGGTGATAACGAATCCGTAGCAGGGATTGTATCGGTTCAACAACCAACAATTCGACCTCTTTTCCAATCCAAAGCATTTGAAGATATGCTCATTGGATGGGCAGGTGGAAAGTTACTTGGATCCGAGTCTCTTTACGAATACCTCAAATCAAAATATTCTAAAAAAACCAACTGGGAAGATTTGCTCAGAAAAGGTGTCCTTGTTTCTGGAAATCCAAAAGCAGACAAGGGTGGTCGTTCTTTCCGTGGAACCATCGCACCTCTATCTGCATCTAAGTCTGGTTTGACTGTGTCTCTCTATGAAAACACAGGAATCGGAACTGGAGAAAGAGCAAACAACTCCCAACTCCAAGAACTTCCAGATCCAGTATCGAAAGTGACTTGGGACAATTATGTTGCTATCAGCCCACAATACTCTCGTTCTTCGGGAATCAAACTCAATGACGTAGTGACTGTGACTGTAAATGGAAAGTCGTTCGAACTTCCAGCTCTTGTCCAACCTGGTCTTCACCCAGAAGCAGTGGGAATTGCTCTTGGATACGGAAGAACAAATGTGGGTGAGATCGGAAACGGTGTTGGTAAAAATGCAAGTATCCTTGCAACAGAAGTAAACGGATCTTATGTTTACTCTGGTTTATCTATCACACTTTCTCCAACAGGTAAAAAATACAAACTCGCTACCACTCAGGACCACCATATGATGAGCCCTGGTGTGATGATGGGTGTGGAATGGAAAGAGAGACCTCTTATCATTTCCGCAAAACTACAAGACTATACTAAAAATCCAAGTGCCGGAATTCCTGAGCCTGAGATTCCAAAAATCTTAATCGATGGAAAACTACAAAGAGCACAAGGAGCAAACGCTCCTTCTGACCAACCAGGAAGTCAGTTTGCATACCCAGGATACAAATGGGGTATGGCAGTTGATTTAACTTCTTGTTCTGGTTGTGGTGCTTGTGTGGTTGCATGTAACATCGAAAACAACGTGCCAATGGTAGGTCGTGACGAAGTGCGTATGGGTCGTGAGATGCATTGGCTTCGGATTGACCGTTACTACATCGGTGATCCTGAAAAACCAGAATCACTCGAAATTGCACACCAACCACTCATGTGCCAACATTGTGATAACGCTCCTTGTGAGACAGTTTGTCCAGTGGCTGCAACTGTTCACAGTTCGGAAGGAACCAATGATATGGTTTACAACCGTTGTGTGGGAACACGTTACTGCTCGAACAACTGCCCTTACAAAGTGCGTCGTTTTAACTGGTTAGAACATTGGAATGAACACAGCTTACTCGGAGAGTCAATGCCTACCTTTAAGGCTCGTCCTCCAAGAAACTTAGGCCTTAACCCAGATGTAACCGTTCGTTCACGTGGTGTCATGGAAAAATGTAACTTCTGTGCGTCTCGTGTTGCTGAGAAAAAAATCGCAGCGAAAAACGAAGGACGAACTCTGAAAGATGGCGAAGTGAAAGCCGCTTGTGAACAAACATGTGCATCTGGTGCCATTGTGTTCGGTAACGTAAATGATCCTGAATCAAAAGTAGCGAAGCTCTTGAAAGACCCTAGGTCTTACAAACTTCTGGAATACCTAAACATCGGACCTGCCGTCAGTTATTTGACCCGAGTTCGAAACGAAGTTTAACAGGGAGAACACAAAGGGAATGTCATTAACACAAGCAGTTAGAGATAAATTAGATATCCCCGACCTGGTAACAGGCGGGAAATCGCTTAAAGATGTAACCGTTGATATCGCAAAACCAAACGAAGATTTCCCAACCAAACTTTGGTGGAATACTTTCCTTTTGGTTTTGACGATCACCCTGATCGACGTAGCCATTATCGGTTATTTGTTTTACGAAGGTCTTTACCTACTCGGGATCAACAACCCAGTGGGTTGGGGATTTTTCGTCGTCAACTTCGTATTTTGGATTGGTATCGGTCACGCAGGAACATTGATTTCTGCGGTATTATACCTCTTCCGCCAAGGTTGGAGAACAGGGATTAACCGTGCCGCAGAAGCGATGACAATCTTTGCCGTACTCGTTGCAGCATCGAACCTCATCCTCCACGTAGGACGTCCATGGCTCGGATTCTGGCTCTTTCCCTATCCAAACGAAAGAGGACCACTTTGGGTGAACTTCCGTTCCCCTCTGATTTGGGACACGTTTGCGGTATCGACTTACCTTTCCATTTCCATGGTATTCTGGTACTTAGGTCTCATTCCTGACCTTGCGACCCTTAGGGATCGTGCGACAGAAACTTGGAGAAAGAACTTATACAACGTCTTAGCCTTTGGTTGGGTTGGATCGGCAAGAGCTTGGTCTCATTTGGAAATCGTTTCCATGATCCTTGCAGCTCTTTCTACTCCACTTGTTCTTTCGGTGCACACCATCGTATCCTTCGACTTCGCTGTTTCCATCCTTCCTGGTTGGCACACGACCATCTTCCCTCCATACTTCGTTGCCGGTGCGATTTTCTCCGGATTTGCGATGGTGGTAACACTTATGGTCATTGCTCGTGAAGTGTTTAACTTAAAGAACTACATCACGATGAAACACTTGGACAACATGAACAAAATCATGATGGTAACAGGACTGATTGTGGGACTTGCGTATGGAACAGAGTTTTTCATCGCTTGGTATTCTGGAAACGAATACGAAGTGTTTGCATTCTGGAACAGAGCTTTTGGACCATATGGTTGGGCTTACTTCATTATGATTTCCTGTAACGTGCTTTCTCCACAGGTGTTCTGGTTCCGCAAACTTCGTTACAACATCCCTGTGATGTTTGTTGCCTCACTTGTAGTGAACGTGGGTATGTGGTTCGAACGTTTTGTGATCATGATGACACTGAACCGAGACTTTTTACCATCCAGCTGGGCTATGTATACACCGACTCTTTTCGACTACGCGATGTTAATCGGAACGTTCGGTATCTTCTTTACTCTCTTCCTTCTCTGGTGCCGAATTATGCCAGTGATTGCGATTGCAGAAGTAAAAACAGTGATGCCACAAAAAGAAGGAGCACACCACTAGTATGTATCTTCCAAAATTAGAACAGTTTCATAAATACAAAGAAATGGATGAAGGAGTTCTCGGAATTTTCGATACTCCAGAAGCCATTATGCATGCTGCGGAAAAAACAAAGGCAAAGGATTACATCGGTTTTGATTGTATCCTCCCTTACCCAGTGCATGGAATTGACGAAGCCATGGGAACTCCTAGATCAGGACTCCCTTGGGTCACTTTCTTTGCCGGGATTTTTGGATGCACGATTGGAATTTTGTTCCAATACTTAACACATGCACATGACTGGCCTCTCAATATCTCGGGAAAAGCTCTCAACGCTTGGTTTGCCTATGTGCCAATCATCTTTGAATTAACTGTATTTGCCGCAGGGATTTATACAGTAGCTGCTTTATGTTTTTTAAGCGGTATTCCCAAAGCGACACGTCGAATTCTGCACCCAGATTTGACGTCTCATAAATTCGGTCTTTGGATTCCAAAGTCTGCCAAAGGTTATAACGAATCCGATGTGGTTTCGTTTGTGAAAAGTCTTGGCGGATCCGAAGTAACCGTTGTGAAACCGGAGAACCAAAAATGAAACAAAACATCTTTCGAGTTTTCGCACTTGTGGCGTTAGTTTTTGTCGCAAACTGTGATTATAAAACTCCCGTTTATGAATACTTTCCGAATATGTATGACTCTCCTGCAAGAGAATCACAAGAAGCGGATTCATTTGCTTCCAATGGTTCAGCTTCAAGGATTCCACCAAAAGGTGCGATCCCAGTAGGATACTTTCCATACCCATATGCGGCAGAAGCAACTCCTGATACCCTTCCTGGTCCAGACAAAGGATTAAAAAATCCAATTGGAAAGGTGAGTTTAGGGGATTTGATGATTGGGGAAAAACGTTACCAAACTTATTGCACTCCTTGTCATGGTGTGCAAGGTCTTGGAAACGGAGCTGTTGTAGGGCCTGCACCAAAGTTCCAACAACCACCTCCTTCTGTTGTTTCTGATAAAATCCGCGGTTGGTCCGATGGACAAATTTACCACATCATCACGATGGGTCGAGGTCTCATGGGAAGTTATGCTTACCAAATCGAACCAGAAGACAGATGGAAGCTCATCGCTTACATCCGCAAACTTCAAGAATATGAAGTGAAAAATAAAAAGGCGAACTAGGGGAAATTATGAGCTCTACAAAAGCAGCGAAACTAGACGAAACATTATTGCAGTTTAAACTGCCAGGGTCCCTTCGTAATGCCCTCATTGCCATGATCGGAATTGGAGTGGTGAGTTTCCTCATCGCCTTTTTTGGATTTGGTCATGAGACGTCTCGTCACATGGACGAAGCTGGTCATTTCCACCATACGAATTTAGGATACCATATCTTACTCATTGGTGCTTACTTTGTGATCGGACTTTCCATCACAGGGATTTTCTTCACAGCGATCCAACACCTAACAGGCTCACAGTGGTCGGTGACTGTTCGTAGGATTTTCGAAACTTACGGACTTTTTGCACCTGTTGCTGGACTTCTACTCGTGGGAGTGATCTTTGGAATGCATGATCTGTATGAGTGGGCAGATGCGACGGTTCGTGAAAACGACCACCTCATCCACCACAAATCTGGTTACTTAAATCCAACTTCTTTCATCATCCGATGTGTACTTTTCATTGGAGTATGGTCAGTATTTGCTTACATCTTCCATGGAAAGTCAGTCGGCCAAGACAAAGATAAGGTTGTGGATACAACGAAGACTCTTGCTAAGATTTCGGGAGGATTTATCCTCTTCTTTGCACTTTCATGGTGTCTCATGTCCTTTGACCTTCTCATGTCACTTTCCCCACATTGGTTTTCCACTATGTTTGGTGTGTATGCATTTGCTGGCGCATTCCAAACATCTCTTGCATCGTATTTGATTGTCATTGCGATTCTCAAGAAAAATGGATACCTCGGGGAAGCAGTGAATGAAAACCATTACCATGACATTTCAAAGTTTTTACTTGGTATGACAACTTTCTGGGCGTATGTTGGATTCTCACAATTTATGCTCATTTGGTATGCAAACATCCCAGAAGAAACTTTCTTTTACGAGATGCGTATGACAGGTGGTTGGGGATACACAACATTACTTCTTCCATTTGTGAAGTTTGTAATTCCTTTCCTTTTGTTACTCAATCGTCCGAACAAACGAAACATTGATTTCCTTTGGAAATTAGCTGCATGGATTCTGACTGTTCAGTTCTTTGAACTTTTCTGGTTGGTTTTCCCTGCAAACTTTGAAAAATTTTCAATCTTACACTTTGTTTTAGCCTTTGGCGGAACAGTGGGAGTTGTTGGTCTTTTTGGTTTCTTCGTCTTCAAAAAGTTCGAAAAACATAGTTTAGTTCCGGTCGGTGACCCTCGTTTAGATGAGTGCCTTCACCACCACCAATAGGAGAATTGTTTTGAAACTGAAATTAGTAGCATTCTTGATCGTTGGGATGAGCGTAACAGCTTGTTCCAAAAACGCAGAGGTAACTTGGCATAAAAATTGTGATGCCAAAACCAACAAAGCAAGTTTGGATTTTACTGTTCCTTTGTATTCAGAACCAGATTCTAATTCTAAGGTGGTAGAATTTGTTCCAGTAGGAACTGTTGTAAAAGTATTCGAAGCTCGTAACCATAACGTTTGGGCACCAAAATACTTTATCAAAGTTCAAACTGCAAAAAACGAAGGTTATATGAGCCCAAGATGTTTTGTAGTGGGACAAGATCCGGCAAACAGTGTTTGGAGATTTTCCAAAGGACTCGTAACAGATTCAAAACCTTTTTACGATCCAAGTGACAAAGCTCATTATCCTAGAGGGACTGAGTATGGAAATTTGAAGGACCTTCCGAAGGAAAAAATTCCTCTTTCTGAACTCTCAAAAGGTTTGGAAGAAGAAACTTACGTAAACAAAAACATGTTGAAACAAAACTAAGTTTACAAAGTTAACTAAGGTTTGGCGGAGTTTACTCTGCCAAATTTAGGATAAAAGACCCAAGGGAAACTAAGGGTCTTTTTTTTTGAGGGTTGCGAAGATTCTTTTATTTCTTTAATACTACTACTTCGTAGGCAACTATCGCCAAGATCACGAATTTTTCCCAAATGAAGTAAAAAGCACCGAGAGGTTGGATCACATTCCAATTTTCGATCAAAAAATACATCGATACACCGCAATAAGTAAGATTGCCAATGATCACACCGAGAAGAAACGGTTTCCAGAGTTTTGGTTTTTGAATAAAACAGGTATTGGAATAAAAAAACAAAATGCTGGCAAGGATTCCTAATTTGTAAAACACTTCTGTGGGCATTCCAAAATAAGGTTGAAAGGGTAAAACCACACCAAATAACACAAGTAAGGATATCGATGCACCGAAAGCATCTAAGAAAAAAATAGAGTAGGGTTGGGATTTTTGGAATAGTTTTTGTATCATCAACTCAGTCCTAGATTGTATTACTCCTTATTTTCGAAAACGGTGGAGGTTCCATTGTTTCCTTTGATCTGCAGTTTTAATAAAGGAGTTTGATCCCATTCAATAATTTTGAATTTTATTTGTAATCAATTTAATCAGGAAAATACCAGCTTTTGAATCTTGGAATTTATGAGATTCTCCATAATCGTTTGCTATTTCAAATTCGATTCTAAAACGAAGGTAAACTACCTTTCGAAAATTATTCAAAAATTTGAAATTTAAGGATTTACAACCACAGACTATCTTAGATACTAAGAGATTAAGTTAATAAGATAATTAGCTTGTTAACTAATGGATTTTTTATGAAAATAGAAATTTTTAAAAAACCTACACGTCAGTATTTCGAAACAGCCCTTTTTATGCATGAATCGATCGCAACGCATGTTGGGCTTTCAGTCACAGATCATAAATTTTTAGGATACCTACTAGAAAATGGAG
>JACVCB010000055.1 GCA_016742255.1 Leptospira sp.
GGACAGAACCTAACAATAAATTACTTTCTTCTCGGTTCAGTTGTGACATGAGTTCTGTTGCGATCACAATACCATGATCAAACCGACCACTGAGAATCAAATTCACTCCCAACTGGAAGGCTGCCGCACCGGAAGAAGATGCAGTTTCCATTCGAATGGAATAAAGATCTTTTAGTCCTAACCTGGCAGCAATTTTTGCTGAAAGGTGAAATTCCTTGTTATAAGAATCAGGTGAAAAACTTGCATAGATGATGAATTGAATTTTGTGAGATTGAAACTCATGTACAGATTGTTTTGCGGTAACAGAGGACAAATCGAGTTGTGATCCTTTGTGTTTACCAAATACACTCATTGATGGATTGTGAATGTAAACTTTCTTCATTCGAATATAGTTTCCGCTTGCCTATTCTATGAAAACCAATTATCTTTCCAATTGAACCGAGAATTTGAGGTTACCCATATGAAGGGAAAAAAAGAAGTAATCGACATATTAGCAGAAGTTCTATCTGCGGAACTCACAGCCATCAATCAGTATTTCATACACGCAAAATTATGCAAAAACTGGGGATACATGGAACTTGCCGAGTATCTCAGAAAAGAATCCATCGAAGAAATGAAACATGCTGACGAAATCATGGAGCGTATTCTCTATTTTGATGGTATCCCTGACTTACAAAAATACATGAAAATCAATGTAGGCCAAACAGTTCCCGAGATGTTACAACATGACTTACAATTGGAATACAATGCTGTAGAACGATTGAACCGTGGGATTGATATATGTGTGGCAAGTAAAGACAATGGAACAAGAGAACTTTTGGAGAAAATTCTTGTCTCGGAAGAAGAACACATTGATTGGATTGAGACTCAAGTATCGCTCATAGAATCCATTGGTTTACAAAACTATTTGGCTCAAAAATTAGGAGATTCGGAATAAAACCTACACATCCCACCTATCATGCCATTTGCGGAGAAGGACTTTCTCCGCTTTTGGAAACGGAAATCCAATCCTTTCATCTTAAAATCAGCAATCAGAATCGTGGTGGAATTTTTTTCTCAGGCAAAAAAGAGGATGTGATCCAATTTGCCATCCATACCAAATTTGCCTCTCGTGTGAATTTGCAACTCCTTCATGAAAATGCACAAAATTACGACGAATTTTATACCAAAACATCCGAGATCCCATGGGAAAAATACATTGGACCCAATGTGAGTTTTCGTATTGATGCGGAAACCAAAGATAAATTAAAAAATTCTGAATTCACGATGCATCGTACAAAAGATGCAATCCTTGACAGACTCCGTGCCAAAAAAGTCCCTCTACCCGAAATTGAAAAACGTTTAGCCGACATTACCATTGTTGTCAGGTCACATACGGATCGATTTAGCGTCGAACTTTCATTATCTGGCGATCCTGTCGGACGACGAGGTTACAGACTCCATGCAGGAAATGCCCCTGTGAGAGAACCCATTGCACAAGCAATGCTTGAGATGTCCGATTGGAAGGAAGGAGAAACTTTAGTTGACCCAATGTGCGGATCAGGTACAGTTCTTATCGAAGCTGCACTCAGAGAACGCCTGTTTGGTGAAATTAATCGATTTCTTTTTGCAGAATCCCCTATTTTCCAAACCTTATTTCCTACCTATGTATTCTCAGAACGAAAAAAGGAAAGTCCAACCTCTCCACATTTGTTTGGATTTGACATAGACCCTGAGGCAATTCGCATCGCTAAAGAAAATGCCTATGAAGCAGGAGTGGAAGATTTTATCAAGTTTGAAGTTGCAGACTGTTTAACATTAAAAAATACATTTGGTTCCCAAGGTCATTTGGTCACAAACCCTCCTTATGGTGACCGTATCGGAAAACCCATGGAAGATCTACGTGAGATGTACTTTCAATTTGGCCGAGTTTTAAAAAATGAATTTGGTGGCTGGAAGTTTACAGTGTTATGTGCTGATTTTTCCCTCCTTGGAAAATTTGGTTTAAAGGAAAACAAACACATCACACTCAAACATGCAAATTTAAAGGCAAAAATCGTAGATTATGAGTTAAGAGGGGGGAAATGAAGTCAAAGGACATTTTAAGTCGTGTTTTTGAAATCACAAGAGATCCAAGAGATGGCCTACTTTTCTTAAAAGAATTCCAATCCCTTTCTCCCGAATCTTTTGCCATTCTATATGCTGATTCCGAAACCATCTTTGAAAGTTCCGAAGCTTTATTTTCAGACTTAAAACTCCTCTACCAATTGGATTTGTTTCCTTTTGTTGTTCTAGAAGAAGATAGTTTTCAATACTTAAAAGTTTTTTTCCCACTCGAACAAATGGGCTCCAACCCTAACGATGAAAAGACATTAGGATTTTCTTATGAAATCATCGCAAGAGATGAACCTCTTCGTGAATCGGTTAAAACTTCCATTCAAAAGAAAAAAATCCCCATCCTACTTTGGAACGATGAAATTGAAAAACTTGAATCCGTCTTAGATCGATGTAGGGCAATTTTACATTCCTCAAAGGTGATCTATGTATCCATCGATGGTCCATTCAAAGATCCAAACTCTGGAAAAGTGAAATCAATTTTACAAATGGAAAATACCTTTCCTCTTCGCAGTGGAGTGACTATTACCGAAAGCCAAAAAGAATTCATCCAACTTTCAGAGGCATTGCTTTCCAAAATAGAAGATCCAAAATTCAGTATTGTTCTCACATCACCTTTCACACTTTTAACAGAACTTTTTACAGTTAAAGGAAGTGGAACACTAGTTAAACGAAAAAACAAAATCAATAAGTTTGAATCCACTGATGGAGTGGATATGGTGCGTCTCTTTCGTTTGATTGAAGAATCATTTGGGAAAAAACTAAAACCGGATTTTTTTCAAAGTAAGTTTGATGTCTTATTTTTGGAAGAATCCTATCGTGCCTGTGCCTGGATGCAAAAAACTGAATATGGTTATTTACTTTCAAAATTTGCTGTGAATGGCGTGGCACGTGGTGCAGGTGTTGGCCGAGACATTTGGGACCAAATTTTAGAACATTGTAGTCCTCTTTTTTGGCGGAGTAAACCAGATAATACAATCAATAAATGGTATATGTCAATCGCACAAGGAATTGAAAAAGACAATTCTTGGTATTATTATTGGCTCGGTGTGGACCAAACACTTATCCCTGGAATCATATCTCTTTTGAAATCCCAACCAGAAGACTTTGGTCTACCAAATCCACCATCAGAACCATAAAATGAAATTAATTTATGATGGAGAATGTTCCTTTTGTACTCGATTAGCCCATTCTTTGCAAAATCGATCCATCCAACCAATTGAAATCCTTTCTTACCATTCTTTGTCTGAAGAGGTGTTAAAGAAAATCCATCCACAATTAACAAGGGATAAATGCAAAGGAGAAGTACAAATCATCCAGGATGGAAACCGTTTTCCAGGTTTTTTTGGAGTTCGAGTTTTGTTATGGAATGTACGAATCGTTCGTTATTTTGTTTGGATTCTATATTTGCCACTCATTCCTTTCTTAGGAATGAGTGTGATGTTCCTTCTAAAAAAATTCAAAAAATCACTTGGTTAATATTTTCCTTCATCCAAACGAGACAAACCTAAATAAAAATCTTTTCTTGCATCCAAAGCCAATCGGTTCCCTTCCATCACTTGTTTTTTAGATTCATCTGTTAAACAAACAGTTTCAATCAAATCAAACAAACGTTTGCTATGACCTTCGTCGGCATCTAAATTCACTTGAAAAAACTTTCCTTCTGGCAAATTGAATTCTTTTTTCAATTGTTGGTATGAGTTCGCAATCTGTGAATACTCCAATTTGAGTAAGTATTCGTTGGCAGGTCCAAGAGCACCTAATCCATAATAAAATCCTAAATCAATTACCGATTTCATTTTCTCTAAATAGGTTTTGGTTTCAGGTAAAATTTGATGCTTTGAAAAATCGAAACCAAGTTGTTCTAAAAAATTTGTTAGTATCGATACATGTGTCTCGGAAATTTTACCTTCTCCCAACTCTTCCCAAATATTTTCTACAAGGACTATTTTGGCTTTTTGGTCTCGTGTATTGGCAGCAACTAACAAAAACCAATCGACAAAACCAATCGATACAAAGTATTCTTGGCTCAGCCAAAGTAATAAATCATCAAAGCTCATTTTAATATTTCTTTCTTTTAGCCACTTCGCTTGTAAAACAGAATGTGTTTCCACTTCCCTTTTTAACATTCCTATGAGATTCATACGTTTTGGTCCTTTCCATACTGGTAACGCGGATGAGTTTGGTATTCCTCAAAACCCAAATTGATACATAATTCTAATAATTCCGAATATGATTTCCCAGCTTTTTCCCATAACATTGGCAAGGTGGAATAAATCTTAGAAAAACCAGGTGTAGCATTCACTTCCAAACAATAAGGTATTTCTCGTTCCAACTTAAAATCGATTCTGATATAACCTGAACTTCCGAGTAATTTTGCAATCTTCAAAGAAGTGGATTCTAATTCTTTTTGGAGGGAAATGGGAACTTCAAAATCCAAAGATTCCAAAAATTCAGATTTTGATTTGATTCCTTCATGGTATATCCCTGTAGGAGTATCCACATAGGCCATGGGTAAAACTTGGTAGTGATTCAAATTTCCAATCACACCAACCGTAAGTTCCCTTCCTGATAAAAATGGTTCTACTAAAAGTGGAGAATGTTCCTTGAGAAACTTTGGAATCCGAATCTCCCATTCTCTCTGATCTTGGATTGTATTCGCTTCCGAAATTCCCAAACTCGATCCTTCTCCATTGGGTTTCACAAATACAGGAAATTGGAGTTTTGGTTTTGTTTGAAATTCTGTCAGTAGTTCTGAATCTGTGACTTGGATTCCCATCGAACGCAAAAAAACTTTGGTTTTGTATTTATCCAAAGTAATAGATTGCACTGCCGCAGAACTCCCAGTATGTGCAATACCTAAATATTCGCATAACGCAGGTATATATGCTTCTCTTGAGGCAGAAGTATAACCTTCCACAAGATTCCACACGATCCAATTTTCCCTGTTACCCTTTGGAATATTGGAAAGAGCAGATGTAATTTCTTTTGCATCCGAAAGTGACACAACATCATACCCTAAGGAAACAATTGTTTTTTCCATATACGATATGGTTTCTTCCGATTCCCATTCTTGGGAACGTTTCGGATGGTCCGGATTGTAAATATCACATGCAAGAATGACGGTTTTCATTCGGCTTGGAATTTCTCCCAATCGACTTCTGAAAGTATTGGATAGTAAGATTCTTTGTCTGAACCAACTGGCTCAAATGAAAAATGTACTTTTTTAGTCACTGCTGAACGGAAGGCATGTTGTCTAGTTTTTGGATAATAACCTAAATACCAATTGGCACCTATTGTAATTTTGCCACCACCACCAGGTAGATCATTCACAAAATGAGGAATACCCATTCCGCCAATTTTTCCGCGCATATACTCAACGATTTCGATCCCACGAGCAAGTGGTGTACGAAACCCCCGCGAACCGGGAATGAGTTCTGGGTCATACAGATAATACGCACGAACACGCATTTCCAATAACTTTTTATGAAGTGTGAGCATTATTTCTTCATCATCATTGATGCCTTTGAGTAAAACTGCCTGATTCCCAACTGACACTCCAACTTTTAACAGACGTAATATGGCATCCTTAGATTCCTTTGTACATTCCTTTGGATGATTGAATTGCGTATGACAGAATATTGATAAATTGTCGTCATTATACCTTTCAATGATTTTACACAATTCATCTGTTATGCGAAATGGCAAAGTAACCGGATTTCTTGTCCCGAGTCTACAAATTCGTACATGTGGAATTTGATTCAGCTCATGTAAGATCCACTCAAGCCTTGCATCTGCAAGATTCAATGGGTCTCCCCCACTAATCACTACATCTTCAATTTCAGGATGGATTCGTATGTAATCAAATGCCTTTTCTAAATCTGCCTTTTCCATCCTTTCCCCATTGGAAGATACCTTTCTACCTCGCATACAATGGCGACAGTACACACTGCCCGAATGGTTTGAGAACAGAAGTACTCGATTCGGATACATATGAGTGAGCCCACGACCAGGGCTTAGA
>JACVCB010000007.1 GCA_016742255.1 Leptospira sp.
AAAAGCCTGGGCGGAAAAAACTTCTGGAAGGCGAATTTGTATTACCCGGTTTTGGGATTGCTTGGTTTTTCAAAAAGTGCCCAACATTGGTTGCCCCTTTTGCTGTAAAAGCAAAAATTGAAGGAGAGTTTCTTGCCCCTTAGAAGTTTTGAATCACAGGGGTATCGCCACCTCCCAAAACCGCCACACATGAGTTAGTGGTTCCTAAATCGATACCTATGATTTTTTCCTTAGACATAGTCTTTCTCCTTCTTACTTATATTAACTTTGTGGTTTTCCCACTTTCACACGTGCAGGACGAATTGATTGTTTGTTTTCACCTTCTTCGTGGTAATAACCAGCTTGGTAAGTTTCGACAACAGTCTCTTCAGTAAATTCTGCACTTTCCTCGGAAGCAATTGCTTCCATGAGCATCGGGTCAAACGGCATTCCTTTTGGATCTAATCGTTTGATTCCTTCTCTTTCCAATACGGAATAAAATTCCTTTTGTACCATCTTGATGCCTTCTACGAAAGCAACCACTTCAGGTGTTTGGTTTGGAACATTCGAAACTCGTTCCAAATTATCCAATGCACCTGTCAGTCCTTCTGCAAACTTCTTGATGGATTCTTTCCTAGCATTTAACAAATCGTTAGCAGTCCTTCGTTTGTAGTTTTGAAACTCCGCACGTTCTCTTAGCCAAGAGTCCTTTAAAGATTCGATTTCTTTTTTTGCACTATCGAGTTCTTTTTCAGCACCCTCTACTGCTTGTTCAATGGCCTCATCTGAAATGGTCTGCCCTTCATCGACTTGCACATTTTGATCTTCTAGGGATTGGTTCGTTTCTTCTGCCATTTCGCCTCCTACTACCTACTCAATTTCGTTATCATTTCTGAAACTAACTTTGAAGTGAATTCAATCAAAGGTAATGCCTTGTTGTAATTCATCCTCTGTGGACCTATGATTCCCATGGAACCGATCCGTTTTTCACCCATACGATAATTCGTTGTGATGATGGTAACACCACCTAACTTTTCATTACCGTCTTTTCCAATAATGGTATACACACCATCCATCGGAACATAATCACTAAAAAACTCTTTGAGGAACTGTTTTTCATCGAATAGATGCAGGATGTTTTCTAATTGTTCCTCTTCATCCTTAAAGTTTTCGTATAAGTTTTTTAATCCATCGATATACAAGTTATCAACAGACATACTATCTGTTCCCATTGCTCTCGCAATTGATGGAGCGAACAAAGAAAATCCTTCCGGGCCTTCTTTTTTCAACATCATCTGAGGGATCAGATTACTTTGAATTTCATGAACATCAAAACCTTTGACGTTATCATTCAAATACCGTGAAATTTGGTACAGACTCTCTTGTGAGATGTGAAAATCGAAAAATATATTTCGATTGAGCACAGTTCCAGACCGCATAACAAGGATCATAAGAACTTCTCCTCCATTTACATGGATGAGTTCTATATGTTTTAATGTGTCGAGAGATCCTTCCGGACCTAATACCACACTTGCCGATTGCGAAAGAGAAGCGAGTACCTTGGAGGTTGCAATGAGAACCTGGTCCAAACGAAATTGCATCCGAAGATACTCTTCTTGGATCCTTTGTTTTTCACGCATTGTGAGCTCAAAAAGCGTCACAAGGCTATCCACATACAACCGATACCCACGTTCTGTTGGCACCCGACCACCCGAAGTATGCCGAGCTACAATGTAACCCATGTCCTCGAGTTCTGCCAGACAGGAACGAATGGTGGCTGGTGATAGTCCGATATCGTACTTTTCAGAAAGGGTTTTAGAGCCGACAGGTTTGTTGTCTGAAACAAACTCCTCAACCAATGCTTTCAAAATGGAACGATGTCTAGGGGAAAGATCCATAGCCTCCAAGCACTTCCTTTAGCACTCTGATGATTAGAGTGCTAATCTATGCTTAAAGTTTACGAATTTCCGTTTTTTTCGTCAAGCAAGATGTCCATCCCAGTTGCGAATTTTAGCAGACTTTCTGGGAAACTGCTAAAATTTTTCAGACTGGGTAGACTTGGATCTGATTCCGGCCGTTGTTTTTGGCTTGGTAGAGGGCAATGTCAGCAAACTTCAGAACTTCCTCTGGTTTTTGGATAGGGTGTACCTTGGTGTACCCAATGCTCAAAGTGACGTTTAGATAGTAGTTATCAAAAATAAAAAAGCGGTGTGTTTCGACCGATTCGCGGAGGCGGTCAAGGACGATGGTTGCCCCTTCTGTGGTAGTGTCTGGCAATATACACCCAAATTCCTCTCCACCAAGCCTTCCCACTGTGTCCTCTTCCCTTAGGCAATCCACAAAGATATTGGCCATTTTTTTGAGTACTAAATCCCCAATGTCGTGTCCGTAGGTGTCATTGATTACTTTAAAATGGTCTATGTCCATTACCGCAAGTACCGATTCCCGGTTACGGCGTTTGACTGTTGCAATGGTTTTTTGGAGGGTGTCTGCGAAGGAACGACGGTTTGGTAACATCGTGAGTTCGTCCATGTAGGCCAAACGTTTCAAACTATTGATGAGTACATTTTTTTGTTCTTCTAAACGCCTACGTTCTCTCACATCACGGATGATTGCAGCATAGTACTCTCTGTTCTCTTGGTGGATGGTAAAAGCACGAATTTCCACGGGAATGGTGCCTTTTGGTTTTGTGATCAGTTCTAATTCTTTTAAAAATCCTGCAATGTAATGTGCTTCGTTGGAACTAACAAAGGATTCTATAGAAGTTTGTTCTCCTTTTTCATTCGGTGGGAATAAATAAGAAAACGATTTCCCTAACAATTCTTCTTCTGAATAACCAGTTAACGATTGTAACGCTATGTTACTAAATAATATCTGTTGGTTTGTGTCTAAAACGACAATTGCATCGATGGATTGGGAAACAATTTCCTTAGCCAGTGTTTCTGTATTAAACTCATTCATTTCCCCAAATTTCCCCATTTCCTTTTTCACTTCGGAATGAATCCCGCCACTTATGGATATGACGAAAATTGATCTCAGGTTGATTCACCCTAAATTCTTTTTTCGGCAAAACCTTCATTGGTTTTGGATTCAGACTCTGATACCAATAAGCAACAGAGATCAAATCTAAGGTCAAGGAATTTGCATGACCATGTTCTAATAAGAATAGGAAATTTTTTTCAAACCTAATGGGGGATTCTACCCAAAATCGATACAAATGGGTTCTGCCCAACCATCCAATTGAATCAGAAACCCTAGGGTATCCAAAATAAGGATGCATAAACACTTCTTTCGGTGACCAAGCTGTATTAAATACATCTTCGGTTCCTGTTCCTTTTAGTGTAGCAGTTGTTTGGTTTCCATCTATAAAAATTAGATCATCTCCTTCGCCATACCACAGTGGAGTAGGAGAATCCACATATAAATTAAGTCCAATGAATTGGCCTTTTCCTTCAGTTTCGAGGACAGAGAAGTAGTTTTCTTTTACAAATTTTGTTTTTTCAGTTTCCCCGAGTAATCCCCATTCATTTTCCCTTTGGTTCGAAGTGTTCGGTTTGGTGATACTCCTGTTCCATTGAGCATGGAATCGTAAAGGTGAATCGAGAGGTGATTTCCATTCTTCATAATCAATGTAAAAGTAAAAATTACTAATATCCTCATCTGATTCATTTTCGATTTGAATTTTCGCACTTGATTCAAATGGCATTGGAAAGTAAGAGTTCATTGACTTTCCTTTTTTGGGTGCTGCGACAA
The DNA here is from genome assembly GCA_016742255.1 of Leptospira sp. Taxonomy (GTDB): domain Bacteria; phylum Spirochaetota; class Leptospiria; order Leptospirales; family Leptospiraceae; genus Leptospira_A; species Leptospira_A paudalimensis. Next base: position 3,733 of record JACVCB010000007.1, read on the forward strand.
GTGGTAACGAATTGAGTATGTATTCTTCTCCCCAACCTTGTCCAAAAAATTCACCTAACGGAACCTCTACGGATGGAAAAGAATGATTGTCCCAATACATACGAATTACAACATTTTTCCGTGCCATAGGGTCTTTACTTGCCAATGTCATCCAAATGTGTTTGATCACCCCACGACCTTTGATTTCAGCAATCGTGATGGTTGACTTTTTTGGAATTTTGATAAAATCATCATTTCCATTTGTTGGATCTGCACTTGAAATCCTTTTGTTTTGGTAGGTTTTTTCCTTCCAAATGGAAGACTCCCAGCCGTCACTGAACAAAGGATTGGTGAAGTTAAATCCAAAAACAAACAATAATACCCAAAAATGGATTCCAAATGAAGTTTGATTCGTAACCATAATGACCTAACTTTAATAAACTATTTCTATTGAAGGATTAAAAGCGTTTCACAAACCAAAGAAAAATTCCCGCTTGGACAATTGACTGTAAAAAAATTTCAAATAAAACATACAGATGAATCGAAAGGGTCACTTCAGAAATCATAAATACCATCCCTTCCAAACTTCCTACAGAAGGTGAAATTGCTGCCAGTCCACCTAAAACGGTTCTCATCCATACCAATACAAACATTTGTTTGTTGAAAGATTGAGTTTGGAACCAGTCCCAAATCAGATGTAAAAAACTCACAATCAATAGAGCTTGGAGGAGTAAGGTTGGAAATAACCAAGTCATCGCTCTTGACCAAGCAGCACCATCACTCGATGTAACCAAAAAAAGAGGAAACACGGCCAAATCACCTTCATAATACTCTTTCATCACCAATTGAAAGTATGGGATGGAGACAAGGAGATAAGCCAAAAGATGGCTGAAAATAAACTGAATTGTGATTTTAATCTTCGGATTCATGTTAAAGTTGTCCAATAAGGTAATCTTTACATGATGAAATCAGAACTCAAGGCAAAACTGCAACGGACCTTTCCAAAAGCCAAAACAGTCTCTTCAGGAAGGTTGTTCACCCGTCAGTTGAGTAACCTGATCGATGATTCCTTACGACAAGTTTTCTTGGAAGTGTCAAACGGAATCCCCATAAAAGATCACCTTTGCCTCATTGCAGTAGGAGGTTATGGTAGAAGGGAACTCGCACCTCATTCGGATATTGATTTATTATACCTTCATGATGGAAAACTTTCAGACAAAATCTTAAGTGAAATCATTTCCAAAATCAATACGTTCTTATATAACAATGATAAGGAAGTCGGTCATAGTTGCCGTACAATCAAAGAATCATTTTTATACTTAAACCAAATCGAAACCTACCACGCTGTACTTGATGCTCGTTTTCTTGTAGGTTCGGAAGTTTTATTCCAAAAATTCAAAAATGAATTCCTCGGTAAAATTCCTGAAAAAACCATCAAAGAATACAATGAATGGAAACTTTCTTATCTCAGAGAAAGAATTATCAATTCTTACAATCCAATTTTACTTTCAGAACCCAATATTAAAAACGATCCATTAGGACTTCGTGACATCCAACAAATGTATTGGATCGAAAAAACAAATCCACTCGCTGATAGTGCTGATGGTGGGATTTTTGATTTTTATTTAATTGGTGATAGTTTAACTCTACTCTCAGCATATGATTTTTTACTCTTAACAAGATCAGCTCTCCATATCATCAGTGGTCGTAAAAATGACAGATTAGATTTAGGCTTACAAGCAGAAGTTGCTGAGTTTTTGGGATTTGGGCCTAAGAACGAAATTAAAACCTTAGAACGTTTTATGAGCCAATTTTATAAAGCGCAAAAGGATGTTTATTTTTATATTGGAACCTATTTGGATGAAAAAACCAATCTGAATAAAAAACGGATCCACAAAGAACTTTCCAATCCAGATACTTTATACGATGACATCATTCAATTTTTCAGCGAATCACAAAAAAACGAAGAGGAACCATCTCGGATCGATTTAAATGAAATCCGTTTTGCATCTCATTTTCTCGATGATGATTTCAAAAACCAAAAATCGGTTTTGGATTGTTTTATGGAGATGTTACGCCACAAAAAACGAATTGGGCATACACTCACCCTCATGCATGAATGTAACGTGCTAGGAAAACTCATTCCCGAATTTGGAGCTTGTACCAACTTCCCCCTTTTTAGTTACCACCACCAATACACAGTTGATGAACATACATTACTCATATTACGCGAGTTAGATGTATTGATTGCTGATTTATGGGAAGACCCACAAGTCCAAGACGTATTTAATTCTTGCGAAAAAATTGAAATTTTGGCTTTGGCGATCCTCATTCACGATGCTGGGAAAGTAAAGGAAGGTGACCACTGCCAATATGGTGCCGAACTCGCTCTCATCATCGCAGAAAGGTTCCGATTTTCAGAAGAAGATACAGAACTCTTACGATTTTTGGTAGCGGAACATATTATCATGTCTGAGCTCTCGTCCAAACGAGATATTTATGATCCAAATTTAATTTCTTCGTTTGCAAAACAATTTTCTAATGAAAACACTTTACGTTTGTTATATGTACTGACAATCATAGATACAAAATCAGTTGGCCAATCAGTCCTCACTAACTGGAAAAAGGAAATTTTACATTTTTTATTTACATCCACATTAACATACTTACAAAACAAAACCAATCGACCTGACAACCAAGAGCGAATTGAAAGTACACTCGAAAACTATCTAATCGAAAAAGAAGGACTTACAACAGAACAAGCGGAACAAATTGTTTCATTTGGGATGCAAATTCGTCCCACTTCATATTTGAACTATAATACCCCACGCAGGGTATACCAACATTTTGTATTTTTACATGAATGGATACAATCAGGTTCTACGTTTCGATTAATTTCTGAAAAAGAACCGGCGTTTGTTACATTGTCTCTATTTGCTAAGGCAGACAAACGAATGTTACTGTATCTATCAGGAATTATTTCCAGTCTTGGATTAAATTTAGTAGGACTCAGATTATTCCGAAGCGAAAATGAACATTTGATCCTACAGGCGCAAATCACTGATGAATATGGTAGTGGAGAGATCGCCGAACCACAGATAAACGAAATTGAGTCCACTCTTGCTGATTGTATTGAGGGGAAAGTGAATATTGAAGATTTGGCTTCCACTACCAATATTTGGAAAACTTTACCACAAATTCCAGAAGGAATGGTAGAAGAACTTGTTAAGTTTGCAAATGATTTATCAGATACTTATTCTGTATTAGAAGTGAGAGTTCCTGATTCAATTGGATTGGTGTATCGTATTCTCAAAACTTTAATCGATTTTGAATTGGAAGTAATCTTTGTTAGAATCTCAACAAGTGCTGATTTTGCATATGACTCCTTTCACATCCAAACAAAAAATGGTAAAAAAATAGAAGATACTGGTCTACTCCTTTCGATTAAGGAAAAAATTCTCTCTGTAGCAAGAGTCAAAGAAAACCAAGGTATCATGGAGATTAGTTTTTAATATGGCATGGTGGAAAGAAGCAGTTATCTATCAAATTTATCCACGTAGTTTCCAAGATTCCAATGGGGATGGGATCGGAGACCTAGAAGGAATCATCCAACGATTGGATTATTTAGCAGGTTCCAAAGACTCACTAGGTATCGATGCTATTTGGTTATCTCCTGTTTATCCTTCTCCCATGTTTGATTTTGGATATGATATTTCAGACTATGAAGAAATAGATCCCGTTTTTGGAGATATTCAAACCTTCAAACGCCTGCTAAATGAAGCTCATAAACGAGGGATTCGCATTATCATGGATTTGGTAGTCAATCATACCTCCCACCTCCACCCTTGGTTTATTGAATCCAGATCATCTGTCAACAGTCCAAAACGAGATTGGTACATTTGGAAACAAGCAAACCACAATGGACCACCCAATAATTGGTTGGGTGCATTTGGCGGATCTGGTTGGGAATATGACAAACGTACTGGCGAATATTATTTTCACTCTTTTTTAAAAGAACAACCTGATCTCAATTGGCGTAATCCAGATGTGGAAGATGCCATCTTTCGGATGATGAAATACTGGCTCGATATGGGAGTAGATGGATTCCGATTGGATGTTGTCAACTTATATGTAAAAGATGAATTCTTTCGAAACAATGCTTCTTATTTTATGAAAGGTCCAAGACCTTACGACAAACAAGTGCATACATATGATCGTGACCGACCTGAAATGCATGGAATTTTAAGAAGGATGAGAAAACTTTTAGATTCATATTCCGAAAAACGTATGTTTGTTGGTGAAATCATGCAAGATTTCCCTGGAAATGTTTTACTTCCTGCTACCTATTGTGGTCGAAATGATGAACTTCACCTTGCCTTTAATTTTATGTTTTTATTTTCACCTTGGAAGGCGGAACGATTTTACCAAATTGTTAAGGACTTTGAATCAGCTTTAGGGGAAGATAATTGGCCAAACTATACTTTATCCAATCATGATTTTCCACGGCATATCACTCGTTACGAAAAGGGCGATGAGACTTTGGATCGTGCCAAACTTGCCGCCTGCATGATGTTAACCTTACGCGGAACTCCTTTCTTATACTATGGAGAGGAAATTGGTATGAAACGCCAAAAAGTCCCATTTAATAAAATCCAAGATCCAGTTGGAAAACGGTATTGGCCATTCCATCCTGGACGAGATCCGGAACGTATTCCAATGCCTTGGGATGGATCCGATACAACAGGTTTTACAACTGGCAAACCTTGGCTTCCACTTTATGAAGATTCAAATACACTCAATGTTGAATCTCAAAAACAGGATCCCAATTCTCTTTTTTTCACATATAAAAAACTGATTCAGATACGAAAGGAACGAAAATCACTTCGAAAAGGAAAACTAAAAATCCTCTTGAGTGACGACAAACAAGCGCTATACTACAGAAGGAGAGATGGAAAAGAGGAGACATATATATTTTTGAATTTCTCATCCAAACCAGTTCGAGTTTCTTACCCAAGAAAATGGAATCTGAATCAAATTTTATTCAGCTCTAAAAATCGAAACGCATCTTTTGAGTTAGAAAAGGAATTGGATACCGGCGATTTGATTTTGCACCCAAATGAAGCAGTTATTTTTGCAAAATAAATTAGAGCCATACACGATTAGCGACTGAATTGGTTTCATCACATAACAGGAATTGCAAAAAGATCCCGCGTTCCACTGCATTCTTTCCTACTTTTTTTACCATTCGTTGTCTAATGAATAGAGGAAAGGATTTCCGCTACAATCGATACTTCGACACAGGCAGTGTGAATGGTGCAGTGGTTTTGTTTTTAATTGAGACTTAGAACTGTTCGCTTAAACTGTTGACAATAATCGATTCGGGAATTCGCTGACATTAGATGCGCTTGATGATGGTAAATACATTGATAAGTCGATTGGCAATTTTGCTACTCTCCTTTGTATTCATCAGTACTAATACTGAGGGGTATGTATCCCATCACGACACCTACCAAAAACACCAAACTTACAAACATAGTAGTTTATACGATTTTACTTATGTCATTAAGGAAGTCAGTGAAAACAGTGAGGAAGAGGCTGAGATTAATTCCCACCGTGAGAATGAGTTAAATCATTCCTTCGCATTTTTCCTTAAAATTTCACTTGTATTTGATACTGAACTAAAACCAGTCCTATTCTCTTTTCCAAATTCATTTTTAGCCAAAAATAGCGTCAAAGACCGCGCACCTCCCACACTCACTTAACATAAATTTTTTTCTCGGAAGATCGCAATTCAAATTGCGTTCGATGATTTTTAAAATTTTGCCTAACAAACGTTAGACAAAGTGAGGACACAATGAAACTTCTCAAAGGGCTCAAGCACTCTTTCACTTCAAAGATACTGGTTACAGTATTTGTATTAACATCTTTTCTTCAAATGAATTGTCATTCAAAGAACCATGAAGATAAAAACGCACTCATGGCGACCTATCCTTGGAAACAAGATGTGATCATTGATAAAAACTACGTAGCGCAAGTGAAGGCAATCCAACGTATCGAAATCAGAGCATTCGAAAAAGGATATCTAACCCATATCTACATGGATGAAGGTAAGATCGTAAAAAAAGGTCAAAAACTTTTCCAAGTAATGCCGATGTTAGTTACTGCTCAATACGAAAAAGCAAAAGCAGAATACGAATCAACACAAATCGAATTTGAGAATACTGAGAAGTTATTCAAAGAGAATGTTGTTTCCCAAACAGAATTATCTCTTATCAAAGCTAGACTGAAAAAAAATAAAGCAGCTATGGAATTGGCGCAAGTTCATTTAAATTTGGCAACTGTAACTGCACCTTTCACTGGAATCACAGATCGTTTCCAAGTGCGACTTGGAAGTTTAGTGGAAGAAGGAACTTTATTAACTACAATCTCTGACATTTCAAAACTTTGGGTTTACTTCAATGTTTCTGAAAAAGATTATCTTAACTTTTCCAATGCGCGAAGATCAGGGGACAAACCATTAAAAGTAAAATTCTTAATGGCTAATGGTGAATACTTCAATCACGAGGGAATTGCTGACACAATCGAAGGAGAATTCGATAGTGAAACAGGTACCATTCCTTTTAGAGCAACATTTCCAAATCCGGACAGATTATTACGTCATGGAGAAACAGGAAACGTTGTAGTGAAAGAAAATTTAAAAGAAGCCTTACTCATTCCACAAAAGGCTACTTTTGAAGTATTAGATAAACGTTATGTATACACAATATCAAGTAAAGGTAAGTTAAAATCGACAGAGATAAAAATCTCAAATGAAATTCCTCACTTGTTTGTAGTAGAATCTGGTATCACTGACAGCGACATCATCCTTTTGGAAGGACTTGGTAAAGTTCATGATGGTGATATTGTAAAATTTAACATCGAAACTCGTGAGAACGTCATGAAAAGTTTCGAGTTACAGGCTCACTAGGAGATACTGTATGTTTACAAAATTTCTCCAGAGACCCGTTCTCGCCATAGTTATATCCGTACTAGTTGTGTTCGTCGGATTAATTTCGATTAAGAACATACCAGTCTCACAATTCCCTGAAATTGCACCTCCTCGTGTAACGATTACTCTATCATTTCCAGGTGCCAGTGCTCAAGTATTAGTCCAATCTACGATAACAACATTGGAACAAGCTATCAACGGGGTTGCAGGAATGAGATATATGATTTCTTCCTCCACAAGTTCTGGAGATGCAATCATACAAGTTTTATTCGATCCTGGAACAAATCCAAATGATGCCTTAGTACAAGTGAAAACTAGGGTAGACCAAATGATGTATCGTGTGCCAGAACTCGTACGTTTGGAAGGTATATTTGTCCAACCTGTCCAACCAAGTATGTTATTGTATGTAAACTTATACAGTAAAGATCCAAATGCGAGTGAGAAGTTTTTATACAACTATGCGACAGTGTTTTTACTACCTGAATTAAAAAGGATTCATGGTATCGGACAAGCTAAGATCTTAGGAACAAGACAATATGCGATGCGCGTTTGGTTAAATCCAGATAGAATGCGTGCTTATAATGTGACAACTGCTGAAGTGATGAAGGCAATTGAAGACCAAAGTATCATTGCTAGACCTGGAAGACTTGGCCAAAGTTCTGGAAAACAAGCACAATCATTAGAATACACTCTCACTTACGAAGGTTGGTTTAACGAACCTGGCCAATATGAGAATATCATCATCCGTGCTAAAAATGGTGGTGAGTTACTTTACCTCAAAGATATTTCAAAGGTTGAACTTGATAGTGAGTTTTACAATATTTACTCTGATGTGGACGGACATCCTGCAGCGGCGATTATGTTCAAACAAACGGAAGGCAGTAATGCAAAAGTTGTAATTGAAGACATCAAAGCAAAACTTGAAGAGTTAAAACAAACTTTTCCACCAGAAATGGATTACAAATTAAGTTATGATGTATCGAACTTTATCGATGCAGCCATCGAAAAAGTAATTCATACATTAGTAGAAGCCTTTGTTTTAGTAGCAATTGTTGTCTTTATCTTTTTGGGAGATTGGCGCTCAACCTTAATTCCTATCATTGCAGTTCCAGTATCCCTCATCGGTGCCTTTTCCTTTATGATGGCATTGGGACTTACCATTAACCTAATCACTTTGTTTGCGATGGTTCTTGCGATCGGTATTGTGGTGGATGACGCCATTGTTGTTGTGGAAGCAGTCCATGCGAAAATGGCCGAAGACCATTTGAGTGTTTATTTATCCGTTAAAGCAGTATTAGGCGAAATTAGTGGCGCCGTAATTGCGATTACTTTACTCATGACAGCAGTATTTGTGCCTGTTACATTTTTACCAGGTCCTGTTGGGGTATTTTATCGTCAGTTTGCGATCACAATGGCCACTTCAATTGTGCTTTCTGGAATTGTCGCTTTAACATTAACGCCTGTCTTAACGGCGATGATTTTAAAACCTCATACTCATAACAAAAAATCACATAACCCAATTGATCTATTCTTAGAGAAATTCAATTTTTACTTTGAGATCCTCACAGAAAAATATGTGAACCTAATGCACAAATTTTCAGGTTCGAAGGTATTTATTGTTTCCTTACTACTCTTCTTTGCGGTTGGTTTTGTTTTCTTATCGCAGTTGGTGCCTGCAGGGTTTGTGCCCGGTGAAGACCAAGGTATGATCTACGCTGTGATCCAAACACCACCGGGATCAACCATTGAAAAAACAAATGATGTCGCAAGAAAACTCCAAGAGATTGCTTTAAAAATTGAAGGTGTTGATTCGGTCGCATCACTTGCGGGATACGAAATCTTAACAGAAGGTGAAGGATCCAACGCAGGAACATGTCTCATCAGTTTAAAAGATTGGTCGGAAAGAAAAAACTCAGTTCATGATGTAATGGAAGAACTAGAGCACAAAACTAAGAATTTTGGTGCCATTATCGAATTCTTTGAACCACCAGCAGTTCCTGGATTTGGTGCAGCAGGTGGAGTTATGTTTCGATTATTGGATAAAACCAATAGTGGAGATTACACTGCCTTCGATAAAGTTCACGTAGAGTTTATGGAAGAGTTAAAAAAACGCGAAGAACTTACAGGTCTTTTCTCTTTTTACTCAGCAAAATTTCCACAATTGGAAGTGAAACTTGATCGAAAACTTGCGATGCAAAAAGGCGTCAACATTGGTGATGCAATGGACAACTTGGACATCCTCGTTGGTAGTACGTATGAACAAGGATTTATTCGCTTCAATCAATTCTTCAAAGTATACGTTCAATCAGCACCTGAATACCGAAGATTACCAACTGATATCCTAGGCTTATTTACTCCGAATGACAAAGGAGAAATGGTACCATATTCTTCCTTTTTGTCCCTCGAACAAAAACAAGGTGCCAATGAGATCACAAGATACAATGCTTATACATCTTCCGTAATCAACGTTTTACCTGGCGATGGTTACACAACTGGTGATGCCATTGATGCAATTAGAGAAGTAGCTAAAAATCTTCCAAAAGGATTTGAAGTAGGTTGGGAAGGACTTTCTTATGATGAAGCCTCTCGCGGAAATGAAGCCATATTCATTTTCATAGTTGTGATTGTGTTCGTGTACCTCGTGTTATCTGCACAATATGAAAGTTTCATTATTCCTTTCTCAGTTATTTTTTCACTCCCTCCGGGAATCTTTGGTTCCTTCTTCTTGTTACGATTGTTAGGTCTAGCCAATGACATTTATGCCCAGATTGGTATGATCATGTTAATTGGATTACTTGGTAAAAACGCCGTATTGATCGTAGAGTTTGCAAGGCAAAGACAAGAATCAGGACTTAGTGTGTTTGATGCAGCGTTAGAAGGAGCAAAAGCAAGGTTTAGACCAATTTTGATGACTTCATTTGCCTTCGTAGCTGGTTTGATTCCTCTTGTTGTAGCAACAGGTCCAGGTGCGATTGCCAATCATACGATTGGTGCCTGTGCATTGGGTGGTATGTTATTTGGAACTGTCTTTGGAGTCATCGTAGTGCCCGGACTCTACATTATCTTTGCAAACATAGCTAAAGGCAAAAATCTAATTTACCATGAAGACAACATGCCACTCTCAGAGTCAGACAAAATGTATGAAACTTCTGAATTGGAACGTAAAAAATCCAGGAAAGGAAAAAAATAAGATGAAACGAATCTTAATCATATTCTTAGTTTTATGGAATGTTTCCTGTATTCCTGCTCTTTATGAAAGAGATAAGGAAGATTTAAAACTTCCAGAACAATTTGAAAATTGGGAATCTTCCGAGAAAGCTCAGAAGTTACAAACCGAAATTTGGAACCAGTTTTTTAACGAACCACAATTGATATCATTAATCGACACTGCGATCGAAAACAATCAGGAACTAGCTGTACTAGAACAAGAAATTAGTATCGCGAACAACGAAGTGTTTTCAAGACAAGGGGAATATTTACCAAAATTATCTCTCCAAGCAGACGGTGGTTCCGAACAGAAAGAGAGATTTAGCACACCTAACGCCAATTCACCAACATTATTTGCCCATGGTGGGCTTGTAATGAGCTGGGAAATTGACATTTGGAAAAAATTAAGAAATGCAACGAAATCCGCTTACCTACTTTACCTCGCGAGTATTGAAGGTAAGCGGTACGTTGTTACCAATTTAGTTGCTGAAATTTCAGATACGTATTTCGAGCTAAAATCCCTTGATAATCAATTAACTTTAATTGAAAACTATATAGAAGTTCTCTCTAAAGTAAAAGAGATGGTCGTATTACAAAGGGAAGCTGGTAGAACGACTTCGTTGGCAGTAAAAAGGTTTGAAGCGGAAGTAGCAAAAAATCTTGCTCGTAAATTCGATATAGTCCAAAGAATAGCTATCACTGAAAACAGACTTAATTTTCTTTTGGGACGTTTCCCAGAACGAATTACTAGAAAGTCTGATGACTTTTTGGAAATTACACTCCCGGAAATTCAAAAATCAGTTCCTGTTGATCTTTTAGAAAACAGGCCCGATATCAAACAGGCAAGTTTGGTTTTAGAATCACGAAAATTAGACATTGAAGTAGCAAGAGCAAGATTTTATCCTTCACTTAAGATTGATGGGAATATTGGATATGAAGCATTTAATTCCAAACATTTTAAAGGAACACCTGTTTCGTTAGCTTATGGGTTAGGCGGTGGTATCATCGCACCACTCATCAATCGAAAGGCGATCGAAGCAAATTATGCAACAGCAAACAACCTTCAAATCCAAGCCATATACAATTATGAAGTTTCACTTCTAAAAGCATTTACGGAAGTAACAAATCAAATTGTGAAAATCAAAAATTTATCACAGAAGTATGATGCAAAGAATAAACAGGTTCAAAATCTAAGAGAGTCCGTTGAGATTTCGAACATTTTATTTAAAGCAGGTAGAATTGATTACATTGATGTTTTGTTTAGCCAAAGAGATTTTTTAGAAGCCCAAGTCGAAGCACTTGAACTAAAATACAATCTATTAGAAGCGAATGTTGGATTGTATAAAGCCCTTGGTGGTGGATGGCGTGGACAAAAAGAAATGGATGCTGAAAGGAAAAATGGAAGTTTTTAGTTTAAAATTCTAATTTAATCACTTTGTCTAGTGTTGGTTATTTCAATAGCAATGAACTAACACTATAAATTTCCAAACTCCAAAACAATTGCAATTGAAACATGTTTGCTTTGAATTCACTGAAAGCTATCAATATTGAAACACAGGTCCGATTTTCTCATCAATCGCCTTGAAGCGAACTTTGTCACCGATTTTAACGGTTCCAAAATCAACCACACCTTCGATAACGGTAGTTAGTTTAACATTTTCTTCTGTTTGCACAATTGCTAAAACATATGGAGCTCTTTCTGCCATATGACCAAACCCAATATAAACAATAGTATAGGAAAGAATGGTTCCAGATTGTTTCAATTCAACAGTTTCAACAGAATCACTGCCACAGGATGGGCAACCATCTAATACTTCTGCTACTTTGAATTGGCACTCTTTGCAAATTATTCCCGTTAAGGATTCTGTGGGCGTCATAGGTCATTACTCGTATTTGTGAATATTAATTGCAATCTGTTTATCAGAATGCCTGGAAAGGTAATTTGAATTTTTTCCTTCAAAACACAGAGATCTAAAATCAATCTATATCACTTTTACGACTACTTTCCCCTTACTGCGACCAGTCTCTACATATAACATTGCCTCGTTGGTTTCTTCAAAGGAATAAACACGATCAATCACAGGTTTTATTTTTCCAGATTCTATTAATTTGGTTATTTCACTGAGTTGATTACCATTTGCCTTCATGAATAAAAACTCAAAACGAACTCGCAGTTTTTTTGTTATCTGAGTTACTGAATAACTCAGTATTTTCATTAGAATTTGCATGGGCCATCCCAATCCAATTTTTTTTGCAAATTCTGCAGTGGGGGGTCCAGTTAAGGAAACTAAAATTCCTCCAGGTTTTAAGATGGATAAAGATTTTTTAAGAATTTCATTCTCTCGATTGCTATGTAATACTACATCATAATCTTTTAAAAGAATCGAAAAATCTTCTTTCTTATAGTCTATTACTAAATCAGCACCTAAACTTTTCACCATTTCAGCATTTGATTCACTTGTTGTTGTCGCAACAAATGCACCTAAGTGATTTGCCAATTGGATTGCAAATGTTCCAACTCCTCCAGATCCAGCTTGTATAAATACCTTTTGACCTTTCTTGACATTCGCAATCTCCACAAGAGCTTGCCATGAAGTAAGGCCAACAAGAGGAATCGAAGCCGCCTCTTCCATCGAAACATTCTTCGGTTTCATTGCTAAATCATTTTGGTGTACAACAATGGATTGTGCAAATGTACCGATATGAAAATCTGCGGGTCTTGCATACACTTCATCTCCAACCTTAAATTCAGTTACATTGGATCCTATTTTTGTGATTACACCAGCCAAATCGTGTCCATTGGTAAAAGGAGTATTGTAAGGAAGGAATATTTTAAAATCTCCGTTTTTGATCAATGAATCGAGTAAATTAATGGCTGTGGCATGTACTTGCACCAAAACTTCGCTTTCTTTTGGAATCGGTTCTGGAATTTCCGATAAAACCAATTTTTCTTTTTTACCGTAACGTGTAACTTGGTATGCTTTCATTGTATTAAACCTTAAACCGATTGATATTTTTGATGATGGAACTTTCAAATAATTGATATGCAAAGTGTTGGATCGCTAAAATTACAGAAGCACCTTTCCCAACTGGATGACTAAATTTCGGATTTTTCGTTTCGATTAATTTAACTAAGGTATCAATGACAGGAGTTGGTTCAGGAGCATTTGCAAACAAATCTTCGGAGAACTTTTCAAGTTTACTTCGGTAATTGTTGTAATCATCAATTTTGATTCCTGCTTTAACCGCATTATTGATGATATTTGTTTTAAACCCCATTGGTTCAACCATAGCAACTTTTATATTAAATTCATTTAATTCAAATCGTAAGGATTTAAAAAATCCTTCTAATGCATGTTTGGAAGCACCATAATATGAAGCACTTGGAAAGTTTAAGAGTCCCATGATGGAACCAACTGTGATTATTTTTCCAAACTTCTGTTTTCGAAAATCTGGTAATAACTCTTTTGTTAGTTTAACTGTTCCCCAAAAATTTGTTTCAAATTGTTTTTTTCCTTCTTCAATTGAAGTTTCTTCAACAAGACCAGAAAGATAAAATCCAGCATTATTAATCAAAACATCAATTTGTGAAATGTATTTGAACAATTCATTGCGAAAATCCTTGATAGAACGATCGTCTGCAATATCTAAAGGTAACATCTTAAATGGCACCTTGCTTAGATTCGGGTTGCGGCTTGTACCTATGACATTATAACCAGATTCGTGGAGTTTGGTTGCAAGAATCAATCCAAATCCCGAAGATGCACCTGTAATTAAAATTGTTTGTTTCATACTATGATTTGACTCTTTTTACTAAATTCACTTGCATTTTGCAAGTGAATTTTTTTTAATAAATTTTGGGACTAAAATCGATGGAAATTGCCAAAAAAAGGTCGGAATGCCCACTCAGCTGTTCACTGGACATATTTGGTGACAAGTGGTCTTTACTCATCATGCGAGATATGATGTTCTTTAATAAATCTACATTCGGCGATTTTGCAAAGTCGCAGGAAGGTATCGCAACAAACATCCTAACGGCAAGACTTCAAAATTTAGAAGAACACAACCTCATCGAGAAATTGGAACATCCAACGAGTAAAGCGAAAGTATTGTATAAACTAACAAACAAAGCAATCGATCTTCTTCCAATCATCATTGAAATCCAGTTATGGGCTGACAAGTACATGGAAATCCCAGCCGAAATCAAAGCGCAGATCAAAGAAGCTAAGAAAAACAAGGACGAATTCATTATGGCAATGACAAAAAAACTTAAGAAACAAATCGCAAGTTGATTTGGTTTGCATGATCGAAATACACGACAATGTAATTTCTTAATTTTGAGGAGAAAATGATTCGGAAGTATTAGTATTTTAGAAAACTAAAAAGCATGAAACACATTTGGACCAATGTTATCTGATCCAAATGTGTTTTTAAGTAAGAAAAGGTTTTACTTCAATCGTTCGATGATTGTTGCAATACCCATACCACCACCAATACAAAGTGTGATGAGTCCATAACGAAGGTCTCTTCTTTCCAACTCGTCAAGTACAGTTCCTGTAAGAATTGCACCAGTTGCTCCGAGTGGGTGTCCAAGGGCAATCGCTCCACCATTAACGTTGATTTTGGATTCATCAATTCCGAGTGTTTTCTTAACGTATAACACTACAGATGCGAATGCTTCGTTGATTTCCCAAAGGTCAATGTCTTTTACACTAAGACCAGCTTGTTTTAATGCTTTTTGTGAAGCAGAAACTGGACCAGTTAACATGATGGTTGGGTCTTCACCAGTAGCAACAGTCGCAAGGATTTTTGCACGAGGTTTTAATCCGTATTTTTTTAATCCATCATCATTTGTTACTAAAATCGCTGCTGCACCATCCACGATACCAGATGAGTTACCAAGTGTATGAATGTGATTGATTTTTTTGATTTCTGGATAAGAACGAAGTGCAATTGCATCGAGTTCTTTTTCACCAATTGTTTTGAAAACAGGACCAAGTCCAGAAAGGAAAGCATAATCGGATTCCAATCGTGGATTCTCTTCTTCTGTTACAACAGTTCCATCATCCAATGTAATTGGGATCACAGATTTTTTGAAGTAACCATTTTGGATTGCTGCATGAGCTTTTTGTTGTGAAGATTCTGCAAAACGATCTGCCTCTTCACGAGAAATATCATACTTCGTTGCAATTAAGTCAGCAGAAATCCCTTGTGGAACAAGATTGTAATGAGAAGCAATTTTATCGTTACCAACATTGAAGTCACGACCAAGCATATCATCACCCATTTTCACACGGCTCATGGATTCAACTCCACCACCAACGCCAATTTCCATTGCTCCGGAAGCAACATGGTTTGCTACGTTGTTAAGAGCTTGTAATCCAGAACCGCAGAAGCGGTTTACTGTATAACCAGGAACATCTTTTGGCCAATGTGCAGCCATAACCGCGTAACGAGCGATACATGCCGCTTGGTCAGCAACTTGGGATACACAACCCATTACAACTTCTTCTACCGTTTTTGGATCGATTCCTGTTCGGGTTTGGATGGCTTTTAATGTGGCAGCAGCTAATTCTTGTGGATGGACGGATGCAAGTGTCCCACGTTTTTTGCCCTTTCCTCTCGGAGTTCGGACAGCATCAATAATATAGGAATTCCCCATGGGTTTACCTCTCTCTGGGTGTTCTAGGAAAAACGTACAGAGTTCGCCTCACAAGAAAAGTAAAAAAATCATCATTTCGTCATAGTTTTTGTGAATTTGTGACGGTAGTACTTCATTTTCGCTTGGAATTGGCAAGAATAGCCAGAAATCATCGCATCAAACCGGTCCGCCTTGCTTTCTGTCCGTTCGTCGGCGATTCGGATGTACCGAAAATTTGGATCGATTGCCTCGGAAAATTCCCGTTTGTTCCAGTCCACATAGCGCCAGGCACTAAAACTATGGTTCACACCGACCTTTTCATCGATGGTTCCAATGAGTTGGAATTTGGATTCACAGGGAGTTCGGAAGAAAATGTAACGATTGAAGAAATACAAAATGGTCCTGTGTGGATTGGCATCCAAAACAGAGCGAAAATGTTCCTTCATCTCCTCGACAGTATAAAACAAATCAGGTCCAGAATTGGTACTTCGAAAGATCACTGGCGAAAATTCGTTGGGTGTGTAAAGTTTCGTCAAAATGCGAATGTAGGAAGGGTCATCCAAACGATAAGGGATTTCATTGAAGGCAAAAGGAAAGGGATCTCGTTCCGTGAAGTGGATTTCGATGTAACGAGTGTGGTCGTATTCGGGGTCATTGATATCGGTGGCGACAATTTTACGGATGTAACGAGAGAGAAACTGGTCTTCATACAAATCTCGCACTGTAACGGCACCTTCTTCATACAAGATGGCACTGCCAAAATCGATAAAACTGGCACCATCTAACAGTCGTCCAATGGACCCATACTTGTGATGCAGAATTCGATTCCGAAACATGGATCTTAAAATTAAATTATGGTCATACAATCGTTTGCGACCTGACCTTTGTTCGACGACTGTGTTTTTTGTTTTTTTGACCTTGTAATAATGGATATGATTAGCTAGGCCAAAACGCAATTTTTCAAAGGCATGGTTTTCTAAGACACGTTTTTCATCTTCTTCATTTTCAATGATGGTAGTCTCTGCAAACAAAGGAGATAGAATTCCAATGCCCATTCCGAAGGAATATGTGAAAAATAGTAAATAGATCCAAAATCTCCAAACGTAAGGAAACTTACAACCATTCGAAACTAAGGTGCAAGTATGCAAATGTAGAACCGATCTTACAAACAAACTGAGTAAATAGGTACTGAATGAAGGAATTTTGGAAAACACAGATGCTGAAATGAAATGGTTAGAGGTAAAACCCGGCTGTCCTTATTCCATACAATTCCGGGATTTTGTTTCGTAGATAGAGTGAAATCTTAATTCCTTTGTCCGAGGATGGGACCACCTGTTTTTTCCATCATTCTTTCTTTGGTCAAAAACAAATCTTCTCGGTTGTCGGCCGCCATCTCACCCGTTCCATCCAAATAAATGGCTCCTTTCGGACATGCCTCTTCGCATAACCCACAAAAGATGCAACGAAGTAAATTGATTTCAAATTTTTTGGCATATTTATCTTCAGGGTGGAGGTGTTGGCGTTCAGAAGTCACTTCTGCAGCTTCGATGTGAATGGCATTGGCAGGGCAAATCCACATACAACAAAAACATGCAGTACATCGTTCCCTACCCTGTTCATCTCGTTTCATCGAGTGCATCCCGCGAAACCTTGTGGAATACTGACGTTTTTTATCAGGGTATTCAATCGTTACCTGTTTGTTAAACAAAGCAACTTTTACAAAATGTTTGAGTGTGATCCAAAGGCCTTTGCCTATGGACCAAAAGTAAAATTTTTCATACCAAGAAAACTGGTGTTTTTTGGCTACGTTGACGACATTAACGGTTCCCAACGGATGCCTCCATTTTTTTAGTCATCGTATTCAGAATTTGCTCAACAACACCAGCAGAGGTTAACAACCCTTGGATGGGATTCATTGACTTTTCAAAGTTCTGTTTGAGGCCGTTTTTATTGGTAAAACTGCCCTCATGTTCACAGAAAATTTGAATTGGTGCCGCCAAACTTGCGTTTTTCGCAGTATCAGTCAAATTGGTATCAAAACAAATCACCTTAGATGGATCGATGCCTTCTGGAATGGATTCTTTGATCAGGATCACTAAATCAACGGAACCCTGTTTGACTGCTGAAACAATCCCAGTAATTCCAGAAGGAGTTGTAAGACCTAAGTCAATTGCTCCTTTTGTATTCGGGTGGTTGTCTTTTGTGAGTAAAAAGTCTACCTGTTCAGTTTCTTTATTTTGAGCATCCGTCACACGAGTTTCCCATTGGATGGATTTGCCACCTAATGCTTGTGAGAGGGAATTTAGGTTTTGTTTGAGTGTTGCTAAAGTTTCGTTGGATTCGTGAGCACCACCGAGAACGGCAATGGATTTTGCTTCTTTCAATCGATCGATGATTTTAGATATCGCAACTTGTGATGTGGAATTTTTTCCATTTTCCAAATAACTGAACAAACGGTTTTCGTTCATCCAATCCAAATCAAACCGACCTTTGTCACAAAGGAAAAACATTCCTTGTTCAAAATTTTCACGTACCATGTATCGATACATTTTATTGTCTCGTACATTCGTGGTTACATTACAACCAGTGGAACAACCATGGCATACTGATTTGTGCGATTTATACCACCAAACACGTGATTTAAAAAGTGTTTTGTTATTAAGAAGGGCTCCCACAGGACAAATGTCTGCAAGGGCACCTTGGTAATTATGATTAATTGGTTCTGATTTTGCAAGACCAATGATGGAATGGTTCCCTCTTTCAAAAAGACCTAAGTTCGATTCCCCAACTTTTTCTTCTTCAAAACGAACACAACGATAACAAACGATACAACGATTGTGATTGATGATGAGGTTCGTTCCAATTTCTTCTTGTGGGATATTTCGTTTTTCAAATTCAAAACGAGAATGGCCAGATCCAGAACCAAATGCGTTGTCTTGCAAACGGCATTCTCCTGCTTTATCACAAACAGGACAATCTAACGGGTGATTGGCGAGAAGGAATTCCATGGTACCTGCGCGTGCTTCTTTCACACGATCAGATTTGGTAATGATACCCATTCCCTCTTTTACAGGAGTATTACATGCGGCTTGTAACCGAGGTACACCTTCAATCTCAATGAGACACATACGGCACATACCGACAATGCTCAGAGCTGGGTGGTAACAGAAGTAAGGAATTTCGACTCCTACTTCTTTTGTTGCATCAATGAGGTTTTTCTTTTCGTCGACTTCGTATTCGACTCCGTCTATCTTTATCTTAACCAAAGAACAGACCCCCTAGGTTTGATTAGACTTAGGTCTTTTGATTTTGTCAAACCTTCATTTGGAAATTATATTTACCTCGGAGAGATAAGCGTATGGCTGTAAGTCCACTACGTGATTACTAAAAAATTCGGAATCTACAAACAGGGAACTAGCTCTGATATTGGTCTGTTTTAGAATTTTTGCGATCAAATCATCTAAAATTTGTAAAGCACGGACTTCATAAAAAAAAGCGTTATCGAGATTGATTCTCAAATTGGTGAAACTACCTCTTCCTGCTAAGGTAAGCATAAACCTGTCATATATCTCTTCTGTGGATTTTTTACCAGGACAACCTTTGATGTCGAGTTGCATCTGTGAAATGGAGAGTTCCGTCACATTGATTTGTAATGGAAATGCTTTTTTATCGATAATGTTTTCGGGTTTCAGCTGTAAAACAAATGCGATTTTTTCGAGGAGGGCTTGGTTCGCGATAGGTTTTAATAGATAAGCAGTGACATGGCTTAATGCTGCCCGTTTCACTTGGTCTTTTTCACCAACGGCCGTTAGCATGATGACGGGTGTCATTTTTAACATGTCCTTTCCTTTTTCGAGAAAACTGATTCCATCCAGATAGGGCATGTTCACATCGCTGATCACCAAATCATAACTATTGTTTCGAATTTTGGTAAGACCTGACATTCCATCTACAACATGAGTCACATCAAAGTTATATCTCTCTAAAGTATGTAATAAAAGTTTGGCACTACTCTCATCGTCTTCTAAGAGTAAAATTTTATAAACTTTGGGGCGATTCATTCGATTTTATGTCCTCTATTGGTTTGGAATGGCGTTTAAATTCGCATACTTCATAAACCATTTTGGTTGTAAGGCTCTTTGGTATAAGTAAGCATCAACTAACACTAGGTTTACGACAGCTTCGACAATCGGAACTGCCCTTGGCAACACACATGGATCATGACGACCTTTTGCCTTAAGAATCGTTTCTTTATTTTGGTCGTTCACTGTTTTTTGTTCTTTTTTGATTGTAGAAGTTGGTTTAAAAGCAGCTCGAATGACAAGATCCATCCCGTTAGAAATTCCACCTTGGATTCCACCAGAACGATTGGTTCTTGTTTTAACTTTGCCCGTTCCTTCTTCGATGTAAAATTCATCATTGTGTGTACTACCTGTTTGGCGAGTACCCGAAAAACCAGAACCTACTTCAAATCCCTTACAAGCCGAAATGGATAAAATGGCTTTGGCTAAGTCGGCATCTAACTTATCATAAACGGGGTCACCAAGTCCTGGAGGTAAATTACGAACCACAACTTTTACAACTCCCCCAACCGAATCTCCTTCATCCCGGAGTTTACGAATGAGAGTTTCCATCTCGTCATTGGCAGAAGGTTTCGGACAACGTGTCGGAAACTGATCAACAATGTCTCTTGAGATTGGGTATTCATCTTCTGCAATCAAGGAATCAATGGGACCAATCGAATCCACAAATCCAACGGTTGAAATTCCCAATTCGTTTTCTAAAATCACTCGGGCAAGACCTGCAGCTGCAACTCGACCTATGGTTTCGCGAACAGAGGAACGACCACCACCTACATGGGCTCTATAGCCATATTTTTCAGAATAAGTATAATCAGCATGAGACGGGCGAAACACATGTGCCATCTCATCATAATCACTGCCAATGGTATTTTGGTTATTTACCTTCATGAGTATGGGGCTTCCAGTGGTTTTGCCTTCAAAAACTCCAGACTCAACTACCATTCGATCTTTTTCATCTCTCGGAGTTGTCAGATCATTTTGACCTGGTCTACGACGTGTTAGATCTTTTTGGATTTCTTCTTCTGGAAATGGAAGGCCCGCAGGCACTCCATCCACAACAACTCCTACGGATGTTCCGTGAGATTCTCCATAGGTAGATACTCGGAAAATTTTTCCCCAACTTGATGGCATATACGGACAATGAAAATGGAGATTGCATTCTCTCCAATAAAGTTTTTCATGAACTTGGAATGCATTTACTCTTTGAAGGACCCAAATATAAGGCAATCATCCTTAGCATTGGGGTGCATGTATTCATTCTTTTGTCTTATTTGGCAATGGAATACCGAAGTGACATAGATTCTACTCACATCAAACTCAAGGAAGGCGGAAATTTTTCCTCTTTCCAACTTCATTTTTCAACTGGATTGGGAGAAAGTAAGGAATCTATTTCGCCAAAACAATCTCAGAATGATGGGACCAAAACCACAGAAGATGAAATCTCTGAATTCCAAAATTGTCTCAGTTACCCCAGTTTGGCATTGGAACAAAAACTAGAAGATCATTGTGTCTACCGACTTTCTGTGAAAGAAGACGGCAGTTTGGAAAAAATTGCAGTGGTCACAGCATGTAGGTATGCGGTTTTTGATCAACAGGTGCGTCGCCAACTTTCCGATTGGAAGTTCCAATACACCAAAGGCAAAGAATTTGTTTTACCCATTAGGTTCCGTTTAGATGTCAGAGACTAATACACAATCGGAAGAAAGTGCATGGTATATAGTTTATACCAAACCACGTGCAGAAAAAAAACTCAGTGACCTTCTGAACAAATACAAAATCGAAAACTACTTACCAATACGGAAAGAACGGAAAAAATGGACAGATCGATTCAAATGGATCCAAGTTCCAATATTGCCTTCCTATATTTTTGTAAGGATTGTCTTTTGGAGAGATAAAAATAAGGTCTTACAACTACCAGGATCAGTTCAGTTTGTATTTCATAAAGGGCAACCAGCCATTGTGGAACAAAATGATTTAGATGTTTTGGAACAAGGCCTTAAAGATTATGCGGAATCTTTGAAAATGAACAGAGAACTATTATTTCAAAAAGGCAAAATGGTGAAAGTGATCGATGGTTCTTTTGCTGGTAAAACCATGGAAATTCTTAAAGTAAAAAACAAAACCCTTGTAGTATTAAGAATTCCTGGTGTAGAAACCGTTTTCTCTTATGAGATCAATATGGATCACTTAGCTTGGGAGGAATTACTTGTATGACAAATAAAGATACTTTGACTATCGTAAAACAAGCGCTTGACGATGAAATTTCATCTCTTGTTCACTTCCGTGAACAACTAGACCCTTCAGTAAAAGATTGTATCGATCTGATCCTAAAATCAAAAGGAAAAGTAATCGTCACTGGCGTTGGAAAGTCTGGTGATATTGCCAAAAAAATCTCACACACACTTTCTTCGACTGGCACTTCAGCATATTTTTTACACCCGACAGATGCATCTCATGGGGATTCTGGAATTGTTGGTCCCGACGATGTGGTACTTGCCATTGGAAAAAGTGGTGAATCAGAAGAACTGAATTATATCCTACCGACTCTCCGCAAAATCGGAGCAAAAATTGTAGGCATCACTGCAAACGCCAAATCTAAGTTAGCAGAATTATCAGATGTTGTCATTATCACTCCTGTTTTAAAAGAAGCTTGTCCTTTAGATCTTGCTCCCACTTCCAGTACAACCATAGCCCTAGTACTCGGAGATGCGATTGCAGTTGCTTTAATGGAACTAAAAGAATTTAAAGCAGACGATTTTGCATTGTACCATCCTGCTGGCCGATTAGGCAAACGATTGTCCTTATTTTTAACGGATGTGATGCGAAAAGGAGAAAGAAATGCCTCTATTCCCATTGATGCAAACCTAGAAACTATTTTAAAAGAAATTACAGAAAAAGGAATTGGTGCTACTGGAGTTGTGGATTCCAATTCAAAACTTGTAGGACTGATTACCGATTATGACATTCGTAAATATCTCACAAAACATACATTATCGCCTGATGTAACCGCAAAAGAAATGATGAACCCAAAACCAAATAGTTTTCGTCCAGATGAAAAGGCTTATGATGTTTTAATTAAAATGGAAGGACGCGAAAGGCCAATTTCTGTTGCTCCTGTTGTGGATGACAAAGGAGTTTTTGTTGGGATGATTTCTCTCCACGATTTATTACAAAAAGGATTATAAACTTTATGCCAGATTCTTATAAAATCATAGCTTCTGTCGGTGAGGATGAATTACGCCACCTTCAAAAAAAAGATGTAAAAGATGTAGATGTCATCGAAGTGAGATTGGATTTATTCTCTAGAAATTACATCCAAAAAGAAATGAAAAAGAAAATCAAAGCACTTGGTTTACCAGTGCTTTTTACATATAGAAGAGCCGAAGACAGTAGTGTTCGATCTTATGTGAAATTATTCCCTGAAGATGTGGAAGGCATCATTAAAGATTTTAATGACAATGCCAATTATTTGGATATCGAACTGAATAGAGAAGATACAATTTTTCGAAATTATGAAACCTTAAACTATCGAATCATTTATTCTTACCATTCTTTTAAAAAATCAATTTTGGCAAATGAAATGAACCAATTCATTGCAAAATCAAAACCGGTCAAAAAAAAGAATCCTATTTATAAGTTTGCAATCACACCCGAAAACATCGAAGAAACTGCTGACTTTTTAAATGATATCAAACTTTTATCAAAAACTCAAACAATGATTGGTATTTGTATGGGTGAACTTGGAATTATTTCAAGAGTATTTGGTGATAAGTTTAATTCATCATTCACTTATATGACATTAGGTGAACCAAAGGCACCTGGTCAAATTTCAGTCGATACTTTTAAAAAACTCCGTGCGGACCTTTTCAAAAGCCCACATTCAGCAAAGGAATCAAAGGAAGAATAATGATTCTTCCTAATTGTTATTAATTTGATCCAGGAGTGGAAAGATTCGCTCCTGATACCTTTCCACCTTTTGTGTTGATAAATTCACGGAACGATTGTTCCTTCCAAACTTCTTTGAAATCTTTTTCTAAATTTGCAGATGTCCAATATTCAGGTTTTAAATCCGCTGCCATCTGAAACTGTTCTTTGGTTTTGGTGATGTCATTTTTTTTCGCAAAACAACGTGCCAAGAGATAGTGAGCTGCAGAGGAACCATTTGTTTTTTGCAGGTAAGGAATTGCTAAATCAACTTTCCCACCGTAAAAATAATTCCTTCCTCTATAAAAAATGTATTCCCTTCCATTGGAAATAGTTTGGTCTTTTTCCAAAACGGCAAAATAACTTTCGGCTGTATCAAAAGCATTGTTTTCCGTATATTTTCGCGCTAATTTTAAAAACCCTACTTGAAATTTTTCAGGTGTTTGCGATAAATCTGGAAATTTCATTTTAATGAATTCAGAATATTTTGCGAAACTAGTTTCAAATTTTTTAGTCTTATTACCAGCTTCAAACATACAAACAAAACGAAACATATGGGATTCAATTTGATTGGGATTAAAGGAAAGTGCTTTATCGGATGATTGGATACATTTTTCCCAATCAGATTTTTGTTCGTATAACCTTGCCAGTGCAAGTAGTGGAGTGTCTTTTTGAACTTGTCTGAAAGCTTCCTGAAAGGATAATTCTGCTTTTTCAATTTCTGCTAATTTTTGATAAGCTATCCCTTCATTTAGAAATACATAATATAAAAACACATTAGTATCTTTTGAGAATGGATTTTTTTTAGCTTTTTCAAAAGAATCAATGGCAGATTTAGGATCATCTAATCTTAACTTA
The DNA here is from genome assembly GCA_016742255.1 of Leptospira sp. GTDB lineage: Bacteria > Spirochaetota > Leptospiria > Leptospirales > Leptospiraceae > Leptospira_A > Leptospira_A paudalimensis. Next base: position 28,412 of record JACVCB010000007.1, read on the forward strand.
ATGATACCCATTTTGTAATGGTATCTCGAACGTGTTGGATTTTTTTCGATTAATATGTTTAGATTCGATTCTGCTTTATCGTATTTTTTTTCTTCAAATAATGCTAAAACATAATCCCAACGTACATCTTCTAAATGAGGTTGGTTTGCTAAAATTTGTTCGTAAGATTCACTAGGTTTGGTAGTTTCTTTATCTTCAATACTTTCGTCTGGTTTTTTAACTTGGTCTTTTTTGTTTTCCGTATTTTTGATTTCTGGATGTTTGGGTTCAATTTTTGTATGTTGTGTGTATGTATGTGTTGTGGAAGAAGGATTTCCTTTATTTCCTACAGCACGGTTATAAATTTTTTGAACTTCTTCATTTTTAGGATCATATTTTAGGTAACGTGCTGCATACGTGGCTGATAAATTCCAATCTTGGTGGTAATTAAAAAACAAAGCTAATTTTAGAAGTACTGTTTTTCTTTGGTCTTTGTCCAAATCCAAATCAGCAGCTCTTCGAAAATTTTGAATGGATTTCGGATAATCTTTTTTGTATTCATAGATATATCCTAAATACATGTAAGCTTCACCGTCTTGCGGGTGTGAGTCGGCATGTTTGGTAAATTTTTTAATGGCTTCGCCATAAGCTTTTTTAGAAAAAGCCTTTTTACCTTCTTTCATTGCATCGCTGTCTATAGCGAAGACTGTAGTTTGAAAGATGAGAAAACTGAGAACTAAGGAAAGATATTTCCGCACGGATTCCAAACTAGTTGGAACCCATGGGAATGAAAGGGATTTTTGGAAAAAAGTTAGATCTTCGTTCTTTCTTCTTTTTGTGACGCTAAGTTACGTGAAGCTCTGAGAACGATACTCATGGTCGTTATTTGTGGGTTCACCGAAAGTCCTGTAGGGTAAACTGAGGCATCCATGACAAATATGTTTTTATGACCATAAATTTCCAAATTTAAATCAACTGCTCCCTTCTCTGGGTCGTTAGCAGACTGAATGGATCCATGTGGGTGTGCAGATCCAACTGTCAAATCACCTGGTTTTGTACTCTCTTTCAGAATCCAATCAAAGTTATCATTTCCAGATACTTTGTATGGTTCTGTAAAACGTGTGAAAGGAAAAATCAGTTCTTTAGCTCCAGCAGCCACTGTCACTTCCGCTAATGCCTTTAATCCTTTTAACATATTCAATCCATCAGTTGGTGTGAGTTCAAAGTAGACTTTTCTTCTTCCTAAACTGTACTTCACACTTGCATTGGCTTCCCCATCCGCACCATCACGAACTAAAACAATACCAGCATTGTACTTGGTATAATCTTTCATGACATCAAACTGTTGTTTGCCGTAAAAAGGAACCAAAGAGGAAGCAAGGGTTGGTCTGTAAGGAGCCGCTTCTAACCAGTAACCATAACCAGTTCCATTTTGGTTATGACCATCCTTAATCACAATGGATTGTGGTGGGCCTTGGAACATTTTGATTTCGGAATCAAATTTGCCGAAGATCGTAGAGGTTGGGTGGACTTTTAAATTCCTTCCTACCCATCCATTTCCAATACCACTCCTTTGTAATAGAGCAGGTCCTTCAATGGCACCAGCACTCACAATCACAACAGGAGCTTTGATTTCCATGGTTTCAATGATTTCAGTTGGTGCTTTTTCATATGCATCGGGTGTGAATTCGGCAACCACTGTTTTGATTTTTCCATCCCGAATTTTAACAGCACGCATATTGGAAACAACAGTAGCTCCGGCTTCTATCGCATCAGGTATCCAAGTGAGAAACGTAGATTGTTTAGCATTGATTGGGCAACCAAGTCCACACCTACCAAGACCAATACATCCACGATTATTATTTCTTAAAACTTGTGGAGTTAATCCAATTTTTTTGCCACCAACGCGTAATACATTATTGTTTGCATTGATCAAGTTATCTGGTACTTCGTGTACACCTAATCTTTCATGTACTTCTGAAACATAAGGATCCATCTCTTCTCTCGAATACCCTTGCCACCCAAATCGTTCGTTCCATTCATTGGTAACATAATCAGGAGGATAAAGAGATGTTTGCCAGTTTACAGTTGTTGAACCACCAATAGACTTACCTTGTAGAATTGATAACGTCTGTTCTTCGGTTACAATAAATCCAGCATCTCGGTAGAGTCTTGCTTGTGATACAAATTCGTCAGAACTAAATTGCGCGGGAGTGAAGTAACTACCTTCCTCAATCAGGATTACCTTCCATCCATTTTTTGAAAGTTCTCTTGCGGCAACTGCTCCGCCTGCTCCGGATCCGATTATGACTACATCCGCAGTTAGTTCCCATTTTCCATTTTGGATTTGGTGGGTTTTGATTGTTTCTGCGTGTTTTTTTGGAGTGATTATTTTTTCGTTATGAATTGAGATTCCCATGTATCGTCCGCCTTATTGGATGTAACCGACAAATTTTTGGTATTCTTTGTCAGAACTGAGAAGGAAAAATGAAATTTGTCTGAGGATGGCGTAAACACCACGTTTGATTCCAAGTGAAGAATGTTTCCATTCAAGCAACCGTTTGATACGTTCTTCAGGTGGGAGTTTGACTATTGGTGTAAAAGAAAAATCAAGTGCCATTGCTGCTAAAATAGAAGATGGAACACTAGCTAACAGTTGTATAACGCTTTCAGTTTCTATTGGATATGGATGTCCATATACATAATTATCTAACGCAAGTCCTAAATCAAAATTGGGAATGGGGTTGTCTTGTAAGAAGACTTCTTGCAAACTGCGAAAACTGTGGTATTGTTCTGGTGAAATTCCCCTAAGGGTGGGAGTGTTCACTCCTGGACCACAATTCACACCCTGTATGGAAACAGCGGTTAAGGCAAAACATTTGAGAGAAAATTTTAAGAAACGATTTCGTGAAAGTAGGAATGGTGTATGTGGCTCCAAATCTCATTTCCTTCAGTTAGATTTGAACCCATTGTGTCAGAATCTTGTAAAAATATCACTCATTTTCCTTATTTCGACAGGATGTAGTCGTTTTTTTGTAAGGACACCAAATTTCACAACCATCCAAATTCCTAATTTAATTCCTTTCTCAGAAGCAGAAGGGATCAAAAAAGACCGGTGGCAAAAATTAGCGAAACCTCGAGACCAAAACTTAATTTCAGCAATCATCTTACACAATTCAGGCAAACGAAAGTTCTCTGATTTCTTTCGATTGTCAGTTGAGAATCAATTTTTATTCCATTTGTACATTGATTCCAATGGAACCATATATGGAGATCCGATGTTTTTAACTCGGGAATGGACTGCTTCACCTGGGATCGATACTGAATCCATCCATATCGTTTATGAAGGAACTCAAGAAACTCTCTATAACCAAAACAAACAAAGAGAAGTGTTACAAAAAACCATCCAATACTTGGCTGAATCATTGTACATTCCCAAATCCAATTTTGACATTATCTCCAAAAAAGGAATTTTCACTCACAACCAAGCCAAACGTAGGTTTGGTGGATTTGTGGATTTTTCTCCTTGCGGAAGTGAGTTAGCACTCAATCAAATCCTCAAAGAAATTGGTGGGACCTTTTATGAAGAGGATGATTGGAAGGATCGATTTGTTACGGGTTGGGTTTTAAAAAAAGAAAACAAAGACCTTTTGAAGGAATCATTCCATCCAACCAATGGACGAGGGATCACCAAAGCAGAAAAAATCATCTTTACCCAATTAGAAAAAACAGACCAAGGTTTCACACCTGAAGAGTACCGAGTGAAGTATACTTTCCGCGGGAAAATCAAACCAAGTTGTGTGGTCTTACATTATACTGCGATACCAGATTACTTTCGATCTCTTCGAACCTTAGAAGCAAGGAACCTCACTGCATCCATCATGGTTGATACAAATGGAAAAGCCTACCAACTTGTAGATGTGATTGAAGACCGAGCGGCCGCAGCCACCGGGACAAATGACAATTGTATCCAAATCGAAATTGTTGCCAAAGACACAGAAGAATTACTCAAACAACCAGAACAAATCCAAAAAGTAAAAGACCTTGTATTAGAACTAACATCTAAATACAAAATTCCTTTATCCAATGAAAGGTTGGAAGATTTGAGTGGAGTTTTTAGCCATACCCAAGCCAAAAAAAAATGGGGTGGTTCGATCTTCCTGAATGCAAAAGACTTTGATCCTGGGGAAGAATATATGGAGCTCATCTTAAATTCGATTGGTGGGAAATACTTTCCAGAACCAGAATGGAAAAATCGAAGTGCTATGGACTGGGCGATTTTATACCGCAATTTTCAACCATAATAAGGAAAATCCGATGAAACAACTATTCAGCATTTTTACTCTTGGAAGTTTACTATTCTTAATCCATTGTAAGTTTAACCAACCAAACTATCACCTTACTTTACAAGAAGCTGAATACCGATACGAGACCATTGAAAATATAAAATACAATTTAGAAATCAATCTCTCACCTAAAGAAAGTTTTACGGGAAAAGTAAACATCCAGTTTGTTGGAAAAAAAATCAGAGACTTACGTTTGGATTATTTCCAAGGAGAAATCAAATCCATCATTTTGAATGGAGAGGCGCTTACTGATTTTGAATATAAAAAAGGACAAATCCAACTTCCTTCGAATCGATTGATGATTGGAAACAACACAGTTTCTGTTTCCTTTGAAACACCATATGCCAAAACGGGGAATGGACTCCACAAATTCCTAGACCCTGACGATAAAGAAACATATATCTACTCACAATTTGAAGCATTCCACGCAAATAAAATGTTTCCATGTTTTGACCAACCAGATCTAAAGGCAACCTTCCAACTCCAAGTAACAGCACCAAAAAATTGGAAAGTAATTTCCACAACTCTTCCCACATCACAAAACAAATCGGAAAATCCAGAAGAAGTCTTACACCAATTCCCTGAATCGAAAAAAATTTCAACTTATGTGTTTTCCTTACACGCAGGTCCATACCAAGTTTGGGAAGACAAGGCTGAATCCATTCCCCTTCGCCTTTTTGTTCGTAAATCACTTTCGAAATATGTAGAACCAAAAGATTGGTTTGCGTTTACAAAAGAAGGATTTGCTTTTTTTAATTCTTACTTCGGGATTCCTTATCCATTCGAAAAATACGACCAAGTCATTGTTCCTGAATTTAATTTTGGCGCCATGGAGAATGTAGCGGCTGTTACATTTTCCGAACGATTTGTCTCACGTTCACCAATGACACGTTCACAAAGAGAAAATTTATCCGATGTGATTTTACATGAAATGGCACATATGTGGTTCGGGGATTTAGTCACAATGAAATGGTGGAATGGACTCTGGTTAAACGAAAGTTTTGCAACTTACATGGCAAGTTTAGCCCAAGCTAAAAATTCCGAATTCCAAGAAACATGGATTAGTTTTTTTGAAAAAATGAAACAATGGGCTTATGAAGAAGATGGTTATAGCACAAACCATCCAGTAGAAGCAAAGGTAAATGATACAGAAGAAGCTTTTACACAGTTTGATGGCATTACATATGGAAAAGGTGCTTCAGTAATCAAACAACTTGTGTTTTTTATCGGAGAAGAAAGTTTTCAAAAAGGAGTTCAAAACTATTTACGAAAATACTCCTATTCCAATTCTACCTTACTCGATTTTTTAAGAGAACTCGAATTTGTGAGTGGGTTCTCTATGAAAAAATGGTCCAAAGATTGGTTAGAAACGAAAGGTACAAATCAAATTGAACTCACAACCGTTTGTGCAGATAATCATCTATATGGAAAAATTGTACAAGCAGCTCCTGGCCCTGAGAACAAACTACGTGATCATAAAACAATTTTAGGTCTCTATTTTTTTGATAAGGCCAACAAACAAGTTTCATACGAACAATTCCCTGTTGTTTATTCCGGTAGATCGAGTGAAGCGATTCTAGAAGTAAAATCCTGCCCTGATTATGTATTGTTTAATGCTGAAGACCATGACTTTGTGATTTGGAAATGGACAGATGTTAATAAACAAAATTTAGAATTTGTATTGGAGTATGACAAAGACCCAATGCGAAAACTAATCTTATGGACAGACTACTTTAGACAAGTATCACTTGCGAACATCACATTCGATGAATTCAAAGACAGTGCAGTTCGTTTGTACCAAATCGAAACTGATACAAAAATCAAACGATGGATTTTATCAAAGTTAGCGAGTGATAATGGTTATACATATCTAACTAGCCGATTTTGGTTTCCTGAATCCAAACGAAATGCTGATTTAGAATCCTTACAAAATTTTCTTTTAGATGAATTAAAAAAAGTAAAAGCGGGAAGTGATGAACAAAGGTATTTATTTCTGTCTCTCATCGATTCAACTTATACCGAAGTGAGCCAAAAAAGATTATATGATATTTTGGAGAATAAACTCAGTTTTTCAGGCCTAAAACTCGATCAAGATTTACGTTGGAATATGATTATCAAACTTAGCTCTCTCGAAAAAGACCGAAATAAAATTCAATCCTTCATTGATCGTGAAAAGAAATTGGATCCATCCAGTCGAGGTGTAAATTCAAGTTTAGCAGCAGAAGCTTCGGAACCAAATCCAGAAGTTAAACAAAAATGGATTCAAGTCTTATTAAATCCAAAGACTAGTAACCTTTCCTCTTCTACACTTAGGGTGGTTTCCTATTCTTTATTTCCGGAATACCAAAAGAACATCCAACTTCAATTTTTAGACCAATACTTTGATGCTTTGGACAAGTTCCAACATACAGATGATGAAAACTACTTGGATGCATTTGCAAAAAGTTTAACACCCGATTTTTGTACGGATGAAACTTTATTAATCTTAAAAAAATTCACAAACAATCACCCAAAATTGCCAGCTCCAGTGAAAAAAACCTTACTCAAACAAATCGATTCAGAGAAGAAATGCATTCAAATGAAATACAAACATAAAGAATTAATGATTCAATAAAGGTTCAAACTTTGGTTCAAAAAAAAATATTTTTGAGTTTTCTATTGTTTGCACTTTTTCATCTGATATTTGTTAGTTGTGCATCACCGGGATTTGGTCCAAGAGGATTTATTTTTACAAAAACTAAAATCGGTGTTTATGGTACAGGAGAACCTTCTAAAAGACGAATCACTTCCTGTGTCCATTCCATTCTTGGTTTATTTTCATTTGGAAATGCATCATTTGAATTTCTAAAATCTAGGTCCAAAATCCAAACTGTCACTGAAACCAATTGGACAACTCTTGTTGTACTTGGTGTGTATGCCAACCTATGTGTTGAGATCTCTGGAAACGAATGAAAGTGAAACTTCAAAGGATTCAATTTTATTTTGTCTTTTTGATCCTCTTAGGATACCTTAGCTCTTGCGCTAATTTAGGCCAACCACAAGGTTTAGGTCCAACGGGGCTTCTATATGCTTCCTATACAATTGCTGTTTCGGAAAGACCTCTCCCCAAACAGTCATTAAAACAAGGAAAGGCATGCCTAAAACGGATTGGATTCTTTTATGTGACGGGAGATGGTAGCATTTTATCAGCAGCACAAGAGGGAGGAATCCAAGAAGTGTTTCGAATCGAAAAAGAGGCAACGAATTACCTCTCTCTCTATTCTACTTTGTGTACGGTTGTTTGGGGGATTTAGTTTTTTTTACGAACCACTTTATCTAACATATCTGGATAATCGGATATAATTCCATCAACACCACAAGTTACCAAACGATTCATTTCCTTTTCGGTATTAACCGTCCAAGGAATCACCATCATCCCTTTGTCATGAGATGTTTTGACAAATCTTGGTGATACATATAAAAAATATGGTGAAACGATATCTGCTTGTTTCTCTTTTGCTAAATCAAGAATTGTCTCCCTATATCCATTCCCAAGTCCAATGGTCATTAAAAATCCTTGGAAATATGTTGGTACGAACAACGCACTTGTTTTAATTTTTGGATTCTTTTGTTTCGACACTGAAAGTGTTCTCATATCAAATGATTGGATTGTCGAACGATCTACCACTTTATATTTTTCTATGATTTGAATGAGTTTTTCAGTATGTTCTTTGACTAAACTATCAGGTGCGGATCCATCATCTGGAAATTTGGTTTCGATATTAAATTCATATACTTCTTTCGATTTTTTTTCATGTCTCAAAACTAATTCAAAAAATTCTTCGAGTGATAAAAGTTTTGTTCCAGGTACAGGAATTTGTTTTGGAAAATTAGGATTTTGTTTAGAACCACAATCTAATGCTTGTAATTCAGCAAGTGTAAGTTCATATAATGATTTTTTTTGGATTTGAGTTCCATCAACATTTTGGCAAATGACTGGATTGGTATCAGAATCATGATGGATGACCACACGTTTGTCTTTTGTTAAAACGGTATCTAATTCTAAAGTAACCATTTTATATTTGATTGCTTCTTCAAACGCCGGCCATGTATTTTCTGGTTTTAATCCGCGTGCACCACGGTGTCCCTGTAAGTCGATGTCTTTACGCAAACGATTGGGAGTTTCAACTGTAGCACAATTCACAACTAACAAACTAAAAAAACTCACGGCTATGTAGAGTTTACTAAATGAGAGAATCAATTTCATCAAAGGTTACCTGCTTTTGCAAAATTCCATTGATTTATTTTATTGCATCAAGTAAGAAAAAAGTTTCGATTTTACAAAAAAAATGAAATGATTCGCAGATTGAAAAATTGAATGGATTGTTTCTTTTTGTCTTCTTTTGCCAGTCTCAAAAAGGAAAAGAATGGAAAAAACGAGCACACCACCTACGGTAACATCGGTGGTGGCTCCAGAAAGGAAATTTAGCGTAAATTCAGCGTAACGCAAATTTTCCAATCTAAGTCAACCTTATCCATGCGAATCTTATACATCCAAACCGTTCTTAACGTTTTTGGAGCCTTTTCAGAACGTAAATAACGGTTTTTTACAATTTTTTTTGGGAACTCATGGAAAAATTAAATCATTTCAGAAATTATAGAGAGAGAAGAAATCTCACACGCATTCAATTATCAGAAAAATTGAATATTCCACGATCAGCTATTGAGTTATTGGAATCAGAAGATTGGATCCGCTCTAAATTTGATTATGTCGTTTTGGTCTCTAAAGAGCTTGGTCTATCACTCATTGATCTCATTCGAAATGAATTTGATTACGATTTAGAAAGAGAATTTTTTAATGAGGAAGAATTTGAAGAGATTGTAGCTCGTTATGCCAATGCGAGAGTCACTTTGATACTTTCAGAACTCAAACTTTTCTGTCGGAATGCCAAAGTGCGATTAGATGATTTTGATGTGACAGAACTTTCCTTTTCGATGGGAAGTTTACACAAACTCATCACACTCAATCAAAAATTGGAACGTGGTGAAATTAGCACAAAGGATGCGCTTGTTGAATTTCCACCGAAGTGGGGAAAATTTAGCAACCGAAGTAACTAAAGAAAAATTCGAAACGAAACCTGTGGACTAAACCACAAGTTCGTCTTCTCCCGCACGAGCCACAACGATCTCGCCCGCTTCTTCCAGTTTACGGATGATGTTTACAATTTTTTGCTGAGCGTCTTCCACGTCTTTCAAACGAACAGGTCCCATAAAGTCCATATCCTCTCGGAGTAAGTTAGCAGCACGTTTGGACATGTTTTTAAAGATTTTATCTTGTACTTCGGAATCTACGGACTTGAGTGCTTTCGCCAAATCTGTGTTATCGACTTCTCGCATTACCTTTTGTATCGCACGGTCATCGAGTAAAACGATATCTTCGAATACGAACATCCGTTTTTTGATCTCTTCGGCAAGTTCCGGGTCTTCTTCTTCCAAGGCTTCGATGATGGTTTTTTCTGTTCCGCGGTCTACTAAGTTCAAAATTTCCACCACAGAATCAATACCCCCAGCAGAAGTATAATCTTCAGAAGCAAGAGTAGAGAGTTTACGCTCTAACACACGTTCTACCTCGCGAAGTACGTCTGGTGATACACGGTCCATCGTTGCAATCCGTTTGGCCACTTCCGCTTGGATTTGGTGTGGAAGGTTCGAAAGGATATTGGATGCTTTTTGCGGATCCAAATAGGATAAAATAAGGGCGATGGTCTGAGGGTGCTCCCCCTGGATAAAGTTGAGAAGGTGGGCCGGGTCTGTTCTACGAATGAAGTCAAAGGGCCTAACTTGCAGAGACGAAGTGAGCCGGTTAATGATATCTATGGCTTTTTGGTTCCCGAGTGCTTTTTCAAGTAGTCCCCGTGCAAAGTCAATACCACCATTTGTAATAAACTCTTGTGCCATCATGAGTTCATTGAACTCAACGAGTACCTTCTCTTTGTCTTCAGGAGTGATTTTATCTAAACGAGCAATTTCGAACGTGATTTGTTCGATCTCATCTTCACGAAGGTGTTTAAAGATTTCGGAGGCCACTTCGTTTCCAACCGCAACCAAAAAGATGGCGGCCTTTTGTCTTCCTGTGAGCGATGGCTTCTTATTGATCATACTTCGTCCCGAAATCCGTACTACTTAGTTTATCGGCGGACTCTGAAAAAAACAATGAGATTTATTCTGGGAGAAATTTCCCACCTTCTGCCAAATTTTGTTACGCACAGTAGATGGGCATTTTTTATGTTGACCGGTCTATTATTTTCTTAACGAATGGGTTTTGTGGGCAAAAAGGGAAGTGTTACCAAACAAAGGATCATTGAGGTCATGGCCGGACTTTTGGAAGAAAACGGGTATGAAGCAACAGGCCTCAGCGAATTGGGAAAGGAAACAAATACTCCGAAAGGTTCACTGTACTTTCACTTTCCTGGTGGGAAGGAAGAACTGACGAGTCTTGCCATCTTACACTCGGGAGAACAATTGAATGAATTTTTTCATCTTATACTCTCAAAGAGTGAAAGCCCAACTCATGCCATCAAACAAGTGTTCTCTGCTTTGGAAGATCGGATTGTAACAAGTGATTACAGAAAAGGATGTCCCATTGCCACGACAGCAATGGAAGCCGCGAATCAATCAATCCCAGTGGCAAATGCTTGTAACGAGGTGTATGTTTTATGGTCAAAAACAATTGAATCTTATCTAATTCAAAATGGGTACAACCCGAGAGTTGCAAAAACACTTTCTGTTTCCATCCTTTCCTTATGGGAAGGAGCCCTTCTCTTATCAAAACTCCAAAAGTCTCCCGAACCCCTTCGAATGGCGCAAAAAACAGCAGATCTTTTGCTAAAAACTTAAAATGAAAAACGATTTCATCTAGAATTCAAAATCAACGTTACAATTAAATAAAGGAAATGAAACAAATGAAACCTCTATCAAAACAAAAGTCCATCTCGATACTTACCATCATTGTCTTGGTATGTTTTACATTGTATTTTTTAGGATATCCGAATGAAACCATCCAAATGGATTTAACTTCCAATCCAAGCATAAACCAAATTCCAAAACCGAAGGCTAAATCCAGTTTGGTATTTTCCATCTTAAAAACAGGAGAAGCAAAAACTCTTGAAGGGTTTGTGATTGAAGGTGGCTCAATTTTGAATATAGTCACTGTTTCTCATTCTAGTTTTTACATCCAACACCCGAAGGGAAATTTTCTTTTTGATACTGGCCTTGGAACCAATATCGAAGAACAGTTCACGGTATTTCCTTTTTACTTAAAACTATTAATGGAATATAAACTGAATGAAACGACAAAATCACAATTACAATCCAATAATGTTAATATCAATTCGATTGAAGATGTATTTTTTTCACACCTACATTGGGACCATGCCAGTGGGCTTAAGGATTTTCCAAATGCAAACATTCATAGTGTAAAAGAAGAATTAAACAATCCAAAGATCGAACTAGGTTACATTCCTTCGCAATTTGAAGGTGAATCTGTAAAATGGAAATATTTAAATTTTACGAATACACCTTATGCTTCTTATGCGAAAAGTATCGATTGGTATGGAGATGGAACTGTTGTTTTTGTTCCTATGAAAGGTCACAGTGAAGGTTCAGTTGGTTTATTTTTACATACAGAAAATGGAGAAACATACTTTTTAACAGGTGATATTGTTTGGCGAAAAGAAGGATTTGTGAATCTCAAACACAAACCTCGTGGCGCAAGATGGATTGTCGATTTTGATACAAAAGAGTTAGGAGAAGAAATTGCCCGTGTCCATCAGCTTCTAATCGATAACCCAGGACTCAAAGTCATCCCTGCTCATGACTATGATACACAATTCCCACTTGGGTTTTATCCAAAAGTAATTGGTGGAACCAAACTTTTGACAATGGAGTGAGCAACAAAATTAGAAAGGTAAAATCCATTGGGGTTTCAAAATCAATGAAAGAAACTGAAAATTATATTAAGATTCCCCAATCCAAGTGTTAAAATTGACCGTTCGTATCTTTGTTTTCCGACTCCACCGACTTCTTTTGGAGTAACAGTCCTTTGATCCCTTGTAAGGATTGTTCCAATCGTTCGATTTCTTTTTGAATGGAGTCACGATTTTCTTGGATCACATTGTGAAAACCATGTGCTTTGCCCATAAACTCGTGGTAGTCAAGTGATACTTGGTGGAGAGCTGCATCCCATTGTTTGGGAGCAATTCGTCTTTTTTTCCAATACACCTTTTTGCCCATACCATAGAGCCATTGGCCCATACCAATAGCATGTAAAGGCACAAGGATATACAACGAAGCAATGATGACCTTGCTATAGGTTACTTCTTTGGCGAACAAACCCCAGAAGTAAAGCCAAAGTGCAGAAAGTAAAACAACCGAAATAGTCAAATTGGCTTTCGGTGTACTAGGAGAGATTGAGTTAAAAATAGAAAGGAGGATGACAGAAAAGATCAGTAAAAGGAGAACTTCCCAAGGGACTAATGTAAAAAATAAATCCCAAAACTTTTGAAAGTTTTCCCAACTGGTTTTGATCTGATTGATCGTGGTTTGGATTTCAACAATTTGGTTTTGGATTTTTTGAAAGAAGTCTGTGATTGCTGACATGAACCAAATACTAAACAAAATCAAAAATCAGGCAAGTGGTTTCTTTGTCCGATTTATCTCACCTAGCACCACAAGAAATTTACTCGTATTGTATGCGATTTTGGTGATACCATTTTTCGTTTATCACGAATCCCATCTTCCATGGCATTATGTGTTAGTTTTATGTTTGGTCTCTTTATTCGTCGGACTTCTCATTACTTACATAAGTTTATATATCATCCAATTGTACTGGAGAGAAACGTTTCATCCATTGGTTGAAATTGGAGTGTTAATCCTCTTTATCTTTGCTCTTTGGTTAGCAGAAGTGTTAATCTTTGAAGCAGGCACCGTCTTTTTATTTATCTTTGTCATCATCGCATTTTTCATTCGTATTTTACAATTAACAGAATATGCTAGGCTTTTACTCGCATTTTGTCTTGTGGCGAGTAATGCATTCATTTCATTTAAAGCGTTACAAGGTGCTGAAGTTTTATCTGCCTATTTACTCTTTAAAAACAAATACCAAATAGAAGAAAAAAACTTAAACAATTGGGTTATCATCAATGAAAAAGAACATTGGAATGAAGAACTTCAATTTGGATTTACTTTACCAGAGGGAATGTTTTTTTATAAACCAGATGATTTAACCTTGGAAAACAAAACGGGTGTAGGTCAAATTGCTGGTCTCTTATCATTTAGCGATCATGATGCAGAACGGTATCCATTTGTAAGGATTTTTTATTTTCCTGATTACGTTGGGTTTCAAAAAGAACAAGCGATCCAGGAATTTTCAGAATTTTTAAAAATACAAGTCAGTAAAGGTGACATCGAGGACTTACAAGAAATCCAACAAAAAGAAATCGAAGAATTTATCTTAGTCAGTAAATTTTGGACATTTTATGATTTGTTACGGCCCCGTTATTCAAAAACAGGTTTTATGATCATAGAAACAAATAATCACGATAAACTTTTGTTACATATTACTGAAAATTTAGAAAAAGGAGAAATTCACGAATCAGTCATTCGTGAATTTTTAGCATCAATTCGATTCAGAAATTGATTGTAACGCAATGAGTGAAAGTGGATCAACTAACACTCCATTAATTTTTGCACCCAAGTGTAAGTGAGGGCCAGTGGACATACCAGTAGTTCCTACTGTTCCAATCTGCTGTCCTTGTTTCACTTGTTCACCAACTTTCACTTTAATCTCATCTTGGTGCATATAAAAAGAAAAGATTTTATTCCCATGATCGATGATGGTAAAATTTCCTTCATAATAAGTTTTTTGTGCTAAAACAACTGTTCCATCTTGAATCGCATACACAGGTGTTCCTGTTTTCCCTCTAAAATCAACACCACCGTGAGGGCGACCTTGTTTGTTATTATAATCTCGTCTTACATAGAATTTACTTGTGATGTAAATAGACTCTAAAGGATTTTTAAAATTCTTTTGGAATTGTAATTGGCTTGATTTTGAAAATGCTAGTTCTTTTGCGTTTTTACATTCTTGGATAAAATCCAAGACTTCCTTTGGCAATTCCTTTGTGACAAACTTTTCATCGACTTTGATTTGTTGGTTTTTTTTGATCACTTGGAACTTGGTTGGTTCCAAGATAATTTGGTATTGTTTTTGGCCACGTTTGACAAAAAAGATTTTGGAAACAATCTCTAAGGTCATCGCTCCTGCTGGAGTGTCTGGAGAGATTGGTAAAAATGCGATCATACTATTTTCGCGTTTGGTTAATATGACGTCTTTTCCTAACCAACTCACTTTGTAGGATTCATTGATCCATTTCTTATCTTTTGGAGTTAATCGTAAAAAAATTACTTCACCCCGACCAAACCTGCGAGCTTCCATTAGAAGCGAAAAATTTTTCTCTTCTTTTTTTACAAAATAATTTCCTGAAGACGTTGTATGTTTGGGAGATTTCTTTTTATTTTCACGTGATTCAGCAGGTACTGCTTGGACAAAGAAAATGATTATGAAGAATATAGAAAAATAACGAACCATCTCTCCAAATTTCGGCTATTTTGTTTTCGCGGATTCGTTAAATTTTTGTACAAACGCAACAAATTCTGGCTCAGGTAGTGGTTTGCTGTATAAATACCCCTGGATCATATGACAACCCAAGTCATGTAACAAATCCCTTTGAGCAGGGTTCTCAACACCTTCTGCAATTACTTCTAGACCTAGAGAATGTGCCATATTGATGATTGCCTTACAAATAGCGCGATCATCTTCATTGAGTTCTAAATCAACAACAAAGGATCGATCAATTTTGATCACATCCGCGTTGATTTTTTTGAGATAACTCAAGGAACTATAACCAGTTCCAAAATCATCAATTGAAACTTTGATCCCGAGTTCGGATAAATACTCAAATGCTTCGATGCTTTTTTCTGGATTTTCCATGATTGAACTTTCAGTGAGTTCTAACTCAATTTCTTCCGGATTGATTCCATATTGTAAAATCGTTGCCTGTACTCGGTGAGACCAATTAGCACGCGCTAGCTGTTTACCACTCACATTGATACTGAGTGGAAAACTTGGTAAATTCATTTCGCACCAAGTTTTTTTCAAACGACAAGCTTCTTCTAAAACCCAATCCCCGATCCGCTCGATGATACCCGAGTCTTCTGCAACAGGGATAAATTCAATTGGTGGAACCCAACCTCTTTCTGGATGTTTCCATCGGATGAGCGCCTCAGCTCCGCAAACTTGGTTTGTAATGGTAGAAATTTTTGGTTGGAAAAACAAAATCAACTCTTCGTTTTGGATGGCCTTTCGAAGTGAGTTTTCAATGTACAAACGTTTTTCGGATCGTAAAATGAGTTCGTTTGTATAAAATTTATAATTATTTCTGCCTAATTCTTTTGCTTTGTACATGGCCATGTCAGAATTTTTTAGTAACTCGGCAGATGTTACACCGTCATTGGGTGAAAGAGCAATTCCCATACTGACAGTCGTGAATAAATCTCTTCCCATGATATGAAATGGTTGGCTTAAGATATCTAAAATTTTTTGCGCAAACTCAGCAGCCGCACTTTTATTTGGAACATCAACTTTCAGAATTGCAAATTCATCTCCACCAAAACGAGCAACGGTATCCACTTCTGTCATCACTCGTTTGAGTCTTGCTCCTACCATTTGTAATAAAATATCACCTTTGGTATGACCCAAACTATCATTGATGAATTTAAAATTATCGATATCAAAAAAGTAAAATGCGAGTAAGGTTTCTGTTGATTTATGATTTTTGAGTGCTTGGTTCGCATGATCAATAAATAGAGTACGATTTGATAGTCCTGTTAATGCATCATAATAAGCTAGGTAGGTAATTCTTTCTTCCGATAATTTACGTTCCGTAATATCTACACCAAAACTAATAAATCGTTTTTGTTTGGTTTCGGAATCGTCAATAGGAATGTACTTTCTTAAGAGATAAGTAACTTTATCATTATGATCTTGGATGAGTTCTTCGAATTCAACGATTTCATTTTCTTTCGCTGCAACTTCTAAGAATTTTTTCCTACGTTCATAAAACTCTGGAGGTAAATCTAGTTTTTCAGCAAGGTCAACATCTGTTTTTTTGAATAACCATTTGCGAATTTCTTTATTGGATAAAAATACTGGGTTTGTATATTCATATTCAAAATTTGAATTTAGCACTGCAATGTCAGAGTCCAAATTATCCAAAATAAATTCATAAAATGCTTTTTGGTTTTTGACTTGTTCTTGTGATCGTTTCCGTTCCGTGATATCTCGGAACGTAGCCCATATCGCCATCTTACCATTCACTGGAAACAACCGGAAAGAAGACTCTGTTGGGATCAATCTACCTGATTTTGTTCTGAGTGCAGCACTTTCGATTAAGTTTCCTTCAAACTCTGCATCTTCATCAACTTCAACCGGTGGCATAAAGTATGAAAATTCTTTGCCAATAATTTCATCTAGTGTATATTCCAATACAACAACTGCTTGTTTGTTTGCATTGATGATTTGTTTGGTAGTTGGATCAATTTGCATTAGAATGTCCAAAGACTCTTCAAAGACATTTTCTAAAACCACAACCTTTTCGCGAATTTTATCATAGGCAATCGATCGGTTCATATCTTCTATCAAGCGTTCTGCGAAGTTTAATACCAAATCCAAGTTTCCTACTGAATATGTAGGTTCCGCTAAATGTAAAAATGTAGGGTGTGCAACTTGGGATAGTTCTTCTGGTGAAAGAATGTTAGGCGATAAAATGATATAAGGAGATTCAGGAAAATGTTCAAAAATAAATTTTTGTTTTTCCATTGCATTGGAATCATTCCAAAATAAAAACACTGCTGATTCTTGGATAGAGCCAGGTTTGATTTTTAAGATCGATGGGAAACTATGTACATGACAAGTTTCAATGTTCGTTATGTCACGTAACAGCCGATTGTAGAAGTTATGATCAGATTCTTCAATATAGATTGTGATCTGTTTCAGTGACATGACCTAGGCATAGTAGACGAAAAATCCTTTTCCTTACAATAGATTTTTTTAACCATACGCGTATGCGACATGAGAGTCATCGATCCTTTATGTATGAGTATTGTATGACCAATCATAAGGAAAATAGACTCTTTCTGTCACAGTACTGTCATGGTTCGAAAAAAAGATCATTCCCTATAAAATGAAATTGATTCTCAATAACAGTACGGAAGTTTGGATAAAAAAGACCGAGGTTCTCATGAATTTCTTAGCTACAAAGTTTAAAACATTACTTCTACTGGCTCTCTTAGGTGGACTCACTTTCCAGTGTGAAAAAAAAGAAGATAACCAAGATACAGTGACCGTTGCGGCACTCGCTGCGATCTTTAGCTCAGCAGGAGACTGTACAGTCAATGCCCCTCCAAGAGCAAGTATCAACACATTTACGACATCCATTACTGCAAATGGGTCTGGGACAATTTCTCAAACTGGAACTGTACCAGTTGTAGCGCATAAAAACGCAGCTTTAAAACTCACTGCGAAAAACACAACTGCAGTCGCATTTTCAGGTGGAAGTGCCTTCCTAATTGTATACCAATCATCCTCTTGTCCATTAACGACTTCAACGACATCAGGTTTTACAACTACTAGTCTCTCCGCTTCTAGCGAATTTACCAATTCTTATCTATTGAGTAACTCAGGTACGATCACGTTTAATACTGCGGGAGATTATTACATATTCATCTATGCAATTCCTTCCAGAGGACAAACTGCAAATTTATCCTATACTGTAACTAACCTATAAACACTTTGAAGTACATTGTTTTTGGGGTTCTAATTCTATTTACGTCATGTGCAAGGCAGAAGGCTGCCTTGACAGACCAAGATTTGCTTGTGAATAATTTAATCACGAGCATTGTGAATGCTGGGAATCCCAATGCATTGGATAAAATTGTTTTTTCCCGTTCCAATGGGGATGGGAGTTATACAACAAGGTTTAACGCAACCAATTTAGATTTTTATATTTATTTCCAATTTGAAGCGAATAAACAAATTCCTTTTTCAGATAAAGACAAACTCACATGGGATATTGCATTTAATCGTTATAAGGTGGCTACAAATTCAGGCGACACAAATCGGTTTGGACTAGGTGGTGGATGTAAAAGTAATACAACTGATTTTGGAATCGCTAGTTCCACTTCTGCCACTTCTCAAGGTTGTACAAATTTCACAACAGACATCTCCACAACGACACAAGGGATTGGTGGAGCCGGTGCAGTTTACATAGGCAATCCACTCGTGACTGAATGGTATAATTATACGATTGGTTTTTTATCGCCAAAAACTGATATCTTTCTGATCCGTTCTGGTACAGGAGCGGCAATTTACGCTGTACATATTGAAAATTATTATAGTGATGCAGGAACTTCTGGGTACCCTACCATCCGTTGGAAAAAACTTCCTTAATGATAACAAATTTACAATTCTTATTCCCCATAATATGTTTGTTTTTACTCTTTTTAGGGGAACTCCATGCACAAACTCGCACAAATGGAAAAACAACAAAACCTACACCTAACACAGAAACTACAGCACCAAATCCACAACCGAATCCTCCCGTAGAACCAAAATCCGACCCAGGACAAGAACAGGGGCAGGAAAAAACTCAAACAGGAACTGTTGGAACAAAACCAGAAGATAACACAGAAGAGGATCGATTTAAAGAGTTAGATAATAAAAACGGAATTGTTGTCACTGGTTCCCGTGGAGAACGTCGGCTCAAAGACTCTGCCGTTGCCACAGAAGTAATTTCCCGCAAACGAATTGAACAAACAGGTGCGCGTAACCTAGGTGAGGTGTTAGATACCCAACTTGGAATCAATGTAACTCCATTTTTCGGCGGATCACAAGTTCAAATGTTGGGCCTTGATTCGAAGTATGTATTATTTTTAGTGGATGGACAACGGGTTGCAGGGCGACTCAACAACACAATCGATTTGACTCGATTTAAAGTGCAAAATATCGAACGGATTGAAATTGTAAAGGGTAGTTCTTCTTCTTTATACGGTGCCGATGCCATTGGGGGTGTGATCAATATCATCACCAAACAAGCAGAAAAACCAGAACATTACCAATTCCGTACTTCTTATGGAAATGGCCGACAAATGAATTTTGGATCCCAAGGCGAAAAGAACATGATTGCCGATGTTGGTTTCAAAAATGATTTTGTAGCGACTAATTTTTTTGGTGGGTTCAATCAATCCGCAGCATACGACTTAGATCCAAGAACTCCTGCAACCACTGGAAACTCTTTCCAAGACAATAGTCTCGGTGGGAATATGACATTTAATCCGGATGGGCAATTCAAAGTAAAAACTGGAATAAATTATTTAAATCGTAACCAAGCTGGTGTAGATTCTCGTGCTACTGGTGGTGTGTTTGACCGTACCAATATGACAAACGACTTCCTAGCATTAGGCGCTCTTGAATACACATATGGAAAAAGAAATATGGTTTCACTGCGAGGTAATTTTTCTCGTTGGGAAAACCATTACAAATTGGACCAACGAAATTCAAATGAGCTCGATGTAAAAGAAATAACCAATGAATTTTCTTCGCAAGGTGTCGCACAAATTGATCATGAAGTTCACAAAGATCATATGATCACAGCTGGTTTTGAATCGTTTTCCGAAGAATTACAAACAGATCGACTGGAACGAAGGAATGCATACCGAACAAGACGTGCTGCTTTTATCCAAGATGAATGGGTAGTTTGGCGCCAAGGTTTTGTTTGGCGGTTGGTTCCTGGAGTGAGACATGATGTGGATTCGCAATTTGGTGGCCAAACCACTCCTAAAATTGCAACAAAAGTAGATATCACAAGTAATCTTGTATTTCGAGCCAGTTATGGAAAAGGATTTCGACCACCTTCCTTTCGTGAATTGTACTTACGTTTTGAAAACCCTGGTGTTGGTTATACCGTCGAAGGAAATGACAAACTCCGACCTGAAAAATCAACCACAGTGAATGCGGATATCGAATACACTCCATACAAATTTTGGACACTCTCTCTCAGTGTGTTTCGAAATGATATCACCGACCTAATCCAATATAGTTTTGGAACTCGTACAAGTGAATTTGCCACCTTCCAACTAAAGAACGTACAACGTGCATATACAAGAGGTGTGGAAGCAGGCTCACGTGTTCGTTTTTTAAAGTATTTTGCATTAGAACTTGGATATAACCAAACTGATACAAGGGACCTAACAACGGATAGGCCTTTAGAAGGCCGAGCTCTCCACCAAGGTACTATGAATTTTTTTGTGAATGCTCCAGGTGGTTGGGAATTCGCTCTACGTGCCAAACGGCTTGATAAACGTCCGTTTTATAGTACAACAAACGATTTTACGGCAGGGACAAGTACAGCTCTCATTGACCAACAAACAAAAAGTGTTGAAGATAACAACAAAGTGGTGTATGGAAAAGCGTTCACTCTTCTGAACGTACGAATGGAGAAAAAATTTTTTGAAGGGAGGATGTCGCTATTTTTCGGAGTAGACAATGTTTTGGACCAATACGAGCTTACTTACAATCCTATTCGTCCAAGGTTTTACTATGGCGGACTCCAAGCTACATTCTAAATTCAGTTCGCTTTTCCTTTTACCCTTAGGCATTTTTCTATTTATTTTCTCGATCAAACCTTTATTTTCCGATGAATCGAAGTTAAATGCAAAACAGAACAAAATTCTAAAAGAAACGTTTGCCTATTTAGAAACATTAGAACCCAAACGAATCAAAATCGATAAAACCACTTACAACCGACACAGTCAGTTCGAATCGTTTTTTAAATTTCCTTTTTCGGGCAAAAAACTTTCCCGTTGGATCCAATCACGCAGCAAAAAATATACATTTGGTTCCACTGGGGATTATGTAGCCATGTACCAAGACGGAGAAATTCTTTTAGGGAGGGGGTTTTTTAGTCTCAATCGATTGGATCGGGTACTTGTTTTATTACATGAAGCAAGGCATGCAGATGGTAAAAATTATAGCCATGTGGTTTGCCCTGATGATTTTCCTTATCTGAATACTCGCGATTGGAAAATCCACCCTGCCGGTAAAAAAGGATGTGACTCTGTTCCAGATGGAGGTTACGGAATCACAGCTTCTTTTTTATTTGAATTAGGTGCTTATGGATTTTTAAGCCAATCAGATGCTGCGTATCGTTATAATTCGGAAATTTCCCGAGTGATACGTGACTAGTGCATACAAACTAATTTTAAATTGGAATGCGATGCAATTTGAGTTTTAAGACGAGTTAAAATTTCCTTCGATCGATATTGATTTTCCAAATCTGTCTTACTAAATAAATACGAATGATTTTCTTTCATTAATTTACCCAATTCATTTGCATGAGTTGGACAACCAAGTAGAGTCGCCATGGCTCTAATCCTTTCACCAATTCCTTTTGTTGAATCTAACTCTAATGCACTTTCATTATAAGCAATGAATACTTCCTGTGCCATTTCTTGTTTCACAATACCATCTGTTGTACAATTGGATGTGCCTGAAGTAATTCCAAAGGTTTGAGATGAAAAACTGACATTCGTTGTCGCAGCTAGAACTTGCCCAATGTCATTTTTCCAAACAGGAACCATGGAACCAAGTCCACATCCCGCCATTCCATAAGATTCTGCATACATTGCTTGATTGTTAAAAACTAAAATTAAGCTAATAAATGTTATGTGGAGAAAAAAAAATGTCCTGCCCTTAAATGTATGCATAAAAAACTCCTAGTTTAAAATGTAAAAAGGGAATCGGAACTTTGGTCGATATGAGGGTGCTCGGAACCTCGAACCAAAACCTCTCCTGTCATGGAAATCACAGCCCAAGTGGTTTCGGTTTTGGATTCTGTTTGCAGAGATTGGAGCATTGTATTGGTAAAACTCTCCAATTTTTGGTGAAGGACGGAGTTAGGAAATGGATAGGACTTCTTTTCTTGTACTTCTGTCGATCTCATGCAAATGATTTCCCTTTGGTTTAAGGATCGGCGGGAGAGCCGGAATGACTAAAGTTTAAAAAATCCAAATTTTGAGTCAAGGAAGAGACATAATTCTTCGGACGAAAAATGAAAGATCCAAGTTCTCCTTTTCCCGAACCCCAACCTTGCCAAACTTGACGTAAAACCACCTGTTACGAGGACGACTTTGCTTACCCCTCAGATTAATTTATTCAAAAAATCCAATCCCATCCAAGCCCAAGTCTTAGCAAACACCCGTTTGACTCCCGAACTCGGCAAAGGAAAACGCCAATCCAAGGAAGGAGAGGCCGCAGTCCACCGCATCACAGTTGCCATCGACCATTCTGTGTACCCGTATATGATTGGGCAAAGTGCTGGGATCATCCCTCCTGGGCTTGATCCAGAAAAACAGGCAAAAGGCTTAGCTGATGCCAGTTATACGGTGCGGCTTTATTCCATTGCGTCTCCATCCTATAGTTTTGGCCAAACCAAAGACAATATCGAATTCATCGTCAAACGTGACAATGTATATGATGAAAACGGAAATCTTGTCCATAAAGGGGTTTGTTCCAATTATATCTGTGACTTAAAACCTGGAGATGTGGTGACGATGACTGGTCCCGCAGGGAAAAAATTCCTTTTACCACAGACGGATTTTAACGGTGATATTTTCTTTTTTGCAACAGGAACAGGGATCAGTCCTTTTTTTGGAATGGTGGAAGAGTTACTCGTCCAAAAACTAATCCAATTCCAAGGCCAACTTTGGCTCATTTACGGAGCACCTTATTCCGATGAAATTGTCCTTCGCGATTATTTTGAGGAAAAAGCAAAAGAACACTCTAGGTTTCATTTTGTTACGGCAATCAGCCGCGAAGAAAAAAACAGTTTTGATGGTGGAAAGATGTACATCACCCACCGTGCAAAAGAAAATGCCGAAGCCATTAAAAATGCTGTGAATGGAAACGGTAAGTTTTATATTTGTGGCGGTCCTAAGGGAATGGAGAAGGGAGTGATTCAGGAAATCATGTCTGCATGCGGAACTGAGCTCACTTACGAAGCATTCAAAAAAGACCTAGAAGAAAAAGAACAATTATTTGTAGAGACGTACTAACATGGCAAAAACAGGAATCATCCGAGACATTGACAAGGGAAGAGGGGAAGTCATCCGAGTGGAGATTTCCGAATACAAAGGACAAACTTTTTTTAACATTCGAGTTTGGTATACAGATCCCAATGGAGAATTAAAACCAACCCAGAAAGGGATCGCCATTGCACCTACTCTTGTCAGTGAATTAAAAGAAGCAATTGAGGAAGCCGAACGCTGGTTAGCCTAACCAATTCAAATGATTTGATCCCCTTCATTCGCATAAACGATCCTCTGTAAAATTTCTTTTGCAGAGGGTAAATTTTCTGCGACTCGGATGTGATTGTACAACCTCGTAATCTCAAAGATTTTTTTCACTGAGTCACGAATGTTTGTGACAACAAGTTCTCCACCCCTCCTACGTAACCATCCCACAATTTGAATTACCATACCGATTGCGGAAGAATCGATGTGAGACGTTCTGGAAAAATCAAATATCATATAACGGAAACCTTCTGCAATTTTTTGTTCCATCAGTTGTTTGATCTCAGGGCATTTGTACAAATCAATATCACCGATTGTCTGGTATTCAAAAATTTGGTCATGAACCACTACATCTTTTAAATCAATTTTATCAGTTCCTTTTGATAAAAATTGTGAATTCATAAATAAATGTTTATGTAAATCATCAGACTTGGTTGCCATTTTGGATTCCAATACTAATAATCTATTGAGTAATGAACCCAATGCATTCGGTGCAAAATGAAGATTATTTCTGATGTCTTGGATTAAGCCAAATAACATCGTTTTGGCATCTTCAATTTGTTCTCGTTTTACAAACTCTGTGATTTCTTTGATACCTAAAGTTGCATTGGCAATTAAAATTTCAACAAGCACATCTGGGTCTTGTTTCCCTCTGGTTTTTCCTCTTTCAAACGAATAGGATTCTTTTACGTTCTCTAAATGATTTTGTTTCAATAAATTGTAATAAGAAACATTCACCTCGCAAAAAGGAGTATCTGTTTTATGAACACGATCATCAATCTCTAATCGTAATACCAAATTCCGAAGATCATCGGCTCTCAAATCACCTAACTGTAGATTGATTTTTTGACGAGAAATGGTTTTGGCATCTCCTATAAATTCATCAAATTCTTCAAAAACTTGGTGGGTTGTTTCTGACAATACCTGTTTCAAACGAACACCTGGTGCTAGTTGGAGTTCTACATCAATTGCTTGTGCATACAAAGCTCCAATGTCACCAAATTCTTCAAAAAAGATATCGGATGCATTTTCTGGATTGTCGATGTAATGAAAATTACCCCCACCTGCCTTTGCTATTTCCACCAACATTTCTTCGTTAAAATCATTCCCCACACCAATTGTTGTGGTAGAGATTCCCATTGCTAAATGATCACTAGCAATACCTACAAGAGCTTCCTTTTCTTTTAGTCCTGATGTAGGATTTCCATCTGTTAATAGTAATACACGTTTGTATGCATTGGGAATTTTGGTTTGAGTAAGACTCTTAAGTGCAGATAACCATCCACCACTTAAATTGGTAGATGTTGCCACCTGAATGTTTCGGATTTTATCAGTGACAGAAACTTTTTCTGTTAGGTGAGTGACTGGTTGGATCAGTTGAACATCAGAAGAATAAGCTACTATGGAAACAGCATCATGTCTCGTTAACCAATTGACAAGAGCACAAGAAGCATCAATCACTGCTTCCATCTTTTCTCCTTTCATTGACCAACTTTTATCGATGGCAAGCCCAATCACGAGAGGTTTTCGATCTTCTACCTTTGGATTGGCAGGAGTTCGAAATCGTAACAAGAGATGGTTTTCTTGGATTTCTCTCTCTAGGATGATTGGGTATTCCAATTTTGCTTCTAAAAACATAACCTCAAAAGCAAATTCCGAATTAATGTTTTCGCAAGAACAATTTCAAAGAAACTGACAGGAAGGGAAACGACCATGTACGGAAAAATTCATGAAATTTATTCATCCATTTCAGGGGAAGGAATCTCCCAAGGAATCCCTACTGTTTTTGTAAGGTTTGCTGGGTGTAGTTTACGTTGTGGTAAAACAGAATCAAGGACCTTGTGGTGTGACACTCCCTATGCTCTTGGACCAAACCAAGGAGAATCAAAACCATTTGTTTCCATCATGGAAGAAATCGAACAATTCGACAAAGACCATGGATTCCAAATTTTACTCACTGGTGGAGAACCTTTAGAAGGTCAAAACCGAGATTTATCCATTTCCATTGCAGAACATATTTTTACATACCGTACACTAAATGGAAAACCTTATCCAGCTTCACGTGTGGAAACCAATGGTAGTGAAAAAATCACTCTCGATCCATTTTTTATATTCACCATGGATTATAAATTACCTGGTTCCGGGATGGAAAATCGTATGGATTCAGAAAATTTCAAGATCCTAGAAAAGAGACATAATTCACTTGACGAAATTAAGTTCGTTGTGCGAGATAGAATCGACTTTGAGAGAAGTATCGAAGTCATTCGCGAACAAAAAATACAGACAAATATATTGTATTCGCCAGTCCACGGTGAAGTGGATGCCAAAGAACTTGTTGAATGGATAAAAATAGACAACCCACCTAAGTGTCGTTTGTCGCTTCAGATTCATAAAGTGCTTTGGGGAAATCAGAAAGGAGTTTGATGGATATCCCTACTCAATTAAGTTTAGATTTTGAAACAACGGTTGAACCAAAACAATCGAAAGAGTACGGGTTTTTAATCGACGAACCAGAGTTAGGTCTCGCAAAAGTTACAAAAGAAACTGCCACCTCAGTAGAATTATTCTTTGAATCCAAAGAATTATTTAGAACTGTCAATAAATCCAATCGTAATTTACATTTTTTAAACCAATACCCTGAATCTCTTCGAGTATGGGAAGAATTTCCCAAAGCGATGGATTTAGCTCTTACCGCAAGCCAACTCAAACTTACTTATAATTTTAATAAACTTTCATCACTATCAAATTCTAGAACTCGTTTACTCCCTCACCAAATCGAATCCACTTTTATCGTCGCCAATAGTTTAAAACCTCGTTTCATTTTAGCTGATGAAGTTGGCCTTGGGAAAACCATTGAAGCAGGCCTTGCTGTCAAAGAATTGATGTTTCGGCGCGGATTGAAACGTGTGTTAGTTGTAGCTCCATCACCTCTACTTGTCCAATGGCAACAAGAGATGAAAAACAAATTCAACGAAGAATTTGCTATCGTTCGTCGCCGTAATTTTGTGACAAACGGCCCTGATCATTGGAAAAATTTTAATAAAATCATCACTTCCATCGACTTTATCAAAAACCCAAGGTATGCAGAAGAAATTTTGGCAACTAAATGGGACATTGTTGTGTTCGATGAAGCACATAGGCTCCGCCGAGATTATTCAAAGATCACACGTGGGTATCTTTTTGCTGAAAAAATAGCACGTAAGACTGAATGTTTACTCCTTCTCACTGCCACACCATTTCGTGGAAAATTAGAAGAGTTATTTTATCTCATGCATTTAGTAGATCCAAATATTTTGGGACCTTATCACACGTTTATCAACGATTATGTTGTTGGACAAAAAGGTGACCTAAAGGAAAAAATCTCCAAAGTATTACTCCGCCGTCGAAAAGTAGAAGTGGGTGGATTTACCAAACGATTTGCCAAAACGGTTCGAATCGATTTATCCCCCATTGAACGTGCGTTCTATGATGAAACCACTGAGTATGTAAAACGTGAATACAATATGGCGATGGGAACTAAAAACCGTGCCATTGGATTTGTAATGGTGGTTTTCCAAAAATTGCTCGATTCATCTGTCATTGCCTTACTTTCTGCTCTCCAAAAACGAAAATTTATGTTGGAATCCAAATTCCATTACATGAAGGAACACGAAACAAACCTAGATGATTGGGATTTAGATGAAACGGAAGGAGTTGAAGATTTTATAACAGAACTAGAAGACGAAGAGATGTCTAGTTTCCAAAGGATCAAACGTGAATTATTCACACTCAATCGTCTGATCCATTTAGGCAAACAGATCAAGGAAGATAAAAAAACTCAGAAACTCAGAGAAACTCTCTATCGATTGAAAAAAGAAGGTCATAAAAAGTTTATCATCTTCACACAATTTCGTACCACACAAGACCATTTACAATCGGTATTGGAACCAGACTTTAAAGTTTCTCCTTTTCATGGTTCACTGAGTATGGATGAAAAAGAAGTTGCGATCCAAAAATTCAAAGAAGATTACGAAATTTTAATTTGTACAGAAGCTGGTGGAGAGGGTCGTAATTTACAATTTGCAAACATTCTTTTCAACTACGATCTACCATGGAGTCCCTTAAAAATTGAACAAAGGATCGGTAGGATTCATCGTTTTGGACAGAAAGACAATGTGTATATCTTTAACTTCGCTTCCAAAGATACAGTAGCGGAACGAATTTTAGAAGTATTAACTAACAAAATCCGTTTGTTTGAAGAATCCATTGGTGCATCTGATGATTTACTCGGTACAATCGAAGAGGAGTTAGACTTTAACTCTAGTTTGATGAAATTTATCACTGGAACCAAAACCAAAGAAGAATTGGAAACCGAATTTGATCTTCGTATCCAGGTTGCTCAGAAAGGTTTTGAAAAACTGAATGCCCTTGTAACACCGAAGGTATTGGATTTTAATTTAAAGGATTATTATGATCACACTCTTGAAGAAAGAGAATGGAACAATAGTCACTTGGAAGAAGTGGTTTCCGAAGGATCGAAATTTTTCCAAAACCAACTCCCTGGTTCATTAACGGCCGTTAGCAAAGGCGCTTATGAGTATAAAAATTTAGAAGGAAAAGTTAAAAAAGCAACTTTTGATTCTGATTTGGCACTTACAAACGATTCATTAGAATTTATGGCATTTGGTCATCCATTTGTGGAGAAAGTAACAGAACTTCTAACCCACAGTGATGTCGGTCGAAAGAAAAAATACTTATTCTCAAAAGATCTAAGTCAAAAAATCCTTTTTGTCTTCCAAGTTGAGTTTGATTTTTCACTCAAACGAAAGGATTTATTTTTCATTGAATACGATTTAAAGAAAAAGAGATCAATTGTGCTCACAGACAAACCCAAGGAATGGATGGAGGGCAAAACTTACGTACCTGAAAGGGAAATTGCCCTTTCGAAACTTGAAGAAGCATTCATTCAATGTTATCCCATTGTAGAATCAGAAGCAGAAAACAAAAAAGAAATCTTACGAAAAGAAACACTCTCCATTTTCCAAAAAGAAGAATACAAAGTGGAACTCTCCCACCAAAAAACCATTCGACAATTGGAAGAAAAATTAATGCGCCAAGAGGCTGCTTACAAATGGGACAACCGACCTGAAAAAAAAGCAGTACTTCATAAAACAATGAAGGAAATCCAAAGGGCAAAGGATGAATATACTGTAGAAATGCGTAAAATTAAAAATGGAGCGAAAATTTTCCACAGGATCCAACTCTTCCAAACGTATATCTGCATTTAAATTCATTTACATAGAATTTCAAAAGGTAAAAATTTGGGAATGTCACTTCCCAAAATTGCCTTTTGGAAACAAATTCTCATCTCTCTAGTGTTAGGTTTAACTTTAGGAATTAGTTTAAATCCTGAATCAGGAATCGTTTCAAAAGAATCGATAAATCCCTATTTACCGTGGCTGAAACTACCAGGTGATTTATTTTTAAACCTTTTACAAATGATCATGATTCCACTTGTGATCGTCTCCATTGCATTAGGAGTATCTAGTTTAAAAAATCTCAAAGACCTTTGGAATTTAGGAAGTAAAACCTTAATTTACTTTATCTTCACAACCATTATTTCTGTAAGCATTGGAATTTCTCTCACGATGGTTTCCAAACCTGGGAATCAAATCCAAAACAAAGTTGGAAATCAATCAATGACAGATTCCCTCTCAATCAATGTGTCCAAAGAAAAGGAAGAATCGATTCCTGAGATCATAACAAATATCATCCCGAAAAACATAATTAATGTTTGGTCGAAACAACAAATGTTATCGATCGTTTTTTTGGGAATGATGTTAGGTATTTTTTTTCTAACATCCAAAGAATCTGGAACAGCCCTCAAAGCATTTTGTCATTCCTTAGAAAGTTTTTGCCTCTGGGTGGTTTCTTTGGCAATGAAACTTGCCCCACTCGCTGTATTGGGTCTGATGAGTTACGCCATGGTTCAAATTGGTTTTTCGCTAGTGATGGGGTTGATCACTTACATTTTGACTGTGTTAGTTGGACTAGTATTGATTTTGTTATTTTATGGATTGATGGTGTTCGTTTTTACAAAACAAAACCCAATCCATTTTTTTTACTTAATTCGTGAGATCCCAATTTTGGGTTTTTCCACATCGAGTTCCAGTTCTGTTTTGCCCTATTCACTCAAAGTCGCAAAAGAGAAGTTAAAACTAAAAGAAACAGTAGCGGATTTTGTTTTACCATTAGGAGCCACAATCAATATGGATGGAACAGCCCTATACCAAGCAGTGGCTACTGTGTTTTTAAGTCAGGTGTACCAAATTGAATTAAGTTCAATAGATTTGTTTTTGTTAGTTGGAACAGTGACAGCAGCTTCCATCGGAACAGCAGCCACTCCTGGAGTCGGCCTCGTAATTCTATCATCCATCCTTTACACCTTCCATATACCCATAGAAGGTATCACAATTCTTTTTGGTGTTGACCGCTTTTTGGATATGTGTAGAACTTCAGTAAATCTGACCGGCGATCTCTCTTGCGCTTATATCATGGACCATATCTGGAAGGAAGAAAAATAATTATGAAAAAGCTTAGATTCATATTTTTAATTGGGGTCACAGTATTCCTGATACACTGTGACAAAAAAAAGGATCCAGTAAATGATTTTGAAACAAATTTACTATGTACTACCCTTGCAATTTGTAATGGAGAGACACCAGCAAAAACCGGAATCATTGGAGATAGTTGGACTGACCTTTTATTAGGTTTCCCATTCGTCGAAACCTTAAGACCACAATTGGAAAACCGATACAATTACAAATTTGCGGGTGCAACTTTGGGTGGAAAAACTCTACAACAAGTTGTTAGCCAAGGACTCCAATTCCAGGTGATCGACCAAGGTGGAGCAGATATGAAAGTCGTTTTGCTTTCACTAGGTGGAAATGATATCCAGGCAAATTTAAGCGAATACATTGGAAATATCAACACTGTCCAAGCCCAAAGATTTGCTACCTTCAAAGCTAATTTAAAACAACTCATCATCACTGGTAATGCATATAAAATCTCGCGTTTTGGTGGTCCGCCGATCAAGTGGATCATTCATGGTTACGATTATCCAAATCCATATATGACTCCAGTCATTGCAGGTTCTGATGAAGGTTGTAAATCTAAATTCGATCGAATTGGATTGATTGTTCCTGATGCAGGTGTATTTACTTCCACTCAGCTTGATGCTTTTAACAACTTACTCGTTGATATCACAAGAGAAGAACCTTCGCTCATTTATGTTGATTTAAGAAATACGTTAGGTGGGAAACCAGCTTCAAGAGCCGAATTCATGTTAGATTGTATTCATGCCAATAATTTAGGGTATACTCTTCTAGCAGATAAATTGGCGAGATTGATTTACCCAGTCACTAATATAGGATTATAACCATGAAACATATATATTTATTTCTAATTTTATTTTTCAGTTTTGTTTCGAGTGTATTTTCACAGTTTAATAACAAAGGATTTGCTCATCCTCTTCAAATAGAACCTGTTGCTGTGTATTCCAAGGTGAGAGGAAATTTAAGTTACTGGGACAAAGATTACAACCAAGTAAAAGAGATTAACAAAAACGTTGGTGTCGAAGGTGAATATAAGTTTAGCGAATCTTTTTCCGTGATTTCGTCTGTCGGACGCACTGAATACTCACAAACAGATACAACCAAGGAAGTCACTTGGGATAGATATAATGTGGGTCTCAAATATGGAAAAATTTTTGATGCTGGCAATTCTCAATTTTTAATTGGTGGTGGTCTCCGGATTTACGACAAAAAAAGAAATTCTTTGTTCAGAGAACAAGAAAACCCTGAATATTATTTGATTCGTCCCAATTTTGGACTTGGTTATAAATATGGAATTTTCCAAATCATGACCGAAATACGTTTCCAAACGGAAACAAACAAACAAGGACGTGAGTCAAAATTAGATGAATTTAAACGTTATTACCAAATTGGTATCGCACCATCCTTTGGAATCGCAGACTCAGTTCGCATCTTCACTGAATTAGAATACCGAGAACCGATTGATAAAACAGCTGATAAAAATCTTCGTTACTTTAATTTTTTCCCAGGTATCTCTATGAATACAGAGAGTATGGGTACATTTAGTTTTAGTCTTATGTTTGGTATGTTGCCAAAAGCAGATAACGCTATGGACCGAGGGATTCGATTTTCCTATTTTTACTTTTTTGACACCAACTAATTTCGTATGAAGAAATTCCTGTGTGTTGGATGGATTTTTTTTTTAGGAAACTGTCTGAGTATCCAAATTGGAAATCCATCTTTCACTGTTTTGCAAAACAAAGGACAATCAGGATGGTATACCCCTGGAAAAATTCCAATTCCCGGGGATACTTACGTAGAATCTTGTACCACTAATTATTTTGGTCTTGTGAGTGTAGGGAACGCAAGTTACGAATGGGTAACAAAAAAATCGCAACTTAAAGAGATCCATAGTGTGGATCATATTTATAAAAACCAATATTTCTTTTTCCAAGAACTTTGTTTGCGGGTGACAGGGATATGAAACAAAACATCGATTCATTGAAAGAGTTTTCGAAGAAATTAAAGAGTGGTTTGATTTACGAAGAAATTGAATCTAAACTGAAAGAGTTTCACTCCAAAAAGAATACAAAACCAAATAAATCACTTGATGCTTTGTCCTCAAAAATTCGAAAAAAAGAAGAACAAATCGAAAAACTTTATGATGATATCATCCTTTTACAAAACCAACTTTCCAATCTCTTGGACAAAGAATTACAAAAATAAATTCCTAATTCTCTCACGAGTCAATCCTGCACGATTTCTTCCAATTTCTGTTTCCAAACGAATCATTCGCTTATTCCTATTTTCTTTGCCTTTCTTTTTCCAACAATGTGCGAGTTCAGGATTTGGTACCCAAGGATTGTTGTATGAAAACCAAAGAATTTCCATGTTGGAAACCGGAATCACGGCTTCCAAAGAAGGGTTTGCTTGTTCGAAATCCTATTTAGGGCTCATCGCTTTTGGGGACGCATCGATTGAAATGGCACAAAGACAAGGAAACATAAAAGAAATTACGTCAATTGAATTAGAAACCTATAATTTCTTCGGGATTTACGCAAAACTATGTACGGTAACTAGGGGAAATTAGTCGAAACTAAGGGTAGAGCCAATGGTCATGTGGAAAAGAATCAGATTGTTATTTCTATTTATTTTTTCTTCCGTACATTGTTTGCCGGAACCATCTCCATCCTTACTAGGTGTGCTCGTTTTACCTTTGGTCACCCAAACCTCTACAACCTTTACCATTGAATCCACAACACCCGCCAATGGAGCAACTGGTGTGAGTCTTAATCCAACGATCACTATCATCATGACGCAAGCCATTGAAGCCACATCTCTCAATACCAATATTTCCTGCTCTCCCTCTTGCCCAAGCCTGACAGGTGGATCATCGAACCGTACGATCACTCTCACACCAACAAGTGCACTCACATCCGGGATTACGTATACAATCACCTTAAACCAAAATATCCAATCTACTTTTGGACTCACCCTGGGAACCAATACTAGTTTTAGTTTTACAACCTTATAAAATAAAAAAGCCGACGAAGTTGCGCCGGCTTATCCAAAAATCCAATTCAACTAAATAAATTGGTAAATCAAAATGGAAACTGCCCTTCCGTTTCAGAAGGACAATCTCTTTTCGATCTGATTGAATGTATTCCTTTCTTATTTAAAGAAATTTAATACAATTCCACCTTTTGTCACAAAAAACTCAGCAAAAACGAGTGAGGTGATTGCCATCAGTTTGATGAGGATATTGATTGCTGGACCAGATGTATCTTTAAACGGATCACCTACAGTATCACCAACAACCGCTGCTTTGTGTTTTTCAGAACCTTTTCCACCAGCAGTTTTTTCGATGTATTTTTTCGCGTTGTCCCATGCTCCACCAGAGTTAGCAGAAGAAATTGCAAGAACCACACCTGATACAAGTGCACCCGCAAGTAAACCTGCAAGGGACTTCACACCAAACAAATAACCAATCACAATTGGGCTAAGAAGAACTAATAAACCTGGAGGGATCATTTCTCGAAGTGCAGCGGAAGTGGAAATATCCACACATTTTGCATACTCAGGTTTCGCTTTTCCTTCCATAAGACCAGGGATCTCTTTGAATTGGCGACGAACTTCTTTGACCATGTCAAGTGCTGCTTTTCCGACTGACTTCATGGTCATAGCAGAGAAAATGAAAGGTAACATCGCACCAAATAACAAACCACCAAATACCAATGGATCAAGGAGTTCAATCGAAGTTAGATCAATTGCACCTTCTCCCATTTCTTTGGAAGCATTTTGTGTTCTTGTAATAAACGCTGCAAAGAGAGCAAGGGAAGTCAGAGCCGCCGAACCAATCGCAAAACCCTTTCCTACTGCTGCCGTCGTGTTTCCAGCCGCATCAAGGTTGTCAGTTCGATCACGAACGTCTTTTCCCAGTTCTGCCATTTCAGCAATTCCACCTGCGTTATCAGAAACAGGGCCGTAAGCATCAATGGTAAGGCCAATGGCAATGGTAGAGATCATACCAATTGCAGAAATTGCAATTCCATACATCCCAGCAAGGATATTGGAAACCACAATTACAATCACAAGTAAAATCACTGGAACTACAGTGGATTTGTATCCAAGTGCTAAACCGTAAATGATGTTGGTTGCAGCACCTGTGTCACAAGCATCAGCGACTTCGCGCACTGGTTTGTAAGAATGAGAAGTATAAATTTCTGTGATCCAACCGATGAACATACCAGCAAACAAACCTAATGCGACGGATGTGTAAACATTCCATTTTGTGATAGTTTTGTCGCCGATTTGGAAACTATCGATCATGAATAGGTCAGTTGCGAAATAAAGCGCACCCGCTACGATGAAAGTAGAAATCCAAAGTTGGAGTTTTAACGCTTTTTCTACGTTTCCACCTTCCTTCACTCGGGCAAAAAATGTAGTGATGAGCGATGCAGGAATTCCAATTGCAGAAATTAAAAGTGGATATAAAAGAGCAGAGTTATTGTCAGCAAGTGCAGATGCCGTTGCTCCAATCACAAGAGCCGCACAGGTTGCTTCTGCAGCAGAACCAAAAAGGTCAGCACCCATACCAGCAATGTCACCCACGTTGTCTCCTACGTTATCTGCAATGGTTGCAGGGTTACGAGGGTCATCTTCTGGGATTCCTTTTTCTACTTTACCAACAAGGTCAGCACCCACGTCAGCGGCTTTGGTATAAATACCACCACCCACACGACCAAATAGTGCCACTGATGATCCACCAAGACCAAAACCAGCGAGTGATTCCATGAGGATGTGTTTGGCAACTGCAGGATTGGAACCAGTAAAAAGTAGAAATAATCCAATCATACCAAGAACCGCAAGACCGATGAGACCAAATCCCATCACAGCTCCAGAGTCAAATGCGACTCGGAATGCTTTGGAAAGAGAAGTTTTTGCTGCTTGAGCAGTTCTAACGTTTCCGGCAGTCGCAATTTTCATCCCGATAAAACCAGAAAGGCAAGAAATAAGAGCTCCGGAAACAAAAGCGATCGAAGTGTAAATTCCTTCGTTGAATTCTGTATTCGGGTTATCTAATAATAGGTAAATGAGAACCGTCATGAAGCTGATAAAAAGCAGAATGACACGGTATTCTCTGAGAAGGAAGGCCATAGCCCCTTCTGCGATCGCGGCTGAGATTTCTTTTAATTTGGCGGTTTCTTTGTCGTTGCCACCCTCTGCGCCCACTTGGATACGTATTACACGTGCGGCGTAGAAAATCGCCGTGGCGATGGAGACCAGTGCCATGACGATAATGATTAACTCTACATTCATGAGATCCTCTTTGAGATTGTTTATTTGTATTTCTAAGATATTTTAGAAGATGACCGATGAGAATCCATAGATGATACTTCGGTCTAGGAGAATATGGCAATTTAGTGTTTTGGTAACAAGTCTATTTCTTGTCTTACCTTCAATTTTAGCTGAACCAAAGCCCTTAAATCCCGTAAAAGCATTTTATGGTTACGAGGACCTACTGCGGATGGCAGAAGACAAAATTGTCCAAGAAACTCCTGCCAAAGCCTTTGATTTTCTCATCAAAGCAAAAGAATTAAACCCTGACCCCGATTACAGATATTACAATCTATCAGCCCAGGCCCACATGAAACTAGGGCAAATCTTCGATGGAATCCACGCTTACGAAGAATCTATCAAACGGAAAAAAGACCAATTGGATTTGGTATTGTACATTGCGGATTTTTATGAAAAAGAGAAAAAACCAAGAGAAGCACTTTTTTATACCAAACTGTATTTAGAACAGAAACCAAATGCAAAGTACAGATTGTACTTAGCAGCAATCCTTTCCCGCCAATTGGGTTTAGAATCAGATTACGAAATGTATATGCAAACATTGGAAAATGACAAAACATTCGTGTCAGAAAAAGACGCCTTACAAAATAGCCTTCTCAAA
Source organism: Leptospira sp. (assembly GCA_016742255.1). Classification (GTDB taxonomy): domain Bacteria; phylum Spirochaetota; class Leptospiria; order Leptospirales; family Leptospiraceae; genus Leptospira_A; species Leptospira_A paudalimensis. The sequence goes on from JACVCB010000007.1 coordinate 64,708, forward strand.
AATATCAAAAATAGAAAATGGAAAGAAGCTGATGATCTAAGTTTACGATATCTTGTGTACTTCCCACGAGAAGAAGGAATGTATGAAACTTTAATTTTAGCCAGGCGTGGTCGAAATTCGGATTCTCTTGAACAAGCATACATTTGGACCTCTACAATTTTTTTAAAGGAAACAAGATACTTCACACGTTATGGAGTATACCTCCAAGAAAAACAAAGGTACTTAGAATCCTTAACATTGTTTCGGCGAGGATTTTACAATCTTTTAAAATATGATCCAAATTCAGATGCAAAAGAAATTCTATTTCTCATACGCCAAAGTTATGCGAATCTTGGAAAAGACCGTGACACCTTAGCAATTGATTCTTTAGTCAAAGATTTCCAAAATCAGAAAAATCTAAATGGAACTGATCTTGAAAACCATGTGTCCACTTATCGAAAAAATAGAGAATATTTGCTTTTTGCCATCCATTGGTTTTCTTCGCGAAATGAAACCAAGGCAAATGAGTACCGAAAAAAACTAAAGGAACGTGATTTAGAATTTGAAGAATCAGAATTTCTGCGTGTGATGGGACCGTTTGCGGCTCTACCGCAAGAGTTATAAGGGATACGAATTTGATACTTTTTAATTTTTGGACTTGGTGATTGATTTCTGACTATTGATTTTTCACCCTCCTCCCAAAACCAAATCAACCAAATTCGTTTTTGGAAGGAGTGAACGCTTACGAAACGATCTTTTTAACTATGATATTTCTTTTTATCATCAATTAAGGATTGTACAACCGATGGATCGGCAAGGGTACTAATATCACCTAACGTATCAAATTCGTTGTTAGCAATTTTTCGTAAGATCCTGCGCATGATTTTCCCTGAACGAGTTTTGGGAAGTCCCGGAGCCCAATGGATCACATCGGGTCTAGCAATTTTCCCAATCATCTTTTCCACCATGGCAATAAGTTCTTTTTTCAATTGGTCGTTTGTTACAACCCCTTGTTTCACTGTGACATAGGCATAAATCCCTTGTCCTTTGATATCATGTGGGAAACCAACCACCGCTGCTTCTGCCACGGATTTGTGTTCAACAAGGGCACTCTCTACTTCAGCGGAACCAATGCGGTGTCCTGAAACATTCAGCACATCATCGACTCTTCCCGTGATACGAAAGTAACCTTCCTTATCTCGGTTGGCACCATCTCCTGTAAAATAATACCCTTTGAATTGGGAAAAGTAAGTATCAAAGAATCGTTTTGGATCTCCGTACACACCTCGCATCATAGATGGCCAAGGTTTTGCGATACAAAGATTACCGGAGATTTCTCCCTTGCCTTTGATCTCCACTCCTTCATTGTCCACAAGAACCGGTAGGATTCCATAAAATGGCCAACTGGCCGAACCAGGTTTTTGTGGGATTGCTCCCGGGATTCCTGAAATCATAATGGAACCCGTTTCTGTTTGCCACCATGTATCAACAATCGGGCATTTTGATTTCCCTATATTGGCATAATACCATTCCCAAGCTTCCGGATTGATGGGTTCTCCCACAGATCCAAGTAACCGTAGTGATGCGAGTGAACGTTTTTTGATTGGTTCGAGTCCTTCTCGCATGAGGGCACGGATGGCAGTTGGTGCGGTATAAAATACTGTGACTTTGTACTTATCAATCACATCCCAAAATCTACCCATGTCTGGGTAACTGGGAACCCCTTCAAACATCAAAGACGTGGCTCCATTGGAAAGAGGTCCATATAAAATATAACTATGGCCTGTGATCCATCCGATATCTGCCGTACACCAGTAAGTGTCAGTGTCTTTATAATCAAAGATGGTTGCAAACGTAAGATTAGCACCTAACAAATAACCTGCTGTCGTGTGTAAGACACCTTTTGGTTTCCCTGTGGAACCAGACGTGTACAATATAAAAAGTGGATCTTCAGAATCCATAGGAACAGCAGGACATTCTTTTTTTACATCTGGGTCTTTCATAAGGTAATGGTACCAATGATCACGACCCTCTTTCCAATTCAGATTTCCTTCGTCTCCAGTACGTTTGACAACGATGACATCATTCACTTGGAACTTGGTTTCTGATAAGGCAACATCTACATTTTTTTTCAATTCAATTGGTTTGCCACCACGGTACCCTCCATCAGCAGTAATGACGAGTGTTGGTTTACAATCTTCTATACGACCTAGAAGCGCTTCTGGCGAAAATCCACCAAAAACAACAGAATGGACCGCCCCAATGCGAGTACAAGCAAGTGTGGTGATGGCAAGTTCAGGGATCATAGGGAGGTAAATGAGGACACGATCCCCTTTTTTCACTTTGAACTTTTTTAAAACATTGGCAAAGTGATTCACTTCTCGGTGCAAATCATGGTAAGTAAGAACTTTGGATTCGTCCGGATTGTCTCCTTCCCAAATCAGTGCAGCTTTATTTTTGAGAGGTGAATCCAGGTGGCGGTCTAAACAATTATAGGAAACATTCAGTTTTCCACCTACAAACCATTCTGCTTTGGCTTTAGCAAAATCTTGTTTTAAAACCTTGGTCCATTTTTTAAACCATGTTAGGCGTTTGGCTTGTTCGGCCCAAAATTTCTCTGGTTTTTCAATCGATTCTTTGTATTTGGCTTTGTATTCTTTTAAGCTAACATTTGCAAGTTTGGCAAATTCTTTGGATGGTGCCACGATTCTTTCTTTCGGCATAGTGTCCCTCTAGAGGAAAAAGACTGAACTTTTTTGGAAAAAAGTCCAGCATGAATCGTAAAAAAAGAATTTAAAAAATGAACTTAGTGGGAACCAGTTCGGATCAGATCTAAAAATTCGCTTCGTGTGGTAGGATCTGTTTTAAAAACACCAAGCAAACTAGAAGTGAATAGTTCCGAGTTTTGTTTTTCGACACCTCTCATCATCATACACAAATGTTTTGCTTTGATGACAACACCAACTCCCAGTGGGTCCAAAGTTTCTTGGATCGCCTGTGCAATTTGGTCGGTAAGTCGTTCCTGGACTTGTAATCTTCGTGCAAATACATCGACGATTCTTGGAATCTTACTAATCCCAATGATTTTTTTATTTGGAATGTATGCTACATGCGCTCTTCCGTAAAAGGGAAGTAAGTGGTGTTCACATAAAGAGTACATTTCGATATCACGAACAAGTACCATTCCAGTTGTACTTTCTTCAAAAATAGCCCCGTTTACCAATTGGTTGATGTCCGCTTTGTATCCGCTGGTTAAAAAGTCATACGCCTTTTTGACTCGGTTGGGCGTTTTCACAAGACCCTCTCGACTTGGGTCTTCACCAATTTGTTTCAGGATTTCTTCGATTAAGTTTTCCATCCGATTCCTTTTTGAAAGTAAGTTCTATGTGAACCTGCCTTTCAAAATTTGAATGCAGAATATTCACTACTTATTTGACTAGACTTGGCTTCTTAGGAAAAGATACATTTCCTTTTTTTGATTCGAAAGGACATAATCATCAAACAAATGCAAAAAAAAATTGGCTATGATGCAAGGATGATCGAAAATTCTGGGATTGGAATTCGCATCCAACATATATTAAAATTTTGGCCCTTAAACGAAAAGGACGCCAAACTTTATCTATTCGGAGATCCCATCCTTCTCAAAAAATATGAAGTTCCAAAACATGCAGAAATCATAGAATACAAAGCAAAAATTTATTCTCCAAAGGAATTTTTTGGCCATCCCCAAATGGCGGAGATGGATGTCTTGGACATACCCCATTTTAATGTTCCACTCAAGTACCTTCGTAAATGTATCGTTACAATTCATGACTTAATCCCTTATCACTTTAAGGAAACCCATAGTTCCTTTATAAAACGATTGTATATACAAATCGTTTTTCGTTCCATTAAATGGTTAGCCAAGAGTATCATAACTGTTTCTAATTATACAAAAGAAGATTTAATCAAAAGTTTTGGTTATAGAAGGGATCGAATTACAGTTATTTATAATGGAATTGATTTAAAAAATTTTTCAAAACGATCAGAGACACAACTTGATGTGTTTCTTAAAAAACATAAATTACCAAATGAGTATCTCTTTACCGTTGGGATCGGTAAATCTCACAAAAATTTTCCATTCTTATTATCGCAATTGGAATCGTTATGGAATGAAAAACACCTCAAACTCCCCCTTGTGGTTGGAGGGATTAGTAAAGAGATCCCAAAAGAATTATTGGATTTCCAAAAACAAAATTCAAAACGAATTTATTTCCTCTCTCATCTACCTTATGATGAGTTACCTCTTGCTTACCAAGGAGCAACTTTGTTTGTCTATCCTTCACTCTTTGAAGGGTTTGGTTTTCCCGTTTTAGAGGCACAAGCCATGGGAACTCCCGTCTTTTCTTCCAATGCGACAGTGTTACCTGAAGTGTTAGGAAAAGGGTTTGATGCGTTTGATCCGAAGGACCCAATTTCCTTTTCCGAACAACTTCTTTCCCTTCTCAAAGACAAAACTCGCCTTTTAGAGTTACGTAAACTCGGGAAAGAAAATGCCAAATCGTTTACTTGGTCATTTGCTTTAAAAACACTCGAGATTTTGTACAAAAAACAATTGGGATAATTTCCGACTCTGTCCCAAAAGTTGGATTCCGTGTTCGTTTCCAATCCCTCGATAGATTATGTCCCATGTTATGGTTCGTTCTGATCCGAAAATTTTCGACTGAAGACCAGGAAAAATTCTTGTCTTTCTCACAAAAGAGCAAGAGACTGATTCTCAGAACCATGATCAAGTGTCACTGTGCAGAAGTTTTCTTTGAAACCATCTTAAATGTTGTCAAAGAAACAAATCGCCCTATACTAGAAGTTGCCCGTGAGATGGGAGCGGCAGATACTTGTACGGCTTGTGTTCCGGATATGTTAGCCTTCATCGAACGAGAATTGGAAGGCCAACTTGCAGGAAATACAAATCATTGATTCCGACTTAATCGGAAACCTCATTTCAAAAGCACAAAACGCTGAACGGAAACGAACAAACCATAACTTCCACGAACAAAAGGAAGTGTACCAAAGGTTTCTCAATGTTCTTTCTAAGAATACATACATTTCACCTCACAGACATTTGTCGGACCCAAAACCAGAAACCTTTGTTGTACTCGAAGGGGAAATTGGATTTTTAATCTTTTCAGAAGATGGAAAAATCAAAGAATCCCACAAATTATCTTCGAAAGGACCAAAACGAGGGATCGATTTACAACCTGGTGTTTGGCATAGTTTGGTCTGTTTGTCAGATGTAGCAGTCTGTTTCGAAGGAAAATCAGGTCCCTACGATCCAACTGTTGATAAAGAATTCCACCCGAAGTATCCACTCGAAGGAGATACCAAAGTCAAAGAAACAATTCAATATTTTGAGTCCCAATTCATATGATGGGCATTGTTAGGCGCATTTTTCTTTATTCAAATGTATTCATGTTAACGATTCCATTTTCTTTTGTTTGTAAATCTCTTCCTTCTATTGTTACTGTAAAGGACCATACTTTAGAATCCATAGTGTCTGATGGAATCATCCGTAATTTCCGTTATTACATTCCAAAGAATAGAAATGAGTCGAAGTTACCTATAGTTTTTGTCTTACATGGTGGCGGTGGAAGTGGTGAGGGAATGATTTATCTTTCTCGCATGACAGAAAAAGCAGAAGAATACGGATTTATTGTCGTTTATCCAGATGGATATGGGAATCGATGGAATGATGGAAGGAAAATTCCACATTCTCTCACTGACAAAAGAAACACAAAAGATGTTCAATTTTTTCGGGATATGGTCTATTTCCTCGATAAAAAAATACCTGTGGATACAAGTCGTATCCATGCAGTAGGTATTTCCAATGGTGGATTCATGACACAACGTTTGTTATGTGAAGCAAATGATTTGTTCCGTTCGGGATATTCTGTTGCTGCCGTAACATCCAAAGGTCTAACGGAAATTTGTCCCAAACCACCAATCAAATCAATTGGTTTTATCATGGGTACCTCTGATGATGTTGTTCCTTATACAGGAGGAATTGTATCCATACCAAAAGAGATGAGTCCAAAATCGGAACGAATTCCGGCTGGTGAAGTTTTGTCATTTGTAGATTCACTTTCGTATTGGAGTTCTGCCTTTCCCTGCAAAGAAGAAATCAAAACAAAAAAACGTCATATGAATCGTTTTTGGAAACGAGACATTGAATATTCGAAACTGTCCGATTGTTCAAGTGACAATGTTGTGGAAGGTTATTTAATTCCTGGTGGAGGGCATATTTGGCCTAATGGATTTTATTACCAAAATGAAAAACAATATGGATACCTAAGTAAGGACTTGGATACGAGGGAGATTGTGTTACAATTTTTCCGAAAAACAGAATCTAAAGAAAAGTTGGTAAACAATGCATCATTCGGAAATTAGAAATTCATCCACTGTATTTACCACATTAGAAACAGGTTCTGGTGACCCTGTCTTATTTTTACATGGTTTTCCTGATAACCATAAAACATTTTCTCCCATCATGGAATCGATCGCTAAAAAAGGCTATCATTGTATAGCACCTGTGATACGAGGATACGAACCATCTACTATTTCACATGCGAACAAACTACATGTTGTTGATTTAGTGAATGATGTTTTAGGATGGATGGATGATCGCAGATGGGATACTGTTCATCTTGTGGGACACAATTGGGGAGCAATCATTGCCTACGCTGCCGGAATGTACTATCCAAATCGTTTTCGATCCATCACAAGTTTGGGAGTCCCGTTACTCAAAACCTTTCAAGATTCTTTTTTTTGGGCGCCGTTACAAACATTCCATTCGTGGTATGTTGCTCTATTTCAAATTCCCTATTTAGCAGAATTAACCATTCGTTCGAATCAATTTGCCTTGGTTGATTTTTTATGGAAAGACTGGTCACCTGGATTCACGCCTAACCAGGACCATTTGTCCGAAATCAAATCGAATTTCCAAAATCCAGGGATCCTTTCCTCGGCTCTGGCGTATTACCGAAACTTAAATGATTTATTCACAGAATCAGGGAGAGAAAGTATAGTAGGGATTTTTGATACTCACATAACAGTTCCCACCCAAGTGCTTTATGGTTTGAATGATGGATGTTTCCATAAGAATTTATTTGAACACTTACTCGATGAATCTGATTTTCCTCGTGGATTTCGAAAGATTGGCTTTGATCATGCAGGTCACTTCCTCCATTGGGAAAAAAGAGAAGAAGTTACCAAACTGATCATAGAGTGGTTAGAAAAAAATAGCTAGAAATCTGCGCAAAATATCGTCTGATTGGGTAAGGAGACTTAGTATGTTTCAAAATATGGGATTATATGACAGAGTCATTCGTGTTGTAGTGGGCCTTGTGTTAGGTGGTTTGTATTTAGGTGGTATTGTGGAAGGAACCACTGCAATTGTATTGTTCGTAATTGGTTTAGTAATGATTGCGACTTCTGCAATTGGCTTTTGTCCAGCATACTTACCTTTCAAAATTTCAACCAAAGGAAAATAAATTTATATTTTCCTTTGCATTTTTACCAAATGATAACAACTCATTGAAAACAAAATGAGTTGTTCATTTCCGTTTTCGTAATCGCACCAACACCTCATAATGATTGGTTCTAGGAAAAAAATCAAACAAACTCAAATGGTCCATTTCATAACCTATCTCTTTCAGGGAAGTTACGTCCCTTCGCAAAGTACTTGGATTACAGCTGGAATAAACAATCTCCTTTGGCTTTAGCATTTCTGCTGTCTCAATGATTCCTTTGGATAACCCAGCTCTTGGTGGATTCACAATCCATGTAGGAAAAGTTTTTAGATCTTTGGGTATATGTTTTTGGTACAAATCCAAAACTGCATATTGATAGGTTGTGATTCCATTGGCTTTTGCATTTTGATTAGCATATTGAATGCTTTTTTCATGAGATTCAATTCCATAAAGCGATTTGATTCGATCGCGTAAGGTAATTCCAATGGTTCCACAACCACAAAACAGTTCCAAAACATTTGCATCCTTGGGTAACAAGGACTTAATTTTCTGAATCCAAGTTTCCATTAAGAATTGGTTGATTTGAAAAAATCCTTTTGCTGGAACTGTGAGTTTAGTACTCAAAAATTCAAACTTTGTTTCTTCTTTTTCGTACTGCACCACTGCGTTTTGGGACAAACGTAGTGAAAGGGAATTCGCTTTATTTTGCGTTTTTGGCAATCGGGTCTGATTTGGCTTTTGTTTGGAAAGAATAGCAAAATCGTTTGGGTTTTCAATTAACAATCGTTTATCGACATTCTTACAATGTGAGGATGAATCGGGAATGATTCGGTGGGTGTTTTTCGCAAAAAACCCAATTTGTCCACCTTCCACTTGCCATTGTACATTATTGCGATACCCAACACTTGGTCCGGTTACCACCTCTACTTTACCAACCCATTCCGGGAACATCAATTCCAATAGGGAAGTTTTCACTTTCACTTCCTCTTCGTAGGAAATGTGCCGGTAACTACACCCACCACATTCCAGATACACAGGGCAGTCAGAAGGGACCCTTAGTGGTGAGGATTCAATCACTGAATTCACAAATCCAAACCATTCCTTGTTGCCTTGTTTCGTAAGACTTATGTCCACAGTTTCACCTGGGATTCCACCTTCTACAAACACAGCATGCCCATCATGGTGAGAAAGACAGTAACCACCATTGGCCCACTTTTCTAATTTTATCTGCAACTTTTCCATTCTTGTAGACCATTCATTGAATATTCATTTGACACTGCACTCGCATTTAACATAACGGATAGGTACTCTTGGAGAAGTGGCTGAGTGGTCTAAAGCAGCGGTCTTGAAAACCGTCGTGGTAATCCCACCGTGGGTTCGAATCCTACCTTCTCCGAGTCGCTGGAGACGTGCCTGAGTGGCCGAAAGGAGCGGTTTGCTAAACCGTCGTACGAGCAATCGTACCCAGGGTTCGAATCCCTGCGTCTCCGATGATACCGCCATGAGATTCACCCAATTCAAAGAACAATTCCAGAAAATTAAGTCCTACTTACTGACTGATGAAGCGGCAAAAATTTTTGCGAGCCTACCTCTTTATTTTTCCTGGGTTCCCATTTTCACTTGGAAACGCCAATTTCCGGAATTTGTGAACGTTTCTTTGTATTCTGCAGTTAATACCTGTTTGTTTTTAGTTGGGATTGTTATCGCACAAGTCCTATCACTCCTCCCTTTTGTGGGTCTTTACCTCGCGACTACCTTACATCTCATTTCCGTACTACTTTATCTAGGAATTGCGGGATTTTTGATTTACTCCATCCGCTTGCAAAAAACCATAGTGATACCCGTTCTTTCGGACTGGGTAAAAATGCTCCAAGCATTCATTGCGCCCATAGCTCAACTGGATAGAGTATCTGACTACGGATCAGAAGGTTAGAGGTTCAAATCCTCTTGGGCGCGCGTGGACATCTATGAATCGTTTTTGAAACGATACACAATAGAAATCTCCAAACATAAAAACGAAATCCCTTCTTATTCGGAAATTTTAACAAAAGATGGGGAGTTTTTAACTTCCTCTTTTAATTCCGTCGAACAAACATTAAATCCAACAAAACACAGCGAAATTTTGGCCATTGAAGCTGCACTTTCTCTTACCGATGGGCGTTATCTTTCAGACCATATCTTACTCACTGCTCTTGAGCCATGTTTACTCTGTGCTGGTGCCATTTTACGAGTGAAACTTCCCGAGGTAGTCTACTTTGTTCCTGCAAAACCAGGAGAAGGAATTTCCTCTTACACAACAGAATCCATTTACCTCTTGAACCATTTTCCAAAATGCACTCTCATACCAAGGTCGCACATAAAATTTGAATTTCTTAGTTTTTTCAAAGAGAAAAGGTAGAATTCCTAAGACCGTTTCTTTTTATGGAAGGCAGTAGAAATCACTGGAGAGATGTCAGAGTGGTCTATTGTGCATGCTTGGAAAGCATGTGTGCCAAAAGCACCCCGGGTTCGAATCCCGGTCTCTCCGCCACTTTTTCCACCCACAACTCCCTAAAATTGCACCTCACTTAGAAATAATTTCATTGCTTCCAAGCCATGAATTTTCATACTCAAAGGGAAATCCAAAATTCAAATCTTACAAAAAGTAAAACAAAGAACTAAATGAGCGAAAACCACCAAGTACTCTTTCGAAAATACCGACCACAGTTCTTTCGGGATGTAATTTACCAAGACCTTGCTGTTGGTTCTTTACAAAACGCATTTAAGTCGAAAAAAATTGGACATGCTTATATCTTCATTGGCCCAAGAGGTGTTGGAAAAACAACGATCGCAAGGATCCTTGCAAAAAGGCTCAACTGTGAACGCCCAGATGGTGTTGAACCTTGTAATGAATGTACTTCTTGTTTAGAAATCACAAAGGGAAATTCAAATGATGTTTTTGAAATTGATGCGGCATCAAACAGTGGAGTTGATAATATCCGTGAATTAAGAGAAAATGTAAAATTCAATGCGATGGGGGGAAAGTACCGCGTTTATATTTTGGACGAGGTACATATGCTCAGCGGAGCTGCCTTCAATGCACTGCTCAAAACACTAGAAGAACCTCCTGCCCATGTCGTTTTTATTTTAGCAACAACAGAGTATCATAAAATCCCTGAAACAATTTTATCACGTTGCCAAGACTTTCATTTTCGAAAAGTACCTGTGACCGTTTTACAATCTTACATTGAAACACTTTGTACGAAGGAAGGACTTAAATACGATTCGGAAGGATTATTTTGGATCGCAAAAAAAGGAGATGGTTCTGTTCGAGATACCTTATCCTTTATGGAACAAGCGGTTATATTCACTGACGGGAATTTAACAGGAGCTAAATTAAGAAAAATGATTGGGTATCATGGAATCGATACCTTTACTGATTTTCTGAACCAACTCATTGATACTTCACAAAGTGCTCAAATATTCGAAACCTTAGAAAATTTATTCCAAGCAGGAATTGATCTTAGTAAATTCATATGGGATTTTATCGAATTTTTAAATTCACTACTTCTCATCAAAGACAACTTAGCGGATCGCGAATCAATTAACATTCCTCAAGAAGACTTACAAAAACTCAAACAAAACTACCGCGAACTTGATCGTGAAATTTTAGTTTTACTCGCTGAAAGAATTTTTTCCATTCACGAAAAATTGAATTTAATGAAACTTCGAAGTTCCTATGAGATGAAAGTGTATCTGGAAATTCAATTTCGAAAATTAATTTTAGACAGAGAGAAACCAAGTGTTTCTGGTTTATTAGCAAAGATTTCAGAATTAACAAAACTCGTACAAGGAGACATTAGTATCCTTCCTGATTCGATTGAACCGGTTAAAAAACAAATCCAAACTCCAGCTACCACTCAAGAAAAACAGATTCCAAACCCAATTACACAACCAATTGCAAAAATAGAATCTCCTACACCAGAGATCAAAACTCAAATTCCGAATGCTCCTACAATGGAAAAGAATCCGAATGCCAAAGATCCCAATGCTAGCGGAAATAATTCAGAGGATATGGAGAAATTATTAAAGGAAAAATTCTCTGGTATGGAAGTGGATCCAAAACAATTTAAAAATTTATAAGTCCAAAGGTTAGTATGGGAATTTTTGACCAAATGAAACAGATGCGAGAAGCGTTTTCGCAACTGGGAAACATCAAAGAAAAACAAGAAGAACTTCAGAAACGACTCGCGCAGATTCGAGTCACTGCTTCGGCTGGGGCAGGAATGGTGGAAGTAACAGCGTCAGCAGATGGAACTCTTACAAATTTAAATATCAATCCCATCATGTTTAATGCGGATGATAAAAAAATGTTAGAAGATTTGATTTTATCAGCAACTAACGAAGTACAACGAAAGGCAAAAGAGACCATGGCACACGAAATGAAAAATGTCTTAGGTTTTAATCCTAGTGATTTTGAGGGTGTCTTCAATCAAATCCAGAAGGATGGGGGGTTTCCTCCTGTCTGATCCACAATTCCAAAAACTAATCCAAGCATTTTCAAGCCTTCCTGGTATTGGAAAAAAAAGTGCCACTCGTATCGGATTTCATATTCTACGAATGGACCCTAGTACATTCCAATCATGGTTACATCATATTGAAGAAGCCAAGACCAAACTTCGATTTTGTGATGAATGTGGAGGGCTTACAGAAGAACCAATTTGTTCTATTTGTTTATCTGATCGAAGGGATAACGGGATTCTTTGTGTTGTGGAACAACCAGAGGATATCTTTTTCATCGAAAACACAAAAGAATACTCTGGAAAATACCATGTTTTAAATGGAGCCATCTCTCCTTTGGATGGAATTGGACCAGAACAATTGCGCATCAAACAACTCATGTCGCGATTGGATACTGGTGAGATCAAGGAAGTTCTCATTGCAACAAATCCAACATTGGAAGGGGATGCAACTGCTTCTTACTTATCAACAGTGATCAAACCCATGGAAATCAAAATCACAAGGATAGCTCACGGGATTACGATTGGTGGCACTTTGGAATATTCCGATCAGTATACATTAGGAAAAGCAATCAAGTCTCGATTAACATTATAACTATTTTCTTTGGGTCAAAATAGTTTGAATCTATTTTGATTCTACAATTTCAAATTCTAGTTTTTCCTCAAAAAAATGGAATTTAACTTTTCTTTCAATTTCGAAATAACCAGCTAAAGAAATATAAATTAAAACTATATAAATGGGAATCGATATGGATTTGGGATAATGAAATTTGATTGATCATAAATTACGAATAATTTTGTTTTCGTTTTTCTTTAAAATCGGTGTTCAAACACAATAAACGCCTCTCGTAACACACGCCCATATTTTGAATCTAATAAAACAAACAAAGCATCACCTGCGACAAAATAACCCGAACGAAAGATAATTTGAAAATCTGATGTCACGTTGTAACGAATGTTAAAATTATATTCCATACCCATATATGTTGAAGTGCGATAACCATTCCTTTCACTGAACTCGCGGTTAATTTTAATTTCGGGAGATTTTGTAGCCCAAAGTTGGTAATAACCAAGTGTAAATTGATATGGTCCAAAAGCGATGATATTAGAATACAAACCATACTCATTCAATCCTGAAAAACTAGATCCATTGAATAAAGCATAACCTCCAGTGAAGTCCGTTGCAATGTTGGAGATGGAAAATCCTGGTGCAAGTGTTCTATAACCATTTCCTTTTAAATTTGCTTCTTGGCCATTCGCATCATAACCTGGTCGTCCTGTTGTTCCTAAGGCGATAAGGTTAAAATTTAAAGATTCATTCCATCGGTATGTAAATTGAAAATCATACATACCACCTTTTACAAAGTGTCTTTGGGTTGTGTTATAAATGGTTACATCATTTGAATCGTTGATGGGTTTTAATTTTTTTACAGTTCCTGTATTCAAAATACCATGCACAATGAATGAAAATTTTTGGAAATTAAATTCATTATGTAAACCATACCAAGCAAGCCTTGCTGTTTCATTATCTGATTTATCATTATCATCCAAAAAGTATGCATACACTTCATTTCTGATATTCCTAAAGTATTCGAATTTTAAACGGTTGTAGTAGATATTTGAACTCTGATAATTTTTATCAGCAAAACCATTTTTATCTACATCTAAAAAACTTTGGTCTCTTGCTCGAAGGATACCTCCTTCTAGTGATAAACGTAGAAATTGGAAATTTTTCAGAATACTTACGCCTGTTCCTGTAGAAAATAGAACACGACCTTGTGCGGAACTAAATAATTGTTGTCCGACTTTGATGAATAATCCTGATTCTGGAATTCTAAAATTTAAATATAAAAAGTTAGTTTGTACGTTCACAGCAGCAGTTCGACCACGTTCCCCACCTGAACCTGGACCAACTAAACCAGGATCAAATCCATCTGGTCCTGTTGACCTTAAACCTCTTCCTCCAAATGGAATATCACCTACTTGCATCCCCCAAATCCCTTCCACATATTTGTTTGCGGAAAAACTCATATTATAAAGGAAACGTGAGTCGTAATAACTCACATCTTCTTTACGAGGTGTGATTTGACTTGGTAATCCTTTTTGCCTTCTCTCTAAATCAGTCTGAACTGTTTGTTGTTCGGATTGTAATCGTTCTGCATTTTCCTTTTCTAAATTTGTGATTGGTGTTACAGGCGTTTTACGTTCAAGTAAAACATCTCGTCCCACATTCGTTGCTCGAACACGAAACGAACCATTAAAATTCATAATTGTTCTTTGAGATTCTTCTTCTTGTGAATATAAAAATCCCAATGGAAGTAAAAACAAAATAAAAATAGTAAGTAAACGAGTGAACATTTTCAAATTACTCTTTTTTTACCCATTTGTTAGATTTAAAGTATTTGTTAATCAACTGTTGGATTTTGCCGGTCCGTTTTAGTTCCTTAATGAAAAAGTTGAGGTTATAAAGAAATTCAATATCTCTTTTAGCAATCCCCATACTGATGTGATCTTCTTGGACCACACCTAAAATTGGTAAATAATTAGCTCGAAGAGAAGAATCTTTTTGTAGTAACGCTTGGATGTAAAAAGAATCAGCAACAAATGCATTTACGTTATTTTTCTTTAATTCGTTTAAGGCAGCTTCATTTGTGAAATAAGAAAAAACTTGTGCCTTTGGAAATGCTTCTCGTAAAAATTGATGGTTGGAACTATTTGCTAAAACTGAATACGAAATTCCTGTAATGTTTGTTAAATCATTTAAATTTCTAAAAAGTTGTACCGTTACAATTTGCCCTTCCGGTTCTGGCGGTAGTGCTGTACGATTAACCAAGGCAGCTGGTGTCGAAATTAAATATGGGTCTGTAAAATAAACATCTCGGAAACGATTAATCGAAGAAGAGATTCCAGCCATTGCTATTTGGCTATCTCCTTTTTCTAACATACGAGCATGTTGATCAAACGTTCGTAAGGGAATGATTTTTAAATCAACATCTAAAAATTTCGCATATTCTTGAGCCAATTCAACATCTAATCCTGGATAACCTTCATTGGGATTTTCAATATAAAATGGATCGTAAAATTCATTAACGGATACCGTTAAAGTTTTGGTTTTTTTAATTTTTTCCAGAGTTGGACTAGATTGTCCCATAAGCAATGTTGGGACAAATAGAATGGCGACCAATATTTTCCAAACAATTCGAAGGTAATTAGGGAACATCCAATTAACCTTCTTTTTGGAAATAGAAACGGCAAGGAAAAATTAAGGATTTAGTAGGACAAATTCTGTTCGTCGATTTTTTTTCGAAGATGCTTCATCTGTTCCCTGCACCATCGGTTGTGTGGGTCCTTTTCCTTCTGTCACCAACCGGTTAGCATCAACACCTTTAGAGACTAAATATTGTTTAACGGATTCAGCTCTTTCTTTTGACAAAATCATATTGTCCTCAAAAGTTCCTGTTAAATCAGTATGTCCGATAATTTTCATTTTTTGATCAGAATTTTCATGAAGGAAATCAACGATTGAATCTAAGGGAATTGATGATTCTGGTTTTAAAATAGATGAAGCTCTTTCAAAATAAACAGAATCGAGAGATATTTTCTTCGTTTCTTCTAATCTTTTTTGCACTAAATTTTCTTGTTTAGGAACTGATGCGGTGAAAATATCAAATGATTTTCCTTCCACTCGTCGGCAGAATAGAAAGGTTTTTTTCACCTGCTGAAACACAATATAGGCTTCATCTTCAGAGGAGTTAATAGGACTTCCTAAATTCTCAACATCCTTAAATTCTTCCCCTTCTATTTTTGCCATATACAAATCAAATCCGCCAAATCCACCAGGACGGTTGGATGAGAAAAAAAGTATTTTGCCATCATCATTAAAAGCAGCAGCAATTGTTGCATGTTGGTCATTGATTGGTGAAGGCAAAAGTTTTGGTTTTGTCCACTGATTGTTTTTAATCTGACTATAATAAATTTTTGCTAAGTTTGGTTTTCCGAATGGGTAACGAGTGAATAAAAGAGTATCACCTAACAAATGCGGATTTTCTTCAATTTCCTCTGTATTGATTGGAGAAGGTAAAGCAGTAGGAACAGACCATGTTTTTCCGTTCCAATTGGAAACATACAAATCTCTCGAAATACCGACTTTACCATCTGCTAACATCACTTCAATGGAACCATCTCGATTTGATGAAAGAAGGATCATTTTCCCATCGCGAGTTATAAACGGACTCTGGTCATCAAAAGGGGAATTTAAAACACTGACTTCTTCAGGAAAATCCCATGTTCCATCTTTCTTTCGTTCTGATTTAAAAATTTCGGTATAACTGCGTTCTGATCGTTTTGAATAAAAATATAAAGTTTTTGCATCTGGGGTCATGGTTGGACCAAACTCTTGAAACTCTGAATTGATAGGGCCTTTGATCGGACTCACAACTAAAGTATCTTCACCTTCCCTTGTTTGGGCAAATACTGATGAAGCCAAAAGAGATAAAAATAAACCGATCGTCCATTGGATGAGTTTTTGTTTATGAAAAAATTGAGGGGATTGATTCGTAATACGTTTAAAAATAAAAAATGATGCGTTATTTGTAGCTCGTTTAAACGCCTTCGTTGGTAAGTTAATTCTAATTCGTTTAATTCCACATCCAAAGTTATTAACCGATTTACGTTTAATACCAGATTTAATGCTTATAATGGATTTTTGTTTTTTGATCGCAAAATCGAAATTTAGGTGAGTGAGTTGATTGGGCATTTGACACCTCGGTCATCTGCCCAAAAATTCTTATCGGATATATTGTTTTAACACATCCGGAATTTGGAAGGTTCCATCTTCTAATTGGTAGTTTTCAATCACTGCTGCCAGTGTTCGACCGATCGCAAGACCAGAACCATTCAAAGTATGGACGAGCAGGTTTTTTCCTTCCTTTGACTTGTATCGAATTTTTCCTCGTCTTGCTTGATAGTCTTTGAAGTTCGAAACAGAAGAAATTTCCATAAATCGCCCAAGTCCAGGCATCCAAACTTCGATATCATATGTTTTGGAGGAAGCACTCGACATATCTTTGCTACAAAGTAACATCACACGATACGGTAGATTTAATTTTTGCAAAATGGATTCTGCATCTTTTAACATCTTTTCGTGTTCTTCCACTGACTTCTCAGGTTCTACAAATTTAACAAGTTCGACTTTCTGGAATTGGTGAACTCGCACTAACCCACGTGTGTCTCTTCCATAAGATCCAGCTTCTCTTCTAAAACAGGATGTGTGGGCACAAACAGAGATCGGTAATTCTTTTTCTTGGATGATTTCATCGCGGTAATAATTCGTAAGAGGCACTTCTGCTGTTGGAATGAGATTCAATCCATCTTTTTCCAATCGATAAAAATCTTCGGCAAACTTAGGAAGTTGGCCAGTAGCCGTCATGGATTCGTCGTTCACAAGAACAGGTACCCACATTTCCTCATACCCATTTTCAGATGTGTGGGTATCAAGCATTAAATTCATTAATGCACGTTCTAATTTCGCACCTAATCCGCGATAAGTGTAAAATCTTGCACCAGAAAGTTTGACCCCACGCTCAAAATCAAAAATACCTAGTTTCTCACCAATATCAAAATGGGTTTTTGCCTCAAAAGAGTGTTTTTTAATCTCACCCCATTGTTTGACGAGAACATTGTCTTCTTCCGATTTCCCTTCTGGAACCGAAGGATCTAGTAAATTAGGTAGTCCCAAATTCAGTTCATGTAAAGATTCTTCTTCTTTTGAAAGTTCTTCTTCGATTGCTTTGATGCGATCTCCAACTCCTTTCATTGCATTAGATATTTCTGTGATGTCTTTCCCTTGCGATTTTTGAATTCCAATTTCTTTAGAAACTCGGTTACGTTCCGCACGGAGCTCTTCTACTTCTAATTTTAATTTTCTTTGTTTTTCAGAAACGGTTTTGATTTTTGCTTCTATGTCAGTAGAGACAACACCACGTTTTTGTAAGGTGGAAAGTAGTTCTTCTGGGTTCTGAACAATACGATTGATATCAAGCATGGTGATAGGCCTTTCTTTCTGTAAATTTTAGTGAATTTTTATAAATACGTTCTGCTACTTCTGTATTAGGTTCGGTTCTTAATGAATACATTTTTTCTAATACAAAGGGCAAATGTGAGGAATCATTTCTTTTTCCACGATGAGGCATCGGTGATAAAAACGGTGCATCTGTTTCAATCAAAATGGATTCGAGTGGAATTTTTTTGGCAGCTTCTTGGATATCGACCGCCGATTTAAAAGTAACAATTCCTGAAAAAGAAATATAATACCCAAGATCGACAAATTGTTTTGCCGCTTCATAATCATAAGTAAAACAATGAATCACTCCAAATGCTTTTGTCTTATATTCTTTTAATGCTTCATACGTATCCTGAAAAGCATCTCGTGAATGGATGACAACGGGGATTTGGTACTCTGAAGAAAAATCCAAAAACTTTCGCAATACATCATTTTGTTGGGAACGAGTGCTAGCGTCATGGTAAAGATCCACACCAATTTCACCAATCGCTGCAAACTTAGGATCATTCATTCGGGATTTGGCTAAATTTAAAATTTGTTCTGCATTGGGAAACTCATGCGTTTCCGTCGGATGACAACCAATTGAATAAGAAATTTTTAACGCATCAGTTGAATAGGTTTCTGATATACGAACAGCTTCGTTTGAACTTGGCAAATCAATACCGATTTGAACCAGTTGGTCTACTCCTGCCATTCGGGATTTCTCCAGGGTTTCTTCGATACTTTGTCCTTGTTCTCGAATTATGTCTAAGTGGCAATGTGTGTCGATCAACGAATATCCCATAAATAGCAAGATTTGTAATTTCCACTGGATGAAAATGAAAATTCAATCGAAAGATATAGTGGGTAGATTAACTTTTGTTTAAATCATCGTAGGTCTATAACGAACGTGGAAGTAAAACAAAGACTACATTTAATTTTTTACCGACTTCGGTATAAAGTCCAGGAATGGAAGCTTAAGTTGTCCCAACGTTACGAAGATTTGGACAAAAAAGGTCGTGAAAAACTGACTATTATGGTCATTCCTCATACTGACCGAAAAACCATCAACTTTGTCATCTCTTACAAAGCCATTTCTATCTTCATTGGTATCATGGTTGTGTTACTTGTTATCAGTGCGGTGAATGTTTTATCTCATAGTGGCTCCATCCACCAACTCACCGAACTCAATTTAACTAATAAAGACTTTATTAGACAATCATCAAAGATGAAAGAAGAGGTAAACTCTCTTCATGAAACCATCCAATACTACTATGACCGTATTTCTAATCTTTATATCAAATTAGGTGGAGATCCATCTCGTGTATCCAAAGGGATGGGTGGACAAGCGGGCCAATTCCTTGCACTCCAAGGAACACCTCAAACTGACATTACAGATGAATCCTTTCGAATCAAAGAAGACATTCATAATTTAAAATTATCTTCAGAGCTTTCTGAAGAAATCATCAAACTCATTAAAAAAAGAAAAAGCATCATTAAAAACACACCATCGATTTGGCCCACAAAAGGGTATGTATTGTTTCCCTTTGGAAAGTACATCTCACCAATTACTGGCAAAGAAGAAATCAATCGTGGTTTGGACATTGGCTCTTTCCCAGGAGCAGAAGTCATTGCTACCGCACCTGGTTTAGTGTTTGATACTGGATACTCACCAGCGACTGGTTATTATGTAAAAATTTCCCACAGATTTGGTTGGAAAACGATCTACTCAAATTTAGATCGAATCCGTGTGAAGAAAAACGAAAAACTCTCAAAGGGTGACATTCTGGGATATGTCGGAAAATCTCCTGAAAATCCGATTTACCACCTTCATTATGAAGTACATGTTGGTACCCAAGCGTTGAATCCGTTTTCGTTTCTCAACCAAATCCAAGAATAATGTCGAATCCATCAACAGAAGAAGAATTTTTAGTTAATAGCATCATCGGAGAAGGGGCTGAATTCACTGGTGAATTTAAGTTTCCTGGCCTTATCCGTATCGATGGAAAATTCCGTGGAGTTCTTGAAACTACAGGAAAGGTCCTTATCGGAAAGTCTGGAATCGTCGATACTGATATCAAAGCACGAGTTGTGGTGGCTGGTGGAGAAATCCGCGGAAATATTTATGCAACAGAACGTGTAACACTACTTTCAAGTTGTCGATTAGAAGGGGACATTGTCACTCCTCGCCTCATCGTTGAAGAAGGTGTAGTGTTTCATGGGAAATGTACAATTAACCCCACTCGTCATTAGGCGGGTTTATGATCATCCAAAACAACAACCCTAAGTCGGTTTCGACTCAGGCAAAAAAAGGTTCCAAAGAAAAACTAAGTTCTTCCCTTGCGCCCGTCGATGAAGCCAAACAAAGTTTTTTAGAAATCTTAGAATCGATTGTTCCTTCTGGAAAAGAAGAAACAAGAGAATTAAATGAACTTTGGAAAGATTTACCTGATTTGGAAAAAGACCTAATCAAAGATCCCAATCACAAAAACCTCGAATCGTACAAAAAGCATATCAAACAAATAGCAGAACTCATTCTCAAAAAAAACTACAAAGTAATGCAAGCACCCCAACGCGGACGAAATGACCAAAAAGACGTACGTTATGTGAAGGTAGTGGATGAAAAATTGGATCTTTTGGCTAAAACCATGTTTTCACCCAACAACAGTGCCTTTGTAATTTTGAAACAATTAGATGAAATCAGAGGTCTACTCATTGATCTAAAAGGATAATTCTTTGCAAACACCCGACCGACCTAAGTCAAAAAACCTCCGAGTCCTTTCTAAAACTTTTTCCTATTTAAAACCATACCGAATCCAAATGATCCTCTCTTCGTTTGCACTCCTTTTCACAGCGGGTGTGACATTGGGTCTTGGCCAAGGATTACGCCATTTGGTAGATGCAGGATTTTCTGCAAAATCCAAACAAGAATTAGGTTATGCTCTTGTCTTCATCATCTTCGTTGGAATCCTTCTCGCAATTGGAACTTACATTCGTCATTATACGGTTTCCTGGATCGGGGAAAGAGTCGCATCTGACATTCGTAAAGATGTGTTCAAACATATCATCTTCATCCATCCTAGTTTTTTTGAATCCAACTCTCCTGGGGAAATCCAATCCCGAATTACAACCGATACCACCCTCATCCAAACTGTCATCGGCTCTTCCGCCTCGATTGCATTACGAAATATTTTGATGTTTGTGGGTGGGATTATTTTTCTTTTTATCACCAATGCAAAACTCACAATGATAGTTCTTGTCAGTGTTCCCTTCATTGTGTTTCCCATTCTCTTTTATGGAAAACGAGTGAGAAACCTTTCCCGAAACACTCAGGATAAAATTGCAAATATAGGAACGTATGTAAGCGAATCTCTTCTCAACATCAAAATCTTACAATCCTTTCACCACCAAAAAGTAGATATCGATGTATTCTCCAAAACAGTGGAAGATGCTTTTGCCGTTGCAGTTGCCAGAATTAGACAACGGGCACTTCTCATCGGAACTGTCATTTTATTCATTCTAACTGGAATTAGTTTTATGTTATGGGTTGGTGGAACAGATGTCCTCGAAGGAAAAATCACAGGGGGAGAACTCATTGCGTTTTCCTTTTATGCAATCATGGTTGCAAACAGTGTAGGAGCCGTATCCGAAGTTCTAGGAGATTTACAAAGGGCAGCTGGTGCAACAGAAAGACTCATGGAACTTTTGTTATCCGAATCTGAAATCAAAGATCCAATTCTTGCAAAACCTATTTCAGAAGTATTCCATTCCCAAGACTCTGTAGTTTTCAAGAATGGTTCAGGGAAACAAAATGGACTTACGATCCTTTTAAAGGATTTAACATTTTCGTATCCTTCTCGTCCTGAAACAAAGGCCATCAAAGGAATCAATTTAGAAATTCCTGCCAATAAAACCACAGCACTTGTTGGACCATCAGGAGGCGGAAAGAGTACATTATTCGAACTCATCCTTCGTTTTTATGATCCAACTTCCGGTTCCATTTCCATCGGTGGAATCAACATCAAAGATTTAGAATTAGAAGACTTACGTTCCCTCATCGGATTTGTTCCCCAACAACCAATTCTAT
Source organism: Leptospira sp. (assembly GCA_016742255.1). Lineage (GTDB taxonomy): Bacteria > Spirochaetota > Leptospiria > Leptospirales > Leptospiraceae > Leptospira_A > Leptospira_A paudalimensis. The sequence continues at coordinate 86,818 of JACVCB010000007.1, forward strand.
TCAGTGGAACCCTACGAGAGAATATTGCCTATGGAAAACCGAATGCAAGTTTCGAAGAAATCCAAACAGCAGCAGAAAATGCTTATGTGATGGAATTTTTAAACCAGTTACCAGATGGTTTTGATACAAACCTAGGACACTTGGGTACTAGATTATCTGGCGGACAAAAACAAAGGATAGCAATTGCAAGGGCCATCCTCCGAAATCCAAGAATTCTTTTACTCGATGAAGCGACATCAGCGCTTGATTCAGAATCCGAACAGATGATCCAAAGAGCTTTGGATTTTTTAGTGAAAGAAAGAACAACCATTATGATAGCACATCGTCTTTCGACAGTTGTGAAATCAGATCAAATTGTTGTGATTAAGGAAGGAGAAATTGAGTCCGTTGGAACACACGACGAACTCTTACGAACAAGTGAGTTGTATGAACGTTTGGCGAAATTACAATTTCACACCGAGTTGCTCTAAGATTCTTTCCATATCACTTAGGTTGGCATAGGAAAAAACAATTTTACCTTTGCCATTGTTTTCATTATGAGACACTTCTACCTTAGAACTAAATTTGTTTCTTAACTTAGTTTCCAGTTTCACAATGCTTGCATCACGTTTGTCCGATGCACTTGCTAGGGAACTGGATTTTTTTTCTGGGTTCAACAGATTGGAAACATAGTTTTCCACCTCGCGAACATTCCAACCTTCAATGATTACCTTCTGTGCGACTTCAAATTGTTTTTTAGAGTCGGGAATTGAAAGTAGGGGGCGAGCTTGTCCTTCTGAAAGTTTCCCTTCCTTCACCCAATCTTGTAGTGGTTTCGGTAATGCAAGGAGTCGGATCAAATTAGAAATTGTGGCTCTGTTTTTTCCAACACGAGTGGCAAGGTCTGTTACCTTTAACCCTCGTTTGTCGATTATGGCTTGGTAAGCCAAAGCCTCATCCATTGGATTTAAATTTTCCCTTTGGATATTTTCTATCAGGGCAAGTTCCATCATATCCGCTTCGGAAAGATCACGAACGATCGCAGGTATCTTTGCAAAACCTGCAAGTTTACACGCACGCAATCTTCTTTCACCAGCTACCAAAAGGAAACCCGAACCAGATGGATTTTTTTGTACAACGATCGGTTGGATCACACCATGTTCGACAATTGTATTCGATAACTCTTGGATGGATGCGTCTGAAAATTGTTTTCTAGGTTGATGAGGGTTTGGTGCAATTTCAGAAACTTTGATTTCTCTAAGACCCGTTTGTTCGTCCTTAGAAATTTCAACATTGTTCTCATTGACTGGTATTAAATTTCCAAGTCCTCTCCCTAATACTTTTCCTTTGCCGAGTGCCATACCTTATGCCCTCCCTACAATTTCTTCCGCTAAACTTTTATAACTTTTTGCACCAACGCCATCAGGATCATAGTAGTTGATAGGTTTTCCAAAGGAAGGTGCTTCTGATAATTTTACATTACGAGGAATGACAGTTTCATAAACTTTTTCTTTGAAATAGTTTCTAACATCATCCGCAACTTGGTTTGCGAGGTTAGTTCTCTTATCATACATCGTAAGAAGAACACCTTCAAGAGCAAGAGAAGGATTCCATTGTGACTGCACTAGGGAAATGATTCTCATAAGTTGTGAAAGTCCTTCGAGTGCGAAGTACTCTGTTTGCAAAGTGATCATCACTGATTGAGAAGCACAAAGTGCATTGATGGTTAAGACACCAAGAGAAGGGGGACAATCGATTAAAATATAATCATAAGATTCTTTGATGGAAGCAAGAGCATCTTTGAGTTTGAATTCTTTTTTCTCAATTCCAAGAAAGTCTACTTCAAGTCCTGAAAGGTTAATATTCGATGGAATGATATCTAGATTTTGAACAAAAGTTTTTTGGATCGCCTCTCTTGCTGATAACTCTCCGATCATTACTTCATAAGTTGTTTTATTTAGTGATTGTACTTCTAAACCAAGTCCAGATCCTGAATTACCCTGTGGGTCTATATCAAGTAGAAGAACTTTTTTTCCCAGATCAACAAGATTGGATGCTAAGTTGATCGCAGTCGTTGTTTTTCCAACGCCACCCTTTTGGTTACTGATCGATACGATTTTACCCATTCTTGTTTTTTGTCTCCTTTACGATTTCTTTCCAGTCGCGGGGGTATCCCTTTTTCGGAAGTGAATTCTTTTGCAGTATTTTGATATGTCTCTTTCCAACAAACTCTAATTCAGGAATGGGAATTTCTTTTTTCATCACAAACCCATTATTCGAGAGAACTTCTGTTTCTTTTTCTATATCCTGATACGGTTGCGCCAGAAAGGGACATAAGATTCCTTTTTGTTTTACCATTCTTGATGTGACTTCAGCGATGTAAGGATAGGGAACCATTGCTCTAGAAGTGACCACATCAAAATTAGAATTGATCTCTTCTGTGCGCGCATAGATAAACTCAACTCGTTTTGAAACTTTAGAAAGACTTCCAGACGTGACTTCCGTTTCCAACAAAGCTAACTTTCGTTTTTGAGAATCAACTAGGAAGATATGCGGTGCTTTTTTCAAAAGGGCAAATAGGAAACCTGGCAGTCCTGGCCCTGTTCCGACATCAGCTACATTTGTTTCACGTGAAACATATCCTGTAGTTTTCAATTTCCAAACAAAGATCATCGATTCTATAATATGTCTCTCTAGAATCTTTTCCGAATCATTTCTGGAAAAGAATCCTCCTTTCTCATTATCTCGTTTTAAAAACTCATAAAAGTTTTTCAAAAGTTCCCAATCAAATTCTGGTTCAATTAATGGAAAGAGTTCGGGGATGATTGTTTGGATTTCTTCTTGGATGGTTTTTTCTGACATAATCGTATTATCGTTTTATAGAATTTCGCCGATGTCTCCTGTAGGAGAAATCATTTCCATGTTTCGAATTTTTATTTTTTTCATCATCTTATCCTTCCCCATATTAGGTTATACTCCAGGCAAATGGTCCCACAAAGATGCCTACCTCTTTAAAAAAGTGAAAAGAGTTCCGAACAAAGAGATCGTTCGTAATGCTGAAGGCCACGTGATTTATGTCGCAGAATATGAATACAACTCAGATGGAAAATTAATCTCCGAATCTTATTCAGACAAAGAAGGGAAGGGTGATGGTAAGACAACCTTCCGTTACACTGATGGATTGTTAACAAGTGAAGAAGTGTATGATAATGGCGGTCACCTTGTTGAACGTAAGGACTTTCAATTTAAAGGTCGTGCATTGAAAAAGATGAATGTTAAAGATGCTGAAGGTAAACTTGTAATGGTATATTCCATTGAGAGCGATGGAGAAGGAAACGTCTTTGCTGCCGAAGGTAAAAATTTAGAAACAAAAGACACTGAATCCTTTCGTTTTGAAATTGATCCGAAACGACCTAATGTACAAATCCAATATTTAACCGACGATAAGAAAAAGGGACTAGGTGAAATCCATTTCAAATTTGATTCCAAAGGAAACTTAGTCGAAAGGGAATTCTTCCAAGGCGAGAATCGTAGGGTTCACAAATTGAAATACAAAGCGGATGGAAGTTTAGAGTCCCACTCGTTTCACGTGAAACAAGGAGACAACTGGATCCTTGAGAAAACACACGTCCTTGTTTATGAGTAAGATTTGAATTATACTGAAATGGAATTTCGTTGGCTTAACAGATTTTTGGGCCAACGAGAGTCTTATGAAACTAAAGAGTTCTTTCCTCTCTATCAAAACAGATCTCGAAAACAATTCATCACTTGTTGTCCTGAGGTTCACCCCGCTTTTAACTTTGAACAATCAATTCTAAAAAATCAAAATAGAGAATTCATTGATTTTGAATCAATCAACTAAGAATCACAGCTTAGTTCACTTCTGGTATTATCTGTTCTCGTTGGATGCACATCGAAAAAGGAGAGGTTTGGTTGTTCTTAACCTTAAAACAAATCTGAATCCCCTTTGATCAAAACTGCTCTTGAAGAATACGTTTACTTAAAACTCTACTGAGTCCCTTTAGGCATAAAAAAACCAAGAAGGGAAACCTCCTTGGTTTATAAACTTCCATTCATTTAATAAGGAAGTGGTAATTGGGAGAAAGTAAAATCACTCTATTATCTACGATCCACTAAGTGGTAGAGCAGTAGATCCACATCCGATGGATCCACACCTGAAATATGTAAGGCAGTTTCCAAATTGAGTGGTCTATGTTTTTCCAATTTAACAATCGCTTCCGTCTTCAAACCTTTCACACTTGCGTAATCAAAGTCGGTTGGAATTTGAAAGTTTAAAAACTTCTTACGGTATTCAATCGTTTCCAGTTCTCGTTTTAAATACCCTTCATACTTAACTTCCATTTCCAAAACAGCTTTCTCATCTTCATTCAAAATCGAAAGTTCAGAAACAATTGGTTCAATGTCTTTGATTTTGATATCCGAACGTTTCAAAAAAGAAGCAAGTGAATGACCAAATTTATAATTGGTGATCTGTTTTTCTTCCAGGACCTTGGTCAGTTCTTCAGAAGGTTTCATTGCCGAAACAAAAAGATGGGATTTGATTTTTTCAATTCTTGCGTAGCGATCCTTCATCTCTTTATACAAAGACTCTTCGACAAGACCCATCTCATATCCATACTGCATAAGTCTTTGGTCAGCATTGTCTTGTCTGAGAAGTAGGCGATATTCGGCACGGCTTGTGAACATTCGATAGGGATCTTCCACGCCCTTGTAGACAAGATCATCCACAAGAACTCCGATGTAAGATTCACTTCGTTTGAAAAGAATTGGTTCTTCTTTTCTCACAGACCGAATCACATTATAAGCGGCAACAAGTCCTTGGGCAGCAGCTTCTTCATACCCAGTGGTTCCATTGATCTGACCTGCATGGTATAGACCCTTTACCTTTTTTGTTTCGAGAGTTGGGTTGAGTTCTGTGGGATCCACATAATCATACTCAATGGCATAACCAGGTCGCATGAGTTCTACTTCTTCTAAACCTTTAATGCTTCGAAGAAACTTCCATTGTACTTCTTCTGGTAAACTAGTGGAGACACCATTGAGATACATCTCGTTTGTTTCGTAACCTTCTGGTTCGATAAAAATTTGATGACGGTCTCGTTCTGCAAAACGAACCACTTTGTCTTCAATGGAAGGGCAATATCTTGGACCTATACTTTTGATCTGGCCTGAATACATAGGAGAGAATTCTAAGTTTTGTTTGATCAGTTCATGAGTGGTATCGTTTGTGTAAGTGATGTAACAAGGAATTTGTTTACGATCAATCTTCTTTGTGGAGAAAGAAAACGGGCGCGGGTTTTCATCGCCGTCTTGGATTTCAAGTCCATCAAAGTTGATCGAGTTTTTGTGAACGCGAGCAGGGGTTCCTGTTTTCAAACGACCCAGTCGTAATTCGAATCGTGCCAATGTGTGAGACAAACCTTTTGTGGTTGGTTCACCAATCCTTCCTGATTCTTTTTGGTAAGTTCCAATATGAATCACACTGGATAAAAATGTTCCTGTGGTCAGGATCACATGGTTTGTATAAAACGTAAACCCACGACCAGTGATGACACCAGTCACTTGGTTTCCATCCACAATCAAATCTTCTACTGTATCTTGTCTGATGGAGAGGTGTTGTAATTTTTCCAACTGGTGTTTCACCATCAGCTGGTATTGTTTTTTCTCTGCTTGTGCACGTGGTGCCCAAACGGAAGGACCTTTGGATGTATTTAACATCTTGAACTGGATCCCTGTTTGGTCGATCACTCTACCCATAAGTCCACCAAGGGCATCCACTTCACGAACCATATGCCCCTTTGCAATCCCGCCAATCGCTGGGTTACAACTCATCTGCCCAATTGTATCTAAGTTCATTGTGATGAGTAAGGTTTTGAGACCAGCTTTAGCAGAAATATAAGCGGCTTCAGTTCCAGCATGACCTGCGCCGACAACGATACAATCAAATTGGTTGGGATAAAAGGAAGGATTCATATTATGTCTTCTTAGTGTAACGATTCTTATGTCTTATGAAAAATAAGGAGAGTTAAGACCACTCTCTAGAACGATATCAAAACCATCGGCGTATGCTTCGAGAGAAAAAAAGATAAAATTCATTTTCTAATTTTGAAACTCCAGAAGATTGGAAGGATAGGAATCTCAATGGCTCAGAATTCATTTCCGTATACATACTTTGAAGGCAAAATTGTTCCGTCAGAAGACGCGAAAGTTAGTGTCCAAACCCACGCTCTCCAATATGGCACAGGTGTCTTTGGAGGAATCAGAGGTTACTACAACGAAGCAAAAAAAAATCTATATGTGTTTCGGTTAGCAGAACATTGTAAAAGACTTGTGAACTCCACAAAGATCATGCAACTTCAAATCAAAATCACACCTGAAGAAATCCAATCGATCATTTTGGACCTTCTCAGAAAAAATGAAGCCAAACAAAATGTTTACTTAAGACCTTTCATTTATACTTCAGCATTACAACTTTCACCACGGTTTCATGACGTAAAAGCAGACATCACTGTGTATGCTTTAAAACTGGATGACTATTTAGATACACAAAATGGACTCACAACAATGGTGTCCTCTTGGCAACGATTCTCAGACAACCAAATCCCAACTTTATCTAAAGTAAGTGGTGGGTATGTGAACTCTGCTCTTGCTAAATCAGAAGCAGTTCAAAATGGAATGGATGAAGCAATCTTTCTTGATGCAAGAGGATTTGTATCAGAGGGTTCTGCTGAAAATTTATTCATCGTTCGTGATGGTGTGATCCATACACCAACTATTCCTTCTTCTATTCTTGAAGGGATCACACGTAGAAGTATCATACAAATTGCAAAAGATTTGGGATACCAAGTCATAGAAAGAGACATCGCAAGATCTGAACTTTATATCGCTGATGAATTGTTTTTTTCAGGTACGGGAGTGCAAGTAGCCTGGGTGAAGGAAGTGGATAGAAGAGTGATTGGAAATGGAAACATCGGTCCCATCACTAAAAAAATCCAATCTGTCTTTTTTGAAACTGTACGTGGTGAACAACCAAGTTACATGAATTGGCTCACTCCGGTGTATTAAAACAAAATGTCTGATACTTTGTTTTCATTCGGACAAGTGTCAGGCCAAGATGTTGCACTGACGTATTTAAAATCGTTTTTAAAAGACCGATCCAAAATTCCTGGTTCTATCATATTCCATGGACCTGATGGAGTAGGGAAGTGGCTTGCAGCAGAACGATTCGCAAGGCAAATTCTTTGTTTAGAAGGAACCTCTTGTGGAATCTGTGATTCATGCAGACAATTTATGCGAGGTGTGCATCCCGATTACATCCAATTCCCTCGACGAAAAAATATTGCGATCGGAAAAGAAAAGGATCCAGAAGAGTTTACGATTCGTTGGTTACTATCCGCAAGAATTCCTTATAAACCACATACATCCGATTATCGAATCGTTTTATTTCCAGAAGCCAATCGGATCAACAATGAAGCTGAAACAACTTTATTAAAAACGTTAGAAGAACCACCACCACATACAAAATTCATTCTCATAGTCAATGACCTTCATAATTTAAAACAGACGATTGTATCTCGTTCGGTTTGTATTCCGTTTCATTATCTCCCACAAGAAGAGATTAAAAAAATCAGAAGGAATGAAATCGCGGAATCAAAATTGTATTATGGTGGATCACTCAATCCATTTGAAATTGCAGATGAGTTTTTAGAAGAATGGCATGAAAACGTAAGGGAACATTGCCATGATTCCATACTCTTATTTAAATTGGAAAATTGGGTGAGAGACCAATTAGGTGAGTTTCGTTCCAATAAAGAAGGTCTCACAGGAATTGATTTTTTAGAAATGATTTGTTTGTTATTACTCTATGAATACAGACAAAAAAACTTTGAAGCTAATATAGGTAGAATCGAAGCCATCCTCGACTTCAAATTGAAACTCCATTATGAAATTCCTGCATTAGAATATGTTCTTTTATCACAATTATTTTTACGTCTTGCAACTTAATCGAATTTAAAGTGATTCAATGAATCTTTATATGAAGGAATAAAGAACACCTAACACACAACATGTGGTGAATTTCTGTCAAACAGAATAAGGGACATAATTTTTTTATTCGGTTCGACTATTTTTAACAGTTTGGAACGTTTCCCGATTTTTCATTTGAATTCTGCCTACTTGCTAAAAGTATAGTACCCGATTTCACATTTAGGGCGGAGAAACTTGGACAAACGTTGGGAAGAAATTTTAGAAGAAATATCGAAACAGATACCTCCCAAGTACTTTTCCAATTTCATTGCACCACTTCGTTTTGACAAATGGGAGAACCAAGTGGTTCACGTAATGGCTCCATCCAGCGGAATCAAACGCCATGTGGAAACTAAATACATCAGTTTCATTGAAGAAGCTGTTTACCAAGTGGTTGGTGATAAATTTAAAGTATCCATTCTTACGGAATCGGAAACATCTTCACATGTTTTAAAAGAAGTTATACAATCCAAGTTTGATGATTCCGACTCTGATCTCAATCCAGAGTATATTTTTAGTAATTATATCACTTCAGATTCCAACAAAATTGCTTTCACTGCCGCAAAAAGTGTCGTGGAACAACCAGGGAAATACAATCCATTGTATTTGTTTGGACCTGTTGGAGTTGGAAAAACCCATTTACTCCACGCTATCGGAAATGAGATCAAAAAAAAGGATCCTTGGAAAACAGTTAGGTATGTAAATAGTACCTCGTTTTTGAATGAATTCATTTTTACTGTCAGACAAAACAATCGAGAATCTTTGGAATCATTTAAGATTCGTTACCAGTCATATAATGTTTTGTTATTTGATGACATTCAGTTTTTGAATGGTGGAGCAGAAAAAACCCAAGAAGAGTTTTTTGCGCTCTTTAATTTTCTATATGATCGCAAAAGACAAATTGTCATCGCATCAGACAGACCAAGTTATGAACTCCCTCTCCATGAAAGGCTCAAATCTCGCTTTGTGCATGGATTACAAGCCGACATTAAATCCCATGATTTGGAACTTCGTAAGTCATTATTAAAATCTAATTTTTCAGAATACAATATTCCTGCTAGTGACGGATTACTCCATTGGCTCGCCGAACGATTAGAAGGTGATTCCCGTGCCCTGATTGGTATTGTAAATGATTTGGTGATGTACAAAAAAGCGTATGAGTATTTTTTACTCACCGAAGACAAAATCAAAGAAATTGCCGAAGCTCGATTTCTCACGAATAAAAAACGAATTGGATTTAGTCCGGATATGGTCATTGATTTAGTCTGTGAAAGGACAAATGTAGCCAGAAAGGATTTACTCGGAAAAAGTAGAAAAGCTGACTTTATTCCGCCACGCCATCTTTGTATGCTCCTCCTTCACGATGTTTTGAATGTTCCAAAAGCCCAAATTGGTAGGATTTTTTCCACAACCCATTCAACAGTCATTCATGGGATCGATAAATTCAAAGAACGTAAGGCATCTGAACCGCTCTGGGAAGATCTCTTTCAGACCATCAAACACAAGATTAGTTTCCAATAAACTGTGACTAACAACGCGAAAGTCTGTCGATAAACTGTCGATAGGACATAGTTAGGACTTATGGTTCCAACTTTGTCTGCTAAACTGTTCAAAGGGACATAAATATTCACACTTGCCAAATAGAAAAAAACTGACATAATTCAATAAAAATTGAACTTTCCAGGCTTTATCGACATACTGACAGAACCAACGGAAACGACATAATATATATAAAGATATATAAAATAAATAAGAAGAAGAGGAAAAATGAAATTCACTGTCAATACTACAGAATTCCTAAAAGCAATTAACTCAGTGGATGGAGTGATCTCTGTCCGAGAGATCAAGTCTGCTCTCTCCAATTTAAAAATCCAAACTGGGGAGAACGAAGTGTATTTATCTGCGACGGATTTAGAGATCGCAATCAAAACTTCTGTTCCATCCACTATCGGAGAAAAAGGGACTGCATCCCTTCCTGCAAAACAACTCTCCAGTATTTTTAAAAATTTAAACTTTGACACAAGTTTACTCACAACTACAGAACAATCTGAAAATTCAGAAACCACTATCACTGATGCTTCTGGAAAAATGGATACAAAGTTCAAAGTGAACGGTATTGATTCAGAAGATATCAAAACCATTCCAAAAGTGGAAGAATCAAGTGTGGTTGAATTCCCTTGCCAAACCATTCGAGAAATGTTTCGAAAGACTTCTTATGCAATGGCGATTGAAGAAACACGTTTTGTATTCAATGGATTATTTTTAAAACCAGATAACACGGATCTCATTGTGGTTGGAACAGATGGTAGACGATTATCTAAAATTGTTCGTAAATTTCCAAAACAATTCCCATTCAAAAATGGAGTGATCATTCCTCATAAAGCAGTTCGCGAAATGCTCAAAATGATGGAAGGAAAGGAAACAGCAAAAATTGGTTTTGTTGAAGAACAAATTTATGTTTCTTCAGGAAACGTAGAACTTCTATTCAAACTCATTGATGGAAACTTCCCTGATTACGAACAAGTGATTCCAAAACAAACGACAGAATCAGTTCGTGTGGTAAAAGCTGATTTTTTAACCTTCTTAAAACAAGCATTGATCTCTGCAGAAGAACCTTCTAAACAAATTCGTTTGGCTTTTACAAAAGGAAATGTAAACATCAGCTCTTCCAATCCTGGAACCATGATGTTTGATCACAATATGCCAATTGAATACAATGGTGAAGCAATCACTATTGCCTTTAAAGGGGATTATTTAAGTGATGTGGTAAAAGCAGTAGATGACCCCGAAGTCATATTGGAATTCACAACTTCCAGTGCACCTGTGTTGTTTAAGGATCCTTCTGACAGTGACTTTGTTTCTGTCATCATGCCAATGAAACTTTAATGTTTCTTAAGAAAATCTACATTAAGAATTTTCGTAACCACGAAGAAACACAACTCACATTCAAATCACGTCTTGTCTTCTTCATTGGAAACAATGGAGAAGGCAAAACAAACTTACTAGAATCTATCTCCCTTTTATCTTACTTAAAAAGTTTTCGTGAATCAGATCAAAACCAACTTTTACGTTGGGATACAACTGACACTTTTATCCGAGCTGAATTTGAATCAGAAGGGAATGATTTTCTTTTTGAATATGGGATTGAACATTCCTATACAAAACGAAAAAAACTAAAAGTGAATGGGGAAGAGTTTAAAAAAATTTCCGACTATGTAGGATACTTTCGTTCGATTGTGATGAGCCCACCTGATATCCTCATCATTGAAGATGGGAATGTGGAAAGGCGCCGATTTTTAGATGCATTCATTTCTTCTACAAACCGTTACTATTTAAAACAACTCATTGAATATGATCGATTGGTAAAACAACGAAATGCTGCTTTAAAAAGAGAAAATGCAAGTGATCGTGAAATTGGTATTTGGGATGAACCGATCATTGAGCATGATGCAGAAATTCGTGAGATACGAACAAAAACCATTGAAACTTTAGCAGGGTACTTCCACCAAAATCTTTTACAACTCAGTTCCGGAAAAGATCCATTTTATCTTACCTATAAACCAAATGTATCTTCGAAGGAAGAACATAGACAAAAACTATTCGATAACTTACGAAAAGACAAAGCAATAGGATACACTAGTTGTGGAAACCACCGTGACACTTTACCAATAGGATTTGATGACAAAGACTTAAGTGGTTTTGGATCCCAAGGGCAAAAACGAAGTGCGGTCATTGCTTTAAAAACAGCCTGTTTCCAAATGATTCGTGATACAACTGGTGAAGCACCCGTTCTTCTCATTGATGATATCATCAGGGAACTGGATGTAAAAAGAAGGGAATACTTTGTGAATCTAATTTCAGAATGTGGTCAGGCATTTTTTACAACCACGGATTTAGAAGGAATCAATGAGTATGTCGGAAACCTAACAGTTGATAAAGAAATATACCAAATTGAATCTGGGAAAGTGAAGGAACTCACTGAAAAATGAAAAAAGTAGAACTCTCAGAACTGTTTCAAAGTCTGGAAAAACTTGGTCTAGATCGTGAAACAGTTTTCCAAGACCAAATCCTCAAAAAACTTCGCTTACAATGGAATGAGATTGTAGGAGAAGTTTTTGGAAAACAGAGTTTTCCTAAAGGCATCGATGGAAAAAAACTGACAGTCGTTTGTCGTCATTCTATGGTCTCCCAAGAATTGGAGTTCCAAAAATCGGAACTTTTACTAAAAATCAATCGAATCACAAGCCCAGTTTTATTGGAAAAAATCCAATTCAAAACGGGAAATGAATTCCAAAATCCAAGGTCTTAAACCTTCCGTTTCCCCCCGATTTCACTTGCCCTTCGAGAGTGTTTCTAGGATACTTCCTATAGGGTATCTTAAAATTCTATGTCCAACCAAACCGATCAAAACGCCTATTCAGCCTCAAAAATCAAGATCTTAGAGGGTCTAGAGGCGGTCCGGAAACGTCCCGGAATGTACATCGGAACCCAAGATGAGTCAGGCCTCCATAAGATGGTATATGAGGTCGTAGACAACTCCGTGGACGAAGCAATGGCTGGCCATTGTAGTGAAATTGACGTTCGTATTTTACCAGAAAATATCATTGAAGTCCGAGACAATGGACGAGGAATTCCGACTGGCATTCACCCAGACAAAGGTAAGTCGACCATTGAAGTCGTTCTTACCATTTTACATGCTGGTGGTAAGTTTGAAAACGATGCGTATAAAGTATCGGGAGGATTACACGGGGTTGGGGTTTCCGTTGTCAATGCACTCTCAACGTATTTGGAAGTGGAAGTTCACCAAGAAGGAAAACTCCATTACCAAAAATACCAAGCAGGAGTTCCCATCGAAGATGTAAAAATTATCGGCGAAACAACACACCGCGGAACAGTCGTTCGCTTTAAACCTGATGATACCATCTTTACGACAGTTGATTTTTCTTTTGATACTCTTTCTGCCAGGTTTAGAGAAATTGCTTTTTTAAATAAAGGTCTTCTCATTCGCATTGAAGACCAAAGAAAAGAAGAAATTGCTAAACACGAATTTAAGTTTGATGGTGGAATTGTTTCCTTTGTGGAATACATTACAGAATCAAAACACCCACTACATAAAGTATTACACTTTGTCGGTGAAAAAGAAAACGTTTGGGCAGAAATCGCTCTTCAATACTGCGACACATATAGTGAAAATATTTTCTGTTTTACCAATGCCATTAATAACAACTTAGGTGGAACACACTTAGAAGGTTTTAGAACAGCACTTACAAGAACACTAAACGATCATCTAAAGAAAGACCAAACCTTATTCAAAAAACAACCTAATGGTTTGCAAGGTGATGACATTAAAGAAGGGATTTGTGCTGTGATCTCCATTAAAATTCCACAACCTCAGTTTAACTCACAAACAAAAGAAAAGTTAGTGAATGCTGAAGTGAAAGGTTTAATGCAAACCATCACAGGAGAAGGACTCAATCGTTACTTTGAAGAAAACCCTGCGGTCATCAAAAAAATTCTCGAAAAATGTATCTTAGCATCAAAAGCAAGAGAAGCGGCAAGACGTGCACGCGACCTTACCCGTCGTAAGACAGTGTTAGAAGGTGGTGGCCTTCCTGGGAAACTTGCTGACTGTTCCGAAAAAGATCCCGAACATTGCGAACTATTCCTTGTGGAGGGGGACTCTGCGGGTGGATCTGCTAAACAAGGACGAGATCGAAATACACAAGCGATCCTTCCACTCAAAGGTAAAATCCTAAACGTTGAAAAAGCTCGTTTGGATAAAATCCTTTCGAATGAAGAAATTCGCACCCTAATCACTGTTATGGGAACCGGAATCGGTGATGATGAGTTTAATGTAGAAAAACTCCGTTATCGAAAAATCATCATCATGACAGATGCCGACGTGGACGGCTCTCATATTCGAACTTTGTTATTAACGTTTTTCTTTCGTTATATGAAACCAATCATCGAACAAGGATCTCTCTTCGTAGCACAACCTCCGTTGTATCTATTGAAGTTTGGAAAAGAGGCGGTGTATGTGTATTCAGACCGCGAAAAAGATGAAATCTTAAAATCAAGACCCAATGATAAAGTTGTGATCCAACGATACAAAGGACTTGGAGAGATGAACCCTGAACAACTTTGGGATACCACTATGGATCCAAAAGAACGTGTTATGTTACAAGTAAAACTACAAGACTTTGTGGAAGCAGAAGATACCTTCAATATTCTGATGGGTGATGAAGTTTCACCTCGTCGTCGTTTTATCGAAGCAAACTCCTACAAAGTAGCAAATTTAGATCTTTAATCGGAATTAGGAAAATCAAATGACCGAACAAAACGGCCAAGAAAACGAATCAAACAAAACCTTAGCACTCAATTTATCCGGTAGACCAGACGTAGCCGGTGCCTTAAAAGCTGGTGTCAGGGTCATTCCGGTTGAAATCGAAGACCAAATGAAGGAAGCTTACCTTGATTATGCGATGAGTGTTATCGTAGGTCGAGCTTTACCGGATGTACGTGATGGTTTGAAACCAGTACATAGACGTGTCCTTCATGCGATGAATGAAAGGGCATGGCGTTCCGATAGACCTTATGTAAAATCTGCAAAAATTGTCGGGGAAGTGATTGGTAACTATCACCCACATGGTGACTCCGCTGTTTATGAAACCATGGTCCGTATGGCACAAACATTCTCCATGCGAGAAACATTGATTGATGGTCAAGGTAACTTTGGATCTGTCGATGGGGACAATGCGGCGGCTTATCGTTATACTGAAGCACGACTTACTAAACTTGCGGAAGAACTTCTCAAAGACATCGAAAAAAATACCGTTAGTTTTTCACCTAACTTCGATGATACGAGACAACAACCAGACGTATTACCAGCTAACTTTCCTAATATTTTAGTCAATGGCTCAACAGGGATTGCTGTGGGGATGGCAACCAATATCCCACCACATAACCTGAAAGAAGCGGTCAACGCAGTCATTGCGATGATTCAAAATCCGGATATCACTCTACCTGAGCTCATGAAGATTTTACCGGGCCCTGATTTCCCTACAGGTGGTATCATCATCGGTGGAGAAGGTTTGTACCAAGCCTATGCGACAGGAAAAGGGTCGATTCGAATTCGCTCCAAAGTGGAGATCATTGAAAATAACAAAGGACGCGAAATCATCGTCATTCATGAAATTCCTTATCAGGTAAACAAGAAGAACCTTCTTGAAAAAATCGGTGATCTAGTGAATGAAAAACTGATCGAAGGGATTTCTGAAATTTTAGACCTTTCTGATCGAAAGGGAATTCGTGTAGAAATACATGTTAAAAAAGACGCAAACGCACAAGTAATCCTAAACCAATTGTTCAAGTTAACACAACTACAAGTAAGTTATGGAATCACGATGCTTGCGATTTTGGACAATCGTCCCAAAATTTTCTCGTTAAAAGAAATTCTAAAATCATATGCAGAGCACAGGCGTGAAGTTGTTGTTAGACGAACTGAATTTGATTTAGATAAAGCACAAAAAAGAGCTCACATCTTAGAAGGACTCAGGATTGCTTTAGAGAATATAGATGAAGTAATCCGTATCATTCGTGCTTCAAAGGATGTAAAAGAAGCACAAAGTTCCCTCATGTCTACGTTTGCTTTATCAGAATTACAAGCGGATGCGATTTTAGAGATGCGTCTGCAAAGACTAACATCATTAGAAGTTCAAAAAATCATTGATGAATTAGAACAAGTGAGACTCCTCATTGCAGATCTAGAAGACATTTTGGCAAAACCAGAACGAGTAAAATCAATCATATGTGATGAACTTGGAAAAGTATCTCAATCCTTTGGGAATACGCGCTCTACAGAAATCAGTTTAGAGTCTTTGGAATCTTCTACATTTAATGCAGAAGATTTGATTGCAGATGAAGAAGTGGTTGTCCAACTTTCTGAAGATATGTTCATCAAACGCCTTCCAATGGATACCTTCCGCCGTCAAAAACGTGGTGGAAAGGGAGTACAAGGAATCTCAACTAAAAGAGAAGACTTTGTTAAAAAACTAAGTAGTGCGATGACTCATGATAACTTGATGTTATTTTCCAATAAGGGAAGAGCCTTCTTACTCAAAGTTTATGAATTGCCGATCGGTTCAAAAGAAGCACGTGGAAAATCATTAAAGGCTGTGATCAACCTCAATGATGATGAAACAATTACTTCGTTATTTACCTTCAGAAACTTTGATGACTCGTATCTTCTTATGGTCACCAAAGAAGGATTTGTGAAAAAAATTCAATTGGATGAATTCACAAATACCAAAAAATCAGGAATCATTGCTATTGGACTTCGAGATGGTGACGAACTCATTGATGTGATTGCCAATCCAAATAACTACGATGTGTTTATCGGTAGTAAAAATGGACTCGCAATTCGAATGAATTTAAATGAACTCCGTTCCCAAGGTCGAACTGCATCAGGTGTCACAGCTATGAAGTTGGAAGAGGATGATGCCATTGCAGGTATTACAAAAGTAGAACCTAATACTCATTTATTCTGTATTTCAGAAAATGGATTTGGTAAACGAACTGACTTTGAAGAATTTTCTACCAAAGGTCGCGGTGGAAAAGGTATGACTTACCTCAAAATTGGCGAAAAAAATGGAAGAGCTGTTGGTATCTCTTCCGTGAAAGAAGAAGATGAATTACTTGTGATCACACAATCGGGTATGGCAATTCGAGTCGAAGTGAAAACAATTTCCATGGTAGGTAGATCTGCTATGGGAGTGAAAGTTGTAAATACAAAGGATGAAGATTTTGTAAAAGACTTTGCCGTTGTTCGAGAAACGGATTCGGAACAAGCGGAATCGTAATTAGGAATTTGTAATATGGTAAGGATTGGAAATGTAACTATCAAAGGTGATGTAGCTTTATCACCAATGGCTGGCATTTCCGATAGCCCTTACCGCCAAATTACAAGAAGGTTTGGTTCTGCATTTTCTTATACCGAGTTTGTATCAACAGAACAAATTAAAATCGGAAATGTAAAGTCTTTGGATATGTTTCGATACCAAGAAATGGAAAGGCCACTTGTTTTCCAAATTTTTGGTTCTGATTTAGATACAGTTGTAAATGCTTCTGAAATTGCAGCAGAACGAAAACCGGATATCATCGATTTGAACATGGGATGTTCTGTGGCGAAAGTATCTCATAATGGATCTGGTGCAGGTCTTTTAAAAAATGTTCGTTTGGCGGGTGCTATGATCGAAGGGATTCGAAATAGAACCGGTCTTCCTGTGACTGCTAAAATTCGATTGGGATGGGATTCTAATTCTTTAAATTATCTAGAAACAGTCAAAGTATTAGAAGGTTCTGGAGTTTCTGCAATCTCTGTACATGGAAGGACAAAGGCCATGGCATATACTGGTTTTGCAGATTGGAATGCAATTGGTGAAATCAAATCACGTGCCAAAGTACCAATTTATGGGAATGGTGATGTGAAAACGTATGCGGAAGCGATTGAAAAAAAGAAACAATTTGGTGTGGATTTGGTTCTCATCGGTAGAAAGGCAATTGGTAATCCTTGGGTTTTTGGCAATCTTCCAAAACTATTGGTTCCATGGATCGAAATTCAATCAGTGATCCTTGAACACCTCGATTTGATGTTGGACTTTTATCCATCAAATGATGATTATGCGTTAATTTTATTTAGAAAACATTTTATAAAATATATAGAAAATACAGGATTCCCGGAAGATACAAAGAGAGAACTGCTAACAGTTACTTCTGTGGATGAATTTAAAGATAGATTAGAATCCGTTCAAATGGATGCTAAAATTTTGGAAACAAGCGAAATCAAAAACGAGAATATAAACTGTGAAACGTTTGTAAGTCTTGTATAAGGAACCTGAAATGGCAGATTCAAAACAATCGATATTCTCCGATAGTTATAGTAAATATGGCGGAGCAAAACAAAAAAGAAAAGATGCTCGAGTGAAACTAGATGTTCCATGTACCGTTGAGTTAGTAAAAACAAAGTCGGGCCCAGTGTCTGGACACCTTTCTGATTTGGGAACAGGTGGACTTGCTTTCCAAACAACAGCAATCTTTTATGAAGGTGACCAAGTCAAAATTCAATTTTCACTCAACCAAAACCCATTAGAAATTTTAGGTACTGTTCATAGAACCGCAGGGAAAACAACATCAGTCATCTTTAAACCACTTGCAGCTTCAGAACACAAGGTAGTACAAGAGTTTATACATAAACATTACTTCGATCCAAAAGTGAAAAAGTAAAATAGAAACTTTTTCTATCGGCTAGTCTATCTAGTCTCTTTTCGAAAGTATCAATATTGATCAGATGATCAGAGCAAAAAAAAAGCCTCCTTTACGGGAGGCTTTTTCGTAACAAAGCGCTATTGTCAGATTACTGAGCAGCAGTTGCTTTTGCTTCGAGAGCTTTTTGTCCACCTGCATATCTGAGGTAACCAACACACTGACATTCTTCCCAAGTCTCAGGCTCACCTACGTTTGCGCAGATTCCTGTTTCATTGTTTAGAGAGCAGCAGTCATAAACTCCAACACCTTTGATAATACCTTTTGATTCAGATACGATTACAGAACCAGTAGATTGACCATCGGACACACCAGAAGCTTGTTCTAAGTATTCACCTAAGATTTTTTTCAAACCATCACCAGCAACTTGTAAACGAGCTGCTTCACGGCAAGTGGATTGTTTCATCGCTACTGAATTAGCTTTGATTGCTTTGTCAGATGCACGTGCAGAAAATTTCATGTAAAGATAATCGAACTCTTTTTCTTTTCCTTTGCAGTACTCAGCAGGGCTTTGACCACGTTTTGCAGCCGCAGCGTCTGGGGCACAAGCCCAACCTTCAAAAATCCAACCATTTTTACCTACGGTCGTAGCGTCTCTTCTGCCTCCATCATTGGATCCGCAAGATACAACAAATGCGATTAGAGAGGCACATACGATAAGTGATTTCTTCATAAAGAATCTACTCCTTTTCCGAAGAATTTGATCTGATTCATAACACTTGTCAATCTTTTATCAAAGAAAACGAATCTCACTTGTAGGATAAAGATTTACATTTTCTCACAATAGACCAATTCTAATTTTATGTCTCGATTCCTATCTTTGCATGTTATTGCATCGTTGCTTATTTTTTTTGCGTTCTTCCCTAAAAATGTTTATGCGAAAGAAATTTCTATCCTGCCTGCTTATATTTCGGGAGAAGTACCACCTGTTCTCGGCTCAAAACGAGAGGCTGGTTTTGAATTGTCCCGTCTTTCGCGACATTATTTAAAACGAAATTTTTTTACTGAAATCACAGATCCAAAACTAATAGAAAATTATCTGAATGAAACCGAATGGAATGAGGAAGCGGATCTGAAAGATCAGGACTTTAATTCCTATTGTAACGAATGGGATTCTCATTTTGTTGTCCAGGATCAGATTGACTTTGGAAATCCAATCCTAGTCAAAACGGTCATATTCAATTGTAAAAATTTATCAAAACAAATCATCCAATCTAAATTAATTTCGAATTTTGTAATGGCGTATGAAAAACATAACGAAAAAAGTTTTCGATTTTTACCTCCGCGTTATTATGAGAAAAAAAGTAAAAATCCAATCTATTACGAAATCAATTTATTCATCGATGTCCATTCTTCTTATGCTTATTATAAAAAAGACATAGTCAAAAGTTTGAACTCGATGTATGACCAAGATGGTTTGTACTTGGGTGTTACATTAGTGAAAAAAGACAAAACCCTCACTATACCTCCTACCAAAGAACATGCTGAAATTAAAAAAATAATGGAAGAAACTGGGTGGCAAGGTTCAAACCAATCTGAATCAGTTTTAGGAGCATTACAAAGTTTGAAAGGTAAGTTTTCCACAGGAAAAAAGGAATCTAGAAAATTGTTCCTTTTACTTTCCTCGAGTGTAAAAGACAAATCGGGTTCTATCATTATGGCACTCAATGATCTTCGTCATATGGAAATCGAACCAATCATCTTAATTCCAAATCATTCAGATCTTTCTACCATTCGTGAATTACAAAGGATTGGGAAAGCAAGTAATTCCAGAGTCGTTGGCATTACAGACTACCAAAAAATTGGAACCCAAGATGGATATGAATACTTATACTTAAATCAATTTAATGTATATTCATCGCAAGAAGAGTTACAATTCCCATTCCAATGGAACCAAAACAATATCAAAAAATACGATGCTTCCCTCGTAAGAGCTGCGGTGGATGTAGTTTCACCTTATAATCTTTATTTGGCATATGAAAAAATCAGTGAGAAAAGAGTATTGGAAAAGGAAGAAATTAAAACTGATTTAGAATCCATATTAAGAATGGAATCTAACTCTGAGTTGTTAGAAAAGGATAGGTTCCAAACGGTACTTGTTGAGTCAAAAGGAGAAGCCATTTGGATCCAACTACCTTATGATGTGCAAGTATCTAAGGGAAAGGAATACCTAATCCAAACTACCTTTGTATTGGACCCATTATCAACTTGGGGGATTAAAAATGTCCCAGCAGAAACTAACTTGTTAAAAACAAATTATTCTTATCCGAAAACTTTGATGGTCAAACCTTCACAGGCAAAGAAGTTTTTAGATGTAAATAAAATTAGAGAATTTAATGGATATCTACAAGGAACAGTGAGTGTCATTAAAAAAAGGTAAGGTAAACCTAGAGTGGATAACGAAAGGTTCTGACATTGAAAAAATCAAAAAACAATGGTTAGAAATTTCGAACTCTACATTGCCTATCTTAATCGTTGGGGACAGAGGAATCGGTAAATCATTTTGGATTGAAAGAAGTTTAGAAAAAAGAAATATTCCTGATTCTTCTATTATCTCCTTTGATTTTTCCTATTCGTTTTCATTTGAACAAAACTTAGATAAAATAAAGTCTTCGAAACAGAACATAACGGTTGTATTAGATTGGTTAACAAAAGCCAAAAAAGAAGAGATTATATTGTTACAACAGTGGTGGAAGGAAGAAAAATATAACGAAAAATCAAAAGTATATATGTATTGGGAAATTCATTCGGAAGAAATGGAAATCCTAAATCAAAAGAATATATATTCTGATTTTTATGAACAGTTTAAATCATTTCGTTTTGAATTACCTAATTTAAAAAAAAGAGTTTCGGAACTACCATTATTCGTTTATGAGTTTCTGTCTGAAGCGAATCAAAGTCTCAATAAAAAAATTTCAACTTTAGATGAAGATTTTTTTGTCTTTTTCAAAAACAAAATATTTAACCGGAATTATACGGAATTAAAGGATCTCATCTTTGCTTTGGTTGGATTTTCTTCCGGAAAACAACTCCATTGGAAACAGATTCCACCTCACTTCTTCGAAAATTCATTATCTGATTTGAATATCTTACCTGGCATCAGTCTGGAGCAATATGAAAAGGAGATCATAAAAGCTAACTTAATTTATACAAAAGGTAACCGAGAAAAGGCAGCGAAACTTTTGGGAATATCAGAGCGTAACTTGTATCGAAAATTACATGAATTTCAATTAGAAGATTTATCCTGAAGGATAGAAAACAAATGCATGATTTTTTGAATGAAATAGTTTTTACCTTCTTCATCTCTCAAACCTGATTTAAATTTTATATTCATCTCAATCACAATATCATAAAATTGGTCCAATAATTTATCTGTAAAATTGGCAGAGTCTGATACCAATTGACGCCTTACGAAATTTTTTCTCGCTTCTGAAAAACTAGCAGTTTTTAAAAGTTCATCCATAATAGGAATTGGAACTTCTCCGTTATGCCTTGAACGGATCACTTTAATTTTTCGGATCTCATCCAACTTATATGTAAGCCTTGTTAAAAAGTTTAATATTTCAGAATTTTGATCACTGAACTTCGTGAACTCCTTAAAAAAATCGACCTTCCTTTTTTGAATCAAAGACTCAACTAATACATTGGTATTCAATTCATTTTGACTGAATAACACTGTGTTCACATCATCGAGCGTGAATTTAGATCGATGTAAGTACTGTTTTAATTTTTTTACACTTTTGATATAAGCGCCAACATTCGCTGGAATTCTATGTATAAATTCTTCGCTTGCGTTTTGTTCAAAATGAACTTGCTCTTGTTCACAGACTTCTTTAAAAATTTTTGGGTAATCATTTGGGTATAGAATTTTTGTTTTAAAAAAACTCAAAGTTCCCTGGAACAAATCGATTAAACTTTTAGGTACATCCTTTCCGTCATAATGGATGAGAGCGTAAATTTCATCGGAAACCGAAGTGATATTTTTTCGAAAACCAGAAGCAAAGTCTTTCCAATCATTTGTAGTTTTGGCATCCAATATGGGTTTGAAAAGAGCAGTGGCATTTTTGATGATGATTAGTTTTCTTGGGTAAAACATATCGGGAGTAAAAAGTTCTGCAAATAATTTGGCCTGTTCGCCTGATTCCGATACAATCAAAATGACTTCAAAATCACCCAAAGTTTTTTGCAATGTTTCCCTGTAGTGTTCCACTATCAGTTCGAACTCGTATGAATCCTCGCCTGCATAAGCAAAGAATTGGGGAATTTGAGCTCCGGGAGTCTTAAATAATTGGAAAAGGGAGTTATATTCTCTTGCTTGGGATTTTTTTGTTTCCATTTTCTTGAATCTGGTCTAATCTAACAACAGGACTGAGGCGATAATCATACTATGGAAATCTCAAGTAATGTGGCAAGAGTTTCAGGATTAGGAGAACCGTATATGTATGTTTCTCCTACATACAACACGCAAGCAGTGGAACAAGTGGAAGCGATCCAATCCCGCTCCTACCAGCCAAAATTTCCAAGTTCCGAAACCAAAAATCAAGCTCAGGAAATCCAATCCACTCCAGAAGCCAAAGCCAGTTACAAACCTGGAAACCTAGTCAATCTTTACGCTTAAACTCAGCTTCCCACGAATGGATCCAAAGTTCGTGGCGTGCCAAAAAACTGCGAAATGGAAATCCTAACACGTTAAGATAAGATCCTTTCCACATTTTTACGGGTCCATTTCTATCCTGAATTCCGTAAGAACCAGCTTTATCAAATGGTTTGTAATCTTTAATATAGGTTTCAATTTCCGATTCTTTCCAATCTTTAAATTGGATTAAGGTCTCTTCGAAAAAAAAATTAGCTCCAGAACTATGCTTAAGAACAGCACCCGAAAAGACGGAATGTTCTTTTCCTGAAAGGTATTTTAGAATTCGAAAGGCATCCGATTCATCCACTGGTTTGTGGAGAATCTCGTTTTTATAGACAACAATCGTATCACATGCCAAATAAAGATTGTTTGGTTCAAATTGGTATCCCAGTTTAGAGTGAACCATTCGTTCTAAATATTGTAGTGGATTTTCGTTTTCATATTGAGATTCATCTATGTGTTCGGGTTGGATGAGGAATAAAATACCCAAATCAGAGAGGATTTGTTTTCTTCTAGGTGATGCCGATTTTAAAATAAACAATTTCTTGCTATTCCTTATGGGATATTGTTTAGTTAGTCCATGGTGAGTCCAAGATTTTTTACACTTCTTATAGTGGCATTCGTTTTAGTAATTGGTTGTAAGCGGGGTTATTCAGAAGACATCCAAGATTGTAATCCCATCGCAGATTATTATGAAAAGGGAACCCATTATATTCGAAGGGATTTAGTAAAAGATGATAATACACTAGACTACAAAAAACTAATGGAAGATACAAAGCCACAAGCTAGCGAATGTTATCCATCCAATCATGAGGTAAAATGAGTTTATTTGATGTAAAAGGTAAAACAATTTTAATTACAGGTGCAAGCCGTGGTATTGGTAAATCATTAGCGCTAGGATTTCGTGACGCTGGAGCCATTGTTTATGGTGCTGGTTCCAAACCAGAATCAATCCATTGGATGGAAAAAGAAGGGATCCATGGTGTTGTCTTAGATGTGAGAAGTGAAGGTTCTGCCTACGAAGTCATAGGTCAAATAAAAGCCAAACATGGCAGATTGGATACCTTAATCAATAATGCAGGTATCGCAACAAATACACCCGCATCTGGTTTTAAAGAGGATGAATTACAAAACATAGTCCAAACTAATTATGTTGGCGTTTTCAGAAATTGCCAAGCGTATTACAAACATCATAAAAAAGAAGGTGGAAATATCATCAATGTTGCATCTGTCCTAGGAATGGTTGGGAGTAAACTCGCTTCTGTATATTCAGGAACAAAAGGAGCTGTTATCACATTATCAAAAGCACTGGCAATAGAGTGGTGTAATAATGGATACCGAGTCAATGTGATTTGCCCAGGTCTCATCGATACTGATATGACAGACATGATTAAGGATAAAGAATTTATTATGAAACAAGTGTTAGCTGGAATTCCTATGGGTAGACTTGGAAAACCAGAAGATATTTTAGGTGCTGCTATTTATCTAGCTTCAGACTCTTCTTCCTATATGACAGGACAGTGCATTGTCCTTGATGGAGGATTAACTGCTCAATAGCAGAATTTTCTATGATCATTTATCTCCATCCAGAAAATCCTGAAGTTCGCAAACTCAAACAAATTTCAGAAAGGTTGAAGGATGGAGCGATTTATATTTTTCCTACAGATACAGTTTATGCGATCATTGCAGATGCTCATTCAAAGACAGCAGTGGAAAAAATTTATTCGATCAAAAAATTACCAAAAGATAAACCGCTTTCCCTCTTATGCAAAGATATTTCAATGGCATCCCATTTTATCGAATATTTGCCTAACTCTGCTTATCGTTTTATGAAACGTGTAACTCCTGGTCCATTTACATTCGTATTAAAAGCGAATAAGAATTTACCAAAACCCTCCATTGCCCATCATAAAGATAAACAGATTGGCATTCGTATTCCAGATCATATATATTTACAAGAGCTCTTAAAGATTCATGATTCTCCTCTTACCTCCACTTCGGCTTTTAGCAATGATGAATTCATAATTGATATAGATGATCTAGATTCAATCTATGGCAATCTCGTTGAAGGAATTGTGGATGGGGGAATTGTAAAAACAGAGTTATCCACCATGATCCAAATTAATGATGATTCAATAGAATTGATTCGGGCTGGTAAGGGATATGAACAAATTGAAAACGAAATTCAAAATTTAGAATGAAGCAATTCCTAATCCAGGAATTTTCCGAATGTGAGATTCAAATTCATACATTCTTTTCTCTAGATGTTTCGGTAATTTTGTTGGTAATTCAGAATTTCTATATTTGATGATCGGAATAATTTTATAGTCTCGTGAATTTACCCAAACAGGTTCACTTTCTACATTGAATATTCTTTTTTGATTTTGATCTCCAATTTCCAATACAAATGATAAAATAATTCCTCCATCCGTATATAGTCTGTTCTGCGCTGAAAGGAAGTTTCCTAAGGAATAGGCGATTAGTTTATCCTCATTCGAGTTTACATCTCGGTAAAAATCTAATTTCTGTACAACATGAGGATGGCCTCCAATGATAATATCTGCTCCAGCATCGATTCCAATATTAACCCATTTTTGTTGTGAAAGGCTTGGATTCTCTTCATACTCATTACCATAGTGATACCATAAGATGATAAAATGAACTCCCTTTTCTTTTGCGTATTTTATATCAGTTCGAATTTGATCTTCATTTAGGATGCGGACAATGCGGCCATCACGAACAGGAATTCCATTTGTAGAATAGGTATAGTTGTAGACTGCAATTTTAATTCCATTTACTTCCTGAATTAAATCTTTGCGTCTTTGGAAATCATCAAGAGAAACATAAGAACCAATTGGAATCATATTATACTCAGTTACTTTCTGGATTGTTGTGTCGATTCCGTAAGATCCTTTATCAGCTGAGTGGTTATTTGAAGTAGATAAAATATCAAAACCAGATTTTTCTAAACCTTTCAAATATCCAACAGGAGTTCCAAATCTTGGATAACCTGAATATTCATTTGATTTTTCTGTAATAGTTGTTTCTAAATTTCCAAATGTTAGATTTGCATTTTGTAAAGATTCTGCAACATATTCGAAACTTTTAAAGGAATCATATGTTTTTGTTTTCACATCAAGATAAGAAGAGATCTGAGAAGAATGGCACATTAGATCACCGACAAATTTAATTCTCACTTGCCGAATGGGCGTAAAATCTGGAAGAGTGTAGCAAGAAAGGAATGAAACTGTGAATAAAAGTGCGAAAGAAAAATTATTTATCTTATTTGCCATTGGAGTAAATTTTCTACTATCGAGTTGCAAATGGGAACAGGACTATAAACGCGCAGCATTTGTTTCCATGCAACCAGATACCGATCTGATTCTTGCACCTTATCCGTTTAATATATTTGATAGGGAAGCAAGAGACGCAATCACTCTTTCACATTATTCTAAAGAAGAAATCAAAAATATCTTAGATGAACATGAACTATCATGGGAGCAGCTCAATTCTGATTGGAATTTGGAAACTGAGGATGAACATTTTTCAAAGGAAGTCAATTACACTTCTCATTATACACAATACTCTTATGATACAGAAATTCCCATTTGGATCTATGGACCAAAATGGTTTGAAAATGGAATGTATTCAGATGAAATATTCCAACAACACATTCCGTCCATTTATGCAAAAATTTTAAATTATAAATTTATCAATCAGCTTCCTTTACATACTTTTAATAAGATTTTTAAAACAACAAATGAAAAACCAGAAATCATTGTTACAATCGTCGTAGACCAAGGAGGGAGACAACTTTATAAAGCACACAAAGGTGCGTATCCATTTTTAGAATCATTGTCCTCAAACTCTGCTTATTTTAAAAAGGGAAAAGTCATTCATTTAGAATCTCATACTGCCGTAGGACATATGGCAATTGGTACTGGTACATTTCCAAAAGACGCAAAGATTTTCTCAAATGAAATTTATACTTATGTTGATGGCAAAGTGAATCATCGACCAGTTTACCAAGGAAAAAATCAAAGTTTTGATTTAAGCGAATTACAATCTGCAAGTTTTTCTGATGAGTGGGATCTTTCTCAAAATAATATTCCAGTCATCATCAGTCAATGTTATGCGAATCGGGCAGCGGTAGGAATGGCAGGGCATGGAAAAGAATACAAACTAAGCGAAAGTGCGAATCAAATGATTACTCCAGATGCTGATTATGTATATTGGCAAGATGCGAAAAAATTAGCTTGGTCAACTTATTCCAATGCATTCCAACTACCTTTGGCATCACAAAAATATAATTTATATCCATTTTATTTAGCAAATAAATCAACAATCAATACACATTTTGATGCAATGAATCCAATCGAATTACTTTCTAAAATTCACCACTTCCAAGCCTCTGAATTCCAGGTAAAAATGGATGGTGCTTTATTTCGAGATACCATTGAGGAAACAATTTTAAAACAAAACAAACATTCAGATGGAATCACTGACTTAGCATATTTAACATTAAAGGCAACGGATGCCGTTGGTCACTTGTATGGGTGGGAAACTCAGGAAGCAAAACAAGTTTTACAGGCAACGGATAAAGAAATAGAAACAATCTTTGAATTTTTAAAAAAACACTATGGCGATAAATTTGTTTTGTTAATCACGGCTGATCATGGTGCAGCTCCAATGCCAGAGATTTCTAATGGACTCTTTTTAACGCACGAAACATTCTTTGCCAGTGTGAATGAACTTTTACCTGAATCAGAAAGAAACAAAGTTTCTTTAATCAAATGGGTGACTCATTCACAAGTATCGTTAAACAAAGATTTGATGAAACAGTACAATATTAGCGAAGATATGATCATTGATAAAATTTTATCAATCAAGGTGAAAGACAGGAAATTTTTTCGGAAAATTTGGAAACGTAACGAGATACCGAATGTTTCCTTTTAGGAACCATTCGGTTTCAACATTATTTTTTCTTTACCGTAGGCTCATCCTTTTTGAAGTCTTTGAGTTTTAAAAATACTTTGATTTCTTCAAAATCTATGCGGTCCAAACTGACAGTTACAGGATCTCCTATAAAAAATATTTTTGAATACTTTTTAGAATAGAAGGAAAAATCATTTTTGATCACTACTTCAAACTCATCAGTAAACTCTGATTTATCTAGAACACCCTCAAGATTTGAAATATCAAGTTCCACAAAGATTTGAGAAGGTCTTATTCCAACTATAAAACCCTTAAATTCTTTAATTCCAGTTGATTCTAAATAACGAAATGATTTGATTTTAACGATGTCTCGTTCTGCATCCGCAGCACGTCTCTCTTCTTCAGAACAATGAAGTCCCATAACAGCAATTTCACTATCTGAATATTCTTTATCACCTTCAAGTAACGTTGCATGTAAAACTCGATGTACGATTAAATCAGGATAACGTCTGATAGGAGAAGTGAAATGGCAATAGTCTTTAAATCCCAATCCCCAATGACCAAGTGGATCTGCTCCGTAATACGCCTGCATAAAACTTCGAAGGAGTAGATAATTGAAAATTTTTCCGACGGAATTGTCTTGGATTTCTTTCACTGCCTTCATGATTTCTGAATAACTCGTATCATGGATTTGTACATTGTATCCATTGAGTTGGAGAAAATGATTTAATGTTTCTAGCTTTTCTTCATCCATTGGTTCATGAATTCGATGAAGAGTTGGAATTTTCTTTTTTCTCAAAAATTCATCCACCTTTAAGTTTGCGGATAACATGAGTTCTTCTATGAGAATATGGCTTGTAAGTCGCTCTCTATTCTCAATTCCAATTGGTTCTTTTCGTTCATTCCATGTGATAGTTATTTCTCGAAGATTTAAATCGATTCTTCCCGTTTTCATCCTTTGTTTACGGAGTGCATCAGTGAATAAGGATACTTGGTACATCCAATTATTTGGATCTTGGGCTTTGATTTCCTCTTCCGCCATCTCATAGGTGTAACGTTGTTTTACTTTGATGATAGATTTATAAAATTTTGCATTATAAATTTCACCAGTTTTACTTGCTTCCATTTCGACCGTGAACGCCAATCGATTGGTATTAGCGACGAGACTACATAGGTCTTCTGAAAGAATTGGAGGTAACATTGGAACCACACGGTTTGCTAAATAAACCGAAGTTGCTCTTTCATATGCTTCCTTGTCTAAAGCTGATCCTTTATCTACATAATAGGAAACATCAGCAATATGAATCCAAACTCGCAGTCTATTTCCTTCATCTACAAAACTGATAGCATCATCAAAATCCTTTGCTGTGATACCATCGATAGTGACGGCATATAAATCACGTAGGTCAGTTCGACTATTCCAATCGGTGACAGTTTTCTCTGATACTTCTTCGGGAAAATCCAAAGGAATAAAATCTGGATGAACTGGATCATAATTGTATTTCATTAAGATCCTTTGTAAGTCAGAATCTTCTTTTGTATCAGATTCAAATCGTATAAAACTTACATCATAAAGGTTGTCTTGGGGTTCTGCACCTTCTTTTAGCTTAACTATCAATACATCATTGATATTGATGGCATCAAAACTGTCCTTTAAGATAGACTTAACATGTAAGACTCCCTCTTTTCCCTCGCCTAACATATCTAAGAAATTACCAAACACAAATTTGTTTGTTTTTTCTCTTACCTTCATTCGGTAGAGGATACGACCTCTTTTCAAAACTTTGGTTACTTCTGCTTCTAAACGATCTTTTTTACCAACTCCGAGAGGGATTACTTCTACTTTGTCACCTGTGATCGCAGTGTTTGTGAGTGGTCCAGGGACAAAAATTTCATTTTTGGAAGGTAAGGAAATAAAACCATCACCACGTCTTGAAATTGAAATTCGACCAGTAAGTCGAAACGGATTCGCAACAGTGAAATACTTTTTGTTTGGGATGAGTAAACCCTCTTCTTCTAGAAGGTTACAAAGTTGGTCGATGAGAAATTCGATTTCCTTTCTTGGAACTTTTTCTTTTCGTTTAAAAGATTTTACTTTTTTTGAGTTTGGGTCGGGTCGTTTGAATTCACTTGATTCGGTGAATTTTTTTTTGATCTCTTGTCTTGTGATATCTTTACCAGCTTTTTGGTCTAGGTATTCGATGATTTTTCTTTGTATTTTATAGGTATCCATAAATTCATTTTTGATCTACATAAGTCCCACGAATGTAATTGGGAAGGAGCGTTAAATAAGTATAATCATTAAGTTTAGATTGTTTCATTTGTTCGAAACTATACTGCAGTATAGACGATAAATTTAGATTTGTCGCTTCAATTTTTATAGCATCTTTTGGATAAAAACTAGGCAATATTCCTGTATAGTACCAATTGTTAGGTGTCATTTTCTCAGTTTCGAGCCAGAGTCTGATTTCCTCTGGAGTTTGGTCTTTTGTTTCACTAAAAGAAACGCCATCAAAAAACTTTGTATAGTATTTCCCCTGTTTTCCATCTAAACAAATGATCGATTTTTGGTATGTATATTGATTCGGATTCTGGAATTCAATTTGAGAATTGTTATTTTGTAATCCAATTAGATATACATGAGCAGTATCGAATCCCATTACAGGTATTTCCCATAATTGTCCTAGATCTCTCGCTGTCGTCACTGTGATTCGTATTCCAGTAAAGGATCCTGGACCATTGGGAACAAAAATGACATCAGGTTTTTTGATTTGGGCTTGAGTAAGTACTTTTTGAATCATTTCTACCAAACGATACGAAGCTTCTTTTGGTGAGGTTTCCATGATCTGGGCATGGATTTTCATTTTCGAAAATCCATCATTGGATCCAACTAAAACATGAATCCAATCTTGTGTTGTATCAAAATACAATATTTTCATACAACTTCCTCAGCCGACCATTCGATGGTGTAGGATCGATTTTCAAAGTTCTCTGATGTGATGGTGATATAAATTCGATTTTCTTTTGGGAGAAGAGGTTCGGCCTTTTGCCACCATTCAATGGCTGTTACATCTTCTTTTCCCCAGATTTCTTCAAATCCCAAATTCTCTAATTCGTCCAAAGAATGAATTCTGTATAAATCAAAATGTACCAAACGCATCTTATGCGAATCATAGATATTATAGAGGGAAAATGTAGGAGAATTGATTGAACTACTTGTTTCGTAACGTGAAAACCATTCTCGAATGAATGTAGTTTTTCCCGCACCCATTTCGCCCGAAAATAGAAGGATAGGTTTTTTTCCTTGGATCAGAAAAGAATCGATGATGGTGTCCAAAGTAGAAAAAACAGGTTGTAACTCAGTTTCTCTCAATGAGAGAAAATTCGCTTTCATTGCTTAAAAAATTTCTCCACATCGAAGGAATCAAATTGGTAGGCTGTTCGACAAAATTCACATGTAATTTCGATTTTACCCATCTCATCGATGATAGAATTTGCTTCTTGTTCCCCTAGAGATGCGATGATATCAGCAACTTTATGCCTAGAACAGTCACATAAGAATTCTGGTGTCTCTTTACTGAGAACTTCCAAAGAAGAACCAATTTCTTTCTCCAGTGCTTCTAACATCGAATCAATCCCAAGATTCCAAAACGCTTCCTTTGTAATGAGTGAATCTATTTTACTTCGTAAAAAAATAAAACTTTCTTCTGTGGCATCTGGCAATGCTTCAAAGAAAACACCTTTCGCTGAAAAATCATTTCCTGGAAAGTCGAATGGTACCACATCCATTCCTACAATTGCTCGGATTTGTTCTGACTCAGTGAGGTATTTGATGAAGTTTGCTTCAAACGTATCTTCTATTAAATTGGTATAGGATTGATAGGTATCGGATTCATAGTCCCAACGGATGACTTTCATGATCCCTTGGCCCAGAATGAATTCATTCCGAATGTCCCCTTCCGCATGGGTTGTCGAATAAGCAACGGATTTCATTTTTCCATAACGATCACTATAAGCTAATGCTTGTTTATTGGATTCATCTTTCCATTGGATGCTGACTTTCTGTTGGTTCTTCGTCATTTCGGCGAGGAATAAGGCTCCCATCATGGTTTTGGATAAAAAAACAGACATTTCTTTGTTAAGAGAATGTAGGAACATTGGTTCTTTGGCAGTTTCGGTTAGATTTACAATGGTAAATCGGTAATGATGAGTATTGGAGATTCCTAAAATAACTTGGTCAGACATTATTTGATTGAAAGGGGTGTTTTCTGATTCAGTCTGTGTCACAAGATAGATTCTGCAATCGCAAAAAGGAAAAATATGATCTTTGGAGCCTGTTATTACCCAGAACAATGGAACCCTAAGGACTGGGACGAAGACCTTAAAATCATGAAAGAAATGGGTCTTTCATCGGTTCGCCTCGCAGAATTTGCTTGGGGGATGATGGAACCCAAAGAAGGGAAATTTGATTTTTCCTTGTTTGATGCAGTTTTAGAAAAAATTCAAAGCCATGGTATGACTGCCATCTTAGGCACACCTACAGCAACGTTTCCACCATGGTTGTACCAAAAATTTCCAGAAATTGTCCAAGTATCAAAAGATGGAATTGTTCGTGGGATAGGTACAAGACGCCAAGCTTGTTTTTCATCACCTGCCTATAAAAAAGCGACAGAAAGAATTGTCACTGCGATGGCTAAACATTTTGGAAACCATCCTGCAGTTGTTGGTTGGCAAATTGACAATGAACCTGGCCATGAGGGTTCCGATGTTGACTACTCTCCATTGGCTGAAAAAAATTTTAGAACGTGGTTAAAACAAAAATATAAGACTTTGGAATCGCTTAACAAACGTTGGGGGAATATTTTCTGGGGTGTGATTTATTCAGACTGGAACCAAATCCCTCTCCCAGGCGCACATGTAGCGAGTAATTTTAATCCTGCGATGATCCAAGATTATTATCGCTTCCAATCCGACGAATTGGTGTCTTATATCCATTTCCAAGCAGAGATCCTTCGTAAGTACAGCAAAGGTAAACCACTCACTACCAATTTATACCCGTCACCTTTTTTACCTGTAACAGACATGTACGAAATATTCAAAAAACTAGACTATGTTTCGTGGGACAATTATCCTGTTTGGGGGAACCAACAAGAACCATACCCTCATCCTTTGGTGACTGCCACACAACAATATTCTCGAGGACTTAAAAACAAACCATATACAGTGATGGAACAATTCTCTGGTGTGCAAGGCCATGATACATTAGGTTATCTACCACCTCCAGGCCAAATTGGACTTTGGTTAACACAAGCGATTGTCAATGGTGCCAATCAAATTTATTTTTTTCGTTACCGCACTGCAAGGTTTGGACAAGAACAATTATGTTATGGAATTTTAGATCATGGGAAACGAAAAACTTCCAAATACTATGAACTCAAACAAACCATAGAAGATATCAAAGAATTTGCGGAAGATGTTGCCGATTCGCCTTACCCAGCAACGGTTGCGATCCTACATGATATTGAAAATTCAAGAAATTATAAACACCAACCATTAAGTGATGGCCTTCGTTTTGCTCCAGTTCCATTTGCTCAAGTGGGATATGATATAGAACTTGCTACTTGGTTTGCTGGAACGAATGTATTAAATGTAAATGCACATTCATTACCAATTCATGCTGATATGGATTGGTCAAATTACAAAGTTCTCACACTTCCTCTTTATACAATGTTCGATCCTAAGATTGTTGAGAAATTAAAATCCTATGTGAACCAAGGTGGAACATTGGTTTTAGGGTATCGATCGGGAATTAAGGATAAAGACCACTGGATGGTAGAAGAACCTGTTCCTGGTGTGTTTGCTGAGATGGCAGGAGTAGAAGTATTCCAATTTGAAGCGCCTGCAACAACTAAGGTAGGAATACGAATGGGAGTTTGGCCATTAAAGGGATCCAAATTTTGCGAAATTTTGGAACCAAAAACGGCAAAAGTTTTAGCACGTTACCGTGACAAAAAGAAATTCTATTCAGGAAAACCAGCCATCACAGTGAATCAATTTGGTAAAGGAAAGGTCTATTATGTAGGAACTTCCTTAACACCTGAAAGTTTTGTCCTTCTCTATCGTCGGATTCTGAAAGATGCAGGAGTTCGATTTGGTTTACTTGGTTCCACAATTGAAAGGCATATCCGAGAGGGAAAACGCTTTAATTATGAAATCACTATGAACCATTCGAATCAATATAAATTGGCTGGTTTATCTATCTTAAAACCTTTTGGATATAAAATCAAAAAAATTGAAAAATAGAATCATATTTGAAAACAAAAAATGAAAGTACAAGATTATAGATCCATCAATCGAATGTTGGGAGATGTTTCAGGAAAAAATAAAGTCGGGGATGTTTATGTAGATAATTTACATTCACCTTACATTCAATTTTCTGATCGTTTTACAATCCATGGAACATCAATCACGGAACCTGAGTTTGGTGATATCAAGGATTTTGTTCAAACTGTGATTAAATTTTTACCAGAAGCAGTTGAAGGTACAAGTTTGTTACCTGAACCGAGGCCAAAACGCGAAACTGGAAAATTGTTTTTTGTCAGACCAATGATGTTTGGTGCTTACCAGTTTTTATATGTATTTTCTGTTGATATGTTGTATTTGGGTGGTGCCAAATCAGAAGAAATCAAAAGAGCTGGTTCTCAAAATATGACACCAACGATTGTAACAGATCGATTGTATTTTCAGGTTAAAGTTATACCGATCAAAACGCTCAAGGAAGAGGGAGAAAACGTTCTTGATTTTGAAGCGAAACGATTCCAAGGAGGAGAGTTTCGTGTTGAATCGGAAAGAGACGAAAACAAACCAATTCGGAAATTTTCTGAAATTTTTGATGAAATCGACTTTTCTGATACCGAATCAAAAATCAGAGAAGAGTTAGGAATCACGACAGACATTTGGAAATTGGGAAGGATTTATAGTCCTATTGGTATTGATTACCTTTCTCTTTCGTTACGTTTTTTAAATCCAAGTCTTCCAAAGACAATTTACCAATTTAAGAAATTTTATCAAATCTTAGAAAATACAAACCAAACCATTCCAGAAGAAACACTAAAATCTTTTCATGAATATCTTTCTTCCTTCGAAGTTGAAAGAACCGTTTCTAAGTCTGGGAATATTTTATGGAAAGTGAATCAAAAATTAACCGATAATGGATAAGTAATTACAATGGGTATCTCTTCACCAACGATCAATTTCCCTGTCGATGAGACAATCAAACGCATCGAGTATGTTAAAGCAAATGCCATGGGAATCATCCATGAAGCTAAAAAAATCCAAAGAGAAGTTTCTGCTATTAGATCAGATACAGATGCAGATGAAAAAGAAAGAATTGATGCCGCCGACGGAAAGTTAGGTGATATTCTCATTCGATTTTTACAGAAATCATTTCCTAAAGATGGAATTGTTTGCGAAGACAAACCACCTATTGATGGTGGTGAGTTTAAATGGGTTCTTGATCCTGTGGATGGTTCCATGAATTTTGTAAGGGGCCTTCCTCTTTATGCCATTTCTTTTGGTTTGGAACACAGAGACACACCGGTCGGTGGAGTGGTGATTGTCCCACCGCAAGAATCTGTGTATTCCGCTGTGATGGGAGAAGGTGCCTTTAAAAATGGCGAACCAATTGTCACATCACGTGTTTCGGAACTCAATCGTGCTATTTTTTCTCCCAACCTTCCTACCAAAAGAGCCCATATGATCCAAGAGATTATGGCTGATTTGTCGGGATTTTTGACCTATGCACGTTCCTTTCGCCGAACTGGTTCCTTTGTTTTGGATGTATGTTTCATTGCAGAGGGAGTTATGGATGCAATTTGGGAAAAAACAGTGAAACATTGGGACGTTTCAGCGATCTCTGTCATTTTATCTGAAGCGGGTGGGAAATTAACTGACTTAAATGGAGTTCATTACTATACAGGACTTCCTGAGTTAGTAGCATCCAACGGGGTATTACACTCAGAAATTTTAAATTTATTGAAGACAGTTCGTTCTACCGTCAGTCGAAATTGATAGAGAGAATGATTAGAATCATTCTACTTTTTTAGTTTACGATTTGCTTTTGTGAATGAGACTAGAGACAAAATACAAATACACTTAGATCCATCAGGAGACCACCATGGAACATAAACTCCCAGAACTTCCTTATGCAAAGGATGCACTCGCTCCCCATATTTCAGCAGAAACTCTTGAGTTTCATTATGGAAAACACCACCAAACTTACATTACCAATTTAAATAACCTCATCAAAGGTACAGAATTCGAAAATGTCAGTTTAGAAGACATCGTGAAAAAATCCACAGGTGGTATTTTTAACAATGCTGCGCAAGTTTGGAACCATACTTTCTACTGGCATTCTCTTTCTCCAAACGGTGGCGGAGCACCCAAAGGGGCAGTAGCTGACCTCATCACAAAATCCTTTGGATCTATTGATGCATTCAAAGAAAAGTTCACACAATCTGCTGTGACAAACTTTGGTTCTGGTTGGACATGGCTCGTGAAAAAAGGCGATGGTCTTGAAATCGTGAATACAAGCAATGCTGGTAGCCCTTTGAAAGATGGACTGCAAGCACTTCTTACAATCGATGTTTGGGAACACGCATACTACATTGATTTCCGAAATGCTCGTCCAAAATATGTGGAAGCATTCTGGAATTTGGTAAATTGGGATTTCGCAAACAAAAATCTATAAATTCAGGATTCTCATCCTAAGCCAGAAAAGGCAGGTTCCGGAATCCGGCTCCTGCCTTTTTTATTTCTAAAATTGATTCAAAATGAATCTTGGTAACAAACATTGAGTACACTATGAGCCAATCACTTCCGAAAATCTCCATTCCTAAAAAACCCAATTACACTTCTTTAAGTTTGCCGGAAGGGATCGAGTTTTGGGAACTCTTTCGGGAGATTGAAGAGAAATACGAGAATTGTTTTCTTTTGGAATCGGCTGGTGATAACCAATATGACTCAAGGTATTCTGTCATTGGGTTTGACCCTTCCCATCTGATCAAAGGAGAACCTGGAGTTCTCGAAATTGATGGGGAACCATACAAGGTGGAAAATCCCTATTTTGCTCTTCGAAACATTACAGATTATAATTCATTAAGCATCAGTTATGCGGGAGGACTAGTTGGATACTTGGGTTACCAAAGTATGCAGTTTTTTGAGCCCAAATTACAGTTAAAACCACATCCTGATTTCCCCGCGATGATCTTCGGGATGTATTTAGATGGTTTAATTTATGATAAATTTACAGGTGAACTCATCTATTTTGATAATGGGAACAATCGCATTGACCTTGTTAAGTCAATCCTTGGCTCATTAGAAAAACCAGTTACTAAAAAACCAAAAGCAAAAGTTTCCATTGTAAGTAATGGTCTTTCCAAAGATGTCCACAAACAAATGGTAGAAGAAGCATTAGAGGAAGTGAAAGCAGGAAATACTTTCCAATGCCAAATTGGTTTTGAAGAAACATATTCAGTAGAAGGGAATCCACTAGCCATTTACGAAACCCTTCGAGAAATCAATCCATCACCTCATATGTATTATGTGAAGTTTGGTAAACGAGTGATTCTTGGTGCAAGTCCGGAATTATTATTCCGATTGAGACAAGGGGAAATGGAATCTTTCCCTCTTGCTGGCACCACTAAACGTGGCAAAGATGCAAAGGAAGATACTATCCTTGCAAGAAAACTTTTAATGGATCCGAAGGAAATTGCAGAACATAATATGTTGATCGATCTCCATCGGAATGATATTGGTCGAGTTGCAAAATTTGGAACTGTAAAAGTGAGAAGAAGATTTGATATCAAACGTTTCTCGCATGTACAACATATCTCAAGTGAAGTAGTCGGTATTTTATCTTCGAAGGAAGATATGTTCTCTGGTCTTGCATCATCCTTTCCAGCTGGGACCTTATCTGGTGCTCCCAAAATAGAGTCCATGAAAATCATTGAACGAATTGAAAAATCACCACGCGGGCCTTATGGTGGAGCAGTGGGAAGTTTTGGGTTTAATGGTGACTGTACATTTGCCATTCCCATCAGAAGTTTTTTCGTAAATGATGGAAAAGGTTTTGTGAGAGCTTCAGGTGGAATCGTGTATGATTCCAAACCTGAGGATGAATACCAAGAGATTATCAATAAAATGGCATCCGTTCGTAAGGCTTTAGATTTACACAAAGATCCAATTCCTACTGAAACAAAAGGAAAAGGGTAGGGTAACACAAATGAAAGTTCTTATCTTAGACAATTATGATTCCTTTACTTATAATTTATACCAAATCATTGGCGAAATTTTAGAAGAAAGAGAAACTCCATTTCGTTTGGATGTGGTTCGTAATGATGAAAAATCATTTTCAGAAATCAAACAGACTAACTATGATAAGATTATCATATCCCCTGGTCCAGGTCATCCAGCAGACCCAGCTTATTTTGGAGTGAGTGCTGATATTTTAAAAGAATTAGGAAAAACAACACCTATATTAGGAATTTGTTTGGGCATGCAGGGAATGGCAACAGTGTTTGGTGGAGAAGTGGTCCGTGCAAATGTTGCAATGCATGGAAAATTATCACCGATTGAGCATAATGGTAAGGGTGTATTTTCAGGTCTCACACAGAATATTGAAATTATGAGATACCATTCACTAGTGGCAAAAGAATCTTCTTTACCAAAAGATTTGGAGGTGACGGCACGTGTTTCTTCAGGTGAAGGAAAAGGTGAGATTATGGGATTACGCCACAAAACCTTTAAAATAGAAGGGGTGCAGTTCCATCCAGAATCCTTTGGGTCTGAAGAAGGCAAAGAACTACTTCGAAATTTTATTAACGGAAGATAATCTAAAAATACGAGACTTGAAACTCAAAATTCAGTTTCGTTTATTTGAGATCACCTAACATTGCTTCCTCCCAAGAAGCAAAAAAATCAAAATCATTACTTGCTTTTTGTGAATCATCATTTCCAAACAACGAAAACTTTTTACGTTTAATTTCATTGTAGGTGGAAATTGTGTTTAATTGGCCCTGTTTTGTTTTTTCAAATTTGGCATGTAATTGTGAGCCACCTTTGCCTTGGGTACCTTGTATGAGTAGTGTAAAAAATTCATCAAAGTATTCATCCATATTTCCTGGGATAAAAAAATTAACGAATCCTTGAGGAATTACATAAAAAAAGTTACCATTGATTTCTTTTTTCCCAATTCTTAAAAAATTTCCGTGTAGGGTATCCACGTTTTTTTCAAATAAGGTTTTGAGTCTGTATTCTAAATTATCAATTTTTAATGTGATCCCAAAGGAACGAATTTCAATATCACCTAAAAAGTGAATTTCTTGAGGCGAAAGAAAATAATCCTTAGATGGGTTCACTGGGAAATGGAATATTAAAGTTTTTCCTTGGTTTGTAATTTTGAGTCGATGGGATGGATTTCTTTTATCCCAAATCATGATATTAAATTTAGTTTTTTCTAACCTACTGCCTGTTCGTTGGTAGAATCCTGGAAATTTAGATTTTGTGGTTTCATTCAATGTAAATTCTAAAGTTTGCCATTCGGCAGTTTCTGTTGTATGGCAATACATTACGCTACAAAGGAATTGTAAATTTTTTGAATTCGATTTTAAATCCTGATACGCATTATGATCATTTACTAATAAAACAAATTCATTCAACCATTTGAAAAAATCTCTTGGTTGGTAACCATTCAGTTTATGAATGATTTTTCGATCTACTGCGTAAATTTCCTTTTCATCCCAAGATTTTGGTGTAAAAGTTACATTGGCATAATAATCGTAATTTTTAGAATCAAATTCATACCATCTAAGATTCCAATTTTGATTTTGGTCTTTTTTTCCCGTAAGAGTGACCATTGGAAATCCATCGGAATTTTTTAACAGTTGGGATTCATTGTCGTCTGATAAAGATCCAGCAAGTGCAGCAAAAAGAATCTCATTTTTTGCAGTGGATTTAATCGATTTTTGTAAATGATCATAACCTGTCCAAAATTGGTATTGGTCTAGATTTTTATGAAGGCAATTTTGAGAACTTAAACAAATGAAAATAAGAGTAAAAAATAATGGGAGACTAAATTTCTTTTTTAAGAATTTCATATACTTCCTGGATCAGTGTTTCTTCAATTTGAGTTTGGTATGAAGAAGAGATGAGTTTTCCTGATTTATTATAAATGCGAATGTAAACCTCTCCCTTTGACAAACCATTTGTAAGTTGTCCTTTC
This sequence comes from Leptospira sp., assembly GCA_016742255.1. Taxonomy (GTDB): domain Bacteria; phylum Spirochaetota; class Leptospiria; order Leptospirales; family Leptospiraceae; genus Leptospira_A; species Leptospira_A paudalimensis. The sequence goes on from JACVCB010000007.1 coordinate 127,014, forward strand.
CTATCTAACAGAATATTTTCATATTGTTTGTGTTTAGACTCTTCTATGTAGTCTTCAACAATTTTGTTGGATTCTTTTAGGTCCAGATAGAGCAAAAAATTGACTTTGTTACTGTCTTTCCAAAGTAAATTTTGCATTTTCCAGTAGAGTTTTCGCCCTTGTTTCCTGCATACTTCCACATCACGCAAAAAACATCCCATCAGAACAATGGGCTTTCCTTTGACGGAACTGTCAGAATACGATTGCCCGTATTGATCCTTCATTTGAAATTGTGGTATGGAATCTGCATTGATTGGAAGAAAGAACAAGAGCAAAAATAGAAGGATCAAACTTTTTTGCACTTTCAAAATATCGTTCATAAATCTATTAACGGCAAGTTCAAAATTAACTTTTGTTTTGTTTTTACTAATATTGAATATAACTTGTTCCCAATTCCAACAAAAAATCAAATTGATTGATTCCACAGCTTCCATTGCCTTTTTTGAAGTTGAGGAAGAGGATTGGAGACATTTATTTCCAACACAATTGAGCCAATTAAAATTAAGCAGTGCCCATTTAAGAGATCTACCCAAAATTTTGTCATCAATTCATTTCAAACGAGGGGTTTTGGCTTACGAAGATTGGGACCACTTAGTTCCCGAGTCTTACTTATCAGAAATAGAACGATTTGTTCAAAAAGTAGCGGAACAAGAACAGAAAAAAGTTTACTTATGTATTTTCAAAATTGCCGATCTTTTGTCTCCGAACGTAAAAATATTAAAAACCAGTTTTTACATTATGGGTACAGAAAATGGAATTGTGATTTTATTCCAAGAAATCAATACCAATATCACTTTCCCTACTCAATATTCCTTTGAAGATTGGGTGATTTTCCAACCAAGACCAATCAAACCAATTTATAAACCAGAATTATGGCTCAAAAATAAAGATTCCATAAGTTTATACCGGGAACAAACTCAAATTAAAAATCAAATTTATGGAAATGTAATTGTTTATAAAAATTCAGAGATTATGCCGAATCCACCTATTTATCGTTATCCGAAAGAAGAGGATGTAACTCCCATTCCACAAGAGAATTGGAAATCCGTTCCAGATAAATTAAAAACTTTGGAAGAGATGAGGAAAAATAAATTGATTACGGATGAAGAGTACCAAAAGAAAAAATCAGAATTACTTAAAGAATTTTAGATTCCATCTCCATGAATGAATTCTTGCAAAAACAAATCATCTTCAGGGGGATTAGAACTAGATTTTTCCAATAATTGTTGTTTCTCGTAAAGTTTGTTTATCAATTGTTGTTGGGTTTCCACTTTCTCAAGTAGTACAGAAAAAACTTTTGCAATAGGGTCTGGCATTTGGTTGTGCTCTAGCATTTGTTCCATGCTATCCGATGTGCCATCTCCAGCTTTTACAACTTTACCTGGAATACCAACTACAGTGCATCCTGCAGGAACATTTCGCATCACAACGGAACCAGCACCAACTCGGACATGGTCTTCTACGGTGATGTTACCGAGAATTTTTGCTCCAGCTCCAATCACTACGTTTTTCCCTATTGTTGGGTGACGTTTGCCTGTTTCCTTACCAGTTCCTCCTAAGGTCACTCCTTGGAAGATTAAGGATCCAGATCCGATGATGGCTGTTTCTCCAATGACAACGCCTGCTCCATGGTCAATGAAAACGCCTGGTGCGATTTTTGCTCCTGGATGGATGTCAATTCCAGTGAGAAAACGACTCAAATAATTGAAGAGTCTAGGAATGATAGGAAGTCTCATACGATATAGAAGATGCGCTAATTTATGTAACCAAAGTGCATGCAAACCTGGGTAACAAAGTACGATTTCAAGATACGATTTTGCCGCTGGGTCAAATTTTTTTATAATTTTTATATTTTCAAACATCGAATTGTTGGAGAAAGACTAATCCTTAGACAGTTCTAAGTTTCCTAAAAGAAAGTGGAACAATATTTTTCTGATACTTCCCTTCACTTTCCAATTCTGTTTCTCTGTTTTTTGTCGGAAACTAATTGATTCTTTGCGTATTTTCGATCGAATGAATTATAAATTTATTTTTAGGTGATTCGGCCTTGGAATCCAATAAAACAACACACATTCTATTATTCTTTCTTACATTTCTCTCACTCACTTATTCGGATATTTTTTTGAATCCAGAGATTCCACAAACATTAGAGAATTATAAACTGTATTTTTTTGAAAATTGGCCCTATTCAGTATCCTTATTATTTATATTATTAGCTCATGAAATGGGCCATTATTTACCTGCAAGGTATTATGGAGTCAGAGCAAGTTTGCCTTATTTTATCCCTTTACCATTTGGTCCAATTGGAACCATGGGTGCTGTGATCAAAATCAACGACCAAATCCCAAATAAAAAAGTTTTGTTTGATATTGGAGTGGGAGGGCCGGCGGTGAGTTTAGTTCTTTCTATTGTCGTTTGGACCATTGGTATTTCAATTTCAAAAGTTGTGGAGATACCTACTGATTTTAATCGTTCAGGTTTTCTAATTTTCGGAGACAGTGCTTTCACATATTTTTCCTCACAATGGATTCTAGGACCCATTGATTTTGCTACGACGGATATCCAAGCTCATCCTTTGGCGAAAGCAGGATGGGTGGGTCTTCTTGTAACTGCTATTAATTTGCTTCCTTTTGGTCAGTTGGATGGTGGTCATGTCATTTATTCAATGTTTGGTGAATCTTATCGAAAATGGATTCATGTACTATTTGGATTTTTTTTGATTTTTGCCCTCGTTCACTTCACCTGGTTAATTTGGGGATTTCTAATTTATTTTGTGTTAAAGGTTGAACATCCATTCATAAAAGATGCAATGAATGGAATTGGTAAAACTCGATTCCTGTTTGGTATTTTGATACTAGTATCTTTCCTAGTTATTTTCGTTCCAAAACCAATGACAATCGTTTCAGCATATGATAATCCTACTTTACTCGATGATCTATTTCGTCTGATAGTTAAGACAGTAGGTATAAGCGATTGAAACGTATTTGGATTTTATTATTCATTTTTACATTACCATTATTCGCACAAGAAAGTAAAGAATACAAGCTTTCTGATAAAGCGTATGGTTTAGCTTGGGATGGTGTAAATTTTTGGTACATAGATACAAATCGACGAGCAATCATTAAGATCAATGAAATAGGTGAACAAGAGATTTATAATCTAGGATTGGCGAATTTAAGAGGGATTAGTTTTGATTCTAGAGAAGGAAAAATATTAGTCGTAGCTCCAAAACAAATATTAAAATTAGATCCAAACTCAGGTGGGATCACTGATAAAATTTCAATACCATTAGCAAACGTAGCAGGAATTGCAAGTGTAGGAAATTATTATTATATTTTGGATTTAGATTCAGGTAAGGTGCAGATTTATGATCAGTCCACTTCTTTATTAATCGGTGGATTTTTTACGGATCGCACACGACCAAGAGATATTTGTTACGGTAGAGATTCATTATGGATCTCTGATTCCGCAGATAACAGTATTTATCGATATGATACCAAAACCGGAAAAATTACTGGTTCCATTAAAACCAATTTGCGTTCGGTAAGAGGTGTGTTACTAAGTGGATCAAAACTCTGGGTTGTAGATCGAGAAAACAAAGAAATCAAAAACATTCCATTCATTGAAACAGAACGGTTCATCGCTTCAGGAGAAGAAGAATTTAATCTTGAAGTAACATTAAAGTTTAAACTTGATTCAGTATCATTATCAAAAGCCCAAATTGCTATTTTACACCCACCTTCCAATGAACAACAACGGATAAGGGGTGTTAAATTCACGGACTCTTCTTATGCACCTTCCTTCATTCAAAGAAACAGAGTTCATTTAAAAAAATTATCCATTGAAGATTTACCAGGTGAGCAAATCGTAAAATATAAATTTTCATCTAAAAACCAATTTATCAAATACTATGTAACAGATGATTATTTAGATAAAGAAGCAACGTATCCAGGTGATGTAACACCATTTTACGAGAAACCACAGGAAGATATTAAATTACTTCCAAGAGACTATTTAGATTTAATTTACCAAACTAGACAAATTAGTGTTAGCATTAGTGATTTCAAAGAGAAAATGAAGGAAAATGGTATCCCTGTTCAATCTTTCCGAATGATTCGATTCGATAAAGGAAAACCAAAATCCATTCAAGATTCATTGTCTGTATTTTTATTAGGTTATGGATGGATTCCAATTGCTGATTTAGGATTAGGAAGTAATACCGATAAACGATACTTTGAGAAAAAAGAAACGGATTTGATCTTATACCAAAGTTTAAATTTGAAAAATTCGATATCTCCAGTATACTTTCGTAAAGATTCAAATTCGGAATGGGAGAATTTACCTGCAGAAATTACTTATAAAATTAAGTAAAATTGTCTTAGTTTTCTTTTTCTCATGTTCGGTTCTCCAAACGTCTATCCCTTTCTTAGTAAAGGAGGTAGACACCTCTCAGGAGAAAAAATTTAAAGAACTAATAGAAACAACTTGGATCCAATTTCCAAAGATTGGATTGTATTGTGAAAAAGAAATATCCTATCATAAAATTTTCTGCAAACTACAAACTATAATCAGTTTAAAAAAACTTTCTGAATATTTAGGAATTCAAATTTTCTTAGATGGACCTCATTCTAAGTATTATTTGGAACTAAATGATCAGTACCAATTTGGACATTATAATCCAGAATTTCCCAGAAGAATTAGGAATTTGTTTTTACCTGCAAAAACCCAACCTAAGCTTTTACAATTAACAAAACCGGTTTATGATAGTTGGTTCAAACAAACAGCTCGTGATTTTTTCATTGTTTACCAAAAATTAGATTCAAATCCTAAATTTTTCAGAAAGGAAGCAGATCGTTATTTAGTGTTAGTTGAAGAATCCAGGTTAGATCCTTATTATTTGGATCGTTTTATCCTTTTTTTATACCCTGCTTACACTGATAACGAAGATCCAGAAGAAGCAGCCAAGTTTTCTATTTTTACTGGTGATGAGAGTATGGATTCTCAAATTGTAAAGGAACTTGTAGGATTTTGGATTCGCAGAAAGGCAGATGGCACTGATACAGAATTTATATTGGGTTTAGTTGATCTAATCAAACTGTATGATCCAGAGTTTTATGAATTCCGGATCAGTTTGAAGAACAACCCAACCAAAAATTAATATCTACGATAATAATTCTTTTACAGCATCTATTACGTCTTTTTCATCTGTTTTTGTCATTCCTGCAAACAATGGTAATGAAACTGATTTATCATACATCTGACATGCGTTAGGATATTCTTTTCTTTGGAATCCAAACGTCTTTTTATAATAAGGATGTTCAAAGATAGGAATAAAATGTAAACTTGTTCCGATGTTTCTTTCTTTCAACTCTTCAACTAATGTATCTCGGCCAATTTTTGCCAATTTCGGATCAATTTCGATTCGATACAGATGCCAACTATGAATCCCGTTTTCATCTTCTTTAGGTAGTTTGACTCCCTTTAGTCCAGAAAATTCAACATTATAATGTTTTGCGATTTCAGTCCTTCGTTCCCAGAATCCATGTGATTCCTTAAGTTGTACGACACCAAGTGCAGCTGCAATATCGGTCATGTTATATTTATAACCAGCATCCACGACTTCATAATACCAACCAGGTCGATTAAATGCATCACGGTTAATTCCATGCAAACGCATCCTACGAATTCGGTCGGCAAACTCCTTATGATCTGTGGTGATCATTCCACCTTCGCCAGTGGTAATGCCTTTTGTAGCATAAAAACTAAAAACAGTAAAATCACCCCAGGTTCCAATCATTTTGTTTTTATGAACCGCTGGGAAAGCATGTGCAGCATCTTCAATCACATAGAGATTGTATTTTTTTGCAATGCCTAGAATGGCTTCCATATCACATGTATAACCAGCTAAGTGTACGGGTAAGACTGCTTTGATTCGTTTCCCTGTTTTTTTACTCGTTAGTTCTTTGCCATTCCATTTGCACTTAGCGCTAATGGTTGCTTCTAAGGTTTCAGGAGTCATTACGTTATGAATGGGATCGATATCAGTAAGAATGGGTTCCGCTCCAAAGTAACAAATAACCTCAGCAGTGGCAGTAAAGGTAACAGAGCTTGTAATGGCAGCATCGTTTGTCGTGAGTCCAATCGCTTCGAGGGCTAAATGTAACCCAGCAGTTGCCGAATTGACAGCAATTGTTTCTTTGCTTCCAACAAAATCACCAAACTCCATCTCGAATTGTTTTACTTTTGGTCCGGAGGTAACCCATCCTGATCGGAGTACCTGAGCCACTTCTTCAATTGCATCTTCTGAAATGGAAGGAAGTGCAAACGGTAGGAAGGTTTTGCGAGATGTGAGCATATTCATTTATACGACATAATTCGGAAAAAATTTCCAGTCTTTTCCGCTCCCAAACTTCCTATCGACGGGATTTTTCAAACCTAAATAGGGATTTTCACCCAAGGTTTAAAAATCTACTTGTAGGCACTCATCAAATTCGGCATTCTTTCCTGGAACATGGAAGTTCCTTTTTCTGAAATCCTTAGCCGCATTGCTGTCATTGACCGTGATATTGCGGAATTAAACCGCCTTAAAAGTCGATTACCAGCTGACAGGCCGTATTCGCCAACCATCCAACTTACTTTTGATAAACAAATTAACACTCTCTTAAACGAAAGAGTGTCTCTCATGGAATTGCCAGTCCTACACCCACCACTTTGGCTTCTGCCAAAAGAAGGGATAGATGGTCTGGAACAAACAACACTTCTAAAAGAAAGGAAATCGCTCCTAGCTGGTGATCTTTCTGTATCTCATCCAAACGAACAAGATGTCATCAATTTCATCCGAGAGATTCCAAAGACGGAAGTCCACTTGCACTTAGAAGCATGTGTGAATAAGGAAACACTTAAGTTCTTATACAAAAAAAATGGAATCGAAGTCACAGACCAAGAATTTGAAGATAAATATAATTTCAAAGACCTCAATGGTTTCATCCAAGTTTTCTTTTTTGTCCAAGGATCTGTCAAAGAGGCATCCGATTTGGGATACTTCATTGATAGTTTAGCGGATTATCTCCGTTCTAATAACATCGTATATTGTGAAGCTTTCTTTGCTCCTTCCAAGTTCATCCAAAACGGTTTGGATTTTGATGAAATGGTAGAAGTGATGGTCAATCGTATTCGTCAAATTGAAGTGAAAGATGGAATTTCCATTCGGTTACTTGTTGACGTCTCTAGATCATTTGGACCAGAAAATGCAATGAACAACCTAAAACGAGTGTTAGGTTTGAAACACAAAGAAGTGATTGGAATTGGACTCGGTGGTGCTGAACTCATGGGTCCTGCAAAAGATTATGCAGATGTGTTTAAAATTGCACGTGAGTCTGGTTTACGATGTGTCGCTCACTCAGGGGAAGATGATGGTCCTTGGGCAATCTGGGATGCCGTGAACTTGTGTAAGGCGGAACGTATTGGACACGGAACATCTGCCATACAAGATCCTGAACTTGTTCGTTACATGAAAGAGAACAAAATTCCTATCGAAATCTGTGTTACATCAAATGTCTTTACTGGAAAGTATGTGCGAAAAGAACAGAATCACCCAGTGCGTTATTATTATGACCAAGGTTTGATGCTTTGTATCAACACTGATGATCCAGATATTTTTAATGTAAATTTAACTTATGAATTTTTTAAGTTATATCGATTTTTAGATTTCTCCATTGATGAAATCATTGATTTGGTGAGACAAGGTGTACTTTGTACTTTCCATCCAGAGAAGGAAACTTTGTGGAAATCGATGGAAGAGAAAATCAATCAGATTAAAGTAAAATACAATCTAATTTCAGAAAAACAAACAATCTCAGTTTAATCACGAGGTTTTGGAAGTGGACCATTGTAATTGACCTAACAAGTTTTGAAATCTCCCTCTAAACACCGATCGAAAACTAATTCACTATATAAACATTAAATTTTATATAGTGAATTGGAATCATTTATTTCACTGATTCTTTTAATTTTGCAATGTCAATTTTTTGCATCTTTAACATCGCCTGAGTCGCTTTTTCTCGTTTATTTGGATCTTTATGCGAAATTAGTTCTAATAAAATGTTTGGTGTGATTTGCCATAGCATACCAAATTTATCTTCGACCCATCCACACATAAGTTCTTTCCCACCTTTTGAAAGTTCATTCCAATAATGATCGACTTCTTTTTGAGTTTCTACATGGATCATGAAGGAAACTCCCCAAGAAAATTTAAATTCAGGTCCACCATTGTAAGCTGAAAATTTTTGTCCGTTTAATATGAACTCTGCCTGCATTGGGTTTACCGAGATCACTTTCGATTGTTTGAAGATGCCTGTATAAAATTGAGTAACCTCTTCTAAGTTTGCATTAAACATCAAAAATGGTGTGATGGGGTTTGATTTTACTTGTGATCCTTTTATTTGTACTTTCGGGGATTTTGTTTTTGTGAGTTGTTTCTTCTTTTTTGGTGCGGCCATTCTAGTTTCCTCAATTAGTAATTTTTTAATATGAATCAAGATTCGTTGCTTGGTTTGATTTTTGATACGAATACGTTTCTTTTATGTTTTTCCTTTTGGAAGTAAGGCACCTAGAAATTCACTGGTAATCCATTCTTCGACAATTTGATTTCCTTTGAATTTAGAAATGATCATCTCTTCCCATTTGATCAATTTTCCAGTTGGTAGATTTTTGTTTTTGGAAGGTTTGATTTTCCCTCTGATTGTACGTTTCCAAATAACAAGATCCTTCGTTTCATGGATGAATTCTAACCTTACAATTTTTAAGTCCGACAAAAATCGATTTAAGTTTTGGATCCATTGGCTTACAATTTTCAAACCTACATAATCCTTTTTAGAAGTGTGTGCGATGTAGTCGGAGGCAAAAACCTCTGGGATCATTTTGCTTTTGGGATTCGAAAATAATTCCTGTAATATCATTTCTATTTGTTGTTTCGTAGACATTGGGACTTAATCCTTTTTTTAACGAAATGAGATACGAACATAATGTACAACTCTCCAATCGAAGAATGGAATCAGCAGTTTCAAATTAAGAAAATCAGAAAATTTCTGATAATGGAAAAAAGTGACTTTTATGGAACAAAATAGATTGACAATAAATAGTTTAATATTAAATTATTTATAAGGTTCAGATTTCCAGACAAAACAACAGTTTTCTCAATGGAACAGAGGGAGATTTTCATGGATACAGACAAGATACAAAAGAGTGAGATCTTTCCATCCTTATTTTTGGGGCATGGCAGTCCTATGAATGCAATTGAGGAAAATGAATTTGTCGAAGGCCTTCGCAATGTTTCGAAAACCTTTCCGGAGCCAAAGGCGATACTTGTAATTTCTGCACACTGGCTCACGGATGGAACCTTTGTGACAGCGATGGAACACCCACCCACCATACATGACTTTGGTGGTTTTCCAAAGGCTTTATTTGAAGTACAATACCCAGCTCCAGGAGATCCAAGTTTGGCAAAGGAAATCCAATTCCTTGTTAAATCCCAATCTGTCCAACTAGATTATGATTGGGGTTTGGACCATGGGACATGGAGTGTATTAAAACATATGTATCCCAAGGCAAATGTTCCCATCGTACAATTGAGTATGGATTACAAACTTTCGCCAGAAAAACATTACGAAATTGCTAAGGAACTTTCTCCACTGAGAGAACAAGGTGTACTCATCGTTGCTAGTGGGAATATTGTGCATAACCTCCGTATGGTGGCATGGGATCGGTTGAGTGAGGTTTATGGTTTTGATTGGGCAATTTCAGTGGACCAAAAAGTGAAAGATTGGATTCTATCAGGTGATACCCAATCCTTATTTTCCATTCGTAGTAAAGGAAAAGAATTTGAATGGGCAATTCCTACAACAGAACACTACCTTCCTTTATTGTATACTGTTGGAACTCGGTTTCCATCGGACCAAATTTCTTTTTTTAATGACAAACCAGTGGCTGGAGCATTGACGATGACTTCCGTTCGATTGGATTCCAATCCGCAATTACATTAAAGGTAGATCTGAAATGATGAATCCTCCACTCGAGTATTTAGTTCGGAATCCTAAAGTTACCACAACCAATCCTCCACTTCTTTTGTTATTACATGGAGTGGGAAGCAATGAGAAAGATTTGTTTTCCTTAGCCGATGATTTACCTGAATCATTACTCATTATTTCAATCAGAGGGCCTCTTGTTTTAGGGAGAGATCGTTTTGGTTGGTATGAGATCTCCTTCCAAGGTGGAAGTCCGAAAATTGATATTGGACAACAGGAAGTGAGCCATCATAAAATTTTGGAATTTTTAGAATATACAAAGAGTCAGTTCCAATTTGATGAAAACAATGTTTGGATTGGTGGTTTTAGCCAAGGCGCTGTGATGTCTTATTCAGTTGGATTGGAACACCCAAAACAATTTAAAGGAATTCTTGCCCTCAGTGGAAGACTCTTAGAAGAAACAAAACAAAAATTAAATGCATATGCGAAAGAAAGTCCAAACGAGGAAACCATTCAACAAAAAATTTATATTGCTCATGGAACCAATGACAATGTTATATCTGTTAACTCTGCAAGGAATTCAAAAGAGAGTTTAGAATCGTTGGGAAAAAATCCCAAGTACAAAGAATACTCAGAAGGCCATACCATCAGCCAAGAAATGTTAAAAGACTTGGTTGGATGGTTGGCAGTTGAATTGTAAGCGTACTTAGTCTGTAATACCCAATCGTTTGAAGATGAGTGGGATACGTTCTAAATATGGTTTGATTTGGAAAATCTCATCCAAGTCAGATTCCTTTAGAATTTTAGAACACCTTGGATCTTGTTTCAATAGGTCACGCAGATTTTTGGATTGGTCAGCCCATACTGCCATTGCATTCTCTTGAACGATGAGGTAAGCATCTTCGCGAGTAATCCCACCTTTTTCAATGAGCCATAACAAGACTTTTTGAGAAAAAATGAGACCTCTCGTGACATTTAACGTACGTTCTGTGGCATCCGGATACACATGGAGCCCTTTTAGGACAAAATTCATTTTTTCTAAAATGTAATCGAGTGCGATGGTAGAGTCAGGAAGGACAATGCGTTCTGCAGAAGAATGAGAAATGTCCCTTTCATGCCAAAGTCCTACGTTTTGTAATCCAACGTTAACGTTCGAACGAATGACACGAGAGATTCCCGATATTCTTTCGCAAACCACAGGGTTTCGTTTGTGAGGCATTGCGGAGGATCCTTTTTGTCCTTTTGCAAATGGTTCTTCCACTTCTCGCCCTTCTGTTTTTTGTAAGAGACGTATCTCTGTTGCCATACGATCCAAACTCGCAGCGACCACACCAAGGACAGACATATAAAATGCATGTCGGTCTCTCGAGATCACTTGGGTGGCAATCGGATCTACTTTGAGTCCGAGTTTATTTAATACATATTCTTCAATTTCTAAATCAATATTGGAGTAAGTTCCAACAGCTCCTGAAAGTTTACCAACTGCAACTTGTTCGCGTGCATCTTTCATTCGTTCTAAGTTACGAGTCATCTCTGCATAAAAGAGAGCAAACTTAAGACCAAGTGTCATTGGTTCTGCATGAATTCCATGGGAACGTCCGATACAAGGAAGGTCTTTGTACTCTTTTGCTTTTTGTTTTGTAGTCTCTAATAATGTTTCAGTGCGTTGGATGAGAAGGTCCATCGCTTGCACCATCTGGACACAGAGTGCAGTGTCACCTACGTCACTGGAAGTAAGTCCAAAGTGAACATGACGGCCCGCTGGTCCTATATAAGAGTTTAAATTGGTTAAGTATGCGATCACATCATGGTGTACTTTGGATTCAATCTCTAGAATTTCATCAACATTGAATTTTGCTTTTTGTTTGATGGTCTCGAGGTCTTCTTTTGGGACTTCTCCTCGGTTCGCACGGGCTTCGCAGGCATAAATTTCAATATCTGTCCAAATCTTAAATTTGTTCTCTAATTCCCAAATGGCGGAAATTTCAGGATGGCTATAACGATCGATCATAAGGGCAGTCTTTCAGTGTAAACTTCCGTTTCAACTGGGAATTTTACGATTGCCGAACGATGTTCGAGTTTCATGTTTAGAATCTAGTAATAAATCCTAGGGGGGCATATGTCCAAAGAATTCGAAGGAAAAGTAGCACTGGTAACGGGAGCTGCCTCTCCCATTGGTTTGGGTAGAGCAATCGCAAACCGAATCGCATCGCATGGTGCAAGTTTGGTGCTTGTTGATTTGAATCAGGAAAAAATTGAAGAAGCTGCAAGAGAAGTAGAAGCAAAATTCGGTGTGAAAGCAATCGGCGTTGCTTGTAACGTAACTAAGCCAGAAGATTGTGATGCTGCGATCAGCAAAACAAAAGAAGTATTTGGAAAACTTGATTTCCTTGTAAACAATGCTGGTGTATTAAAAGACAACCTACTCATTCGTATGTCAGAACAAGAGTATGACTTTGTAATGGATGTAAACTGTAAAGGTGTTTTTCTTATGACTAAGTCAGCAAGTAAACTCATCCTGAAGTCTGATTCTGGAAGAATTGTCAATATTTCTTCTGTTTCTGGACTCACTGGCCAACCAGGCCAAGCAAACTACTCCACTTCTAAAGCTGGTGTAATTGCTCTTACAAAAGTTTCTGCTCGTGAATTCTCTGGAAGAAACGTTCTAGTGAACGCAGTATGTCCAGGTTATGTGCAAACAGAAATGACAGGAACTCTTTCCAAAGAAGTACAAGAAAAGTTAACTGATCCTGCTGTGATCCCTCTCAAACGTCCTGGAAAACAGGAAGAGATCGCATCTGCTGTGAAGTTTTTCTTAAGTAATGATGCATCATACATCACTGGAACATACCTCCGCGTAGACGGCGGTGCTGCTATCGGGATGTAGACTTTTTATCTTTTGCCTTTGGTGCGATCGTGATTGGTTTTGCCACCTTTTGCACCTTAGGCGAAGACTGTTTTGTTTTTGACTCTTTTGTTGATTTTTTCTCTTTTGAAGTTTCTACAGATAATGGTTCAGTGATTGGTTTTTTCTTCTCTTCTGGAACCGGAGGTGTTTGGATTTCGTAATCATATCGAACAGTCGAACTCCAATTTCCTGCAAAATCTCTCACACTTGCAAGGACAGTATGTTTGCCAGGTTCGTATAAACTCTCTGGTTCAAAAATTTCAAGTCTTCCATCTTTAGGAAAAAATTCTGCCTTTCCTGGGATACCATCCACGGTAATATCGAATCCATCTGGCATAATTCCAGATCCCACGTCCACAGCTTTTAAGTACAAGGCAAAGTCTTCCCTTGGATAAACAGATTTGTTCATCAATTCATGCAAATAGATGTTTGGTGGTGTTTGGTCTGAAAGAACAACAAAAAGTCCCGTTTTTCTGAGTCTCACTTTAAAAAATTGGCCCCAAGAACTAAAAGAAGAGCCATTGATTTTTTTTACATTACCATCCGATAATACTTCATATAAATCGGCGGAGTTGATATCCTTTGTTTTCGGAACCTTTACATAGAGGTCATATCCCAAATTAAAATCTTTAAAGTCAGGACCAATTTTATATACACTGGAAAGTTGGTTCAGGCCTTGTGTGTTGATTTTGATTTGTTCTTGGGCTTCAATTTCAAAAAATGCTTTTGAATACACAGCATTCACTGGAAAAAACAACTCTACTTTTGTATCTTTGGATTTAAATGTTGTGTAACGATCATAGTACACATTGTATTTCCATTCTTTGGTAACGATGTGGCTGTAATCCCCTTGATCTTTCAAAACATAAAAGGAAGCGAGTGACATTTGTCCACCCATACCAGTAGCACGAATTGTGACTTCCTTGGGTTCTCCCATTTTCATTTGTTCGCTATCGAGGATACCTTGTTCACGACCATTACTTCGCATTCCTAATAAATCATTTCCATCTCTTGTATGTAAATAATAGGAAAATGGATTTCCATTAGGTTTACTGACAGAGCTGTCATATAGTAAAACATTTTTTCTAGTATGTTCTTTTAAAATTTTAGATAATTGAAAACCTTGCAAAACATTATCACCAATTAACATATCTAAGGTGAAAATACCAAGTCGATTGTTATTTGATTTTTGATGGATAGCAATTTGAATCCCTACTTTCCCTTGGATAAAAAGTGTTGGGGATTCAGATAATTCAAACCGGTTTCCACTCGTTTCGTAAAATGGAATTTCTATCGTTTCATTTCTTCCATTGATGAAAGTTCGTGGAGTTTGAGGGGTGATCCTTAACGTATTAAATACGATTGGTTCTGCAGAATTGTAACCTAGTCCAAAGTGCATTGGATTGTAATACACATTGTCTTTGAATAATTCAAAGTGTAAGTGAGGAGGACCAACACCTGTATCTCCAGAAAATGCAATGATTTCTCCAGCTTCTACTTCAACAGGTTCTGGAAGTGCTATATCAAAATCGGTTCTATCTTTGAATCGTTTTGATTGTTTGGATTTTAGGATTTGTTTTACAACCTTCGGTGCAAATTTGTGAAGGTGTCCATAACGAGATGTCATTCCATCGTCATGTTGTAGAAATAGCGCATAACCTATGCTAGTCCATCTTCTTTGTACACGTGTGACTTTTCCTTTTGCCACAGCAAGTATTGGAACGCCAATCCTACCACCTGTGGAAAAATCCTGTCCCATATGAAAATGACCTGTTCGAAACTCACCAAATGCACCTGTAATGGAATCATATCCTTTTACAGGCCATAGATACGGGTTCTTTAAAACAAATCCTGGTGGGAAATCAGAAGACGATATTGCTAAGATTGGTAAAAAACTAGTTATGAGGACAAATACGAACGAACGCAACATCTGATTTCACTATAATTTTCGGCATCTATGGTGAAAACACTTATAAGAAATAAAGGGGATTAGAATTCTTCCCCTTTATTTCCTTCCATTTTACTTATTGGAAAACAGGCCTTCTTTTTTCCTTTAAAGCAGTCATTGCTTCTAATAGATTTTCCACAACTCCAGGTTGTTCAAATGATTTGGTAGTATCAATTTTATACTGTTCCAAATTTCGAAGCAGAGCGGCGTTGAGTGTGTTTTTTGTCGCACGGTAAGCAGATGAAGGAACTTTTGAAAGAGACTCTAATTTTTTAAGTGAAAGTTTTCTAACTTCTTCTGGAGAAGAAGCAATCTCATCAATCAATCCAATTTTTTTAGCTTCAGGTGCTTTGTAGATCGTTCCTTCTAAACAAACTTCTGCCCAATACCTTGGTTCCACACACATTTTGATTCGATCAATAAAACTAGCTGGAAGAGGTAGACCTACATTCACTTCGGTAAATCCAATACGGCATTTACCATCTAACATGTATTTGAAGTCTGATGCAACTGTGATCACAGCACCACCACCCATAGCATATCCTGTTACTTCAGTAATGAGTGGTTTATCAAATTGAACCATTTCACCAAATAAAATGACAATGCCACCAACTTCATCAATCAGTTTGTTTCTAGGTGTTGAGAGTAGATTTTCTGCATCTAATCCATTACAAAAAAACTTTGGATTGTCCGTTCCTAAAATCACACCTTTTTTGGTTGGATCTGCTTTGATTTCCTTTAAAATCTCACCAAGATCACGCATGTTTTGACCAGTTAAAGAGTTTTGTTCATTCATTTGAAAACGAATGATTTCTCCTTTGCCATTTGGTAGATCGATTACTTCTCTTTTGTAGTTCATGTTTTACTTCTTAAATTACGTTTGATATTGAATGTTCTATTTTGAATTTTCCGCTTGTTCCGGCCCAGGACTTGGTTCCGAAGTTTCTTTTTCTTTTGGAGATTGAAGATTATCTGCAGGATTAGTATCATTTACAATTGTTGCTGGATTTGCTTCTGAATTGGTGTTGATTTCAATTTTCACATCACCTAAATTAGTTGGAGGAACGGGATTATTTTGACTTGGCTCTTTATTTGAGTCTTTTGCAAATTTTTCCTTTTTTTCTTTTTTACGAAGTTCTTCCTTTTTTAGCTCTTCCATTTTTACGTATTCATCGAATTCGTTTGGAGCCATAAAAACTAACATTTTTTCATCATCAGTTGAATGTTCAATGAAGGCACCCATATGTCGGCCTGCTATGAATATTACCTTATCATGGTTCTGAAAAATTTTGATCACACGTTCAAAAACTTCTACTTCTTCTTTTCCAAGATCAGGCACTACTCGTACATCAAAACAAATTCTTTCCGTGTGAATGGATTTTAAAAAATTGAGAGTGAATATTTTTTTAAACTCAGGAAAAACATATCGTTTGAGGTTCGCGCGGCATTGGAATAAAACACGATCCTGGCCGCGGTCAACAACGACAAAGGAAACATTATCACGAGTTTTTGAAGATTCACTAAACTTATATTCTTCGATATGAGAATGGATTCTATCGAGTAAAGATTGTTTGGCTAAGGGTTTTACAATATAGTCTGTAAATCCAAGTTTTTTGTGATTAGCAATAAAGTTTGTGTCTTCCTTTGGTATCATTGCTAATATAGGAATGTTATGAGTGATCACATCACGTCGTAATTCCAAGATGAATTCTAATTCTTTTTTATCTTTGAAAGTCAAACCCATGAGAATGATGTCTGGATTTGAAGATTTTACATACTCTTGGACAGTTTGGGAGAACTTTGTAATGACAACTCTTTGTCTTAATCCAAGGAAAATGTTTTCCAAATCTTGAGAAGAATTTGGATCGTTTTCAATTGCCATGATAAAATGCATAAAAACTTTAAATGAGTCCTTCTTCGGATGCGACTAAAAACAAGTTACCAACTTTCTTTTGTTTTTCCGATAAAATTTTGTCTGTCAATACTTCTTTCACAACATCTTCGTGTATAGAATGGAGTAAATCAAAATCTCGTTTGTAATCAGAAACTGTCATTTTACCAAATAAAATATTTGCTTGGAATTGATAAATTTGGTGTTCCATAAGGAAACGTAATGTATCAAAATCTTCTACAGCTTCTGCTGTTATGACAGCTTCTCGGTTGTCAGCTAATCGTTTGCAATAATCGATAAAAGCTAAGTTGTCTAAAAATTTAATTTGGTCTTCTTCAATTTTAAATTTAAAACTAATTGGGTCCAATTTGAATTCTTTGATCATAATTCCCAAATCTAGTACTATTTGATGAGACTGACTTTTTACACCAAAGTCATCCGCTGCAAAACTCATTCCATGCGAATAAAACGCATGGCACACATCTTTTAATTGGTATTTTGATTCGTCGTATGGTTTTTCTACGAGTTCAAAGCGTATGTTTTCAGGAGAAAGGTCTTTGCTTAAAATTAATTTTTTGAGTCGGTCAACTCGTTCATTTTGTGAAAATGTATCAATTAAAGATTGAGGTGAGATATTAAATTTTAAAAGGCCAGGTGCACCTTCACATGCAATGATTAGTTTTTCTAAAATTAAAAGTTCTATCCGATTGATGTCTTGGTCGGATGGAATGTCATTGATTAAATCTTTATAACCAATATAAGCACCTCCTCCCAAAAAAACTTCGCCACCTTTAACGGAATATGTTTTATCTTTAGGATTAAAAATGACAGTCGGTTGGATCATTGCTTCATGAACAGATCCAGAGATATAAGTGTTTGCTTTATTGTAGTATGTCCAACTCCAACGAACTAAGTTATCATTGAGATTTTTTTCAGATGATTTAAAAAGTTCGGCAAAGATTTCTTCATTATCGGATATAAAATTGGATTGGGTTCTTGAAACTCCAAAATGAAACGAAACAATTTTATTTTGGATACATTGTTGTTGGAATTTTCCAACAGAATTTTCGATATTCGGAAACTTTTCAATGTCCCATTCAAATAAGGGTGAAATTCCCATGAGTAGTATATTTTGTTTTTCGAAGTAATGGAATCCGAAACAAATATCCTCTAAGTCCAAACAGGAATAAAATTCAGTACGTAATAAATCTAAAAATTCTGTAAGTTCAATGCCTGTGATATTTTCAAACCGAATGAGAAAGAGTGGTTTCCCTTTATTTTCTTGGATGAAATGTTTTTTAAACACTTCCAAGTCTTTCATTCCAAAATAATAAGGGCCAGTTAAAAGTTGATTTTTCAAATGTTACCTTCGTATATGATTTGATTCTTTCACGACGTCTTGTAATTTTATGAGAATTCAATAGAAAAGGCAACAAGGATAGTCACTTATGTTTAGTTTTATTTGGTTTTTACTCATTGGTCTTGCGGCTGGATGGCTTGCTGGTCGGATCTTACGTGGAAAGGGATTTGGAATCATCGCCAATTTAGTGATTGGTGTTGTAGGTTCCTTTTTAGGCGGGATTGTGTTTGGTCTGCTTGGATTTCGTTCTTACGGACTCATCGCGGAACTCATAGTTGCCGTTGTTGGAGCTATTTTATTGATTATCATTGCTGGGATGATCAAAAGAAAATAGATCTCTAAGGTCTATGTATCTCGGTCCATTCTCATGTAAAAAAGAGAGGGAGACATAAGTCCCCTCTTCTTCTGCTCTTTTTTTAGTCGAGTTCGACTCCCTCGCCTAACTCAAAATTGGAACTCACACCCTGCACATCATCGTTTGCTTCGAGGTTTTCAATGAGTTTCATGATTTTTTCTGCCATTTCTTTGTCGTTCACTTCGACTGTTGTCATGGGAATGTATTTGATTTCCGACTCTTCCATATTTAATCCTTTGGAAGATAACGAAGATTGTACAGCTTCGTATTCGGAAGGAGAAGTGAGGACGATGTACATGCCGTCATTGACTTGTATGTCTTCGGCCCCTGCACCCAATGCTAAATCAAACAAAGCTTCTTCGGAAATTTGATCTGCTTTTAGAGTGAGTTGGCCTTTTCGCTCAAACAAACGGGAAACAGCTCCTGCGTTGGCAAGGGATCCGCCAAGTTTGGTTAAAATACTTTTGATTTCGGGAGTTGTACGAGACTTTTTATCGGTAAGGACATCCACCATGATCGCAACTCCACCAGGTGCATAACATTCGTAGAGACACTCTTCATATACCATACCCTCGAGGCCTCCCGTACCCTTTTTGATGGCACGTTCGATATTGTCTTTTGGCATGTTGGCAGCTTTTGCCTTGGTGACAGCTAAGCGTAATCTTGGGTTTCCTTCTTGGTCACCACCACCTTCTTTGGCTGCCACTGAAATTTCTTTGGCTATCCTTGTAAAGATGGCGCCTCTTTTGGCATCAATGGCTCCCTTTTTTCTCCGAATCGTCGCCCATTTCGAGTGTCCTGACATTGTTGTCTCCCATGGCTAGAATTTTGGATTCAAAAGATTTTTCAACAGATTTAAGTCGCCCTAGTTTCTTGACTCATAGAGAAAATTCCAAAGTACTGTAAAAAAACATCTATAAGGCAACCCATGATCGACTTTTCAATCACCGATGAACAAAAAGCCCTCCGCGAATTAGCCAGAGATTTCGCAAAAAATGAAATGATTCCCAAAGCGGAACACCATGACCACACAGGTGAGTATCCAAAAGAGATTTTGAAAAAAGCATTTGATGTGGGTCTCATGAACATGCACATCCCTGCAGAATATGGTGGAGCAGGACTTGGTGTTTTGGATGAACTGATCGCCTCAGAAGAGTTATTTTATGGATGTTCTGGGATGGCAACTGCAATCCTTGCAAACAACTTAGCACTCGCTCCAGTGTTGTTAGGTGCTGATGACTATGTGATGAAAAAATTCATCCAACCAATGACCGAAAATTTTACTCTCGCTGCATATGCAGTAACAGAGCCTGGTGCAGGATCTGACGTTGCAGGAATTCGTACCACTGCAAAACGAGTCGGAGATGAATACATCATCAACGGATCTAAAATGTGGATCACCAATGCAGGACATGCAGATTGGTTTTTTGTTCTTGCAAAAACAGATCCAAATGCTGGGCACAAAGGCATGACAGGCTTCATTGTAGATGCGAAAACTCCAGGAATCATCGTTGGTAAAAAAGAAAAGAATATGGGACAACGTTGTTCCGACACTCGCGGTGTTACTTTCGAAGATGTGAAAGTTCCAAAAGAAAATATGATCGGTAAAGAAGGGGAAGGTTTCAAAATTGCAATGGGTGCATTTGACCAAACTCGCCCAGCTGTAGCGATCGGAGCTGTTGGTGTTGCTCGAGCAGCACTTGATCATTCCATTCGTTATGCAAACACTCGTAATGCGTTCGGAAAACCAATTTCCGTGAACCAAGGTGTTAGTTTTATGATCGCAGAAATGGCTCGTGATATTGAAGCAGGAAGACTGCTTTGTTGGCAATCAGCTTGGCTTATTGACAATGGTTTCCGTAACACATACCAAGCATCCATTGCAAAAGTATTCTGTGCTGATATGGCTATGCGTGTCACAACAGATGCAGTTCAAATTTTTGGTGGCTACGGATTCAATGAAGAATACCCAGTTGAAAAATTGATGCGTGATGCTAAAATTTTCCAAATTTATGAAGGAACTTCACAAATCCAAAGAGTGATCATTTCGAAATTCCTCAACGATGGAGTTGGGATCGAAACTCCAAACGCTTAAAAGTTGGAATTGGGATCAGTGGAATTAGAAAATAGTTCCACTGTTCCTATCCTAGTATGTTTTTACTCATCGATAACTACGACTCTTTCACTTACATATTATTCCAATACTTAACCAAAATCGCACCAACAACTGTAATGCGAAATGATGAAAATTTACCTTTGGATACGTTGCAAAAATACCAAGCAGTTGTTCTTTCTCCTGGACCTGGTTTACCAAAAACTTCTGGGAAACTCATGTCACATTTTGTTACTTTGTATCCGAAAGTTCCGATTCTTGGAATTTGTCTCGGCCACCAAACGATTGCGGAAACCTTTGGAGCAAAATTAGAACAAACGAAAGAAATATACCATGGACGGCCTTCTCCCATCGAACACAATGGTGATGGTATTTTTAAAAACATCCCTAACCAGTTTTTAGCTAACCGTTACCATTCTTGGGCAGTCTCAAAACTGGAATTTCCAAACGAATTGGAAGTGACAGCAGAAACGAAAGATGGTGTGATCATGGGGATTCGTCACAGAAAATGGAGAAAAGTCTTCGGGGTTCAGTTTCATCCTGAATCCATCCTCACTGAATATGGGGAAACCGTGCTTCGTAACTTCTATGAGGAAGTTCATTCATGAAATATTTTTTTAGATTATTGAGTTATAGCGTTCATTATAAACAAAGATTTGTTTTGGGACTTGTTTTTGCTCTCTTAACAGCCGTACTCAATGGAATTTCGTTAACTGCACTCATTCCTCTTTTTGATTCACTCGGTAGTGATAAGAACAATCGTTTTCATTTGGATTTAACTTTACCTGAAAAAACCATATTAGTTCAGGAAGTTTTACTGGGTGAAGATAGTTTAGATGGATTGGAAAGAATCAAACGATTGATCATCTCTGCCAAACTCCAAATCAATACTTATACAGAAAACATGGAACCCAAGGAAGTAGTTTGGGCAGTTTGTATTGCAGTGTTTCCACTGTATCTTTTGAAATTGGGAACCTATTTATTATCTGTTTATTGTATTGCCACAGCTGGTTATAAAGCGGTTCGAGATATACGGCAAGAGTTATTCCAAAAGGTACAAAAATTACCTCTCACGTATTTTTATAAAGAGAAAACAGGGCTTATCATGAGCCGTGTGATCAATGATGCAGAAATTGTAGCAGCTGTGATTTCGAGTAATTTACGTGATGCGGTTATCAATTTCTTCTATGTGTTAACTCATTTAGTGATTTTAATTTATCTAAATTCAGATCTTTTGATCCTCGCTTGTTTGACAGTTCCTGTTGTGATATTGCCAGTTACTTTGTTCACGAGAAAAATTTCTTCATCTACAGCTAGATTCCAAGAGAAAATAGCAGATCTCAATGGGCATATCCAAGAGTTTATTTCTGGTATCAAAGTCATTCGTACCTTTCGACAAGAAAAACAAGACCTTAAAAAGTTTGATAATATCAATTATAAAGTTTATAGAAGGACATTTAAAGGTCAATTTTACTTACAAATGGCACCTAGCCTTGTTGAATTAACATCATCCATTGTAGTTCTCGGATATTTTGCGTTAGGTGCCAAATTTATCTATTCAGGTAAATTCACTCAAGGTGAGTTTATGGCATTTCTTTTAACTTTATTATTTTTAATGAGGCCACTCACTCAACTTTCACAAATGGTAGGAAAAATCACCCAAGCTAATTCTGCCGGGAAACGAATTTTTGAAATCATCGATCGTGACCCAGAAGTGATTGAACATGGTGATGAAACAGTTCTCGAAAAAATCACAGAGGGAATCAAATTTGAAAATATCCATTTTTCTTATCCTGGAACCAACCAGGAAGTTCTCAAAGGAATCAATTTAGATATCAAACTTGGCGAAACCTATGCATTTGTAGGAACAAGTGGTTCTGGAAAATCCACAATGATGGATTTAATTCCTCGTTTTTTTGATCCAACTGCAGGACAGATCAAAATTGATGGGATTGATATCAAACAATACTCCCTCAAATCACTTCGTAAAAAAATAGGAATTGTGACCCAAGAAATTTTCCTCTTCCACGGAACCATTGCTGAAAACATCGCATACGGAACTGGAGCTGCTACAAGAAAAGAAGTGGTAAGAGCTGCTCGATTGGCGAATGCACATGATTTTATCACCAAAATGGAAAACGGATATGATACCATGATTGGTGTACGTGGATTAGATTTGAGTGGTGGACAAAGGCAACGTTTAGTCATTGCTCGAGCATTATTACGAAATGCTGAAATTATGATTTTAGACGAAGCAACTAGTGCTCTTGATGCTGAATCGGAACGTTTGGTGAGCCGAGCTCTCGAAAGACTATTCCAAAATCGTACAACATTTATTATTGCACATCGATTATCGACCGTAAGGCGAATTAAAAACATAGTTGTCATCGAAGAAGGTGAGATCAAGGAACAAGGGGATCACGATTCTTTACTCGAACAAAATGGTATTTATAAAAAACTATATGATAGTCAATTTGCAGATGCGGAGATCCAAATATGAAAAAAGTGCTAATTGTTGATGATAATGACCGCTATGCGAATAATCTTAAATTATATTTGGATGCTAAAAAAATTAATTCCGATAGAGCCGTTGATGCAAAACAAGGATGGGAATTATTTACTAACTCCAACGATTACGACATGATCATCTCTGATGTCACAATGGAAACTCAAACTTCTGGATTGTGGATGATGCGTAAAATTTACAAATCAGGATACAAAGGAATAATGGTAATAGCATCCACAGGATTTGATGTCTCGGGAGTGATGCCTTTTTCTTCTATTTTTTTATCTTGGTTTTGTGGATTACATTGGATGATCCCAAAGGTTCCACTCAAACAAGGAACGGTGGAATGGGTTCCCACCATTCTCTCAAAGGGTAAAACTACTCCTTTCTAGGAACTTTAATTTCTTCAATTGGATTAAACAAGTTTTTGTGTTTTCCTTTTTTTAACTGAGAATACTTTCCTGAATTTCCATCACTGCCTAATTGTTTTACTTCTATGATATCAATTTTTGGATAAAACACCCAGCCAGTGACAAACGCACTTCTTGCTCCAGGTAAAGTCGATTCCATTTTCATTTGGATGTATTTATCAGTGACTATGTCTTCACCAATCCGAACAGCGAATTCTTTTTTGGTTTCTGATAGGATGAGACCAATTTCTTTATTTTTAATATAAGATAAAGGAATGGATCTTTCGTTAGGTTCTGATCTTAGATAATCATCTTCTATAAGGATGATCGCATACTTTCCAAATGCTTTTCTTCGAAGGAGTGCTTCCCCAATCCGTTTTGTGAACTTTTCATCAGTTAAAGATTCATTCAATCGAATCAAAGCAAAAGTTGCGGAAAGAGAAGGATTTTTGCTAATTTCATCGATCGCCATCATGGTTAATGTAGGTTCTTCTGTAGCCACACGTTCTAAGATTCGTAAACTCTCTCGGCTACCATGTATAGCAAGTGCTTCGATTGCTGCCTCTTTGATTTCTTGTTCTGGTGATTTTAAAAATTTAGCAAAAATTTCAACATCAGCATCTAATTTATGATAGGCGAGACCACGTAAAGCACCAGAAACTATGACTACGTATTCAGATGCAATCCCTTGTGTTAAAATTAATTCACGGCCTGCTGGATCTTTAGTTTTTCCAAGTCCTTCAAAGCTGACAGCTATCACTTCTGGGTCTTCTGCTTTTGTCCCTGCAATAAAATAGGTTAAGGAACGTTTATCGCCAATGTCAGATAGAGCTTTGTATGCTGCAGGACGAACTTGGTAACCATCTTTATCTATTGCGGATTGTAAGGTAACACGACCAGCCTTCAATCGGCCAAGGGCAAGGGCCGCCGCAGATCGAACTCTTGGAATGGGATGAGTTGCGAGAATTTTTTCAAGATTTTTTGGCTTACGATAGTATTCCCATCGAAATACCTGAACAAGTCCATTTCGAATTTGTTCTGTATATTCTTTGTCTTTTTTCTCTTCATCAGAAAGGACTTCATCCTCTTCCTTCTTAACCAATTCATTGATCTGTTCCGTCGCCTTCCCAGTAACTTTGGATTTGCGATTCAATCGTTTGATAGAAATTTTATTGGAGGAATCTTCTTTTTTAACAGTTACCTGTTCTGGTTTTTTGGAAGTTTGAGTGTCAGTATTGATAAGAATAGGATCTTCTGTTCCTGTTTTGGTTTCAGGTTCAGCAATATCTCTTCCTTGGTTATAATTATTGGAATCTGATCTTAGATTACGGATTGCATTTTGAATTCCTATCGCTTTAGGACTATATTGTTGTAATGACTCTAATATAACTCCTAATTCACGAGAAACTCGTCCAATTGTTGGTCCATCAAAATCATTTGGTGTACTATCGATAAGGGATTGGTTTGTTTGAATGAGTTCAGGTAACCTAGTGATCACATTAGGTAAATCTTCTTCCAAATAGGCAGCAGCTTGCATTTCTTTATCAACTGCTTCACCTACGGTTTTTTTGCTATCAGCACGTAAAGCAATATTTTCACCAAACTCTAATAATGCGATAGATCGATGTGCTTCTTCAATAAAAGAATCATATTTTCGATTATTCGTAACAGGAATGACAACATCTTTGGTTTTATGTGGATCTAAATCACTCCCTTGGTATTCGCGATACTTTGGAGAAACATCTGTTAATTGGAAGGGTTTTGAAGTTGTACAACTGATGAAAAAGAGTAAGACCACCCACAAACTGCTTTTCCAAATTATGTCTTGACCCTTTTGAAACATATGATAGCCTACTTCCATACTTTGAATATCGGATACGTACTATAAGTAAAATTAGCGGCAACCTCGCTGGTCTTAAGCCAAACCAGCTAAAAAAGTTAAAATCTCTCTCCGAAAGGCGACTTCGGGAGGATTCTATCATCTCTATGGAGCTCGCAAGGCTCGTTGGTGAGATTTCTGTTGAAATCGGAAGGCAAGTTGGCCTTCTCATTGAGAGGACGGGTTATGTCACCCATCTGATTGTTGGCAACGACCACTCCATCGAAATTCCCCATTTAGATCGTTACCGAGTTGCTCATTCACGCCTCCGTGGTCTTCGTTTATTCCATACGCATCTCAAGGAACAGCCGTTAAACCAAGAAGACTTGATGGACCTTGTTCTCAACCGTTTTGATTCTATCACAGCGGCATGTGTGGATAAAGATGGGATTCCAAAATTCTTTTTTTCGGCCTTTATCAATCCAGACCCTGATGCAAAAGAACCTTGGATCCTTTCTCCCAAACAATACCCAGGCCAAATTAAATATGGATATTCGGATGAAGTAGAAGCACTCGAATCTGAATTCACAAAAAAAACATCCAACCTGAAGGAATCACAAAAAGAAAACCGCGCTTTCCTTGTGGGAGTTTATGACGTACGAAAAATGAAACGTTCTCCTGAACATTCCATGGCTGAATTAAAGGAACTGTGTCGTACAGCAGGGATTCACGTTGTAGATACATACATGCAAAAAAGAGATCCCGATCCCAGAACAGTTGTGGGAAAAGGAAAACTCCAAGAAATTATTTTAACTTCTGTTCACAAAGACATAGAACATTTAATTTTTGATTTGGAACTCACACCTTCTCAGGCGAAAAAAATCTCAGATGCTAGTGATTTAAAAATCATCGATCGTACCCAACTCATATTAGATATTTTCTCCAAAAATGCAAAGTCCCGCGATGGAAAATTACAAGTGGAACTTGCTCAACTTAAGTATCTGAAAAATCGACTCTCTGAATTGGATGATAACATGAGTCGCCTAACGGGTGGTATTGGTGGTAGAGGACCTGGAGAAACCAAACTGGAAATTGGAAACAGGCGAGTGGAAGAAAAAATCAATCGTTTGGAAAATGAACTAAAAGACCTAAAACGAAGAAGGGAACTCAATCGTAAGTCTCGTTCCCGTAATGAAATACCGATCGTAGGAATTGTTGGTTACACCAATGCAGGGAAATCGACTCTTCTCAATGCACTTACGAATTCAACAGTGATTGCAGAAGACAAATTATTTGCAACCTTAGACCCAACCACAAGGCGTATTCGGTTTCCTGAAGAACGAGAGATCATCATCTCTGATACAGTAGGTTTTATCCATGACCTGCCTCCCGATTTATCTCAAGCCTTTAAAGCTACCTTAGAGGAATTAGGTGATGCGGATTTATTATTACATGTTGTGGATGTGACCAATCCAAATTACTCTGAGCAGATTGATGCAGTTGATACCATCCTCAATTCGTTACAATTAAATGAAATTCCGCGGATGGTTGTTTTTAATAAAGCGGATGGATTGGATGAAGAAACTTATGGCAATTTACAGAAAAATGGTTCTTTGTTAGTTTCTTCCATTACAAGGGAAGGGCTTTCAAAACTCCTTGATTTGATTGAATATGAAATTTGGAAAAAGAAGGAACAAAAACAGCTGGAAGTTACATCCAATTGAGAATGGCTTCTTTTTTGGTATTGTAAATTTGCACTTTTTTGGGTAAATCCATCAGTTGGATTACGTTTTCTAAAAAGTGATTTAAGCCCCCAATTCTAATCTTTCCATTTTGTGTTTCAACAGTTTTAATGATACTGATGAGGGTTGCTACACCAATGCTATTGATGTATTCCAATTGACTCAAATCTAAAATGATTTGGTAAATCCCATCTTCAAAAACAGAAGAGATACTTCGGTTGATTTCATATGCATTGGTATTCGTGATTTGACCCACAAAGGAGACTACCTGCACGACTTCCCCTTTGATTTGGATGGATTCCGTTTCAATGATGAGGGAAGGGAAGGTAAACTTTGCCATGGGTTTAGAGGTTCTCCAATAACCGTATCGCAACTGTTTTTTGTTTGATGATGTCTTTCATCATATCAATTTCCACTAACGATTTTTGAAATTCACCTTCTGTTGCTGCATGGGTGACAACAATCACAGATACAGGTTCCGAAGAGGATTCCTTCTGTTGGACGGATGCAATTGAAATATTATGACGTCCTAAAATTTGGGAAATTTCAGCAAGTACACCTGGTTTGTCCACAGTAGAGAAACGTAGGTAGTATCGAACTAAATTCTCAGGTTCCGGAAATCGTTTTCCTTCTGGGAAAAGATTGTTTTCTTTTGCGATGTCTTTACTTCCTAATCGTGAGGCATAGTAAATGATATCTGAGAGAACAGCACTCGCTGTTGGCATTCCACCTGCTCCCTTACCTGTCATCATTCCAGAATCCGCTTCTTTTGTTTTGTAAAACACAGCATTGGATTCGTTCATCACATTTGCGAGTGGATGGTCGAGTGGTACAAGAG
>JACVCB010000056.1 GCA_016742255.1 Leptospira sp.
CCGGCAACGTCCTACTCTCCCATTGAGCGAACCCAATAGTACCATCGGCGATGAGAAGCTTGACTTCCGTGTTCGGAATGGGAACGGGTATGGCCTTCTCTCCATAATCACCAGGAGTAATTACCATTACTTCCAAGTGAGCTGGATTCGCAAGTACATTTTAAAGAAAAGTTACAAATTTAAATCGTAAGTGGCTCCAAATTTTAGGCCAGAAACTTCAATTCGGTGTTCGGCCGTTGCGGAAACAAATTCCATTAACGTGCCAAGTGTAGAGAATTGATTCCCATCAAAACTAAGAGCAATTGGACTTTGTGCTTTGGCATTCATATACTCTCTTTCAAAACTTAAGAACAAACGTAATTTAGGAACGACAACAATACTTGCCCCAAAACTTAATTTTTCAGAATTAAACGTATAACCACCATTAGCGTAATTGAATGAGGCCCCCGCATTGGAAACTCGGATTTGTTCCGAACTATACGATCCTGTGGAGTTCAAAAGAAATGGTCCAAAGAGTAAAAAATCTGCAAATAACGTTGCTCGGTCATTCAAATCAAATTCGAATCCTACTCCCAAAAGACCAGAAGTGCCTGTTGTATTTTTTGTATCTTGTCCAAGGTATGCGGGAGCACCAAGTCCCAAATAGGATCCTTCCATTGTTTGGCTGATGCTGCGTAAAACATACTTTGGCAAAATGCGAAAATTGGAAGTGGGAGATAAGGTTACTCCAAAATTGATATCGGAGTAAAGTAACCGGTAATCAGCTTCTTTGATGCCAAGTCCCGTAGGATAAAAAGAATTCCATTCATAACCTCTGCCAAATCGATTTAAATGAAGGCCCACAAAGAGATTCGAGAGAATACCGGCATTGATCGATTGGAAATAATCAAAACCCCAATCGTTGATGAGACTCATCCCTTGGTTGTTTTGCCATTCTTGGTTATACTCCGTCCGTACTATATCATTATAGAAATTTCTTTTTTCTAAATCTGTACGAAGGCTTCCTAAAAACAAACCACCTTTGACTCGTAATGTATTACCTTCTACTTTTCCTTGTGCATAAACGGAAGTGGTCAATAGAGAAAACAGGACCAAAAGAAAAACGAATGTTCGTTTCATGAATAGAATTACCTCTCTCATCCAATAACAAATGAAAAGGCAACCACTCAAGGAAATTTTAGAAAGTTTCTATCCCGACATATGTTTGTTTCTCTGTGCTTTGATCCTCCTCTTCACCTTCATTTCTCAAAATGCAAAACGCAGACACCAAACAAAGAAGGCAACTGATGTAAAAAAAAGTAGATCGCGATCCTTTGGAAAAAAGAATGGTTCCATGCTAAATGAAATTGAGAACGAAACTCAAGCTAAGAAGGGGAAAAACCTACTCCTCTTATGTGTCACTTTGATGGTTCCAACCCTCCTATTTTCCCAGGATGAAAAATCACAACCGAACCAGGAACCAAAAGTGGAAGTGCAAGCGAAGGAAGAAACTCCTACCATCCGCGTGAAAGGGAAAAAAGATACAGACCGCGAATTTCTCGGAGATGTAGAAGGCACAAATATCTATTCAGGTAAAAAAAACGAAGTGATTCGATTAGATAAAGTGAATGCGAATTTAGCGATGGGAAACACTCGTCAGGTGTATGCAAAAGTTCCTGGCATTACCATTTGGGAGAATGATGGGAGTGGGATCCAACCAGGAATAGGTGCAAGAGGTTTGTCTCCCAATCGAAATTGGGAATTTAACACTCGTATGAACGGGCATGACATTGCTTCTGATTCCTTCGGTTACCCTGAAGCATATTTTAATCCACCTTTAGAAGCACTAGAAAAAGTAGAGATCATCAGAGGGGCTGGTTCCTTACAATACGGGCCTCAATTTGGTGGGATGGTCAATTATGTGGTGAAAAAAGCTGACCCAACTAAGCCTGTCAAAGTTGAAACCAAAACCACGGGTGGTTCTTTCAACACCCTCAACCAATATAGTTCTGTTAGTGGGACAGTTGGAGATTGGAGTTATTTTGTTTTTTACCAAGGCCGTAGTTCTGATGGATGGAGGGAAAATTCACAGTACAATGTCCAAAATGGATTTGTGAATTTGGCATATAAAGTTTCCGAAAAATTGAAAATCTCAATGGAAATGGCAAAGTCAACTTACTTAAGCCAACAAGCTGGTGGACTCACCGATGAACAATTTCGGATCGACCCAAGGCAGTCAGGAAGGACAAGAAACTGGTTTAGTGCCCCTTGGAATGTTCCAGCGATGAACATTGATTACGAACAAAGTCCTACTGCGAGAACCAATGTTAAAATCTTCGGACTTTATGGAGAAAGAAATTCAGTTGGTGTTGTATCGGCAGCAAATGTTACGGACCCAATCCAACCTCGGACTTTAGAATATAGTCCAAGGCAAATTGATAGAGATACCTATCGAAATTATGGGATGGAAGCAAGACAGATCTTTAACTACGATTTATTGGAAAGAACTCATACTCTTTCATTTGGTGGTAGGTATTTTAATGGGAATACAGATCGTTTCCGAAATCCAAATGGAACAACAGGTTCTAAATTTGATCTAAGGGAAACCAATTTCACTGGAGTGTGTTATGATGGCACAAGAAATTGTCGGATCGCTGATTTAGAATTCTCTACATTAAATTATGCTGGATTTGTTGAAAATTTATTCCGTATCACTGATGCACTTTCACTTACTCCTGGTGTTCGATATGAATGGATTCGGTCCACAGCTTCAGGCCGAGTCAATGAATCAATACCAAGCGCATCAAAACCGTTTGGTGGGATGATCCAACCAAAGGAACGTGTTCAAAGACAGGTTCTTTATGGACTTGGTGCACAATACCAAATAACAAAAACAACCAATTTATATGCAAACTATTCACGCGCGTTTCGACCAGTCGTCTATTCGGAGTTATTTGCACCAACTGCTACCTTAAATGAAGTTGATCCTAACTTAAAAGACCAATCAGGATATAATGCAGATGCAGGATACCGTGGGAAATTTGGACAGTGGATCCAGTTTGACATGAGTGTTTTTGAACTCCGTTATAACAATCGTGTTGGCCAACTTCCAGGACTTCTCCCTGGCCAAGCTAACTTTCAAACGAATGTGGGAGATTCCTTACACAGAGGGGTAGAGGCATACTTAGAAGTTGATCCAATTGTATTACTGACAGAATCACAACCATACGGATCTTTTAGTTTATTCACATCGAGCGCAAATGTGAATGCTCGTTATATCCGTTGGGAAGATCCACGTGTTCTCACAAACCCAGCAAATGCACAAAACTTTTATCGTGTTGGAAAACTTGTAGAAAACGCCCCTTCACAAATCCATCGTTATGGAGTCACATACCATTATAAAAATGTCTTAAGTTTCACGTATTTGATCAGTTATACGGGAGCAACTTATGCGGATGCTGCCAATACAGGTCCTGCTACAGCGAATGGACAAATTGGTCTCATCCCTTCCTATACAGTGAGAGACTTTACGTTTGTTTGGAATTTTCACGAAAATTTTTCACTTCGTGGAGGAGTTAACAACATGACAAACCAAATGTATTTTACTCGTCGTGCGGGAGGATACCCCGGACCAGGGATTTTACCTTCCGATGGGATGTTTTATTTTATTGGCTTAAGTGCTGTATTTTAGTGAACCAATCTTTAACCTATCCTCAGTCCATAATTGGTTGAGGATAGGATCTGTTTTTCAACAATTGAAACCAATCCACTCAACGAATCATTGGACTCTTAGGATCAAAACTCAATTGGCATGTACAAAGCAAGGTGAAAGGTTCTAAGTTCATAACTATATCCATTTTCTTTTACAATTGGACCACCAAATGAAACTCTTGCTCTCAGTCCTAAAAATGGGGGCGATTCTAAATACATCATAAATGCAAATTTTGCGACTGCATTCACTCTGACTTGGTTACGCATTAGGCTACTGATGGCAAGTGATTCAACGGCATTAAAACGTCCGCTAAAGTATGCTGCCAAAGCTGTGGTATCTGGTCGTAATAATCCTTGGCTTCCAAGATAATAACCAACTAACTCAAGATTGTTTCCAGTGGATAGATTTGCGACCAAGTAAGTCAGAGTTGGATCAGAATTTGGATTTAAATTCCCTGATACAAATTGGTAAGCACCTAAATTGTTTAGAAACGAATTTCGTCCTGGCCCAGAAAAGGCGATGAGTAAATTCGAAGCAGTATCTTTAAAATCAACATTCCCTCGTAACCGAACATGTGCTGGTCCCATACCAAATCCCAATCGAAAAGTATCAGGATTCCCGATATAAAAAATGGGAACCAACATAGAATAACTTCCTTCCACATTGGTACCAACATCTTCTGTTACCTTATTACTTTTTGAAGAGATGGAATCTCCATCTGAACTTGATGAATTCGATTCGGAAGAAGAAGATTCAACAGATGCTGATTTAGAGAATATTTTGGGTATCGACTGACGATTGAGATAAAAATTGGAATTATGTAATAGTAAATTCACTCCAAAGTATTTTGAAATTTGGTATTCAGGAGATTTTACATCAAATAACCAAGAGACCCTACCTGGATCATCTTGGACCATTAACGCATCTCGATTTCTACCTTGGATGGATAACGAAACACTCTCCAAAGTTACACCTGGATTGATGGAAACAAAACGGTACTTTGGTTTATCTGGTATGGGGCTGTCCGGAGTTTGCGAAGTATCTTGACCATACAAAACACTAGAAAGAAAAAATAGGAAGATGAAACATCGGAAACAAATACTTTGATTCATGATTTTTAACAGAATTGGATCAAAATAAAACTAGCGTTATGTTTTGAAAGTGATTTTTGAAACGAAATTTGACTAAAAAGTTCCGATTGTGGAATCAAAAAGCAAACTTACTCCCACCCCCATACACGAGCAAATAATGAGAAAAATGATTCTCTTCACTTAACGGATTCATTTGTGTACATAAAAAAAAGCCAACTTCGCAAGTCAGCTTTTCATTATCTACAATCCATTTAGAATCCACCCGGCAATGCTGCGCAGTGACCCATAGGGAACGAGCAGGTGACTTTGGCGGGCGTCGCAGTAAAGCGTAGCCAAAAGTCGCAGACGGCAGCCGGCTAAAACTACGCCCTAAAAACAAAAAAAGCGCTCACTTTCGTGAACGCTCTATCTTTCGTTATGAGTGCTAACAGAGGCAACGTGCTACTTCCACCCCCACTCGCTAGTCCGCATCCGCGGGCGAAGAGCCCTGAGCCTTGCTCAAGTAACAGTATCGCCACCCTATTTTTCCTGTGGAAAAATCCTAGCAGGCTTCGGCTACTTATGGAAGCCTCACCCATTTCGCGAACAAACCTTTCCTATTTACTATTGGGTTCACTCAATAGATTTTGATTCGTACATAAAAAAAGCCAACCTCGTAAGTCAGCCTTTCCTCTATCTACAATCCAATCAGAATCCACCCGGCAACAATGCCGGAAAAAATAGAGCAAGACACCTTGCTCTATTTTTGA
>JACVCB010000008.1 GCA_016742255.1 Leptospira sp.
AAAATTCAACGAAAAAAAGGAAATAATTTTAACTTTTATATCGGAGTCAGTGGAGAAAAGGAAAGTACAATCCAAGCCATTTGGGTACGCGATAAATTAAAATTAAATCCATTACTCGTGTGTTTGAGTTATCCACCAGAACAAGTGAGTGAACTCGGAGTTAAAAATATTTCGAATTTAATTCAGTTGGGTTTTGATGTATTATTTTCTGGTCCTGCTCCTGGAACTTGGAAAAAATTAATGAGACATGCATTCCTTACCTTTAGCAATTGGGCAAAATCAACAGAGATGGCTTTGTATAGTTCGGTACCTAAAACTGCAATCGCTTATAAAATACCATTAATCTTTATTGGAGAGAACCAAAGTTTGCGAGATCGGAAAACCATTGATCCAGAAAAACCTTGGGAGTATAATAATTTAATTTCGATGAATACTCTTGGTGGTGGTGATTTAACTTGGATGAGAGATGCTGGTTTTTCTGATGTAGACCTCATTTCATATGGTTTTCCTGATAAATCGGAAGTGAATGCTGCCGGTTTAAATGTAATAGATTTAGGTTGGTTCATTGATAACTGGGATAACTTGGGAAATGCGATGTTCTCAACTGCATATGGAATTCACATTCGTGAAGATAAAGCAGAAAATACAGGGGATCCACTTGGTGTCAGCGCACTTGATGAAGATTGGGTAACATTAAACCAAATGATTAAGTTTTTGAAATTTGGATTTGGAAAAGTTACGGACTATATGAATGAAGATATTCGGGTAGGAAGGATCTCAAGAGAGAAGGCAATTGAAATTGTCGAAAAATATGATGGTGCCTGTTCTGATCATTACATTGAAAGTTTTTGTCAGTATATAGAAATTTCGGTGACTCAATTTTGGGAAGTTGTTCATAAATCTATTAACAAATCATTATTTGAAATCACTCCTGATAAAAAAATTGTAAAAAAATTCAAAGTAGGGTTTGGACTCTGAAGCGAATTAAAATTGCGATTCTAGATTACGAAGTTGGCAATCATGCATCAGTAAAAGCATGTTTGGATAAATTAGGTTTTATTGTTCAAATTACTTCAGACGTATCTGAAATTAAGGTTTGTGATTTACTGATTATGCCTGGAGTAGGCGCATTCCCAGTCGCAATACAATCACTTGTCAAAAAAAAATTAAACCATTTTTTGAAAGAATGGGTTTTAGATGGAAGACCTTTGTTTGGAATTTGTTTAGGTATGCAATTGTTTGCAAATTCTTCCACAGAAATTGAATTCCATGAAGGACTTGGGTTTATCCAAGGGAATGTCACTCAATTGTCTCAGCAGAATGATTTTCATATCGGATGGAATCAGCTTAGCATTCGCGAGGCGAATTCTTTTTTATCTGAATTTGATGGATTGGATTTTTATTTTAATCATTCCTTTGCTTATGAAAGTGATGGAGATCTTTCTCTGGCAACTACGAAGTACGTACGTGAGTTTCCTTCAATCGTGAAACATGGGCAGGTGATTGGAGTACAATTTCATCCGGAAAAAAGCCAGAATGTGGGAAAAGAATTTTTTTCCAAAATTGTAAAGGAACTAGTCAATGGCTTTTAAGAAAAGACTGGTAGCTTCCATTTTAGTAAAAGATGGAATTGCAGTTCAATCATTTGGTTATAAAGATTATTTACCCATCGGCAATCCAGTGATCCTTGCAGAAAACTTGGATCGTTGGGGAGTTGATGAAATTGTAATCCTTTCTATCGATAGTACAAAGAAAGGAATTGATCCTGACCTTCTTTTGTTAAGTGAAATTTCAAAACGAGTAAATACTCCGATTGCTTATGGTGGCGGAATTAAGAATTTAAAAAATGTTTTAGATGTGATTCATTCCGGGGCGGATCGGATCATCATTGATCAAATGTACTTTCAGAATCCTTCCCAAATTAAAATGGTATCGGAATCCATTGGATCTCAGGCGGTTATACTTTCCTTGCCATGTTCTGTTTACGATGGGAAAATCTCTCATTATAATTATATTTCAAAAAAATCGGAAGTTGTGGATTTTCATTCTCTTCCTTTTATGAAAGAGTTTATAGCTTCCGAATTTCTTCTCATCGATCATATCCACGAAGGGAAACCGAATTCCTTTTCCGAAGAAATGGTGAAATTTTTTCCAAATGATATTTCCATTATTTGTTTTGGCGGAATTTCAAATTCAAAACAAGTGGAAAGATTGTTACAAAACCAAAATGTCGTCGGGGTATGTATAGGTAATTTTTTGAATTACAAAGAACATTATTTTCAAAACATAAAATTGGAACTGTCTAGTAGTTTATTAAGAAATCCTATTTTTGAGTCTTATCAGTTTTAAATTGGCTTTTGTACAATGCTCTTAAAACCAATCCTATTATTTGAAACATGAAATTTAATTTTTCTGAATTTAAAATCTGTAAAAGATGCCTTTATACTACCTACCATCCGCTTGGTTTGGTTATCGATGAAAATGGAATTTGCTCTGGTTGTAAAATCCATGAAGAAAAAGACCAAATTGATTGGGAATTTAAGAAACAAAAATTAGAAACTTTAGTGCAAGACTATCGCAGTAAATCGGGAAAAAACTATGACTGCATTGTTCCTGTCACAGGCGCACATGATTCTCACTATATTTTACATTTAGTAAAAAACGTATTAAAACTAAATCCTTTATGTGTATCTTATAATAAGTATTATAATACGGAAATTGGGATTCGTAATTTAGCAAATCTAAGAATCAAATTTAATGTAGATATCTTCATTCAGAATGTAAATCCTAATTCAGTTAAGAAGATTACTCGGCACACTCTTGCTCAATATGGTTCCATGTATTGGCACTGTTTGGCTGGCCAGACAGTTTTTCCTGTGCAGACATCGGTGAAATATAAAATTCCTCTTATTATTTGGGGGGCACACCAAGGTATGGAACAAGTTGGTATGTTTTCCCATGACCATGAAGTGGAGATGACACGAAGGTACAGGAAAGATCATGATTTGTTTGGTGTAGAAGCGGAAGACCTTTGTGATCATTCTGGAAGTTTGGCGGAAGAGGATGTCTGGCAATATTTATATCCGACTGACTTTGATTTGCATGTGACAGGAACAAGGGGAATTTATTTGGGGAATTTTTTCCGTTGGGACCCGTTGGCTCAACATGAAGAGATGATCAAATTATACAATTATAAATCAGCTAACTTAAGTCGAACACCCGATATGTATGATTATATAGATTGTTTCAATTATTCAAATTTACACGACTGGATCAAGTTAAAAAAAACTGGGTATTCGAAGGTTACAGATCATGTAACTAGGGAAATACGGCACAAACGTATTACGAGAGAACAGGCAATTTCTGTTGTTAAACAATTTGAATTCAAAGAACCGATGTACCAAAAAGAATTTTTGGACTGGTTAAATTTGGATCTACGTTCCTTCCAGTTTATGATTGAACAACACCAACATTCATATTTTTGGAAAGAAACAGAATATAGAAATTATGAATTTATGGGCCCTTCTAAATTCTTTGAAGTTAATAATGAAATGACAAATGAAGGCGATTGGCCAGCGACATCAAATGTTTACAAAAAGGAAAACAATCAGTACGTTACGATTGGAAAAGGTTATCCTGATTTATGAAACCAATTGCATTAATTCATATTGATGCCCTAAGGCGTGAGTATTCTTCTGTATGGCTTCTTTCAAAGTATTTGGAAAAAAATGGTTTTAAAGTCATTCTGACTTCGAGATCAAGTACCAATTATATTTTAAAACTTTTTACTCCTGACCTACTCATCCTTTCTCATCCATTTACTTTACCGAATGAATCGTTAGAAAAACTTCGCAGAAAAGGAACCAAAATTGTCATCACAGAAGTAGAAGGTATCGTGAGAGTCGATCATGATATTTCGGCAACTTATCCAGAATATGTTCAATTTAATAATTTTGATATCGTTTATGTTTGGAACCAGTGGAGTAAGGATTGGTTAAAAAAGAATCGATCCATTGGTTCCTGTCAGATTGAAGTATTGGGATGTATAAGGAATGATTTAATCAAATATATTGATTCATCTCGTAAGGAAAATCGAATTGGAATCATCGGTCGATATGAACTTATCAATTCATTCGATGGTCGTCATAATTTTGAAAATCTCCGGTATATGGAACAACGTCATATTGAACGTTGGCATGTTGATTTGGATTCCTTTTTGATTGTGAGGGATTTAACAAAATATCTATTAACCAATGGTTATAAGGTATCATTTCGACCTCATCCAAATGAAAACGTAAAATCATATCAAATCCTAAAGGATTTTTTTGGAGATGGATTTGAAATTAATGAAGGGTTTGACTACTATGAATGGTTGGGAACCTTAGATAAGGTAGTTGGTACTGTGTCCTCAGCTTTTTTAGAACCTTATTTAGCGGGGATCCCCACAATTTGTATAGATTCCTTGTTTGATTATAAAGGGCCACCAAATTTAGAAGAATGGCGTAAATTAACGAGGGAAGGAAGTTACCTTCCAAAAAATACGAAGGAACTTTATTCTTTATGCCTAGACAGGGATTTAAGACCAAAATCATCTAAAAAATTGAACCAGTATCTTTTGGATTTATATTCGATTGATGATGCAAAGAAATCAAATGCAACAGAATACGTTGTCAATCATATGCTAACGAATCTAGAAGGTGTAAACAAGAGTAGTGTATTTAAAATTTTCTATGTTAATACCATCAAAGTGATTTTAGAAATCCTTGTTTTGATACGATGTTCGCTCCAAAATTCTGGGGCTTGGTCTATGCAGAATCTTAGGCAGTATGATTATAATTCTTTGATTCATGGACCTAGTTGGTTTATGAAATTCTATTACAGAAAAATATTTGGCAAATGAAATGATCATAGATAAAAAGATTTCAAAATATATAGTTTTTTGTGAAGATTCGATTCGGAATTCTTTAAAAAAAATCGAATCAAATAAAGCGAAAACTATATTCGCGGTAACTGAAGATAATCGTATTTTAGGTGTATTAACCGATGGTGATTTTCGAAGATGGATTCTGGATGATTCAATTCAAGATCATGATTTGAGTTTGCCCGTGGAATCAATCATCAATCGCAATTTTAAATACCTTCATGTGAATGAAAGTCCAGATCGAATCCGTCAATCATTAAGCCAAACAATTTCAATCCTTCCACTGATCGATGATCATTTTAAATTACAATCAGTTGCAAGAATTGGTTCAGAAGAAATAACAATTGGTAAT
This sequence comes from Leptospira sp., assembly GCA_016742255.1. Taxonomy (GTDB): domain Bacteria; phylum Spirochaetota; class Leptospiria; order Leptospirales; family Leptospiraceae; genus Leptospira_A; species Leptospira_A paudalimensis. The sequence continues at coordinate 5,274 of JACVCB010000008.1, forward strand.
TTTGTTTTAGATGAATCTAGTCCATCTTTCATCATTGCAGAAATTGGGAATAACCATAACGGTGATTTGGAACTTGCGAAAAAACTCGTTGATTTGGCTAAAAAATCGGGAGCTGATTGTGCAAAATTCCAAATGAGGGATTTGTTATCACTTTATAATAACCAAGGAAATGTGAATGATGCTTCTGAAGACTTGGGTTCCCAATACACACTTGATTTATTAAATAAATTCCAATTATCGAACGAGGATCTTTTTAAACTATTCGATTATTGTAAAGAATTGGAAATCCTTCCACTTTGTACTCCTTGGGACGAAAAAAGTTTTATGGCCCTGGAAGAATATGGAATGGAGGCTTATAAGATAGCATCTGCAGATTTTACGAATCACGAATTTATTAAATTAGTCGCAACTTCTGGTAAACCTTTAATTTGTTCGACAGGAATGACAAATGAATCGGAAATCGTGAATACAGTAAAAGTTTTACAAGAAGTTGGAGCTCAGTATATTTTACTCCATTGTAATTCAACTTATCCTGCACCATTTAAAGATATCAACCTATCCTACTTAAAAAGACTAAAAGACATTGGAAATTGCCTTGTAGGTTATTCTGGACATGAAAGGGGTTATCATATCCCTCTCGCATCCATTGCTTTAGGAGCCAAGGTAATCGAAAAACATTTCACTGTTGATAAAACAATGGAAGGGAATGATCATAAGGTTAGTTTACTTCCAGATGAATTCAAAGAGATGGTCATTGGAATTCGCCAAGTGGAAGATTCCCTTGGAGAGGCTCGAAATCGAATCATCACTCAAGGTGAATTGATGAACCGAGAAACTCTAGGCAAAAGTTTGGTTTGTAACCAAGATATCGTAATGGGGGAAGTCATTCTTTCTAATATGATTACCACTAGGAGTCCTGGGAAAGGACTTGCTCCTTATTTCAAAAAGGAACTCATCGGTAAGGTAGCAAAACGCAATTTTTCAAAGGGGGATTTTTTCTTTCCGTCTGACTTAAGCGAAACTGCTATCGAAATCAAAAACAACTATTCCTTCACGCGGCCCTGGGGTTTGCCAGTCAGGTTTCACGATTTTAATGTTATGGTGAATTTATCCAGCATGAAACTCGTTGAATTCCATTTGAGTTATAAGGATTTAGATTTAAACATCAGTGATTTTTTGAGCGGAACTTATGATGTAGATTTTGTTGTTCACACTCCTGAGTTATTTGAAGGTGATCATTTGTTAGATCTCTGTTCGAATGATGAAAGTTATCGCCAACAGTCGATAAAGCACATGCAGCGAGTGATTGATGTAACCAAATCATTAAAAGTGTTTTTCCCAAAGATGAAATCAAATCCTCTCATTGTAACAAATGTTGGTGGTTTTTCAAATGATTATTTTTTGCCAAACTCCGATAAAGCAAAGTTATATGAAAATTATTTTCAATCTTTAAAAGAACTAAACTTGGATGGTGTAGAAATTATACCACAAACGATGCCACCATTTCCTTGGCACTTTGGGGGGCAAAGGTATCATAACCTTTTCATGTCGTTTGAGGACATCCAATATTATTGTGATAAGTATAAAATTCGAGTTTGTTTGGATATCTCACATTCAAAATTAGCATGTAACCAATTTCATTGGTCTTTTACTGATTTTATTGAAAAGATTTCTCCATACATTGCTCACATGCATGTTGTGGATGCTTCAGGTGTGGATGGAGAAGGTTTGCAAATTGGCGAAGGAGAAATTGATTTTTTTCAATTGGCTCGATTGCTCCGAGAATCTTCACCAAAAGCATCTTTTATTCCTGAAATATGGCAAGGGCACAAAAACCAAGGTGAAGGTTTTTGGGTCGCGTTAAGTAGATTAGAAAAATTTAATTTTTAATATAAGGGTGAATATGGATTTCAAAGTTAAATGGTCTGGTAAATCAATTGATTATACGGAAGAGGAAATCAATGCAGTTGTGAATGTGATGAGAACGGCAGATCCTCAAACACAAGGTAAGTATTTGAATGAATTTGAAAGTGCATTCTCAAAATACATTGGCGGACAACCATGTTTTGGTGTGACAAATGCTACACATGCATTAGAACTAATTGCTGATTTAACGGGTGTTAAAAAGGGAGATGAAGTAATCATTCCTTCCCACACTTATTGTGCTTCTGCAATTCCTTTTGGAAGAACTGGTGCAAAATTAGTTTGGGCTGATGTCGATCCAGATACTTTTTTAGTTTCCTTAGATAGTATTAAATCTTTGGTAAATGAAAGAACAAAAGTGATCGTAGTGGTTCACCTTTATGGAATGATCATTCCTAATATCGAAGAAATAGTCAATTTTGCGAAATCAAAGAATATTCTCGTTGTGGAAGATTGTGCGCAGTCTTTAGGAGCAAAGTTGAATTCTAAAGTGTGTGGTACCTTTGGTGATTATGGTGCTTATAGTTTCCATGGTCAAAAGAATATTACGACACTCGGGGAAGGTGGAATCATCACTTTAAAAGATGAATCACAGGCCAAAAAAATTCCTGGAATACGCCATAATGGTCATGCACCTTTTTTAAATAAAATTGAATATTGGATTCCCGCTATGTCAAATGTTGATTTGGACATTGAAGGGATTTGGCCTCATAATTTTAGTTTAACGGAAGCACAAGCGGCACTCGGAACGGTTTTACTTGGCCGGCTCGATGCACTTACGAACAATCGAAGAGAAAGAGCAAAAAAATTCAGAGAAGCGTTTGTCAATTTTCCTGAATTAAAATTTCAAAAGATAACAAATGAAAATTCCCATAGCCATCACTTACTTGTAGCAAAGTTCCAAGGAAAAGAATCGGGAAAGTCAAGAGATGCATTTTTGTCTTTACTAAGTAAAAAATATAAAGTACAGGCGATCGTACAATATTATCCACTCAACCGATACGATTTGTTTAAAAAGATGGGTTTTGGAGAAGCAAACTGTCCGAATGCCGATTCTTTCTTTGATAATATGGTTTCCTTTCCTTTCCATATCACAATGTCTGATTCGGATTTTGATTATATGATTGATTCGATTCAAAAAGCATTAATCGAATTAAGAGGATAAATTGAACCTAGCAATTATACCAGCAAGAGGTGGTAGTAAGGGTCTTCCTGGAAAAAACATTCGTTTGTTAAATGGAAAACCATTAATCGTTTGGTCCATTGAAGCTGCTAAAAAATCGAAACTTTTGGATCGAGTATTGGTATCTACTGACAGCGAAGAGATAGCAAAAGTCGCAGAAACAAATGGTTGTGAGGTTCTGATGCGTAGTCCAGAACTAGCATCTGATGAAGCGACAACAATTTCCGTGATTGAAGACATCTCGAAAAAAATACCGGAAGCGAAAAATTTTATCGTCTTACAACCAACATCTCCCTTTCGAAACAAAAACCTAATCGATGATTGTATTGCCGCTTATTTATCTGGTGATTATACAAATTTAGCGACTGGTTTTTGGTGTAAGTATAAAGAATTTGGTTCACATAACAATTTGAGACGGCAAGATTATAAAGGATTTTTCTACGATGATGGCAGTGTTTACATTTTGTCTAAAGCAATCGTATCGCAAGGAAAATGGTTTGGAGAAAAAATTTATCGTTTTGAGAATTCAAAAGAACAAAATTTTGAGATAGATGATGAAATTGATTTTAAAATCTTAGAAATGTTAATGAAAGAGTATAGCGAGGCATAATGTCAAATTTTAGAATATTTAAACAAGTTCCACGTTTGTTATTTGGTGAAAATAGCATTAATCGTTTAGCAGAATTAGTTCCTGCTAAAAAAGATCCAAAGGATTATTACGTCTTTATTATCGATGATGTACATAAAGATTCAAATATTGTATCGCGATTGAATCTTACAAATGCAGATTTCGTTGAATATTTTCCGGCTAGTAAAAAAGAACCAGCTACTTACCAAGTAGATGAAATCAAAGAACGAATCCTGAAAGAAAAGGGGAATCAAAAACCAGTCTCTATCATTGGAATTGGTGGTGGTAGTTCAATGGATGTTGCTAAAGCAATTTCTGTTGTATTATGCAACGAAGGTTCTTCTAGTTTGTACCAAGGTTGGGATTTAGTTCCGAATCCTGGAATCCATAAAATCGGGATTCCAACAGTTGCAGGTTCCGGTGCGGAAGCAAGTCGAACTGCCGTACTCATGGGGAAAGATCGTAAGTTTGGGATTAACAGTGATTTTAGTATGTTTGATGCGATTATTTTGGATAGTACTCTTATCAAAAATGTGCCAACTAACCAAAGATTCCATTCTGGGATGGATTGTTATATCCATTGTGTAGAAAGTTTACAAGGAACGATGATCAATGAACTAGCAAGAGGCTATGCGAGTAAAGCTTTGGATTTATGCGAACTAGTGTTTCTTGCTGATGGTGATGACGATATGTTGATGACCGCTTCCTATTTGGGTGGGGTATCGATCGTCAATTCTGAAGTAGGAGTGTGCCACGCTCTTTCGTACGGTTTGAGTTTAGAGCTTGGGTATCGACATGGATATGCCAATTGTATTGCCTTTGATGTTTTAGAAGAATACTACGGACCTTACGTAAAAAAATTCAGACAGATGTTAAAAAAACATAATATTGTATTGCCAAAAGGAGTTACAAAATCATTGGATTCGGCTGCCTTAAATCGTATGGTAGAGATGACCTTGAGAATGGAACGACCCCTTACGAATGCGTTAGGTGAAAACTGGAAACAGATTTTGACTCCAGATAAAATTTTACAACTCTACGCTAGAATGTAATTTAGATGAACTTCTGAAAAGGTTAAATGTGGTTGAATCGATCTTTAAAAGATCAATGATGATTGTTTTGGAAATTCTATATTGAACTATCATTTAATTACAACTGCTTTAGAAGCCACTTGGCCTAATGAAGGAACCAATGTTCTTTTTTTAGGGGAGTGGTGTAAACTCCATTCCAAAAAGGAGTTTTGGTCTCTGTACAATTCGATCACTTTACCCTATCACTGGGATGAAAAGGATAAACTCTATAAAGACTACCAGTACTTAAAAGCTGTTTATGAGAAGTCATTAGAAACATTAACAACTCACCTGAATTTGATCCATGGAGAGGACCAAACAGGTATTTATTGGAGGAATATTGTAGGCCCTTGGCTTGGGTATTTCCTTCAGATGGTTTGGGATCGGTATGAGTCTCTTCGATTGGCATTTGCAAATTACCCAATCACATCGGTCACAATGTTAACCATCGATGAGGAGAGTTTGATTCCCAATGATATGAATGATTTTTACCGGTTTTTTGGTTCTGATCTTTGGAACCAATCTTTATACCAAAACATCATCAGTACTTCCCATCCTGACAAAACCATAAAGAAGGATGAATCATTTGTTTTTCCAAAGAAAAACCAAAGTACAAAAACAGGTTCTCTAAAAGAACTGGTGAAATACTTTTTTTATACAATATTTGGGTTCAATGCAAAGTCCGATTCGTATTTTTTGATTTCCGATTATCTTGGTATCAAAAATTCCTTCCTCCTTCAATTAAAACTGGGCCAATTTCCAAAACGTTTTATGGAGGAAGAGATTCCTGAGTTTGAAACCAATCAGGAACTCCGAAGGAATTGGGATATTGATTTAGGAGAATCTCGTTTCGAACAAATTGTTTCGAAACTCATCCCGAATCAAATTCCAAAATCGTATTTGGAAGGATACAAGAGTTTAAAAGACCACCCTTCAGTAAAACGTTGGCCACTCTATCCAAAAATAATCTTCACTAGCAATAGCCATATTGGTTATGATCTGTTTAAGATTTGGATGTCTGTTAAACAACAAAACGGATCTCAGTTGGTGCTTTCACAACATGGTGGGCATTATGGGATTGGTAAGTTTTCCTTCCATGAAGACCATGAAGTATCAACAGCGAATCGATACTTAACTTGGGGTTGGAAGGATCCCAAGCATAAGAATGTAACACCTTCTGTTTGTGTGAAATATGGAAACCAAAAGAAAATGAATTGGGACCGAGATGGTGACTTATTACTGGTCCAAAATTCAATGCACAGGTATTCCTATTGGATGTACAGCTCTTCACAATCTTCACAGGTTTTAGATTACCTAAAGGATCAATTTTCATTTTACAGAACATTAAACCCAGACATCCAAGATAGAAGTAATGTAAAGTTGTATCCTCAAGATTATGGATGGGAACATGAGCGTAGGTGGAAAGAAGAATTTCCTACCATTCAAATTTTAGACCGTCAAAAACAAATGAAACAGATTTTAAAAACTACGAGATTGTTTATCTCGACGTACAACGCTACAACGTTTTTAGAATCGATGAGTTTAGACATACCTACATTGATTTTTTGGAATCCTAATCACTGGGAAATCAGAGATGAAGCAAAACCATATTTTGATTCACTAAAAGAAGTTGGGATTTTTTTTGAGAACCCAGAGGACTGTGCGAAAGAAGTAAATCAAATTTGGAATGGTGTAGATACTTGGTGGTATGACAAAAAAAGGCAATCGAGTGTCACAAAGTTTTTAAACCAGTACGCAAAAAAATCGAAACACTTTATCACAGAACTTAGCAGATCAATTGAGGTGAATTCTTTTGTTTCCCATTGAATCGATTGCATTTGATTCAGAAATTGATTTCATTCAAGAGATTTGTGGCATAATTTCGAAGTTAGCAAAGGAAAGTATTGAACATTCAGGAGTATTTCGAATTGTTCTCACAGGCGGAAATACAATCAAAAGAATTTATGAGTCACTCGTCCTTGAGGACATCGATTGGAATCGTTGCGAATTTTTTTTTGGAGATGAACGTTACGTAGACAAGGCGAGTGAAGAACTGAATTATAATCTGTCATATCATTGTTTTTTTTCCAAAATTTCTTATGACTACAAAAAAGTGTTTAAATGTAATACAGATTTAGATTTAGAAAATTCAGCACTGGATTATGAAAAACAAATTTCGAAGACACCAGTATTTGATCTGGTTCTTTTTGGACTAGGGGATGATGGGCACATTGCCAGTTTATTTCCTGGAAAACAATCTGATATGGAAATGGTTGGGAATTCGGTTGCCATTGTAAAAAATGCGCCCAAAACACCATCGAATCGAATTACACTCACCTTAGAAAGGTTAAATGAGACAAAACACCAACTGATCTTCACTCAAGTGAAAGGAAAAGAGAAAATTGTGAATTCAATTGTGGACCAAACAGTGGGTTATCCAATTGCGGACTTACGTCCCAAAGAATCGTTGCAATTATTTTATTTAAGATAATGAGAATGAATCATTTAAAAGAGAAATACAAAGGAATCTAGACATGCCTAACATTGATAGCGCAAAGAAATTTTCAAAAGAGTTTTTAGCAGAAATTCAGAAATCAATAAATGAATTGGATATTGATTCGATTGCTAGGGTCGCAGTACTGTTATACGAAGCAAAAGAAAAAGGGAAAAACATATTTTTCTTTGGTAATGGTGGCAGTCATGGGATTGCATCACATCTGGCTTGTGATTTTGGGAAAGGCACAAAAATCAATGGGAAGTCTGGCCAAAAGTTTTACCGGGTGTATGGTTTAGACAATCCCGCTTGGTTGACGGCACAAGCAAACGATGGGAAGGAACCGTTTACAGAAGGGAATTACCCTGGAGAATACCATCACGGTTATGATGGAGTGTTTGTCGGACAAATGGAAAATTTTATTGGTGAGGGTGACATTGCGTTCGGAATTTCTAGTAGTGGGAATAGCCAGAATGTCATCAATGGATTACTTTTTGCAAAAGAAAAGGGTTGTACAACCATTGCTATGGTTGGGTTTGATGGCGGTAAAGCATTGAAGATTGCCGATGAAGTATTGTTTGTTCCTACGGCAAAAGGTAAATATGGAGTTGTCGAGGGCGTTCATGAAGTGATCCACCATTTGTTATATGAATATGCGATCCTATTGGAAAAATCTGTATGACTTCCATCAAAGAGAAATTAAAAACTGGCAAACCTACGATTGGAACTTGGATGCAAATACCCAATTCCAATGTGGCTGAAATTTTAGCATCGAATGGATATGATTGGGTCACCCTAGATCTAGAACATGGTGCATTTAGTTTAAATCTTCTACCAGATATCATTAGAGCCATTGAAATCGGAGGATCTGTTCCATTCATTCGTGTGGCCCAAAACCATCCGAATGATATCAAACAAGCATTAGATGCTGGAGCTAAAGGCATCATTGTTCCCATGGTTGAAACAGTTGAACAAACACGAGATTTTGTGAAATGGAGTAGTTATCCTCCGATGGGCACAAGAGGAGTTGGTTTTTCGAATGCAAATTTATTTGGAAAACATTTTGAAACCTATTCGAAAACCATCAATACAGAGTTAGTCCGTGTCATTCAAATTGAGAATATTCGTGCTTTGGATCAAATCGAATCTATATTTACAGTAGAAGGGATTGATGCTGCTATGATTGGGCCTTATGACCTATCAGGATCGATGGATCTAACAGGACAGTTTACACATCCAGAGTTTTTAGCCGTGATCCAAAAATTCCAGAAGGCAGCTGAAAAGGCAAAGTTACCACTGGGGATTCACATCATCAATCCAGATGAAGAACAATTAAAATCTGAAATCAAAAATGGCAAAACCTTCATTGCTTATTCTACTGATGCAGTGATGTTAAATCATAAATCGAATCTAAATTGGGAAAATTTAATCAAATGAAAATAGTTGCTGTATTACCAGCCAGGATGGCATCTTCTCGGTTTCCGAATAAACCTTTAGCAAAAATAGTTGGTTTAGAAATGATTGAACATGTCAGAAGGCGTACTTTGTTATCAAAGTCCGTTCATGAAGTTGTAGTTGCTACTTGTGACGAGATCATTAAAGACACTGTGGAAGCTTATGGTGGAAAGGCGGTTATGACATCTGATGTACATAGAGGTTGTATTGATCGTGTTGCAGAAGCTTCTCAAATTGTGGATGGGGATTTGATTTTGGTCATCCAAGGAGATGAACCATTGATACTGCCAAAAATGATCGATGATTTAGTCAATCCGATGTTGCAGGATGAAAGTATTTATTGTACGAATTTGGTTACGAAGATTACTGACGAGGAAGAGTTTTTAAGTCCAAACGCTCCGAAGGTTGTGGTTGATAAAAACTGGGATTTACTATATGCATCTAGAGAACCAATCCCATCGGTAAAAAAAGCTCCAAACTCTGATTTTTTAAAATTAAAACAATTGGGTTTAATTGGTTTTCGAAAATCCTTTTTGGATGTGTTTGCAAAATTACCAGCAACTCCTTATGAACTCATTGAATCGGTTGATATCAATAGAGCCATCGAACACGGTTATAAAGTTCGGATGGTTTTAACAGAAGGACAGATGATAGGTGTGGATGTTCCGGGTGATGTTTCCCGTGTAGAGAAAGTATTTGAATCTGATAAAATACTTAAGGAGTATTTAAAGTAAATGAAGCAATACAGAGTTGGTATTGCCGGTTACGGTGTTGTTGGAAGGCGGAGGCATCAATTCATCAACCAAAACTCTCTCTTAAATGTAGTTTCCGTTTGTGATGTTACCATGGCAGAAGGAAAGTTAGAGAGGGAAGATGTAAAGGTTTATACAGATTATCAAAAAATGATAAAAGAAGAGAAATTAGACATTCTCTTTGTTTGCCTAACAAATGATGTTGCTGCTCACGCAACCATACTTGGACTAAAAAACGGATGCCATGTATTTTGTGAAAAACCTCCAGGTAGAAATTTACAAGAAGTGAGTGAAGTTATAAAAACTGAAAACTTAAACCCTCATTTAAAATTAAAATATGGATTTAATCACCGTTACCATGATTCCGTCCGAGAAGCTTTAAAAATTGTAAAGTCTGGTGAATATGGAAAAATCATCAATATCAGAGGGGTATATGGAAAATCGACAATCGTTAGTGTAGAGAATGGTTGGCGAGCTAATCGTGAAATTGCAGGTGGTGGAATTTTACTCGACCAAGGGATCCATATGGTGGATTTAATCCGTTTATTTGCGGGCGAAATAGACGAAATTAAAAGTTATGTTTCCAATAGTTATTGGAATTTGGAAGTAGAAGACAATGCTTTTGCACTCATGAAATCAAACTCAGGAGTGATCATTCAATTCCAATCAACGGCAACAGAATGGAGACATCGATTTAATTTACAAATCAATCTAGAAAAAGGTACACTTGTTTTATCAGGAATCCTTTCTGGTTCGAAATCGTATGGTCAAGAAACACTCACCATATTCCCACAAGATATCCAATCAGGTGGGAATCCAAAAACAGAAACTGTAAATTATTTAGAAGATAACTCATGGCGCGATGAAATCAATGAGTTTGCAAAATGTGTAAATGAAAATATACCAGTTCAAACAGGATCCAGTTCAGATGCGTATGAAACTTTAAAATTAGTGTATCGAATTTATTTTGAAGATGTCGAATGGCGAAATAAATATAACATCAAAGTTGAGTAACAAAAGAATTTGAATCTATCAAATCAACAATTATTGGACATTGCTTCCAAGATTGCAAAGAAGGTTGGTAAAACATTAGCCAAAAAAGCAAACGGAAATGTTAGGACGAAATCTTCTGAAAAACATGACATCAAATTGATGGAAGATGAAGAGTCAGAAACTCTCATCGTAAATTACCTTCGGAAAAAATCTGAAATCCCAATTTTGGGGGAAGAAAACCACCAAGAAACGGATTTTCTGGATGGCAAAGTTTGGATAGTTGATCCAATCGATGGGACAGTGAATTTTTCAAGAGGAATTCCAATCGCTTCTGTTTCGATAGCTTTATGGGAGAATGGACAACCCCTGCTTGGGATTGTTTATGATTTTAATCATGATGTTTTATATTCAGGTATCATCGGTGTTGGTGCTTTCCGGAATGGAAAAAAAATGATGGTGAGTCAGAATCAAAAAAAATCAGATTCTATTTTATTCACTGGTAAACCCATTTTGTCTCAATTGGATGATTCGGTTATCAAACAATGGTTTGGTTATTTTGAAGAATTTCGTAAAGTAAGAATGATTGGTTCTGCTTCACTTTCCTTGTGTTTTGTTGCTTCTGGAAACGGGGACGTGTATGCAGAAGACCATATTCAACTTTGGGATTTTGCTGCGGGTATTACTCTCGTCCAAGCGGCAGGTGGTGCGATTACATTTGAAAAATCGAACAAAAACAAATTTTCATACATTGTAAAAGCCACAAACGGACAAATTCAATTCTAAACTAGGTATCCTCGGAATGTATAAGCTAAATTTAAATTCAGAAAATATCGAAAGGTTAAATCATTTTAAAAACAGTGATTTCTTTTTATCAACGAATTCTAAGTCCAAAAGTTCATATTGGAAGGAACATTCCAAATTACTGAAATCAGAAGTAACAAAAGACAAAATGGTAGTTTCGGGTGATTCTGGTTTTTACATTCCTCCTGAAAAACAACCGATCCTAGGAATTTTTTCTAAAATCACAAAGATTCTAAAGTCTCCAACAAAATTGTTACAAAGAGTGAAGAATCGTTATTTTACATTACCTATATTATTTCAGTACAAAACTGCATTTGATTTGGTTTTAAACCATGCTGTGGTCACTGATCCTGATCTCTCACCATACCGAATTAATCATTTATTATGGAAAAAGGACAAAGATCTATTTTTAAGTTCGGATGCTGTCAAATCTGATTTTGAAAATTGGTCAAAACGTAAAATTTCAGAACACATCTATTTACATTATTATTATTTTAATATCCTTAAGTCGTATTTAAAAGGTAAAAAAGTAAAAACAGTTTTGGAGATTGGAGCGGGGAATGGGAATCTAACATCGATTCTATTTAAAAACTTTCCTGGCATTTCCTTAATCCTGGTTGATTTACCGGAAATGATTCCAGTTTCCTTTAGTTATTTATCCTCTGTTTTTCCCGATTCTAAAATCGTTCTTCCAAATGAAATATCTAAAACTGGTCCGAAAGATTATGACATTCTATTGTTAACAACAGATCAAATCAAATTGATCCAAGATAGTTCAATTGATTTGGTGATCAATTGTCATTCTTTCCAAGAAATGCCAAATGCACAAATAACGAATTATTTCAAATTGATTGAACGAGTGATTAAAAAAGGGGGACATTTTTTCACTGCAAATCGTATTGAAAAAATTCCAGTCAGTGACATCGCTTTTACAACAGAACAAAATGATCTACCCAATCGATTCCATCTTTACCCTTGGAACAAAAAAGCAAAAGTACTAGTCAATGAGGTTTCGAGGTTTTCCCGACTTGTGCAATTAGATGGAATTGGAATTCGATTGGAAATCACCAAACCTTAAGATGATTGGAAAAATATTTAAAATCTTAAATAAGTATTCACTTATAGAATTGATAGCATATGCGCTTTATAGCGGATATTTGATTTGTTTGCAATGGATTGGTACTTTTTTCTTTCGATTGAAAGTGGTTTTTTGGAACATCCAAATTGGAACAAATAGTAAGGTAACAGGTAAATTCCTCTTTTTTAAATACCCTGGTAGTAAAATTAACATCGGTAACAACTTTACATCCATTTCCCATTCTTCTAGAGCCATGGCTACTTCCATCTTTTCACCTACTTGTATCAAAACATTATCTGATTCTTCAGAGATTTTGATTGGGAATGGAGTTGGATTGAATGGAACCTCCATTACTGCAAGGTCCAAATCCATCAAAATCGGTAATCATGTCATGATAGCTGCCAATGTGACAATCATGGATTCTGATTTCCATGTTGTATTTCCTCCAGAAGGACGATTAACAAATCCTGGATACGAATTTGATGCTGGCATTGATATTGGGGATAATGTATGGATAGGAACTCGCTGCACCATTTTGAAAGGTGTCAGCATTGGTAAAAACTCTGTGATCGCAGCTGGGAGTATTGTATCAAAATCGATTCCAGCAAATGTTGTGGCTGGTGGAATTCCTGCAAAGGTAATTCGTAATCTCGAAACAACAAAAAAAGGTACGAAACAGAAATGAAAGAAAGCGAAATTCGACCGAAAGAATTATTAAAAACCTATCTTGATTTAGTTGCAAAAGATGCAAAAAAGTTAGATAAAAATAAATTTGAAAGGATACTTTGTCCTGGTTGCGGTAGTGACAAAACAAAATTGCATCTAACTAAAGCAGATTACCAGTACGAAAAATGTGAAACTTGCGGGACTGTATTCTGTAATCCAAGGCCCACCAATGTAATGTTAGATGAATTTTACAGCATAGGTGAATCTTCCAAATATTGGTCCGAATCTTTTTTTCCTGCAGTTGCAGAAAAACGGAGAGAAGTTTTATTTAGACCAAAAGCAAAAAAAATCTCAGATTTTCTATCGAACAAAGGTTTTTCACCTAACTTAATTTGTGATGTAGGTTCAGGTTATGGAATCTTTTTAGAAGAGTTAAAACAGTTTTATCCAAATGCAAGTTTGTTCGGAATTGAACCTTCAGAGAGTATGGCTCGTATTTCAGAGGAGAAGGGAATCAAAACTCTTGTCGCGATGGCAGAACATTCGAATGAGTGGTCGGGGAAATTTGATTTAGTGATTTCTTCTGAAGTGATTGAACACGTTCACTCTCCTATGGATTTTTTAAGCTCGGTTCGTAATTTAGCAAAACCCGGTGGTTATGTTCTGTTAACAGGACTTGGGTATGAAGGGTTTGATATTCTTACTCTCCAAGAGAAATCAAATAGTATATTCCCACCTCATCATATCAATTTTATGAGTGTCAAAGGATTTGAAGAGTTGTTTGGGAGACTTGGTTTTTCGGATATCGAAGTCATCACTCCCGGTGAGTTAGATGTTGATATTGTCATCTCAAACGCACCGAATTTAGAGTTTACCAACGTTTTGAAAATGAGAGGGGAATCTGCAATTAAGGAATTCCAGGAATTTTTGAAAAAGTATAAATTAAGTTCCCATGTTTGGGTATTTGCAAGAGTATAATGAATGAAAAGAATTTTTGTTTCTACATATCCATTTGGCCAATACAATGAAGAGCCAATCTCAATCCTAAAGAAAGAAGGTTGGGATGTTGTTTTGAATCCAACAAAACGAAAGTTAACTTCCGAAGAAGTAGCAGAATATGCAAAAGATGTAGATGCTATCATTGCAGGCACAGAAGATCTAACTCCCTTGATTCAAAAAAATCCAGGTCTAAAAATCATTTCTAGAGTTGGAATTGGATTGGATTCCGTACCTTTACAATTATGTAGAGATAAAAACATAACAGTGGCATACACTCCAGATGCCGTGACCATGGCTGTTGTGGAGCTAACCATTGGATTGATGGTGAGTCTTACAAGGAAGGTCCATTTGGCTAACTTTGAATTAAGAAAAGGTGGTTGGTCTAGGTTTACTGGAAAACGTCTTGGTGAATCTGTAATTGGACTCATTGGTTTAGGAAGGGTTGGGAGTAATGTCCTACGGATTCTGAAGGAATTTAGGCCAAAGGAAATTTTGGTAAATGATCTAAAGGATAAAACAAAAGAAATCCAAGAAATCATACAAAATACGGGTTTAAAAGTTAGACAAGTAGGCAAAGAAGAAATCTATAAACATGCTGATATCATTTCTCTCCATGTTCCTCTTACCAATCTTACACGAAATATGATTGGGAAAACAGAACTTGGATTTATGAATGAATCTACATTTGTCATCAATACGGCGAGAGGTGGAATCGTTAATGAGTCTGATTTGTATCATGCAGTGAAAGCGGAACAAATCGCAGGTGCTGCCATCGATGTATTTGAAAAAGAACCATACAAAGGGAATTTAATTGAATTGGAGAACATTATCTTAACGGAACATATGGGTTCTTGTTCTTTTGATTGTCGTTATTTAATGGAATTTGGTGCTGCTTCTGAAGTGGTTCGATTCTTTAAAGGAGAACCTCTTTTAAATCCTGTTCCAGACGAAGAACTTGAAAACCAAAGAAAAATCTAAAACAAATCAAATTCTGATTTGGACTGAGCCATCAAATCCTCCGAGATTTGAAGGACTTGTGTTTTTATGGAACCTATACCAAAAGAGTACAAAAGAAATTATCTCCGTTCCCTATGAGTTAGAAGTAAATGCAACTTTTTTTAGAGAGAGGTATTTAGATTTCATCGATAAAGTCAGTAACATTCAGATCCACAAGAAAGATATGGAGTCCTACTTTCGCATTGATGGTACATTTAGTTTATGGTGGATGAATTTAAGTTTCGAAAAAAATTACGGGAAATCGGATTCATTTAGCAACTCGATTAAACTTAGTGTACTTGGATATTACCTTGAGGGAGTTGCGTGTTCCTTAATACAAGTTTCCGAATCCACTCCAATCGATTTAGTTGAGTATCTAACTTTTTGTTCTAAAAAAGTTTCCTCTTTGAAACAAACTTACATCGATATCTTCAAAAGGTTTCTAACTCCAAGACCAATCAAATCGATTCTACCGCAATTTGTTTTGGGACTTATCTCTATTTTCCGTTATGTTAAATTTTGTGGAGGAATCAAGTTCCGTTCCCATCGTAGGCAAGATCTCGCAGAAAAACTGTATATCTATGATTATTTTTTCCATCTACTGACTAAAGAAAATGAGAAAGAGTTTAGATCAGCCTATTGGGGCACACTTCCCAATTTGATCAAAGAAAATCAATTAGAAGTAACTTACTCACATATCTATGTTCCAAGTAAAGCTTATCCAACAATCCAAAATGCAAAGAGGAAGATAGATGAGTTCAATCAAACCAGCGATTCTAAAATTAAACATAGGCTAGTGGAGCAGATAACGATTTCTGTCTTATGGCAAGTAATATACCATTATTTCAAATTTAGTTTTATTTATCTTGTTTCTGTTTCCTTCCGATTCAAACCACTACTACTGAATCAGGAATTGCGACCTAGTTTGTTTCTGTGGAATGAATTAAAAGATTCTTTGATTGGTTCGATCGCAGTACAGAATTTATTTACCTATTTTACAATTAAAAACCAAGTAGAAACTGCCTCAAAAGGCGCAAGTTTAGTATACCTAATGGAAAACCAAAATTGGGAAAAGGTATTGGTTTACCATTGGAAAAAAATTATCAGCAAAAAGATATATGCAGTGACACATGCCACTGTTCGATTTTGGGATCTTCGTTATTCCTTTCGAATGAATTTATCTGGATACAGAAAGAAAGAGTGTAAACCAGAGAAGATTGTTTATAATGGTCCACTTTCCAAAAAAGGACTTTTGGAATTTGGTTACAAGGAAGAAGATTTAGTTCCTGGTGAAGCTCTACGATTTTTGGGATTAGAAACTCTCCAAACTAAAAGGAATCAATCCAAACAAAATAGAATCATTTTGGTGTTTACTGATTATTTATTTGCAGTGAGCAAGTTCCAATTAGAACTTTTGGAATCTTTACATTTGCCTTACAGAATCATTGTAAAACCTCATCCTGCTTGTCCCATAGATAAATCCGATTTTCCAAATTTAATTTTTGAAATCTCAATGGAACCTTCGGAGACTTTATTAAAAATTGCATCCATTGTGTTTACTAGCAATGTTACTTCAGCAGCTCTTGAGGCATATTACCTAGGACTTCCAGTGATTTCTGCACGAGATCCAAAAGAAGTCAATTTGAGTCCTTTGTTTGGTGTAAAGGATGTACATTTTGTTTCCTCAAAAGAGGAACTCAAAAAATCAATCCAATCGATTGAAAAAGTAGGGATTCGAACCAAACGAAATCTAGTTTTTTTTACGAATTCAAATTTGGAAAATTGGAAAAAAATCTTAAGTGGTTCATGTATATGATTTTATTTTGGAAATATGATTTAGGAAATAGTTTTAAGAAATGAGTTTAGATTCTTACTTTAGAAATAAAAAAGTTTTGGTGACTGGGCATACTGGATTTAAGGGTTCTTGGTTAATCACTTGGTTGCAGTTAATGGGAGCCGAAGTTTCTGGGATTAGTTTAGATCCTTTATCGTCTCCATCGCATTTTGAAGTAGGGAATATGAAAAAGTCGATCCGGGATTTACGAATCGATATTCGCGATAGTGTTTCCATTGAAAAAGCAGTAATTGAGATCAAACCTGATTTTGTATTTCACTTAGCAGCACAGGCGCTCGTTCGAAAATCATATCTCAATCCATTGGAGACTTGGGAAACAAATGTAATGGGCACCTTGAATGTATTAGAAGCATTAAGGAAATACGATTCACCTTGTTCGTGTGTGATCATTACCAGTGATAAGTGTTATGACAATGTGGAATGGATCTGGGGATATAGAGAAAATGATGTACTTGGTGGACCAGATCCTTATAGTGCTTCGAAAGGTGCAGCAGAACTTGCAATCAAATCACATATAAAATCTTATTTTCCGAAACAGTCAAGTCAGGTGCGCATTGTCTCTGCAAGAGCAGGGAATGTAATCGGTGGAGGGGATTGGTCAGAAGATAGAATTATACCAGACTGCGTAAAAGCATGGTCGAGTAACCAATCCGTAGATTTAAGAAATCCAAATGCAACTCGGCCTTGGCAACATGTACTCGAACCATTAAGTGGGTATCTAACATTAGCAGTTAAGTTACTAGAGAATCCAGATTTACATGGCGAGCCATTTAATTTTGGTCCTCTTGCTAATCAAAATCATAGTGTTTTGGAACTTGTGGAGAAAATGTCTGAATATTGGGATATGGTGAAGTGGCGAGATCTCTCTAAAGAAAAAACTGGTCCTTATGAATCAGGATTACTCAAACTAAACTGTGACAAAGCTTTAGCTCTATTAAAGTGGACTGCAGTTTTGGGATTTGAAGAAACAGTGAAACTGACTGCAGAATGGTACAAATCGTATTATCGTCACCCAAATGATATTTTACAGACAACTTTGGATCAAATCAAACAGTACCAATCATTTGCAAAGAATAAAGGATTGGAATGGGCAACGTGAGTCTTTCTGCGATTCAAGTCACACAAATACGAGAGATCCCAACTCCAGGTGGGAATGTACTTCATGCTTTAAAAGGGAGCGAAGGTTCTTATAATGGTTTTGGCGAAGCTTATTTTTCATGGATTGAATCTGGATATATCAAGGCTTGGAAAAAACATAACAAAATGGTGATGAATTTAATAGTTCCAGTTGGGAATGTTAAATTCGTATTCTATGATTCCGATCAAAATTTATTTTCTGAATACGTCATTGGAGAATCCAATTATTCTAGGATCACAGTGCCAAGTGGATTATGGTTTGGATTTCAAGGAATGAATGCACCCAAAAACTTAATTTTGAATATTTCCAGTATTCTGCATGATCCTAATGAAGCCGACAGATTAGAACTATCAATGATACAATATGATTGGGGAGTGGTATGAAAGTAATCATTTTAGCAGGTGGATTTGGAACCAGATTATCCGAATATACCGATGTAATTCCAAAACCAATGGTTCCAATTGGTGGAAAACCAATTCTTTGGCACATTATGAATCATTATGCAAAATTTAATCATAAAGATTTTTTTCTAGCGCTTGGATACAAAGCGGAAGTTGTAAAAGATTATTTTTTAAACTATAGATCCTTAAACTCTGATTTTACGATCGATTTATCGTCTGGCAATATTAATCCCCATCAACATGATACTGTCGATTGGAAGGTCACTTTGGTAAATACTGGAGACCTGTCAATGACTGGAGGGCGTGTTAAACGAATGCAAAAATTTATTGGGAATGAAACTTGTATGTTAACATACGGAGACGGAGTTTCCAATATTGATTTAGACAAACTATTAAGTTTCCACAGAAGTCATGGTAAAATGATCACTGTGTCTGCAGTACGGCCTTCTGCACGTTTTGGTGAATTAGAAATGGAAGGTTCTCTTGTGAAAAGTTTCCAAGAGAAACCACAGTTACACCAAGGATGGATCAATGGAGGGTTTTTTATATTTGAACCTTCATTTTTTGATTTGATCGAAGGTGATACCACTTTGTTAGAACGAGAACCATTGGAAAGAGCTACAAAGGCGGGACAACTAATGGCATACCATCATGAAGGTTTTTGGCATTGTATGGATACAAAAAGAGATCATGAATTATTAGAATCTCTTTGGAAAAAAGGAGCCCCTTGGGTACTATAGATTGAGAAAAGTTTTGATCACAGGAGGTTTTGGGTTCTTAGGTGGTAGAATTGCAAAACATCTATCCAATCAAGGATTTGAGGTTTTTTTGGGTTCAAGGACAATTAGGGTAGTTCCCAGTGGTTTCAACAATTGTAAATCTGTTATCACAAATTGGGATGATACCAATCAACTAAGAGATGTTTGTTCTGATCAGGATGTGATCATCCATACAGCAGGGATGAGTGCAGAAGATTGTGCAAAGGATCCTATCGCATCTTTTGAGTTTAATTGTATTGGTACTATGAAATTACTAGAAGCTTGTAAATCAAATGAGCGAAAAAAGTTTATTTATTTATCAACTGCACATGTTTATGGAAGTCCATTAGTTGGTAAACTCACTGAAGATTCAATTCCTAAAAACAATCATCCTTATGCAACTTCTCATTTGGCCGGGGAATTTGGTGTCAACTATTCGAATGCAAAAGGTGATACGGAAGGGTATAACCTGAGATTGTCAAATGGTTTTGGAGCTCCCATTTTGGAAGATGGGAACTGTTGGAAGTTATTTGTTAATGATCTTTGTAAACAAGCCATTACGAAAAGGGAACTAACAATCCATTCGAATGAAGAACAACAAAGAGATTTTATTCCAATCTCTAATCTAACAAAAACAATTGAAATGATCATCAATCAGGAAAATCCGCTGAGTCAAAATACATTCAATCTAGGTTCAGGGATTAGTTTCACTTTATTGGAAATGGCCCAAAAAATCCGATCGAGAACCAATCACTTATTTGGTTATAGTCCTGAAATCAAAACCAATCCGAACGTAAAAAACTCTAATGATCATTTTTTAGAGTACAATATTGATCGTCTTAAATCCTTCCACCTCTCAGATGATCTAAATTTAGAAGGCGAATTAGATTCCCTATTACTATATTGCCAAAATCATTTTGGAAAATTTACGAACTAAATGGAATCAAAAGATCCACTCGTTTCTGTCATCATACCCACCTATAATAATGGCCATTTAATCAGTTATGCAATTGATTCCATCATCCGCCAAACCTATCAAAATTGGGAGATCATTGTAGTTGATAATAATTCTACTGATCAAACTTTAGAATTATTAGCAGAGTATACAAAGAAGGTCAACTTACGGTATTTCACAATCCAAAATGAAGGTGTCATTGCTAAATCAAGGAATCATGGGATCAAACAGGCTAGTGGTGAGTTCATTGCATTTTTAGATTCAGATGATTGGTGGGAACCTCAAAAACTGAAGGAATCCATTTCCGTTTTGATGAGTGGAAATGATCTTGTTTACCACGATTTATGGGAAGCAAAAACTCATACGATAGGAAAGTTTAAAAGGAAAGTCAAAACGAGGGAATTAAAATCTCCTATTTTCGTGGATTTACTACTAAACGGAAATGGGATCATCAATTCGAGCGTAGTTGTAAGAAAAGCGATTGTTGAAAAAACTGGATTAATCTCAGAAAATAAATCAGATGTTGCTTGGGAAGATTTTGAATATTGGTTACGGATTTCCACTGTCACTGAAAAATTTAGCAGGATCAAAGATTGTTTAGGTAACTATTGGGTAGGTGGTGGAAATGTCAGCAATCCAAACAAAACCCTTACAATTTTAAAAGAGATTCTTTTGCGTTTTCAATCTCAATATAGGGATTTTGGTAAACGTAATTTGTATCCAAGTTGGATCTACTATGGAATTTTAACCTCTCAAATTGAGACAAAGCAGATTCGGTTTGGAGACATTCAAGTTATGTGGGCAAAGCTAAACTTGAAACATAAACTATTGATTCTGATAAAGATACTATTTAATGCACTTAAAATTAATTGATTCTAATGTAAGGAGTTGCGTTTGAAAACACAACAAAACTATCAAGTATGCACGAATTGTGCAATGGATACAACTGATCCTAATATCACGTTTGATTCGAACGGAGTTTGTAATCATTGTTTGAATTTTTATAAGAATATCAAACCAGAATGGGATAAAAAATTAAACAATTCTCAATTATTAAACAAGATGATTGAGGATATTAAAAAAGCTGGTAAAGGAAAGGATTACGATTGTATCCTCGGTATCAGCGGAGGAGTTGATAGTTCTTATTTAGCATACCTTGCTAAAGAAAAATTTGGATTAAGACCACTTTTGTTTCATGTTGATGCCGGTTGGAATTCACAAGAAGCAGTCAATAATATCGAGAGAATTGTGGATGGTCTAAAGTTAGACTTAATTACTGAAGTTGTCAATTGGGAAGAAATGAAGGATTTACAACTTTCATTTTTTAAAGCAGGTGTTCCTCATTTGGATACTCCGCAAGACCATGTATTTTTTGCCTCACTGTATAACTACTGCGCAAAACATGGTTTTCAGTACATTCTAAACGGTGGAAATTATTCGACAGAGTGTATACGTGAGCCCTTGGATTGGCATTACCATGCATCGGACCTAAGACAGTTAAAAGACATCCATAAAAAGTTTGGAACTAGGAAGTTAAAAACATTCCCATTAGCAGGAATTTTTAAATACAAACTATATTATCGATTTTTTAAAGGACTTAAAGTTGTCCAACCATTGAACTATATTCCATATACAAAAGAAGGTGCAATCCAAGAATTAGAAACAAAATTTAAATGGCAAAGGTATAGTCACAAACATTATGAATCCAGATTCACAAAGTTTTATGAAGGGTATTGGTTGCCTAAGAAGTTTGGTTATGATAAACGTAAGGCACATTATTCCAGTTTGATTTTAACAGGTCAAAAAAGCAGAGAAGATGCTTTAAAAGAAATTGCAAAACCTCCATTTGATGATGAAACGGCAAAAAAAGATTTTGAATACATAGCATCCAAACTAGATATTTCGGTAGAGGAGTTAAGAGGTTACGAATCTTCAGAAAATAAATCCTACCGAGATTATAAATCAGCAAGTGACATTATCGCTTTTGCAACAAAGATACTTCAAAAATTAGGAATCGAAAAGAGGGTGATTCAATAAATGATAGGCATTTTAAATTACGGGGTTGGTAATATAAAAGCTTTTTCAAATATATTAAAAAGTCTGGGATTTGATTTTAAGGTGATTGAAAGTGGAGAAGAAATATTAAATGTAGATAAGCTGATTTTACCTGGTGTTGGTTCCTTTGATAGTGTAATGGAAAAATTGGAACATGCAAAGGTAATGGAAGAACTCTCTAGTTTTGCATTAATAGAAAAACGCCCGATATTAGGTGTTTGTGTCGGTATGCAAATATTGGCCGATTCAAGTGAGGAAGGTCAAAAAAAAGGACTAGGTTGGATCAAGGGAAAAGTTAAAAAGTTTAATTTCTCAAGTTTAGAGACAAAACCAATGATTCCTCAGATTGGCTGGAATGAAGTATTGATCAGAAAACAGGACTGTAATTTACTCAAGAATCTCGATACCAATCCACATTTTTATTTTTTACACTCTTATTATTTTGAATGCGAAAACCAAACGAATGTCATTGCGGCAACTGATTATGGATTTGAATTTTGTAGTGCAGTAAATCATGAGAATATCTACGGGACCCAATTCCATCCTGAAAAAAGCCATCATAATGGCATTCAGCTACTCAAAAACTTTGCTACTTTATAATCTATGTTAAAACCAAGAATCATACCTACATTACTCTTACAAGATGGTGGTTTAGTTAAAACAACTAAATTTGATCAACCTCGTTATATAGGTGATCCTATTAATGCGGTTAAAATATTTAACGAAAAAGAAGCAGACGAATTGGTATTAATTGATATTGATGCGAGTCGACTTGGAAAAGATCCAGATTATCGTTTGATTGAAAGAATTGCAAATGAATGTCGAATGCCTCTGAGTGTCGGTGGTGGTATTAAATCATTAGAACAAGCAAATAAGATTTTAGGATTCGGTGTTGAAAAGGTAATTGTGAGTTCTCTCTTAATTGAAAACCCAAAAAAAATTACCGAAATGGTCAGTTACTTGGGAAGCCAAAGTGTAGTTGTATGTTTAGATGTAAAAAAAACTACATTTACCAAAAAGTATGAGTTCTGTATTCATAATGGTCGAACCAAAACTGGAAAATATTTAGATGAAGTGATTGAAATGGCAACGTCCCTGGGAGCAGGTGAAATTCTGATAAACTCCATTGATTTAGATGGCATGATGACAGGTTACGATTTGGATTTGATTGATAATGTTAAAAAGAAGTTATCGGTTCCAATTACGGCTCTCGGAGGTGCAGGGAGTTTAGATGATATTAAAGCAGTCATATCAAAGTTTGGTGTTATTGGGGTAGCTGCAGGAAGTTTATTTATCTACAAAGGGAAACTAAAAGCTGTTCTTATCAACTATCCGAATCGAGAATTGAAAACGAGCCTTTATCAATAGTTTAGCGAACAATAGGTTATATATGAATGAAAATTTAAAAGATTTAGCAAAGACCATTGTAAGTTCCTTGGAGAAAAACAAGGAAACACTTAAGAAACAATTTAAGGAATCAAGTTTAGAAGTAGGAGTTAGATATTGTTATTTAGACCAACTCCTTCCAGAAAAATCTGCTTATGAAATATTCGAATCATTCCCTAAAAAAGAAGAGATGCGAAAGATGTCTAGTTTTAGGGAAGAAAAATATACTTCAAAAAACTTTGATCAATTTAATCCAATATTAGCAGATATTACATTTGCGATCCAAGATCCAAAAGTGATTTCGATAGTAGAAGAAATCACAGGAATTAAAAATCAGATTCCCGATTCTACTTTATATGCGGGTGGATTGAGTTTGATGGAAAAAGATAATTTTTTAAATCCACATATCGATAATTCCCACGAACAGACAAGAATGTATTATCGAACACTCAATTTGTTATACTATGTTACTCCAGATTGGAAATTTGAATATGGTGGAAACCTTGAACTCTGGGATAAAAAAGTTAAAAAAAATGTAACCATTGTTAGTAAGTTTAATCGTTTGGTGATTATGGAAACAAATCCTTGGTCCTGGCATTCCGTAAGTCCAGTCGTCGTCGAAAAACAAAGGGTTTGTGTATCGAACTATTATTTCTCTGCGGATTCGCCAATAGGGGATCCTTATTTTAATGTTACAAGTTTTAATGGACGGCCGAATCAGAAGATAAGGAGAATGTATTCTTATTTTGATAGTAAGTTAAGAAATTTTATACGTTTTCTTTTTCCGAAGGGAATCGGAAAAGTTGATGTGTATCAAGGTAAAAAACAATAGAACCTAAATGAAAATTCTTTTTATAGCCCCATTACCACCACCCATAAACGGTCATTCGTTAGTATGCCAGGTGTTATACGATGGGTTAAAATCTCAAAATTCAATGGCAATTGTTGATTTAAAAAAACAAGGGCTAAAGGATGGAAAGATTTCGTGGCATCGCTTAAGTGAAATTTTTCGCGTTTTTGTAGAAACTTGGAAAAAGAAAAATAACTCAAGAGTGGTGTATCTAACAATTTCGGAATCTTTAGCCGGAAATTTGAAGGATTTGTTACTCTATTTAATTTGTTATTCTTTGCTACCCAAGTTTTACATCCATTTACATGGCGGAAGTATTAAAAAATTATTATTTGATCGTTTTTCTTTGTTATTTGCTATCAACCGATTTTTTATCAAAAAAATGGGGGGAGTGATCATTTCAGGGAAATCACATTTAGAGATTTTTGAGGGGTATGTACAGTCTGAAAAAATTCATATAATCCCTAATTTTGCTCCAAGTTATATGTTTATTTCTGATTCAGATTTTGAGCGAAAATTTAAGAATTTACCTGAAAAAATAAACATTCTTTTCCTAAGTAATATGATTCCACAAAAAGGTTATCTATTACTGTTGGAAGCATTTCAAAAATTAAAGAAAGAGAAAAAACTTAAGTTCAAGCTCAATTTTGCAGGTAGATTTGATTCTAAAGAAGAGGCTGATTCTTTTCATCAATCCATCAAAGACGCAAAAGAAATTGAATACCATGGTGTTGTGAGTGATGACCAAAAAAGAGAATTATTTCAATTAGCTCATGTCTTTATATTGCCAACTATGTTTTTTGAAGGCCAACCTGTTTCTATTTTGGAAGGTTATGCAGCTGGATGTGTTGTATTAACAACTGGTCAAAGTGGTATATTGGATGTTTTTGAAAATAATATGAATGGTTTTGAGATGATACCTGGGTCCATTGATTCAATTGTAGAAAATTTACTTTTTATTCAAGAAACTCAGAATTTTGAAAAACTGAAACAGATCGCGAAGTATAATTTAACAAATGCTAAAAATGTATATAAAGAAGAAATATACATAAAAAAAATAAAGAACGTTTTGGGTGTAGATTAGAATTTTTAATATGGTATTAAAATGAAAAAGATATTAGTTACTGGTGCAGATGGTTTTATCGGTTCTCATTTAACAGAAACTTTGGTGAGAAATGGTTATGAAGTAAAAGCGTTTGTGTATTATAATTCATTTAATTCATGGGGTTGGTTGGACCACTGTGATAAGGAAGTTGCGGGAAAATTTGAAGTTTTTGCTGGTGATGTACGTGATCCTAACGGAGTTCGTACGGCAATGAAAGGTATGGATGGAGTTTTGCATTTAGCAGCACTCATCGGAATTCCTTTCTCTTATCATTCCCCAGATACCTACATTGATACGAATATAAAAGGTACCTTGAATGTATTACAAGCAGCCCGCGATTTAGAGATTCAAAAAATCATCCATACTTCCACAAGTGAAGTATATGGCACGGCACAATTTGTTCCCATAACAGAGGAACATCCCGTGAAAGGCCAATCGCCTTACTCCGCTTCGAAAATTGGTGCTGATCAATTAGCGTATTCATTTTTTGCATCCTTCAAACAACCAGTGATTGTCGTAAGGCCATTTAATACATATGGTCCTAGACAATCTGCTCGTGCCATCATTCCAACGATCATCACTCAACTACTTGCAGGCAAAAAAAAGATTAAGTTAGGTTCTTTGCATCCGACTCGTGATTTTAATTATGTCGGTGATACAGTAAGAGGATTTATAAAAGCACTGGAATCCAAAGTGGGTTTTGGTGAAGTATTTAATATTGGGAATGGTTTTGAAATTTCTATGGGTGATACAGCAAAATCAATTGCAGATATAATCGGTGTCGAAGTGGAAATCGAAGGTGATGAAGCCAGATTTAGGCCAGAAAAGAGTGAAGTAGAACGATTGTGGGCATCCAATCAAAAAGCAAAAGAGATTTTAAATTGGGAACCAGAATATAAAGGACTACAAGGATTTAAATCAGGATTGGAAAAAACAATCAATTGGTTTAAAGATGAAAACAACTTAAAAAGTTATAAGGCGGACATTTACAATGTCTAAACGCGCAGTGATTTTAGCGGGTGGAAAAGGTACTAGACTCCGTCCTTATACAACAGTCTTACCAAAGCCGTTGATGCCAATTGGAGAATATCCCATTTTGGAAGTCATTGTGCGACAACTGGCGTATTTTGGATTTAACCACATTACGATTGCAGTAAATCACCAAGCTCATTTGATAGAAGCTTTTTTCCAAGATGGGAAAAAGTGGAATGTGAAAATTGATTATTCATTAGAAGATCAACCTCTCGGTACGATGGGTCCTTTGAAATTGATTCATGATCTTCCCGAAAATTTTTTAGTTATGAATGGAGATGTTCTTACAGATATCAATTACTCAAATTTTTTCGAAAGCCATATTTCTTCAGGTTCCATCTTTACTATTTCTTCGATGCATCGAGAACAACTCATTGACTTTGGTGTTTTGGATACCAATGAGAAAAATCTATTAATTGGTTTTCGCGAAAAACCACGACAAGTTTTCCAAGTAAGCATGGGTGTTTATTTATTGAGCCGAAAAGCATTGTCTTATGTGCCAGATCAAACTGTGTTTGGTTTTGATAATTTGATGTTAAAACTATTGGAAGTAAAAGAGAATGTATCTGTTATTCCTCATAAAGGGTATTGGTTAGATATTGGAAGACCAGATGATTACGAAAGGGCAATTGATGAATTTGAAGTTTTAAAACAGAATTTTTTACATGAATAAAATTCTGATTACGGGATCGACTGGTTTTATTGGAAAAGCACTTGTCGATTTTTTAAAATCAAATGGATATGAGATTTTAGAATTTCCAAGGGAAAAAGGAGATATCACCCAAAAAGAAATTTGGAAATCGTTAGAAAAAGCTAATTATATTGTCCATCTAGCTGCCAGAAATTTTGTTCCCGATAGTTGGAAAGAGAGTTCTGAATTTTTAGAATCCAATGTAATTGGCACAAGTAGAATGCTCGAGTATGCAAAAGAACACGATTCGAAAGTCATATTTGTGAGCGCATACCTTTATGGAAAACCTGAAATTCTACCAATAAGTGAATCCCATCCCCTTGTTCCCAATAATCCCTATGCGTTGTCAAAAGTTTTATCCGAGGAAGTCTGTCGATTTCACTCACAGTATTATGATCAGGATATCACTATTTTAAGGTTATTCAATGTTTATGGACCAGGCCAAAGATCTAGTTTTTTAATACCTACTATCGTGAATCAATGTTTGAAAAATGACAAAATTGAAGTTTTGGATTTGGAGCCAAAACGTGATTATGTTTATATTGAAGATGTACTGAGTGCAATTTTATTGAGTATCAAGAAAGTGAATCAGTTTCAATTGTACAATATAGGATCTGGAACTTCATTTTCTGTTTCCGAGATCATAGACCAAATTCAAAACATTTGTAATACTAGTTTACCTGTGATTTCGTCACAGGTTGTACGTAAAAATGAAATTATGGATGTTATCGCTGACATCAGTTTGGCTAAGAAGGAATTAGATTGGGTTCCTCAATTTGATTTAGCTAAAGGATTGGAAAAAACAATTTCTACACTTCGGAAGTTTGATTAGGAATATATGTTACAAGTAAGGGAAAAAGAAAGGATTTTGATACTTGGTGTATCCGGTATGTTGGGAAGTGCCTTGTTTAAGATTCTAAAAGAATTAGATTACGAAGTTTTTGGCACTGTCAGATCGACAAATTATAAAAATTTTTTCAATGATTCCGAATTAGAGAAGATTATAACGAATATTGACGTTCAAAATCATGACGACTTGGTTTCTTTGTTTGGAGAAGTAAAGCCAACAGTTGTCATCAATTGTGTAGGAGTCATCAAACAAAAATCTTCCGCAAAAGAGCCGTTAGTGGTAATTCCGATTAATTCCTTATTACCTCATAAACTTTCGAATTTATGTTTTCTGGTTGGAGCTCGGCTCATACTAATTAGCACAGATTGTGTATTTAATGGTGAGGATGGAAATTATTTAGAATCAGATGTAACAAACGCAGTCGATTTATACGGAGTTTCAAAAGCACTTGGTGAAATTAGGGACCAAGGACATGTAGTGACAATTCGTACATCCATCATTGGACATGAAATCAATTCCAATCGGTCTTTGCTTGATTGGTTTTTGAATTCAAATACATCTGTTAAAGGATACCAACACGCGATTTTTTCTGGTTTGCCAACGAATGAATTAGCAAAAGTGATTGGGGAATATGTGATTCCCAACCTTAAGTTAAAAGGATTGTATCATGTATCAGTTGATCCAATCGCAAAATACAATTTACTTTCACTAGTGAAGGAAATTTACTCCAAGGATATCGAGATCACTCCATCAGATGATGTGAAAATAAATCGTTCACTCAACTCAGATAAGTTTAAGAGTGAAACAGGATACATTCCACCAACTTGGAAAGAGTTAATAAAAAGTTTATATGAATATAAGAACCGTTATTTAAGGAATTAATCAATGTTTAAAGATAAAATTTTACTCATCACGGGCGGAACTGGCTCATTTGGTAACACAGTTTTAAAACGTTTTTTGAATACATCAGTAAAGGAAATTCGAGTTTTTAGCCGAGACGAAAAAAAACAAGAGGATATGCGAATTTCCCTCAATAACGATAAGTTGAAATTTTACATTGGTGATGTAAGGGATTATGAAAGTATATCTTCCGCTTTAGTAGGAGTGGATTATGTATTCCATGCGGCTGCTTTAAAACAAGTACCATCATGCGAATTTTATCCAATGGAGGCATTAAAAACAAATGTCATTGGGACGGAAAATGTTTTAAATGCTGCTATTGCTCGTAATGTAAAACGTGTTGTTGTTTTAAGTACAGATAAGGCAGTATATCCGATCAATGCTATGGGAATTTCAAAAGCCATGGCTGAAAAAGTGATGGTAGCAAAATCAAGACAAGTACCAGACGGTGGAACAGTTTTTTGTGCTACACGTTATGGGAACGTAATGGCATCTAGAGGATCTGTCATTCCACTCTTTGTTGAACAATTAAAGAAGGGTGAGTCATTAACAATTACAGATCCGAATATGACTCGATTTTTAATGTCCTTAGAGGATTCTGTTGATTTGGTTTTACATGCTTTTGAACATGCAAACCAAGGTGATATATTCATACAAAAAGCTCCGGCATCAACTGTCGGGGATTTAGCAGAGGCATTAAAAGAACTCTTCAAAAAACAAAATACGATAAGAGTGATTGGAACTCGTCATGGTGAAAAACTTTATGAGTCTTTGGTTTCCAGGGAAGAAATGGCGAAGGCAATTGATATGGGACGTTATTACCGTATCCCTGCTGATAATCGAGATCTAAATTATAAGAAATATTTTGTGGAAGGAGAAGAGAAAGTTTCAGAACTAGATGATTATACTTCTCATAATACCAACCGATTGGAAATTAAAGAGATCAAAGAACTTTTATTAAAATTGGATTATATCCAGGATGAGTTGAATGCTTAAAGTTTTAACTTTAATCGGTACACGCCCTGAGTTAATTAAAATGTCTCGGGTGATCTCGGCAATGGATAAGTGCTTTGAACATATTCTTGTTCACTCTGGTCAAAATTATGATTATGAATTAAACCAAGTGTTTTTTGATGATCTTGAAATTAGGAAACCAGATTATTTTCTGAACGTAGCAGAGGATACAGTTGCAAAAACAATCGCATCAATCTTAGTCAAAATTGATGAAGTATTTGAGAAAGAAAAACCTGATGCATTACTTATCTACGGGGACACAAACACTTGTTTGGCGGTCATTTCTGCAAAAAGAAGAAAAATACCTGTTTTCCATATGGAAGCTGGAAATCGATGTTTTGATGAGAGAGTTCCGGAGGAACTAAATCGTAAGATCGTCGACCACTTAAGTGATATCAATATTGTTTTAACCGAACATGCAAGAAGGTATCTCATCAGTGAAGGGATTAAACCCGAGACGATTTTCAAATCTGGTTCCCATATGAAGGAGGTTTTAGATTATTATCATCACAAAATTCAAAAATCTAATATTTTGAATGAATTGAATCTCAAACCTCAAAATTATTTTTTAGTCAGTATCCATCGTGAAGAAAATGTAGACAGTGAGCAAAACTTAAAAGAGATGTTAAAGTCTTTTGAAGGGATTGCAAATCATTATGACCTTCCTGTTATCGTATCAACCCATCCTAGAACAAAAAAACGTTTGGAAACATTGGGAATTGAATCGAATCAGAAAATTAAATTTCTAAAACCCTTTGGATTCCTAGATTATATTTACCTACAACAAAACTCAAAATGTGTTATTTCTGATTCTGGTACCATCACCGAGGAATCTGCAATTCTAAAATTTCCTGCCATTACAATCAGGAATACGCATGAACGGCCGGAAGGTATGGATGCAGGTGTTTTGATTCTGTCTGGACTAAAAACTTCTGATGTACTTGATTCTATAAAAATTTCTCTCATGGCAAATACATCTAGTACAACAGACAAAGGGACAGTGGATGATTATTTAGTAGATAATGTATCGATGAAAATTGTGCAATTGGTACAGAGTTATACTGGATATGTAAATCGAGTGGTTTGGAAAAAAAATACCTAAATGGAAAATCAGGCAAATCAGAATTTAGCAATTTTGATCGATGATTATTTGCCTAATAGTACAAAGGTTGCATCTAAAATGATGCATGAATTAGCAATTGAGTTACATGCTCGCGGCTTTACCATCGATGTCATTACACCAATCATTCGAAAAGGTAAAAAATCCATCCTTAAAAAGGAAAAACTAGTAATCGATCAAATTAATGTATTCACATTCGATTCAGGAGAAATCAAAGAAGCTTCAAAAGTTGTCAGGTTGGTGAATGAATTGTTAATGCCATACCGAGCATTGTATGCTTTTTTCAGGCATTTTTATTCCCGAAAGTATAAGTATGTGATTACCTATTCACCTTCGATTTTCTGGTATCCACTTGTATATTTCTTTCGCTTTCAATTTAAAACAAAATCCTATTTAGTTTTGAGGGATTTTTTTCCACAATGGGTGATCGATAGTGGTATCATTAAAGAAAATTCACTCGTGACAAAATTTTTACGATGGCATGAAAAAATGAATTATCTTGCCTTCGATACAATTGGAATTCAATCTCCTAAAAATTTAGCTTGGTTCCAGGAAAAATACCAAGAGCTTAATTTAAAATCCGAACTATTATACAATTGGGTTACACCTTCCATTATGTATGTAGATTCAAAAAAGAATACAGTAAAGAAGTTTAGAACTAAATACAATCTTCAGTCTAAACTTTTATTCTTTTATGGGGGGAATATTGGTCATGCCCAGGATATGAAAAATTTGCTTACATTAGCGGAACAAATGTTAGCCGAGAAAGATGTTTTTTTTATTTTTATAGGGAGTGGGGATGAGGTAAATCTTGTAAAAGAAACAATCCAAAATCGCAATTTAAAAAATACACTATATTTAGAGAGTGTCTCTCAAGATGAATATATGAGTATTCTCTCTGAAGTTGATGTTGGATTATTTTCGCTAAGTC
Source organism: Leptospira sp. (assembly GCA_016742255.1). Classification (GTDB taxonomy): domain Bacteria; phylum Spirochaetota; class Leptospiria; order Leptospirales; family Leptospiraceae; genus Leptospira_A; species Leptospira_A paudalimensis. Next base: position 37,353 of record JACVCB010000008.1, read on the forward strand.
CACACCACTCAACTCACAATTTCCCAGGTAAAATTTTATCCTATTGCCAATTGGCTTTACCAATTTTAGGTGCAGTCAATTCTGGAAATGATATCATAGAAGTGATCGAAGGAAGTGGTTCTGGAAAAATTTCAATTGCAGGTAATTCCGATGCATTAATCCAAAACGCGAAATTATTTTTGGATGCTAAAATCCGAGAACAAATGTCGAAGAATTCATTAAGGTTAATGGAAGAATACTTTTCCACTTCAAAATCTGCGGAATCAATAATCAAAGCATTGAATTAACTACCAATATGGCGCAAAACACTCCTTTAACACGAAGACATTCAAGATGGTTTGAGCGAATTCTCCTTAGTTATCTATTTCAGTTTATATCTGGTGGAATTGTCCTCATCATTTCTTCCGCCATTCCTATTTGGGGAATTCAATTTTGGAAGGCTAACGATCCCAATTTAATCACATCATTATCAGCAAGTATCATTTCATTTCTAATCGCAACTTTTAGTTTAAGGAAACTGTTCCGTTTACCTGCATCAGAATCAGTATCGTTTATATTTCCAGTCACCATTATCTGTTTTGCGATTCCCATTTTATTCATATTGTTTTTCCGTGCTTCTTATTCCTTACAGATATTTGTAATTAGTTTTATAGTGACTTTACTTTGGTGTTTTGCAGGATTTTTTCTAGGGAGACGCTATCGATTAATACGGTACGCAATTTTGCCATCGTCATCTAGTAATGATTTAGTAAAATCACATGGTGCACTATTTTCAATATTGAAGTCTCCTGATTTAGAAGGACAACGATACAATGCAATCGTTGCCGATTTTGATAGTCCTATGTTAACGCCTGAATGGGAAAAGTTTTTAGCTGAGTGTACACTGGCCAGAATTCCAGTTTATTCAGAGAAAAAAATTAGAGAGTTTGTTACGGGAAGAGTAAAGATCAAACACCTTTCTGAAAATGTTTTTGGCTCACTTTTACCATCAGAAATTTATGAATCAATTAAACGTTGGATTGATTTCCTTTCCGCTTTATTCCTCATTCCAATTTTTTTACCGTTCTTTATCATCATCGCAATCCTAATTAAATTAGAATCAAAAGGTCCTGCCTTATTTATACAACCGAGAATGGGTTTTCGTGGAAAAGTATTTCCCATGTTAAAATTTAGAAGTATGTATACAAATAAGGAAGGTGGTCGATTTACAAATCCAAGTGATGATCCAAGAATTACACGCATTGGAAAAATTATCCGTAAGTTTCGCATTGATGAACTGCCTCAATTGTTTAATATTTTGATTGGTCAAATGTCGTTCATTGGTCCAAGACCTGAATCTTTTGAATTATCCCAGTGGTATGAGAAGGATGTTCCTTTTTTTGCATATCGCCATGTTGTTAGACCTGGGATTAGTGGTTGGGCACAAGTAGAACAAGGTTATGCTGCCGAAGTTGATGGTATGAATGTAAAACTTGAATACGATTTTTATTACATTAAAAACTTTTCATTTTGGTTAGATCTATTGATTACTTTCAAAACAATCAAAACGATATTAACAGGATTTGGTGCAAGATAATTGAATTTTATTTTCGATAAGTTTAAGTTATTACCCAGTTATCTAATTCAAATCCGGATTGAATTATTCATTTTTTTCATCTCTTTTCTGGTTCGATTGATTTGGTTATTAAATATTGATTCATATCCTACTTTGGATGGTTACGCATATTATTCGAATGCATATTCATTAGCTAATGACGGGAAAGTGGATTTTTATTGGCCAGTTGGGTATTCCGCAATTCTAGCGCTTTTCATGAAATTGGGAATTTCGAAATTATTCTATTTCAAACTATTGAATGTTATATTTTCTTCTTTGTCAGTTGTAATTGGATATAAAATTGTTAATCACTACATTCAAAATAGTGTTAAAAGAATATTGGCGGTATTTCTCCTTGTTTTTTATCCTGAATTTATATTCTTTAATTCCCTCTTTTGGAGTGAAACTGTCTTTATTTTTTTATTGTTACTCAGTTTTTATTTACTAATATTAAATAAGATTAAACTCTCCGCTATTGGTCTGGCGATATCCATTTTTGTAAAACCAATTGCAATATTAATTCCAGTTGTCTTTTGTTTCATCCATTTTCCTTCGAACCAACGTAGGTATTTTTTAGTTATTTCTTACACGATTATTTTGATATTTCATTTGCCTTGGATGGGATTTAATTACCAACAAACTGGAAAATTAGGACTTGTTTCCAATAACGGACCAACTAATTTATTTATCGGAAATAATCAGTATGCAACTGGTCATTATGATGAAGAAGGATTAAGAAATATATCGAAGTTTCCTACAGATGATTTAAAAAAGAATGTTTTTCAATTTTGGACCACATATTACCAGGACATTCCTTTACTTGTATCTAAAAAGATATCATACTTATTATTTGGTATGCCATCACCATGGATTTGGTCAGTTGGGATTGGGACGAATGTTTATAGCCAACTTCCTCGTTATCTCACCATTGACGAGTTTCAAGCAATAAAAACAAAGATTAAAAATAATAATATTTTGGAGAGTTGTTATCAACTGAATGAAAAAATAAATCTTTATTCACTGAATGCGAGTGCTGACGATTATACGAAGGCAACAATGGCGAATAACTTGATCTTTACAGGTGTTGTAACCTATAAGAGAGAGAATCAACTACTGTTACTTTCAGAAGTTGCATTCTTTTTGAATGTACTTTTGATTTTAGTCTTTTTGATGAAAGTAGTATATTTTGGAATCAGAAGGATTCCCTTATTTTTTGTTCCAATATACTTTTTAGTTTTCTATTGTTTTTTCTTTGGAGATTTTAGATTTTTTTTACCAGCGATACCTTTCCTGATTATAGGGAATTTCCTTCCTAAAAAATAAGGATCAAAAATAGATGTTAGTTACTCTTTCCTTTTATATTTTTTTGATTCTACTGGTTTCTTATTTTAGTAAACAAGGGATGGGTTTACTTATTACATTAACCTGGTGGGGGATTCTAAACGTAATCACTTATTTTTCGTTATCTGGTTTGTTTTTGCTATCTAGTGAAACTCAATTAGTATACTTTTTGTTTTTTGCTTTTTTTGTGATCAGTTTTCTTTTAACTGAAAAGTTGTTACAATTCATACAATTGAAGAAATCCAATCTTAATTTTAGTGCTTATTTATATCGTTTTTTATCTAATTTGACTTTATTCGTTTTATTGCCGATACAACTGATTTTTACTCTTCGGGCAATTTATTTAATTTGTTTTGTAATGACACCTTCTTACTACAGAAGTGATGTTTTTGGGCTAATGACGGGAACATCTTCATTGTTTTTCAATTCAATCCTTGTTGCAAAGGCACACGCTTTTATAATGGGGCCATTGCAGTTTGTCATTTTTTTTGCAGGTTTTTCTTATTTCATAAATCGTAAGAAGAAAGGATTATTGGCTCTTGGAACCATCTTGATTGTTTTGGATGCACTAATGATGTTTGGAAGATTTGGTTATCACTATTTGATTCTATCTTTGGTATTTTATTTTTTCTTATCTGGTAAAATTCGGAATCTTCATGAAAAAAGGAGAGTCATTCTTTCAACTTTATCATTCATTACAATTTTACTTTTTACAGTGGTGAAGGTTACAAATAATAGAGGTGATTCAAATTTTACAAAGATCTTTGAAACTTATGTTATCACTTACCATACAGAATCTTTTATCATATTTGATACGGAACTAAAAAATCCAAACTCGATTCTTCATGAATACACTTATGGTTTATCAACCTTTGGAGGAGTGGAACGATATTTTATTCCAATAATCAATCAATTTGGATTCAAATGGTTGTCGCAAACTGATATAGTCGGCGGATATTTACACCAAAATTTCCTGGTAGGGTATGATGAATATTTAAAACCTCTATTATTTAATGCATATGGATCTATTTTTTTCACAATGTACCGTGATGGTGGATTGATTGCAGTTTCTATATTTGGAATCTTATTTGGATTATTCTTTTCATTCTATTCCGTATCATTGAAAAGTAAAGATCCAATTGATTTTGCCATATTTTATGGATTATTATTTATTTTAATATATGGTGTCTTTCAGCCGACAGTATTGGGACCGATGTTACCCGCTTTATTTATTTTATATCTGTCAAAAGTCATTTTTAATGCTTATGCAAAGTTAGTTCATTGAAAGCTATTTTTTTTAATTCAATCTGGTTTTTTTTCGACAAAGTTTTTAAGCTCATTGTTGGCTTTACAATCAGTGTAATGATTGTAAGATACCTTGGTCCGGAATGGTTTGGTAAATATAATTATGTTAATTCGATCATTGTTTTATTTGGAATTTTTGTTTCCTTTGGATCTGAAGGAATATTGGTAAAATTTTTAGTTTCTGAACCAGAGCAGAAAAATGAAATTCTATCTGCTTCCTTTTGGTTTCATTCTGTATTTGGTTTATTATCGTTTCTATTATCCTTTTTATTCCTTCAAATTCTTCGAAATGAAGCAGATTTATTTCAATTATTAATGATTTTGGGGATCCCATTATTGTTTCGTTCATTTTCGGTCGTAAAGTATGTTTATGAATCCAATTTAGAAATTAAAAAAGTAGTTATAATTGATAATCTTATTTTTTTTTCCTTTTCATTCATTCGAGTTTTGTTGGTTTATTTAAATTTAAGTTTTAATTGGATTTTTGTCTCCTTTGCTGCAGAAGGTATTATTGCCAATCTTTCTTTGTTTTTTTACTATCGTTTACATCATCCTGCATTTTTGAATTTCCGTCCCAAATTAGAAACAATTAAATCGATACTTAAAGAATCATTTCCAATTTTGGTGTCTGGGTTTGCGATCATTGTTTATATGAAAGTAGATCAAATAATGATTGGATCTATGTTAGGTGATGAGCAATTGGGTATTTATAGTGTCGGTGTACGGCTAAGTGAGTTTTGGTATTTTATTCCTATCGGAATTTCTTCTTCATTTTTTCCCCATTTGATAGCATTGAAGAAGGACTTGTCAATTCACTATAAGAGACGATTTGCAATTTTGCATAGTATTGTTTTCTGGATGGCACTGTTAGGAGCCTGTATCACTCAATTCGCAGCTGACTATGTGATTGTAAAAATATATGGGTATGATTATTTTAATTCATCGTCGGTTTTAAAAATTCATATATGGGCATCTTTGTTTGTATTTTTGGGTGTAGCTGGAAGTAATTATTATATTTTAGAGAATTTGCAAAAGCTGACGATATTCAAAAGCTTTTTTGGACTATTGGTCAATATTATTTTAAATTTTTTCTGGATTCCTGAATTTGGAATTGTTGGTGCAGCATTTGCTACTCTCATTTCACAATTTTGTGCTAATACATTGTTTTTGGTTTTTTTTAGAAGTTTGCATCCTCTTTTATTCCTTCAATTTGGAAGTTTACTTGAGATAAGATTTTTAAATATAAAAAGTATTTTCAAAAAACAAGTAAGTGTTTATCAGGCAAATGATTAGAAGTATTTTCATTTTTTTAGCGAGTTTGTTCAGAATTTTTTCTATTTTTAGGGAGGAAGTAACTTTAATATGTAAAATTGATAATATTGGAGATTACATACTTTTTAGAAATTTTTTAAAAGATTTTAAGGATTCTGCATTCAACCAAAAACGAAGGATTGTATTGGTTGGAAATATTGCTTGGAAAAATATTTTTGAAAGTTATGATCATTCTACAATAGATAAGGTAATTTGGGTAAATATAAATTCCTTGCAGAATAATATATTCTATCGATACGGAATTCTTTCTTTACTGAATAGCTTTCGCATTCATTCGATTGTGCAACCGACATATTCTCGAAATTTATTGATTGATTTTTTGCTTTTACCACTTAGGGCAAAATTCAAATACACCCCGTTTGGCGATGATTTAAACCATATAACGGAACTTAAAATAAAGAATGATTTATCTTATTCACATATTATCAAATCGGACAGGGATATAGATTTTGAATTTGATAGAAACTTGTTTTTTTTCAAAAATTTAGACCCAGTATTTTCTAAAGTGAAATTTTCATTGCCGTTTGCACGTAAATTACATTCAGAGAATGTAATTTCATTTTTTATTGGTTCCAGCTCTAAAACTCGTCAATTTTCAAAGGAAAATTTAAGTTATATACTGAAATCAATTGAGAGTCGAGGTATAGATCGAATAAATCTAATTGGGGGACATTCAGAATTCAAATTAGGTGAAGAATTGAGTCAAATTTCAGAAAGAGTCGTAAATTTATGCGGAAAGCTCACACTCTCCGAAACAATTAATACCATTGGGAATTCAAAAATTGTTTTAACGATGGATTCAAGTGGTTTACATATGGCAATGGGCACTGGAGTTTCAAAAGTATATTGTTTTTCTAATGGCAATCATGCTTTTCGATTTGTACCATATCCAAAACAATATAAAAATCTAACTGTTTTTTTTCCTCCTATCATTGATATGACCATTGTTAAACATCAGAAGATAGTGTATGATTCTTTTAAAAATGGTTCTCTTATTCCTATCGATTCCATCCGTATTGATTTAGCAATAAAAAGTATCGTCAAAGGATTACGTTCCAAATGAGTGTTCCTGTTCTCTTGATAGCGTTTAATCGTCCTGATTTAGCAGAATTGACATTAAGGAGGATGATAGCAGCAAAACCTTCGAAAATTTATTTCGCAGTAGATGGTGCGAGAAATAATAAACTGGGAGAACACGAGAAGGTAGAACGAGTTAGAAATCTAGTTTCACTGATACCAACATCGATTCCTTATGAAGTAAAATTTTCTGATTTAAATCATGGATGCCGAGAAGGGGTTAGCTCGGCAATTACTTGGTTTTTTTCCAAGGAAGAAATGGGTATCATTTTGGAAGATGATTGTTATCCTGATCTAAGTTTTTTCCCATTTTGTGAGGAATTACTGATAAAGTATAAAGATGATCATCAGATTGGAATGATTTCTGGTGATAATTTTTTTCGAAATAAAATACATTTGAAAGACTCTTATTTTTACTCATCTTATTTTCATATTTGGGGTTGGGCAACATGGAGAAGGTCTTGGTCAGGTTACCAATCATCGGGCATTGACTCTGAAGTTGTCAAAACCGTTGTGAATCAAAACTTAAAAAACAGAAGAGCTAGAAAATTTTGGATTCAATGGATAACGGAATCTGCAAACGGACATGTTGATACATGGGATCACCAATGGACGTTCCACAATTGGAAACATAATCGAATCTCCATTATGCCAAGTGTTAATTTAATTGCAAACTTAGGATTTCGTAGTGATGGTACTCACACCCTGGATGAAGATTCACAATTTGCAAATTTACAATCTGAACCAATAAAATTTCCACTTGTTCATCCAAAGAAGAAGGATATTATTAGGTTTTATCAAAAATTCGTAGAAGTTTTCTTTTATCCCGCATTCTTAAACCACTTATCACTGAAAGTTAAAATAGCAATATACAATCTTATAAAAAAATGAAAAAAATTTTTAAAGCCGCAATTAAGAAGATTATGAGAATTTTCCTGGGTGAAGTTTTAGATCATCAATATGCTCTAAATGAAAAAATAGAAAATTTACAAATTTCTATCGGGGAATTACACCAAAAATTGAATCAAAGATTTCCAAATGGAACATTTGCGGAGAACGGTTATAAAGTGTTTTCGCAATGGAATGAGGATGGACTGATTCAGTACCTTATCAATAAAATCCCTGAAATTCCGAAGTCCTATATAGAATTTGGTGTAGAAAATTATTCCGAATCCAATACACGATTTTTAATGATGAACCAACATTGGAAAGGTTTGATCATTGATGGTTCAAAACAAAATATTGAATATGTTAAAAGGCAGAATTATTTCTGGCAAAATTCATTAACTGCTGTTAATCAATTTATTAATAAAGATAATATAAATCAAATTTTTGAATCTAATGGTTTTACTGGTCAAATTGGAATATTAAGTATTGATATTGATGGCAATGATTATTGGATTTTGGATTCGATTCAATCAATTTCTCCAATTATAATCATTTTGGAATTTAATAATTTATTTGGAAAAGAAAAGAAAGTGACAATTCCATATGAGGAAAAATTCTATCGATTCAATTCTCATTTTTCCGGTTTGTATTATGGAGCCTCACTTCCCGCATTAACAGATTTATGCGCCAAAAAAGGGTATGAATTTGTCGGGACAAATAATATCTGTAACAATGCTTTTTTTGTTAGAAAGGACTTTTCAAGTCGCTTCCAATTGAGATCAGTAAGTGAGGTTTTTATGGATAATCCTTCACGTGAATCGAGGGATAAAAATGGAAATTTAACTTATTTGTCTGTTAGAGAAGAACAACTTCGATTGATATCAGAACTTAGTTTGCTGAATTTGGAAACTGGAAAAGAAGAGAGAATCAAAGACTTATATTTGTCTTAAAATTTAACCCACAATGCCTTTGTTAAATCGATTTAATGTAATAAGATTGTTTTTCTTTTTGATGATTTCCATTTTATTTACAGGATACCATCATCAACTTAATTTTAATTTCATAGGTCATGAGAATTTTGTTAACCAAAATTTCTCTCAGCCATTTGTTTCAAGGGCTCTCACGAGTTGGGTAGCAAAAGCACTAACGATAGAATTTCATTTCACTCCAGAAGAGGCCGTGTATCTTTTGGAGTTAGTAGCATTTTTTCTAGTATTTGAGATTTTTTACAAGGTTGGAGTGAATACCAAAGGAAAACATTTTGGTATGATAGCTTCTGGGTTACTTATTCTGACGATTCCTTGGTTTGCATTTTTACCAAGGTATATGCCATTATATTTTTTATATGATACATATGCACTCCTTGCTAATGTAATTTTTTTGTATTTTTTGCAAAAAGGAAAGTTTACACCTTTTGTTCTCTTTTTTTCTTTTGCAACCTTCAATAGAGAGACATCACTTATATTTGCATTCATTTATTTTTTGGTAAACTTCCAGTCATTAGGGATTTATAAATTATTAAGAAGAATTGGTTTATTAATAATAATTTGGGTATCAATTAAGTTACTTTTAAAGTATTTGTTTTCGATGAAAGGGGGAGAAGTTTATCAGGATCAGTATTGGTCAAATATAGAATTTTTTCTTTCCATTCCTTATGAAATAAAGAATCCAATTTTCTTTGAACCATATTATCGTTTTTCTTTTTTAATTTTTCCAATCCTATTAATGTTTCCACTATTTAGGAAACAGAATGTATCAATATTACCATTAAGAATTCGTAAAACATTACCAATCGGTTTAGTGATTCTTTTGATTTTCCTATATACAGCGAATATATATGAATATAGGATATTTACTGAATTTTTACCCATCTTCATTTTACCGATAACTATGATTATAGTGCAATCCATACAATATGGAGAGAGTCTGGAATCGACATAAGTTTGCTGACCTTGCGCTTTTTCATTTTGAAACTTATAATTAAGAATCATTAAATTAACTTCTATGGCTGAATTAAATCCAAAATTATCCATCATTACGATTGTTTTAAACAATCATTCATTTTTGAAACATACAATAGAAAGTGTGATCAAACAAACCTATTCTAGCATTGAGTATATTGTGATTGATGGTGGATCGACAGATGGTAGCGTTGAGCTCATTCAATCGTATGGAGCAAAAATTAACACTTGGATCAGCGAAAAGGATTCCGGTATTTATAATGCAATTAACAAAGGTGTGTCCCTTGCTACTGGTGAGTGGATTTGTATATTGAATGCTGGAGATCGATTGGCTAATGAGAATACAATTAATCATCTCTTTAAAGATTCAATTTCAGATGAGATACAGGTAATATATGGGGATTGGTTTCTTTGTAATTTAAAAGAGAATCCAGAAGTGCTCGTAAAAGGGCATGCAAATTTATCGAAGGGGTATCTTTTACACCAATCTTTGGTATATCGAGCTTCTTTACATAAAATTCGTGGCCCATATCTTGAAACAAAAAAACTCATTATTTCTGATTATATTTTTCTTCGTTCGATTGATGAAAAACATTATCAATATGTAAATATGCCGATTTCCATAAATGATAATTCTGGAGTTTCAAGTCAATCCTGGTCATTGGAGCAAAAAGTAGCATTTGATTTTATACTTGGGAAAGTACCGTTTCAATATATGGTAAAAAGGATATTATTTGAGAGAATGCCTGGATTGATTAAAAATATAATACAGCTGTTATTGCGATTTCGTTCTAGCTAATTGAATTTTCTTTTTCAACAAATTTAAGAATTGTAGGATTGTATTTTCCTAAAACATTTTGGACTGTTTCAAACTCATTGGCAGAAATTAAAGTTCTGATTAGATCCTTTTTAAGGAAAGGGAATGAATTTTCAGAAATGATTTTTTTCCAAAATACATGGGTAGGGTTGTTATAATAATTTTTAAAAATCGGTTGTGTCAGGTTTTCAAATTTGATGTAAGTACTGGTCTTAAAATTATATTTTTTCCAATATTCCGTGCCGCCCACTTCATAAGACAAAATTAAAAATTTTTTCCAAGTTGTTGGAAAATACACCATTGAATTCCAGAAGTTTTCAAATTCCTTGGATTGAATGATTTTGTTTTGAAATACTAAAAAATAGCTCATTAAATGATACGAAAGTTCGTAAGAATCAGTTAAACCCCAAATATCGATGTCTTGTGAATTGAATGTTTCGAAAATAGGAAGTAGTGGATGAATGGGACCAAAAATACTATCATTTGTGATGATGATTTGGTTATATTCTTTCCAGTCATGTATTTCTGAAAAACCAACTTTCCAAGATCCAAAATCATAACCTAAATTTTCTCTCCAGATATATTTTCTCAAAAAAGGTTTAGTTTTTTCTATTTCCTCTGGTAGGCTGTAGGGAGATGTGTCAATGAGAACGATATCTGTTTTTAACTCTTTTAAATTTGATAGATAAAAGAGTAAGCTCTCCTTCATTTTCCCATCGGTGTTATAAGTGGAAAACAAAACCAAGCGATTTGTTGATTTGTTTGTGAACGATATTGAATTATAAATCTTTGGTATTTTGTTTAAAAATATTTTTTTAAATACTCTCGTATTTACAAAGAAAAATAATAACTTTAACAGATGTTCTTTGCATATGATCAAATTACTTTTTTTAGTATAACTCAACATTGGTTAAATAACTTACCTTTTCATTGTCTTAAGAAAAGTCATTTTTGATCAATATAATTTTTGAAGTGTTCATTTTTCTCTTCTTCAGAATAAAAATCTCTTGATGTATCCTTAAAGCTAAATTTATTAATTCTATGGATTATTCTCAGTATTCGGTAGTTGTAGTTGGCTCAGGTTTTTTTGGTTCTGTGATCGCAGAACGAGTAGCTTCTGAGCTAAAGAGGAAAGTCCTAGTCATTGAAAAGAGAAACCATATCGGTGGAAATTGTTTTTCCGAGATTGATCCCGAAACAGGTATTGAATTTCATACGTATGGAACTCATATATTCCATACTTCAAATGAAAAAGTATGGAGCTATATTCATAAATTTACAGAATTCAATAATTACTTTCACCAAGTCTTAACTACTTATAAAAATAAAGTTTACCAAATGCCTATTAATTTGGAGACAATTAACCAGTTTTATAATGTAAACTTAAAGCCATTTGAAGTAGATGAATTTTTAGCAAAAGAAAAGGCAAAAGATAAAATAGATTCACCTCCAAAGAATTTTGAAGAGAAGGCAATCTCTTTGATCGGTAGACCACTATATGAAGCTTTTATTCGCGGTTATACAAAGAAACAATGGAATAAAGATCCAAAGGATTTACCTGAATTTATACTAAATCGTCTACCAATTCGAAAAAATTATAATGAAAGTTATTATTACAGTCGTTGGCAAGGAATCCCAAAGGATGGATATGGAAAGATATTTGAACGTATGTTATCTAATCCACTCATCACGACTCAATTGAATACAAATTATTTTGATATCAAAGACAAAATTTCAAAGGATGCCATCCTAGTTTATAGCGGACCATTGGATCAATTTTTTGATTATAAATTTGGTAAACTTGAATATAGAACACTTCGGTTTGAATCGGAAGTGCATCCATATGAAGATTATTTAGGTACTTCCGTTATGAATTTTGCTGAAGAATCGGTTCCGTACACAAGGATTCATGAACCTAGGCACTTACATCCAGAAAGGACATACGGACAAAAAACTTTGACGATAAAGGAATTCTCATCTTTAGATGATGGAACCAATCCTTATTATCCAATCAATGATGAAAAAAATTCAAATTTAGTAAAAAAATACCGCGAAGAAGCACAAAGTCTGAAAAATGTCTACATTAGTGGTAGGTTAGGCGATTATAAATACTTTGACATGCATGAAACGATTGCATCTGCCTTAGGGTTATTTGAGGATAAAATTAAACCTTCGCTTGGTGAATAAAAAGTAAAGTTCTTATTTATTTTTTGAACTATTAAATTTATACTTAGCTAAAAACTTTAATATTTCAACGAACATAATAAAACGTCCAAGAGCCATTTTATAAATTGGTCTTTTTTTTCCACCTATTCCGCGCATGGTAAATGTTTCTGCATGCCTTCTATAAAGTAAGTAAGGTTCTTTTAGGAATAAAACTTTACCAGTTAACTCCGCCACTAATCCAATCCAAAGGTCATGTCCAATTTCCTTTGTTTTAGGAAAGGGTAAAGCTTGGTCCAATAAAGATTTTCGGAATGCCATACAAGATCCATAATAAGAGCTTCTCAAAACGTTTTTGAATATTCCTTGTTTGGATCCAAAGTATTGAAAAAAAGATGGATGCATTTGGATCAGTTTTTCATCCGTTACAATTGAGTCATGAATGACTAAATCAAAACTTTCTAGTTTTTTCATGACGGAAGTGACTTTGTTTTCCATCCAAACATCATCTTGGTCAGATAAAAAAATGAATTCACCTGAAACTTTGTACAATGCATTTTGAAAATTTTGAATTGGATCTTTGAATTTCTGGTTTAGAAAAAGTTGTATGCGTTTGTCGCTACTTGCGTATTTTTTTAGAATCTCACATGTACCGTCTGTAGAGGAATCATCAGAAATAATGATTTCATCCTCTGCGGAGAGTTGATTTAAAATTGAATTTAGTTGTTCGGAGATATACTTTTCACCGTTATAGGTTGCAATACAAACGCTGACTTTCGGTTTATTTGGCATTTTGATTGTGACTTTGTTAGTCAATTTAAGGAAAATGCAAATATAACTTTCGTCAATTACATTCTAGAACAGGTTTTCATAAAAACGTTTTCGTGATTCGTTTCATTGGATTGATTTTTTCTATGCGTAGGACTCATTTTTAAAATGATTACAAGAAGTTGGTGGCAAATTAAAGAATGCAAACAGAAGTTTTCCCGATCAAAGGACCTGTCTTAATATTTCCCAAGGTACATGGTGATGATAGAGGATTTTTTTTCGAATCTTTTAAGTCATCTGACTATGAAAAATTGGGAATTCCTAAAATCTTTTCACAAGACAACCATTCTAAGTCAGGTAAAAATGTTTTGAGAGGTTTACACTTCCAATCTCCTCCCCACGACCAAGGTAAATTGGTAAGAGTAGTTAGAGGTTCAGTTTTGGATGTCATTGTTGATATTAGAAAGGATTCACCCACTTATGGTGACCATGTCTCGGTAAAACTAACAGAGAAAAACCACGAAATTTTTTGGGTTCCTTCTGGTTTTTTACACGGATTTATTACCCTAGAAGACAACACCGAATTTTTATACAAAGTTACAAATGAATACTCGAAGGAAAGTGAAGGTGGAGTCATTTTTAATGACCCAACTTTAAACATAAATTGGGGTATTCCGTATCATGAATGTATTTTATCTGAGAAAGATAAAGTGTTACCTTTCTTTAAAGATTTCAAAAGTCCTTTTTAAGCAAGATTGATTTAGATAAGGAAGAATTTTCACTTATATGTCAAAACAAAGAAACATTTTAGTTACTGGCGGAGCCGGATTTATAGGTTCAAATTTTGTTCATACTTTACTGGAATCAGGTGAGGATGTAAAAGTTACCGTTGTAGACAAACTTACATACGCCGGTAATCTAAAAAATCTTGAACGATGGTTAAATGATACTAGATTCCAATTCATTAAATTAGATATCACTGATAAAGAAAAAGTTTTAAATCTCGCAAACCAAATCGAAATCAATGAAATTGCCCACTTCGCTGCCGAGTCACATGTTGACAGGTCCATCTTAGGACCAGAAGAATTTGTGAAAACAAATGTTCTTGGGACATTTTATATGTTGGAGTTAGGAAAAAAACTTTATGAAAAGAATTCATTAAAAGTTTTTTTACATGTCTCAACAGATGAAGTATTTGGAACATTAGGGAAAGATGGAGCATTTACTGAATTAACGCCATATGCTCCTAATTCGCCATATTCAGCATCAAAAGCAGGTTCTGATCATTTGGTAAGGTCTTATTTCCATACTTACCATATGCCTGTCATTACAACGAATTGTTCCAATAATTACGGACCATTTCATTTTCCTGAAAAATTAATTCCACTCATGATTCTGAATTGCCTAAGAGGAAAATCACTGCCAGTGTACGGTACTGGTGAGAATATTCGCGATTGGTTATATGTCAAAGACCATTGTTTGGCTATTAATATGGTGATGAAAAAAGGTAAGTTTGGAGAAACTTATAATATAGGAACACGCAATGAAAAAACAAACTTAGAAATTGTTAATTTTATTTGCGAAATAATGGATAAAAAACATCCTGAAGGTAAACCCCATAGAAATTTGATCAAGTTTGTGAAGGACCGTCCTGGGCATGACTTTCGTTATGCGATTGATCCGAAAAAGATTGAGACTGAAATAGGTTGGAAACCTATTTATAAATTCGAAGTTGCAATCGAAGAAACCATAGATTGGTATCTAAACAATAAAGTTTGGTGGGAAGAAATTATTTCAGGTCAATATAATCAATATTATGAGTTGCAGTATAAGGAATCAAATTGAATATGAAAGGAATTATTTTAGCAGGCGGATCTGGTACACGCCTTTATCCTGTTACAAAAGTTGTCTGTAAACAATTACTCCCTATTTATGATAAGCCAATGATCTATTATCCACTTAGTACTTTGTTGCTAGCTGGAATTCGTGATATTTTAATCATCTCGACACCTGAGTCTACTCCACTATTTAAGGAAATGTTAGGTGATGGCAAACAATGGGGAATTAGCCTTTATTACGAAGTGCAACCATCGCCTGATGGACTAGCACAAGCATTTTTAATAGGTGAACGTTTTTTAAATGGGGGAGAAGCATGTTCATTGATATTGGGAGATAATATTTTTTTTGGGCATGGAATGGAAGAGAATTTGTCTGCTGCTGTCAAAAAGGGAAGCGGTGCTACTGTTTTTGCTTACCATGTAAATGATCCAGAAAGGTATGGAGTAGTGGAATTTGATGAACATAGAAAAGCAGTATCTATAGAAGAGAAACCCAAAGTTCCCAAAAGTAATTACGCCGTCACAGGTCTTTATTTCTATGATGAAAATGTAGTGGAATATGCCAAGTCAGTTAAGCCATCCAATCGTGGTGAATTAGAAATCACTGATTTGAATAAAATTTACCTCGAAAAAGGGAAGTTAGACGTACAACTCATGGGAAGAGGTTTTGCTTGGTTAGATACAGGAACACATGAATCTTTGTTGGAAGCCTCAACTTTCGTAGAAACCGTTGAACGTAGGCAGGGACTAAAGATTGCTTGTCCTGAAGAAATTGCTTTTCGAAAGGGTTATATTTCAAGGAAAGAATTGGAAGAACTAGCAATTCCTTTAAAAAAGAATGGTTATGGACAATACTTGTTTCGAATTCTAAACGAAACGATCTATTAAAAATTAAATGAAATCAATTGTTGTATTTGGATCCAATGGTCAGTTAGCAAGTGAATTGAGAGATATTTCTAATTTGGAAAAGGGATATCAATTTCATTTTATAAGTAGAAATGAAGTTAATTTTGAATCGGAAATTGAAATCAAAAAATACTTCGAAAATTTATTACCAAAAGATACTGTTGGAATTATCAATGCAGTAGCATATACTGCAGTTGATTTAGCGGAATCAGAAATAGCCACAGCAAAGTCCATTAACACTATTGCTCCTGGAATTATTTCTGAAAAATGCAATCAACATGGAATTAAGTTCGTTCATATTTCGACAGATTTTGTATTTGATGGACATAAATGTACATCCTATCTAGAAACAGATTCCAAAAACCCACTCTCTGTATATGGAAAAACAAAGTCGAATGGAGAAGATTTAATTTTGCAAAATGATAAAAGTGCAATTATCCTTCGGACATCCTGGGTTTACTCAAAATATGGGAAAAATTTTTTAAAAACAATCCTTCGACTTGCGAGTGAAAAGCTCGAAATATCTGTTGTTGAAGACCAGATTGGAACACCTACTTGGGCAAGAGATTTAGCACAGGTTAGTTTAGAAGCAATAACTTCGAACCATTCGGGGATATTTCATTTTTCAAACGAAGGTGTTGCAAGTTGGTATGATTTTGCATTCGAAATTGTCTCTCAAGTAAACAAAAATTGCAACGTAAAACCAATTCCTTCCATCTCCTATCCAACGCCTGCGAAGAGACCTTCTTTTAGCGTATTAAACAAAACCAAAATTCGAAATTCATTCCAATTCCAAAATTACCATTGGAAAGATAGGATTCCACTTGTGCTAAGTGAATTAATTTGATAGGAAAAGATATATGCCTAAAGTTTCAGTGATTATGCCAGCTTATAATGCTGCGTTATATTTAGAAGAATCTGTGAATACACTACTTAAACAATCATTCCAAGATTGGGAACTCTTGTTAGTTGATGATTGTTCGAAAGATGAAACAGCAACGATTGCAAAAGAATTATCTTCTAAAGATAAACGAATCCAGTTTATTCAAAAAGAAAAAAACTCAGGTTCTGCTGATACTCGGAACCAAGGTATCAAACTAGCACAGGGTGAATACATTGCATTTTTGGATGCAGATGATCTTTGGGAGTCTGATTTTCTAGAGAAAATGATTCCATTTATGGAAAAAAATTATTCACCATTTTCGTTTTCATCTTATCGAATCATCGATGAAAATGGATTCGAGTTTTGTGAGCCGTTTATTGTAGAAACAAAAACATATTCTTACAAAAATTTATTATTTTATAACCGTGTTGGATTACTTACTGCAATTTTCCATGTTCCCAGTGTTGGAAAAAAATACTTTGACCCATCTTTAAAAAGCCTTCGGGATGACTATGCTCTTTGGTTGGATATTCTACGTGACGGTAATGTTGCCTATGCAAATTCAGCGATATTGGCTCGGTATCGAGTCAGGAGGGGGGCTGCAACATCTAACAAGAAAAAAGTGATGTTAGCGCATTTCCGAATGTTAAAAAATCGGGAAAAACTTAACCCTTTATTCGCTTTCCTTTTGACCATAATACATGGATTTATGGGAATTCGAAAATATAGAATCAAATCTTAGATTTGGACCTTTTCATTGAGGGATTTGACGCTTGACTTTCTCAAATACTTGGTATTTTTAGATATAAACTATGGTCGCTAGACGTAACCTCGGACGTTCTGAAAATACGTTCAAAACATCACTTATCATCCCAATTTACAATGAATCTTCCCATTTGGAAGAGTTCTTACAGAAGATTGATGCTTTGCCTTTAAACACAAATAAAGAATTAGTTTTCATAGACGATGCATCTCGGGACAATTCGTTATCCATCTTACAAAACTTTAAATTTCGTTCTGAGCATAAGATATTGGCCCAGGAAAAAAACCAGGGGAAAGGTGCTGCTCTTCACAGAGGGATTGATGAAGCAACTGGGAACGTAATTATCATCCAGGATGCAGACTTTGAATATGACATGGATGAAATTCAAATGTTAATCCAACCAATCATCAATGGAAAGGCGGATGTAGTTTTTGGATCTCGTTTTAAGAAAGATGGCAGGCAAGTACATCGAACTTTCCATTATTTGATCAATCGAATTCTGACGATCCTTTCAAATTTCCTGAGTGGACTCTATCTTACCGATATGGAAACTTGTTATAAAGTATTTCGTTCGGATATCATCAAGAATATTTATCTTGAATCTCAACGATTTGGATTTGAGCCAGAAGTCACTGCCAAAGTAGCAAGATTAAAAATCCGAGTGCAAGAATTCCCAATATCTTACTATCCTAGAAACTATTTAGAAGGTAAAAAAATTACTTGGAAGGATGGGATTGCTGCGATACGTCACATTGTTTATTTCAATCTGATTAAAAACAAAAGAGATTTTTTCAAAAAAACTCTCCCTGAAAAGTACATTCCGAAAACAGCCAACTGGTTATAAACCAATGAAAAGGTTTTATCCTTTTGTAATTGATTTTGTAATATTGATTGGAATTTCGCTTTTATTTCAAACATATACAAATCAAAAGAACTTTAAATTAGATATCATTGGACTTGGTATCTTTTCTTTTCTTGCTTATTCTATTTACCGTTGGCGTGTTTTCATTAAGGATCCGTTACATTTTTGGAATCTCTTTCATGTGATTTTGCTTACTTGTTTTGTTTTTCTGAAAATTGCAGAATACGATCCAATTCAAATTTTCCCTCAAAAACTAGGAATTAAATTAGTAACTTTAATTTGGTTACTTTTTATACTGATCTCATTTCACAAATTGTCAGTGAAACAATTTCAAAATTTAGGTCCATTCCTTGCGATGGTTCCCGTATTGTCTTTCATTGATTTTATGGCATATCCTTCTGTTCCGATTGCCATTGCTCTCATTTTAACTTTAAGAAATTCTAACTTACCTGCAAAGAAAATTAAACCCTTTTATTTATTATCATTAATCATTTTATTTCTTATCATTGGTAGAGATTGGTGGGATGATTTTGCTTTGCAACGCGGAGTGTTAATTTTAGAAGCATTTTTGTTCTTTCAGATCATCCAAAATTGGGAAAAGAATGATTTGATTTTATTTTTGAAATCTTGCATTTTCTTTTATATTATTAATTCTATCTTTATTTATTTTGCTCTTTATCTGGATCCAAAGTTTCAGATTACTTCCTATCGCGAGAATGTTTATTTAATTCCAGTTAGTTTACTTGCGTCGAATTCACTTCTGATGATTATGATGTCAGTTTTATTTTGGTTTGAGCCAACCAAAAATAAATTTGAGAAAATATTTCTGATCATAGCATTTTTGGTTTCTGTTATCTGGTTTGGAATTACTGTTTCAAGGAATTCCATTGGTTCACTTTTGATTTTTTTGTTTTTTGTTTTATATATACGACAAGATCAAACAAAGAAGAAAAACCTTCTTTATGGATTTATTACATTAATTGCAGCAGTTGGTTTTGCCTTTTTGTTTTTTACTGAAAAGTCAATTTTTAATTTAGGATCAACTGCAGTTAGGTTATCAATTTGGGGTTTTTACATCATTAATACATTGCAAGAAAATCCGATTTTCGGATTTGGATTATACCCAGAGAATAAAATTCCATTTGATTCTGCTTTTAATATAAAAAATGAGTCATTACACTATATCAAAGATTATATTGTTAATTTTGATAGTTTCCCTCTTGCTCACAATTTATATGTTCAATTTTTTGGTTCCTTCGGAATTCTAGGCTTGGTTTTTTTGTTTAGTATTTTGTCTTACTGTTTATACCAAAAGCGAATCAATTTGGCCAGTGTAGTTAAGAAAAATCAATTGGTTTCACTGGTGTTATTTGTTTGGATGCTTCACGAATTGTATGATTTTAATAGTTTGGAAATTTCCAATTTATTTGTGTTAGTTGGAATTTCAGCAATATTAGTTCTGAAAAATCAAGAAGGTTTGATTGAAAAACAGAGTGATATATCTGCAAAACAATTTTCATATATTATTATAGCGATTTTTTTGATGATTGTTTCCTTCCGGTTTTCATATGTAGATCATTTTACCTTAAAATTTGCAAGAAAAGTGATTCCGCATAATTTTGAATTTTATTTACCAAGAAAAGATAGTGTTTCAAAATTCAATCAGTCTATGCCAGAATTTTCCCTTTCTGATTATTTTTTCTTGGGTAACAAATTCTTCTTTTACAATTTGGCTGCCAAGGATGATTTAGAATCAAATTTAAAACACCTAAATTACTGTTTTGAGTTACACAATTATCCTGCAATTTGTTACTCTAAGTTAATTCAGTTTCAGTCTAGGCAAAAATATTTTCCGGAACTCAATCCATTATTCCAGTATTTTTTAAATCTTTATGATCCTTTTGGGATTTACCAACGAGAGCAATTATGAATAAGCCAAAAGTAAGTTTTGTCATCCCATGTCTAAATGAAGAAAAAACTCTACCTTATGTATTAGAAAAACTAATCAGAGTTAAGAAAGATTATTCGAAACTATATGAAATTGAAATTTTAGTTTCTGATAATGGGAGCACTGATCGTTCAATTAAAATTGCTAAAGATTTTGGTGCTCGAGTGGCACCTGCAAAGGACAGAGGTTATGGATCTGCTTTGGATTCAGGCATTAGAAATGCAAAAGGTGACATTATTGTTTTTGCAGACGCAGATGACACATATGATTTTTTAGAAGCGCCGAAACTCGTATCGAAATTAGTGAGTGGTGATTTTGACATGGTGATTGGTTCTAGATTGGATGGTACCATCCATAAGGGAGCAATGCCATTTTTGCATCGTTATTTAGGTACACCTGTCATTAATTGGATTATCAATCTTCTATACGCTAAGAAGAATAAAATCCGAGATAGTAATTCGGGATTTCGATGTTTTAAAAAAGATAAATATTTAACTTGGGACATAAAAAGTAAAGGTATGGAATTTGCTTCCGAATTATTGATAAAAGCATTAATTCATGATGCAAAGATGGAACATGTTCCAGTTTCTCTTTATCCCGATAAGGAAGGTCGCATTCCTCATTTGAAAACTTGGCGAGATGGAATGCGTCATTTGCTTAGAATATTGTTTTATGGGCCTCATCTATTTGAAAGAATAGGTCTTACCTTTTTCCTATTTTTTTGGATCCAACTTCTGATTGGCTTTTTTGTTGGGAAAGTTGTGAGAATTGTTGGAATGAATTTGTACGGAATACATTCAATGGTTTTCTTTTCGTTTTTAACAATTTTAGGATTGAGTTTATGGGGGACAGGTCTTCTCATTGCTACGAAACAACCAAGAATCAGCAAGATATACCAATTAATTTTAAACTTAGAAGAAGATAGATTGTTTTTTGTTCTGATCTCAGGTTTGGGTGTAATCAGTATTACACTTGTTTGGCTTTTTTTGCAATGGCAGAAATCTGATTACGCATTTATCCATTTTGAACGCGAATTTATCGTTACAACAAACTTAAGTCTTACACTCTTAATTTTCGGATTACAAGCTGTCACAGCTCATATCATAAAGAGAGAGTAACAGTGAATTTTTATTACCGTGGATTCATATACTTTCTCATTCTTCTAGTTCCAATTTTTTATCGTTGGAAGTGGAATGAAGGTCATATTTTTATTTCGAGTGATCCACAGATAAAATATTACCAAGTGGTTCATGCCATTCAAGGTGGTTCTGTAGAAGCATGTTTTTTCCCAGCTAGCGAAATCGGTTTTAAGAAAGAGCAGATACCGATTGGGTATCCTTGGGCTTTTTTCCTAAAAAACGGTGATTGTGTCTTCCAATATCCATCCTTATTTGTTTGGGTTCAAAAAATTTTCCTAATTGTATTTGATCAAAAATTTATTACTTATTTTCCGATTTTAGTATTTTTGTTAAATTTTTTAATCTTGGATAGAATATTTCAATTATTTGAAAATAGGCCAACTTATATTTTAATCACAACAATATTCATTCAGGTTTTTTCTCCTGTTTTTTTATCTTCGTTGGACTATTCTGAATTAACACTAACAAATTTTTTCTTATTATTAGCGATCTATTCATATGTAAGTTTTGCACGTACACCTAAGTATTATTTGGGATTATTATTATCATTAAGTATTGTATTAAATTTTCAATTAAGACCTGAATCTTCCATAGCATTGGTTTTATTTTTAGCTACGGCATTTTTACTTTCTGAATCAAAGATTCTATTATTAAAACGATTAATTCCTTACATCCTGTTAGCATTTCTTCTTCAATCATTCTTTTTTACCTATAACAATCATGTATATGGACATATACTTGGGATGAGAGGGTTAAACACAGTAAATGATTTGGGTTCAAATGAATTACAACGTAATTATTTAGGTGAATGGATTGCAGATCTTTGGGGGAATGATTTTAAAATTGGAATTTTCAAAGGTTATCCAATTCTTTTTCTTTCATCTATTCTCATTTGGCAAAGGAAACGAAACGAACTGAGTCCTTTTCTAATATCAGGTTTAGTTTTTATTTTGATTTTACCAATTCTTTCGCCATATCGGGCAGGAGTTGATATATTTGGAATGAGGTATTATGAAAGTGGAATCTATTTGTTACTTATTGCTACTTTCCCTTTTATCTGGAAATTAAAACCAAAATTTCTACTAATTTTAATCCTTCTTCCTTGTTTGTATTTTTCCTATAAATCGGATACGAGAGCGATCAAACAATGGACATCATCATCCAAAGTATACAAGGAAATAATGTCCGAAATCCAAAATATACATCCTGATTTGATTGTACATCGAGGATTATCATTATCTTATCTCATGGGTGAAAGTTACGTTACATATCCTCAAATAGCCATTTTCTCAAATGAAGATTGGTTGAGAGTAGAAGAAACGTTAAAAAATAGACCTTTGAAGATTTTGTATTTACAGTGGGAAGGAAATCGATTGGTAAAAGATGAATTTCCAAAGAATATATGGAAGGAAAAGTTCGATATTAACTTTCAATTAAAACCAAAAGCATATTCGATTCAATCTGAATACAAGATTGCCCATTTCCAAGGATTTCTATTGGAGAAAAAACATTGAAAGTTTTTTACACATTCATCGATGCAATTGAGAATTTCTTTTTGAGGAAGGAAGTTCTTGTATTCTTATTAATTTGTTTTTCCGGAATATTGATTTATAAAAGAATTAGTTGGGATAAGGGTGTAAGTCCTCTCATTCAATCAGATTCTCAAATCAAACTTTATCAAACAATTGAATATAAAAATCATGGTATAAATTCGCACTCCTGTTTTGTATTGGATAATTCTTTTGATACACAATTTGAATTTTATCCATTTAGGTATCCTTGGGCATTTTATTCAACAAACGAAGCAGGGAATAGAACTTGTGTATTTCAATATCCAAGTTTTTTCTCTCAATTTTTTTCGCTTCTGCCTATCAAATATCAATTTTTCAATTTGCTAATACTCTTATTGTATTTGGTAGTTTGTTTTATTTTAATTTTTTCATTAAGATTTATTCTTAATTTAAAAACATTAGAATACGCTCTATTCTGTGGCGTTTTTTTTCTAGTAGGTTATGGAATAACAAGTGCATTCGAATTTTCTGAAAGTGTTCCTGCTCACCTTTTTTTAAGTATTTGGTTTTTTACAATACTTGCCATTGATTTCAATAAAAGCCTACCGAATTACCTAATGGTTATATTCGGTTTTATCGGTGGTATTTCAATATTTTTGAGGTCGGAATCGATCATCTATATTGGGATAACAGGACTCGTTTTTCTTTATTTTAATAGAACTAATTTTTTAGTTTTTGTTAGGAAATATTTCTTTTTATTTCTCGGGTTGTTTTCTTCAATTTGCCTTCTTGCATATTATAATGAAACACAGTTTGGTGAGATATTTGGAGTCAGAAGTAAGGTTAGTTTAATTGATTTTACAAGACTAAATTTTTCGGAACGATTCCATTTAGTAAAAGAATTTTTTGTAGGAAATGAAAACCGGGTTGGATTTCTATTTTATTGTTTTCCTAGTATTCTTTTTTTCCTCTATTCGGCTTTCAAATCAAATTTATCGATGATTCAAAAGAAAGTTTATACCATAACTGTTTTATCTTTCTTTTGTATAGTATTGCTGAGTCCGTACTCTTCTGGAGGGCTTTATGCAGGAATGCGTTTTACTGAATTTACCTATCTTTTAATCACGATATACGTTTGTATAACGATCGTATCAGAAAAGGAAGTATCAAAGAGACGAATTTTAGTTTTTTTAGTATTACTTCAGATTTTTCTAGGTATTTACCATGTAAGGAAAAATATCAGGAATTTGGATTATATAAAAAAATACCATGATATTTACCAATCAAAACTAGATGAATTTCCAGAAGCACCCGTTTTACATTTGAGTACATTTGATCTACTTTTAATTTCTGATTCCTTTTTGAAAAAACCGCATTGGATTGTGAATCATCAAATGAAATTTGAGATGATGGAAGAGAAACTGAAAGAACAAAAAGTTTCCCAATTTCAAGTTTTTGTTTATGATTTTGTACCTCCTAAAGATGATAATGTAACTGAGGATTTTTATAAAGAATGGATTAATACTAAGTTTGAAATCAAATCCAAGTATTATGAAAAACAAAGAGATGAAAAGATTGCGGGTTTTAGATTGATGTTATGGAAAATGAAATGAAGATCAATAGGGAAGGAATCAAAAAATTCAAATTTGAGATTGGTATTTTTATTTCTCTGGCAATCGGAATTTTTTTTAGATTCTATAAGTTGGATAGACAGAGTTTATGGACTGACGAACTTTATTCTGTCTACGCTTCCTCTCTTGAAAATTGGCATCTATTCTGGGATTACTTAGCTAGTGACCCTCATCCTCCATTGTTTCAAATTTTATTATCCATTTGGATTCACATCAATCCAACTGGGAATGAGATTTATATCAAATTTTTCCCTGTCATCATTTCTATACTAAACTTATTAGTGTTATTATTTTTAACAAGGGGTTGGGAGAAAAAAAGAAGATTTCTCTTTCTATTTTTATTCTCATTTTCTCCAGGTGCCATATACTATGCGCAGGAAGTACGATCTTATTCACTCCTTTTGTGTTTATCTTCTTCCATTATTGTTCTTTTTGATTCGTTTTTATCTAACCTTCAAAATAAGAAACGCTATGTATTGTTAGCAATTTTATCGATTTGTATTTCCTATATTCATTTATTTGGATTTATTTTTGTAGGTTCACTTTACTTTCTATTTTGGATTTATTTTTATATTCTAAAAGATAATCGAAGTTATTGGATTTTTTTATTAGGACTTGTGACTTTTGTAGCGTATTTGCCGTTTATTTTCCAATTACTTAGTGGGGATAAAATCGCAACTGCAGGTTGGATAGACCCGCCTAATTTGGTTTTATATTTGAGTTACTATTCTTTATTTTTTTATACTTCGAAAAAGTTTCTATTTTTAACTGTTATTGTCCCTGTTCTCCTATTTTTAATTCTCATATATCGATTGGCAAAAAAAATATTGGGGAAGGGTGGCTTTTACTCGCTTCGTTTATCAGAGTTATACTTGTTGGTATCATTTTTCATAATTATTGTTACAAGTTTCTTTTCATTTTATAAACCGATAGTCACGAATCGAAATTGGATCGTAACTTTACCGCTTGTGTATATGTTTGTTTCCGAAAAACTTTCTGAAAATAAAAGAAGTAATATTCTTCTTGTTTCTTTGATTCTATTAACAATTTTCTCTTTTATTGATTTTAAGAAGAATTTTTATATTGTGTTTAAAGAAGATTGGCGTTCAACAACTCAATTCATTTCAAGACAATGTGAGGGTAAGTATGTATTTTCAAACGCAACGCCTGAATACATCAAACTCTATCTAAATTGGAATTCTGACCAAAAATTTGAACCTAAGTTATTGGGAGAGGAGACAACGATAGAACAAAAAAAACTTTGTGTTGTGTATCGTTTTTTAGGCGGAAATGGGAAAAGTTTTCAAGAAGAGAATGGCTGGAAGTTTGTAAAAGAAAATACTTTTTATGGAATGGTAGTTAAGGAGTATCTGAGAAGTGAATAAACAGAAATTTCGATACATTACTTCAGTATTCGAAAAAAAGTCTTTTGAACATGAAAATTTAAATGGAATCAGAGCTATTTCAATTCTTTCTGTCGTAATTTATCATGTTTGGGTTACAGTGAAGCAGATTGTTCACAGTGAGTATGAATTTGTTAATTTATTTCTAGGTGCTCTCTCTTCTGGAGTTGATTTCTTTTTTCTGTTAAGCGGTTTTTTGATCTATGGGGGGTTACGAAGGGAATTTGATAAGAATGGCAAAATTAATATAAAAGACTTTTTTGTAAAAAGGAGTTTGCGGATATTTCCTGCGTATTACTTTGCTTTATTTGTATTATATTCCTTCAAGAGATTTCAGTTATCAAAGTTTGATATTCACTCGATCAAGGACCCAGCAGCAATCGCAATGTTTGAGAGTATCCGAGTTGGTTTGTCCAATGTTTGGGTTGATGCATTGTATTTAACAGACATATTGAGAGTTCCTGTAGTTTATGATGGTGGATGGTCGTTATCTATCGAAGAACATTTTTATTTGGTATTACCCTTTTTCTGTGTATTATTCTTCTTTCGAATCAATTTGATTTCTCGTCTTTCAATTTATATTCTGGGTTTTTCCATTGCTTTGTTCAATCGATATTCCATTTCCTATCCCATCGCCAATTTAGATGCTGTTTATCAGCTCTATTGTAGATTTGATTCCATTTTATTTGGAATGTTAGTATATGAGATGTACCACTTATACCCTTGGAATATATTGCGTGTAAGTTATAAACAATTTTGGTCTGGCTTACTATTAGGATTCAGTTTTTTTCTAATGATTTGGATGCATCAAGTTGATTCATCGAGTGCATTTGCCATTGTGTTTCGTCCAACACTTGTTTCTATAGGATTTGGGATTCTTATGTATTTTTCTTTCTTTATCAAGCCAATTACCAGTTTCTTTAGTTGGAGTTTTTTTAGGCCTTTTGCTCGATTGGGTTACACTGCGTACCTATGGCATATTATAGTGATTCCAATTGTTGCTACAAAAGTGACTCCAATTGTATTGAAGAATCAAAATATGTTATCTGCTGTATATGCTTTTATTTATGTAATATTTTTTACATTTTTGACTTCATGGATCGTTTACTTAATCATTGAGTTACCGTTTTTAAGATTGAAAGAAAAATTAGTGCATCCGATTAAAATTCAGTAAGAAGAAGAGTCTCTATAATTAATTATGAAATATTTTTTAGAAAAACGAAGTAATCCAAAAGTTTTGTCCATTGTGATTCCATGTTATAACGAGGAATCAGTGCTTCCGCATTTAAAAGAAAGATTAACTAATTTTTTAGTGAAGTTGCCGACAAAAATCGAGTTGATACTTGTGAATGATGGAAGCATCGATAACACTATTTTTGAATTAGTAAATTGGTCAAAAGAAGACAAACGAGTTAAAATCATAAGTTTATCTAGAAATTTTGGTCATCAAATTGCTGTTACAGCGGGCATGGATTATGCGAGTGGGGAAGCAGTTGTCATCATGGATGCTGATTTGCAAGATCCTCCTGAAGTAATTTTTGAAATGTTGGAGCGGTATCGAGAAGGATATGATGTTGTTTATGGACAACGAATTGCCCGTACGGGTGAGTCATGGTTTAAAAAGATAACTGCATGGGCATTTTATCGTTTAATGAAAGTTTTGGTTCACAAGGATTTACCATTGGATTCAGGTGATTTTAGATTGATTTCACGCCGATGTTTGGATGCTTTAAATGGACTAAGAGAAAACCATCGTTTTTTGCGTGGTATGAATGCATGGATAGGATTTCCGCAAATTCCGGTATTTTATAAACGTGATGCAAGAGTTGCAGGGGAAACAAAATACCCTTTGCAAAAAATGTTGAAGTTAGCAATGAATGCAGCAGTTTCATTTTCACCTTTACCTTTACGATTTAGTTTGGCTCTAGGAATCATCGTTGCATTTGTGGGATTTTTTGTAGGCGCTTATGCACTCTTTCGCGCATTCCAACATTTCATTTTGGAGATGCCGATTGTATACAACCCAGGTTGGGCTACAATCGTCACTTTGATATGTTTAATTGGTGGTTCAATTTTAATTTCCATAGGAATCCTTGGAGAATACATTGCTAGAATTTTTGAGGAATCTAAAAACAGACCTCTTTATGTTGTCGAATTTGTAAAAGGTATACCAGACTCCAAACGTTTTCAAAAGTAAAATAAATTATGGAGAATAATTGCATTCTCGATAACCAATGAATTTTAATTCTGCATATTGTTTGCAGGAATATTTTTTGGTTTGAAGTAGTTTTTGAAATTCATCACTACTCAGCTCCATTTTCCTTTTGACATTCATATATGCATTGGGAACATTTTTTGAAAAATCAAATACATATATTTTTTTCAATTTTTGAGATTGTATTAAACTAACTAACGAATTAAATTTTGTTTCGTTCGTAAAATTTCTGAAAGAAATTGCTGGTTGTTTTAATAGATGGATGCCTGCTGTACTTGAAATATTCGTATCATAAAAAATCCATAAATCTGCATTCAAACTTTCATATATTTGATTTGTTTTTTTGATCATTTTGAAACTTTCTTTCAAAATTCGGAGTATGATCAAATTGACTAAAATGGAAATGATGATGAGTATTTTAAATACTTTATCGTTTTGTAATTCGGTCCAAAAATGAGAGATGATAAAAATCATCGGAACAACTGCAAATAATACATATCTAGCTGAAATCGTGATACCATCATTTGGTGCGCTTAATCCTACAAGAATCGGATACAATATAAATAGAGTTAAGTGGTAATGGATAGGATTTTGTTTTCTAATGGAATACAAAGAATCTCTGAAACGATAGAACGGATAAAGAAAATAAGGAGAAATGAGAAAAAAACCGAATTTGAATCCTTGGTCGGAAAAACCAGTTAGTAAAATCTTCTGTAAATTTAAGAGTCGATTGTTTTTTGCAAAGTAATGTTCTTCTGTATAATTGAATAGGTATCGAATTCCCAATGGATGACCGTATTCAATATCATTCCATAGAAAAAAAAATGATACTGGGATGAGAAAGGCGATTGTTAAGAATACAATTTCTTTTCTTTTTTTAAGTGTAATTAATCGAAGTGAAGAAAGTACAAAGAGTAATCCGGAAAAAATTAAGAGTTCCAATCGGAATAAACTGAATAAAACAGAAAAACATACACTTACTATCAGTAAATTTGTGTTTTGATTTTCGATTGCCATTGTCCAGAGTGAATACACAAAACAGACAAGGAAAAGGGTGAATGGAACTTCCGATAAATCAATGACTTGGCAGAGTACTACTGAAGTTGTAATAACCAAAATTGAAATATTGATATCAACTTTCCCGAATCCTTTTAAGCAAAGAACACTTAACAGGAGAAATAGTACATTCATATAAATCATCTGCTTGACAGTTAGAAAGAAGAAAAGTTTTGCATATAAAAATGCAAATGACGCTGAAAAGACTGACTTCAGATTATGTTGGTTTTGGATGATAAAAGTAACTGGATGTAATTTTTGATCTGGGTCTAGGGAGCTTGCGGGGTATGTGGTGGATTCGTTTCCATTTTGGATGCTATTGATTTGGAATGCTTTTGCTAAGGAATCCGAAATAAAACTATTCGTTGCAGAAAGGTAAGATTGTAATCCAAGGAAAAAAACAAAAAAAATAGCTAAGGTGATTTTATCTTTTTTTGACAAATGAAAATTCATTTAATTTGCTCCTTTGATAGTTCCTGACCAAATTCGGTACACTTGTTTATCAATGATTTGAAAATTTGAAGTATTTTTTTTCAAACTCGACTCTAGTCGATTCAAATCCCAGTGAGAAATTGGATATCCTCCTTTTGCTTTTTCAGCATTCATTACATTTCTTGTTTCTTGTGTTAGAATGAGTGGGTGCCAATCCACAAAAATAATTTTTTTACCCCTCATTTTCTCAGATAAAATTTTGATCAACTGCTCATTTTTTTCAGTAGAATAAGACACTAAACTAATATGTTTTGTATAGTCACTTCCGATGGAATATAAATTTAGATAATCAGTAAACACGATGATATCAGGGTTTAATTCCTTGGTGATAACACTGAAATTTTTAACTAAACTTGTTTTTGATTTTTGAATTTTTGCACCAAGGATTCCTAATAAAACAGAATAGGTGATGAGTAGAAGGAGAGTGATTCGAAGTATCCAATTTTTGGATTTTAAGATTTTAATATAGATTGGTTTTAATAATAATAAATAAGGTAAAATTAAAACGGTATAAAATCTCGGTCCCCAATTATTGAATCCATCGTTAGGTGCTATAAAAGGTATTACAAGTAATGTAAATATTAGAGAGAGTAATAGTGATTTTTTTAAATTTGATACTGTCTTAAATTGTTTTCCGTAATAAACAATCAATGGAAAAGTCAATGGAAGGTAAGCAAAAAAACCAACTTTTTTATCTGCATAAAAATTCAAACTTTGAAACCATTCGAGTCTTTGTGTAAAACTTACTTGGAATCCAGATAAATTTGCTAAAAATCGAGTCCCAAAGAAGTGATCGTATAAAATTTCATTCAATATAAATTGTAGGATGATTCCTAATAAACAAACAAGCAAATATACCTTAAGCGAAACAATTTTTGAAAGAATCGATAGGAAAGAATGATCCTTCCATAAAAAGAGGAAAGTAAAGAAGAATAAAAGGGAAAAAAATGGAAGGGTATCTAAGCGAACCATAATTACCCAAGAGAGCGACAAACCTGCAACAGTTTGTATGAAAATCGATTTTTGATTACGAAGAATTGGTAAGAGACCAAGTAAAGAGAAGGCAAAAACTGCCGGCATCTCTGAATATTCCCAACTCAATGGCCACAAATATGTTCCAAAATAACATATCCAAAGTAAGGGAAATGAAAATTTATAATACCGTCTGAGAATCCAAAAACCTAAAAAAAGAAAAAATAGAGAACTATATACAAGATACGATAAGGGTAGAATATACAAAACTGGTGCCAACATGGCTGCAAATTGTATCGGAAATGCACTGACAATTCTATCTTTGCATTTGATATATAAGTTATCTACTAAATGAAAATAGTTTAAGTTAGGATCAAACTCGTAACCTGGGTAATACAATTGGTCCGATTGAAAGTGATTGAAATATAAAGAATATGTTTGGATCAATTTATCATGGCTATCTTGGAAGTAAGAGTTTTGGGGAGAAGTGTACTGTATGAACACTACAACTACAATGAAAAGCAAAAACCATTTTAATCCTAATTGTAATTGTTTCGCTTTTGGGAGAATCACCATTTGTGTTATTTGCCTTTCTATACGATTTATAAGTTGAATCAATATTGTATTTATCGATTGATTTCTATTGAATCCAAGGCAAAGTTTCCCCAGATACTAACAATATGAAAGAATATTTTATTGAAATTTTTAGGAAAAATAACAAGGAAATTAACGAACTGTACGGAATCCGTGCGTTAAGTTGTTACTTAGTTATCTTATTCCATTGTTTTGCTTTTTCTATCGATTTTTTTCCAATACAGTTTGCTCAGTATCTACCAAATGCGCAAAATGTTGAATTTTTAATGAGTTTGTTTTTTGTGATCAGTGCCTTTTTGGTTTCCACATCCTTTTCTCGTGAATTGGAAAGATCTAGTTTTGGGGTTAGTTGGAAGAACTTTGTTTTGAAACGATCTCTTCGTATCTTCCCCGCATTTTATGTGATTCTTTCAATTACCATTTTAATCATGGCTGGAGTATTGAAAAAAAGCCAAATGATGCCAGGTTCTGATGGAATCTCAGACAGTTTAATCGATTTAAAATTAAAACTTTCGTATTGGTGGACTGATTTTGCATACATCTCCAATTATTTTCCAAAGCGGATCATGGTTCATGGATGGTCGTTATCAATGGAGGAACAATTCTATTTGGCTATGCCATTTGTATTTTTGTTCTATACTAAAATCTTATCAAACACAGTTCAAAAGCTCGTCTTTTTAATCGTATTACTGAATGTTCCCATTCTCATTCGTTATTATTATCACCTAACTGTTCCTATGTTAGAATTTGATGGATATGTCAAAACTCTTTTCCATCCGATTCATACTCATTTTGAGCCATTCGTATATGGAATTTTACTAATGGAGCTTTGGAGGTCTGGTAAAATATCAAAACAATTACCAAATTCTAAATTGAGTTTTTATTTAGTATTTTCGATTCTCTTTTTTATCTTTTGCTATGTTTGTACCCTACATTATGAAGATGCAAAGTTATATTTCACGGTCTTTCGGATAAGTTTTTATTCTTTTTTTGCGTTTGTCATTGTATACGGAGCAGTGGGTGGATTTTTTTCATGTATCGCTTGGTTTTTGGCAAATCCAATTTTAGTATTTATTGGCAAGTTAAGTTATGGAATTTATTTAGTTCACATGTTGGTCAATACTGCGGTTATGTTGGCCATCTTAAATCCTAAGGGTAGGGATTATAATGGATTGAACCATTTATTGAAAGCATCATTCATTAGTTTGGTTCTTTCAGCTGTGATTGCACTTCTCAGTTATCTATTGATCGAAAAACCGTTTTTAAAAATACGCGAGTGGACCCAACCTAGATTTGACATTTCTAAAAATAGTTTTTACTACATTATAGGGAATGATAAAGAAAAAAGATTAGTTTCTATTTTACTTTCGATTTTATCGTTTTTGCCTTATTTGATTGTAAAGCAGATGATAGTCGTTTCTTTCATTCCCTTAACAAATTATGCAGAGATTAGCCTTTGGGTATTACTCTTCATTCCGATCTTACTCAATGGATACTCACTTCTAAAGTATAGACAAATTTTCTTTTATCACTACATCAGTCGGTTTCAGAACCAATGAGTTTGTTCTTTTTTTTTGCGTTTTTGAACTAGTTTAAAAACGCAGATTTTAAATTCTCTTTGATTTTGGCTCTTGTTCCATCGGCTTCTTTGGGAAGTGTTAATTCATCGAGTTGTTTTAGAATAAAGGTTTCATCTACAAGTTTTCCTTCCAAAACTTTTCCAATCATTCCAGCGATGATGGTTAAAATTTGGTTGGGATCTAAATAACCATGATTCTCTAATAGGATGGCCATTCCCATGGCACCTTCTGTTCCGTAAAAGGGAGGTCTCTTCGAAAATTCTGTTTCGAAAATACCTTTTGGTAGGGCATCTTTCACTTTTTGGATCATATCCAATTCACTTGGACCATGACTTGTGCGATTGATGAGAGTAAGAGTTACTGGGTTTTTTGGGCCGTGGATACGAAGGATTTCTTCTGCATACAATCTGATTTTTTTTGATGCGTCTCTCGTGATGGCATCTCTTCCTAAAAAATTCAATTGGTATAAATATTCTTCTAATTCGTCTCCACTTAATTTTCCCATACAAATCAATTGATAGAGTGTGAAGATCATATAATCAGATTCTGTATTATCTCCGAGAAGGATCTCCTTAGAATTTGTAGGTAAATAAATTCGATCATACAGAAGAATGGATAGTTTATAGGACATTTGGTCGAATAGGCTTTGGTAAGAAGCACCCAGGAATTTTTTCGTTCGTGACCAAGCTGGTTTGAATCCATTTTGGAAAAATTCAAGGGGATTGAAGATTGTATCAATGACTTTATCAAATACACCTTTGATTGTTCCTTCCAGATATTTTAAATGCAAAGATTCAATGTGAATGTTGTCTTTTGCAATTGTGGCAAGCATGGTCCTTCGAAAAAAATGGGGGCTTGCGGAAATAAAGGCAAGAGGAGCATTCTCTAAGTTCATTCTAAGTTCTCTGTACAATTCGGGCATTCCAGGAAGCGCCTGTTTTTGGTTAGGTGTCTCGAATAATGCCGAGAATTTTCCTTTTCCAGAGTGAATGTCCGTCGCAAGATATGTTTGGTCAATGTCTGATGTGACAACAATGCCTTGGTAATCTTCTGCGATGATTCGCAGTTTCCCTTTTCCAACGATAGTTGTTCTTCCCAAAATGGAATTTTCGGTAGCATTTAAATGGGCAAGGTCCTTGGAATACTGTCGAAAGCTATCCAAACCTTCTAAAATCACTTGGAAATCATGGAATCCTACAGGCAGTTTGTCTCGGATCTCACAGGAAAAAAAACCATCTTCATCTGCTTTGATTTTACCAGAAGTGTAAATGAGTTTGCCTGTCGCATCATGGACTTCTAATTTTAAAACTGGTTTGCGAACTGGGGCGAGGGAAAAATCGAGAAAGGGAGTGATTTTCGTTTCATCCCCCTTAAATAACCCTGTCACAAGGTCCCAAAGGCCATCTGCCTTCATTAAATCGGTAATCCCTACGTCGACTACCTGACCACGCACATAGGAGCGTCGTTCTCTTCCTAGCGATCCACCGCAAACTGCGATTCTTTTGATATCGGTAATGATAGGTTGTGAAGTATTTGGTTCTTGGGACATAGAATTTATGCCCTTAAGCGTCTAAGAAAACAAGGAGCCGTCTATTCCTTTTTATGGCATCACTACGATCTACGAATGATTTTGTAAAACTTTTACAAAAAGAGGGAGAGCTCCGGGTCGTTTCCGAGTTGGTTGACCCTAATTTAGAATTGGCTGAAATCCAAAGGCGAGTGGTCGCGAAAAAGGGACCTGCTTTGCTCTTTACGAATGTAAAGGGAACCAAGTTTCCTGTGGCTACCAATCTTTATGGTTCTGAAAAACGAATCCATTTGGCCTTTGGTGAAAAACCCGTACAAACGATCGCAAGACTTGCCAAACTTGCGAAAGAAATTTTTCCACCGCGGTTTTCCAAACTTTGGAAGGAACGTTCCCTCGGCCTTTTGCCGTTTCAGGTGGGCTTAAAACAAGTCAGGCGAGCACCCATTTTCGATGGCAGTGTCCCCAGCGTGGAAGATCTTCCAGGACTTGTGTCATGGCCAAAAGATGGTGGTCCCTTTGTTACCTTACCACTCGTTTATACCCAACATCCCAGTTCTGGGAATGGTAATTTGGGGATGTATCGTGTGCAACTGTTTGGTGAAAAGACGGTTGGGATGCACATCCAAATCCACAGAGGAGGTGGGTTTCATTATTACGAGGCTGAGAAGGAAAACAAATCCCTTCCTGCACATGTGTACATCGGTGGGCCTCCTGCGCTCACCATTGCTGCAGTCGCACCACTACCAGAAGAAATTCCAGAACTTGTATTTGCTTCCTTTCTCATGGGAGAAAAACTCCGCATGAAAAAAGATAAATCCGTTTCACCTTATCCCATAGTGGCAGATGCCGATTTTGCGCTGATTGGATCCATCCCACCGAAACTACGAAGACCCGAAGGTCCGTTTGGAGACCATTATGGATACTATTCGTTGTTACACGATTATCCTTACTTAGATCTCTCTCATATCCTGCATAGAAAAAATGCCATTTGGGCAGCAACGGTTGTTGGAAGACCTCCGCAGGAAGACCATTACATTGCTGAATTCCTACAAGACTTATTATCACCAATGTTTCCCCTTGTGATGCCCCAAGTCCTTGGGGTTTGGGCCTATGAGGAATCAGGTGTTCATTCTCTTGCTGCGGCCATTGTCAAAGAACGTTATTTCCGCGAAGCCTTTATGGGAGCTCTTCGTATTTTGGGAGAAGGGCAATTGTCACTCACAAAATGTTTACTTGTGACAAACGAGAAGGTGAATCTTAAAAACTTTTCAGAAACATTCCGAGTCATCACAGAACGAAGTGATCCAAGGACCGATTTTTTTATCTTTAGTAATATCAGCCAAGACACACTGGATTATACGAGTGGAACAGTGAACAAAGGGAGTAAACTTCTTTGGATGGGAATTACCGATCCAAACAAACCCATCATCAATACAAATCTTCCTAAAGAATTTAATGGAAATTTTAAAGACAAACGTTTCCAAAATCCAAAAGTGTTTTTACCAGGTGTTCTTGTTGTCAAAGGTTCGGAATTTAAACCAAATGATCGTTTGGCGGAAACACTACTCTCTGAAGATTTAGGAAAGTTTTCGTATGTATTTCTTGTGGACGACTCGAAAGATGCTGTGAAATCAGATTCTGATTTTATTTGGACTATGTTTACAAGGATGGAACCTGCCTCAGATGTCTATGCGAGGACAGAAACCATTCGTAACCATATATCCTACCAAGTTCCCATCGTATTTGATTGCCGAATGAAACCTTGGATCCCAGAAGTTCTCACTCCCTTACCAGAAACAGTCAAACAAGTGGAAGAACGATTTGGCAAATGGATCGATTCCTTGTGATTGGGGTAAGGCGAATTCGGAAACTTTCAAAAACTCTTTTCCTAAATCAGGGAGAAAAGTTGATAGATGGAATCTCTTAGGAAAAAAGAATCATCAGAGAAATGGCAAAAAAACTTACTTTAGTCACTGGCGGTGCGGGTCTCATTGGCTCACAAATCATTGAAGACTTAAACCATAATGGAAACACCGACATTTTGGTTGTGGACCATTTGGGTACAACTGACAAATGGAAAAATCTCCAAAGGAATTTTTTTACAGATTATTATGAGAAGGATCAGTTTGAAAGATTTTTGGATGCAGGCCATCCCCTTCTGTCTGAGATATCCGAAATTTACCACTTAGGTGCTTGTTCTGCCACAACTGAAAAAGATGCAACCTATCTAATTCAGAATAACTTCCATTATACGAAGAAGTTAGCTCAGTTTGCAATTGCCAAAGACATCCCTTTTTTATACGCATCGAGTGCGGCAACTTATGGGGAAGGTGAGATTGGGTATGATGACAAAGCCCCTATCGAATCTTTAAAACCCCTCAATATGTATGGTTATTCAAAACACCTTTTTGATTTGTATGCAAAAAAAACAAAGATCGAAGACAAACTCATTGGACTCAAATACTTTAATGTGTTTGGTTATGGCGAAGCCCACAAAGGAGATATGCGAAGTTTAGTTCTCAAAGGGTATGAACAAATTCGAGACACAGGCAAACTTAAACTATTTAAATCCTACAAACCAGAATACAAAGATGGGGAACAAAAACGTGATTTTTTGTATGTGAAGGATGCGAGTAAAATTAGCATCTATTTGCTGAGTGAACGAAAATACGGATTGTACAATGTTGGGCGAGGGAAGGCAGAAACTTGGAATGACTTGGCTTCTGCTCTATTTAATGCCATGAATGCGCCGATAAACATTGAATATGTGGAAATGCCAGAGTCATTAAAAGGCAAATACCAATATTATACCTGCGCTGATATGGAAAAGTTAACGAAAGCCGGATATCCTTTTGGTTTTACAAACCTCCAGGATTCCATAAAGGAATACGTTCGCTTCTTATCATTAGAAGCGAAGTAATGCTTACTTTTTATACACTTTTACGATTGTTTGGATTAGATCTTTGAACTTAGCATCTTTCAAACGATAGAACACTTGGTTCGAAGACTTTCGTGATTCCAAGATTCCATTGTTTTTCATTTTGCTTAAGTGTTGAGAGGCAGCTGATTGGCTCGTTCCAAGTAATTCCACGAGTTGACCTACTGTTTTTTCTTCTTTTGCCAAAGTATAAAGGATGAGCAAACGAATCGGGTGGGCTATCCCTTGAATTCCTTTAATCGCTTGTTCCAATTGTTGTTTCGATAGTTCTGTTTTTATTTTCATCGGTAAGGATTCCGTTATATCCTTATGACGAAAAGATACCCAAATTACCTACGAAATTTTTATCGTTTGTTAAAAAAATGACAAAATATGGATACAAATCCTTTTGCCTCCTTTGTACGAAAAGAAGGCAAAAAAGGATTAATCGAAGTTAGATTCGGACACCACCAGAGATTTCCAAAACCACACCTGTAACAAGATCGTTCATAATGATAAACTCAGCAGTGGACGCAATCTCATCTGGTTCTCCAAGCCTTCCGACTGGGATAATCGATTTCCATTTTTCCAATGCTTCTGGGTTCATGTCTTTTAATACCATTTCAGTTCCAATAAATCCAGGGGCAATACCTGCCACTCTGATTCCGAACTTAGCAAGTTCTTTGGACCAAGTTACTGTCATGGCTGCAACACCTGCTTTTGCTGCACTGTAATTTGTTTGTCCAGAATTACCATGCATCGCGATGGAGGCGATAGGGATGATGACACCTTTTTTTTGTTCTACCATTTTAGCAGCTGCTTCTCTACCAGTTAAGAACACTCCCGTTAAATTGACATCAATGACTGACTGCCATTGGTCGATGCCCATTTTACCTTTGACCTTACCTGTTTCTTTGTCCACGCGGATGAGAAGGCCATCACGTAAGATCCCTGCATTGAGGATTGCGACATCAAGGCTTCCTTGAAATGCTGCTGCTTCTTCAATGAGTCGGACACTATCTTCTTCTTTAGCAACATTGGTAACGATTCCCGTTGTTTTGATTCCTTCTTTTTGAAAGAGAGAAACGGTTTCGTCCAATTTGTCTTTTTGGATGTCTGAGAGAATGATATTGGCTCCTGACTTACCTAAACGGTATGCCATTGCCTTTCCGAGTCCACCGGCAGATCCGGTGACGAGAATGTTTGCACCTTTTAATTCCATGTCCACCAGTTTCGAAAAGGGCGGACACTAGGTCGATACAATTACAGTCGAAATGATTTGGTCAAAAATGAATTATATTTCTGCTAGTTCGGCGCTTCGAAACGACACATAATTGTCGTTAAATGGAATTTCCACCCTGGCAACTGTTCTGTCTTCATGGGTGATGATACGAAATAGGTTAGGGTCAACACCTTCGTTTTTAAGAAGGATCATGATAAGGGCAATCCCAAGTCCCGCACCTTCTGTATTGTCCATATTGTCCATGTAAAATTCAGCGATGTCATTATACCCCATGGACTTTTTCATTTTTTCTCGCATCCGAACTTCTTCTGTTTTGATGACGGGAGTGTTGTTTGTTACTTCTACAAGGAGTCCGTCCAAACAGTAGTGGAATTTGATTTGCACATACACACCTCGGGCGAGGCATCGTTTCCCATATTCATCTGCCATTTTCTCAGAGAACTTTTTGGAATACTCTTTGATCCCTTGGAAATAATCTGCTTCGTCTGTAATGTCGAGTCCTTCATCTTCAAAAAAAACTCGTTTTTGGTTGGCTTTGATTCCGTTGATGGTGAGTTCTTTGGAAATGGTATACAACATTTCCACAAATTGAGATTGTCCCACTTCGTTTAAGATATGAGTGATGAGCCCAAGCACATACTGCTCCAACTGGCGATTCATCCGAGATGAACGGACGACAATTTTCGATTTTGCCTTTACTAAATCGGGGATTTGTGCTTCTAATTCTACAAAGGGTTTCGCCACGAATCATTCCTTATACTGTGAGTGTCTCCCACATGGTTCTATTATCGAACCGGGAAATCCACAACTAAAATCAGACTGGAAAATCACCAAATTTCCTGTTTTTTTACCATTTCCAGGAAATAAACTCATTTTCCATTGACCAATGAGCCTCATTTAAAATAGTGTAAAAAACCTAGCCTCGCTTGGAAACCCGCGCTTGGGTGGGAAACGTTTGCCCTCTTAGCTCAGTGGTAGAGCACTTCCATGGTAAGGAAGGGGTCGCCAGTTCAAGCCTGGTAGAGGGCTTGTTTAGGGCTGTAGTTTAATGGTAGAACTAGGATCTCCAAAGTC
The DNA here is from genome assembly GCA_016742255.1 of Leptospira sp. Classification (GTDB taxonomy): domain Bacteria; phylum Spirochaetota; class Leptospiria; order Leptospirales; family Leptospiraceae; genus Leptospira_A; species Leptospira_A paudalimensis. Next base: position 77,154 of record JACVCB010000008.1, read on the forward strand.
CTTGGTGGGAGTTCGATTCTCTCCAGCCCTGCCAACTACGGAATATAGAATTAGAGAAACAGGACAAGGATCAATGAAAGCTACGAGTTTCATTCAGGAATGTAAAGCAGAACTTGAAAAAGTACATTGGCCTACGCGCCAAGAAGTGGTGAGTTCTACCGTTGTAGTCCTAGTTACAGTATTTATCTTTTCCTTATTTTTATCAGCTTCGGATTTTGTTTTCTTGAAACTGTTAAAGTGGTTCTGGGCATTAGGAACATAGGTAGGGAAGTGGGCGATTCTTTAGATAAAAAATGGTATGTGCTTCAGACTTATTCTGGTCATGAGAATAAGGTGAAAACTAACATTGAAAAGATGGTCCAACAACAAAAGCTGGAAGACCAGATCTTTTCGGTGAAAATTCCTTCAATGGAAGTTGCCGAAATGAAAAACGGCAAAAAGAAGGTCACGAAGAAAAAACTCATGCCGGGTTATGTTCTCGTTGAGATGAATATGACCGATGACCTTCGGTTTAAAATCCAGAACTTACCTTCTGTGTCTACATTTGTAGGCGGAAAAGGAAAAGGTCCGGAACCACTTTCACTCGATGAGATCAAAAATCTCTTCAGTGATGTGGGAAATGTGGAATCGGAAGAAGTATCACGACCACGTTTCCTCTTCAAAGTGGGCGAGACATTGAAAATTATAGATGGTCCGTTTGCCAATTTCACAGGGCTTGTGGATGAAATTTTCCCTGATAAGGGAAGGCTTCGTGTCCGAGTCGAAATTTTTGGAAGATCCACTCCAGTGGAGTTGGATTATCTCCAAGTAAAATCGGAACAATAGAACTGATAGATTGACTTTTAGTAAGGAACTTGAAACGAGATGGCTGCAAAGAAAGTAGTAAAACAAATTAAACTCCAAGTAGAAGCAGGGAAAGCAAACCCAGCTCCTCCGGTAGGACCTGCACTTGGTCAGGCCGGACTCAATATCATGGAATTTTGTAAACAGTTCAATGAGAGATCAAAAAACCAAATGGGACTCAAACTCCCGGTTGTGATCACTGTTTATTCTGACAGAAGTTTTACATTCGTCACTAAATCACCTCCAGCTGCTCTTCTTGTCATGAAGGCACTTGGAATTCCAGGTGGATCTGCTACTCCTCACACAGTGAAAGTAGGAACGATCAAACGCGCACAACTAGAAGAAATTGCAAAAACGAAGATGGAAGACCTCAATGCGAACGACTTAGATGCAGCAGTGAAAATCATTGCTGGAACTTGCCGTTCCATGGGTGTTAACGTCGAGTAATCATTAGGAAACGGGAACCGAAGTCATGAAACGCGGCAAAAAATACATCCAACTCAAAGAGAAAGTCGATCGCACAAAGGCTTATACCCTTGGTGAGGCAGTCGGTTTAGCGAAAGCGACCAGTTACTCAAAGTTCGACGGGACTTTAGAGATCTCTACTAAAATCAATTATAAATCTCTCCAAAACGTAAGAGGGACAATTTCTCTTCCTCACGGAACTGGAAAAACAATTAAGGTTTTGGTTTTCTGCAAAGGAGACAAACAAAACGAAGCGAGAGAGGCTGGTGCTGATTTCGTAGGTGATATGGACCTGATTGAAAAAGTTTCTGGTGGTTGGACTGATTTTGACGCTTGTGTGGCAACTCCTGATATGATGAAGGAAGTTGGTAAATTAGGTCCAGTTCTTGGTCGTAAAGGTCTTATGCCAAAACCAAAGGCAGGAACTGTCACTACTGATGTAACAAAAGCAGTGAAGGAACTCAAAGCAGGTCGTATTGAATACCGTCCTGACAAAGGGGGAGTGGTTCACTTAGGAGTTGGGAAATGTTCCTTCTCTGATGATAAACTTTCTGATAACATCAATGCTGTTGTTGCAGCACTTATGAAAGACAAACCTTCCGATGCGAAGGGAGATTACCTCAAGTCTTTCTCTGTAGCAGCGACTATGGGAATCGGCGTAAAAGTCGATGTAAAAGAACTAGTAAACGCGAACATATAACGAGTAAGAACAATGGCAAATCCATCTAAAATTGAAGCAGTAACAGAACTAAAGAGTCGTTTGGAAAAACGACCTAACTTTATTTTAGCATCTTACAGCGGTTTAACTGTTGAAGATATGTCCAACCTTCGTGCGAAACTTCGCAAAGAAGGATCAGAGATGAAGGTAATCAAAAACAACCTTTTTCTCCGTGCATTAAAAGAGTCTTCTGAACATAAAAACAACTCCATCGATTTTGGGGATGTTTACAAAGGACCACTTGCAGCGATTTTCTCTCTGGATGCACTTCCAGCAGTAGCGAAAGTTTGTAAGGACTTTGCAAAAGATAAGAAGGAACTCGAAATCAAAACCGGCTATATGGACGGTGAGGTTTTGGGTAAATCTGGAGTAGAAGCGATTGCTGGACTTCCGTCCAAACAAGAACTTCTTGCGCAAGTGGCTCGTGGGATCAATGCTCCTGCAACGCAAATTGCTTCTGGAATCAATCAAATCATGGCATCATTGGCTCGCGCCATCAATGCTGTAGCCGAGAAAAACGGCAATTAGTAATCATAGTGATTAGTAGGATAAGGAGAATATAGATGTCTGTTGACGCGCTATTAGAACAAATTGGAAGTCTTACATTAGTTCAGGCTGCTGACCTAGTGAAAAAGATGGAGGAGAAATTCGGGATTTCTGCTGCTGCACCGGTTGCGGTAGCGGCTGTTGCGGGTGCAGGTGGTGGCGCTGCTGCTGCTGAAGAACCAGCAACTTTCAATGTTATCTTGAAAGCACACGGTGACAAAAAGATCGACGTTATTAAACTCGTTCGCGAAATCACTGGTCTTGGATTAGCAGATGCGAAAACTCTTGTAGAAGCTGGTGGAAAATCAGTGAAAGAAGGGGTTTCTAAAGATGAAGCTGCTGATATTAAGAAAAAACTCGAAGGTGTTGGGGCTCAAGTAGAAGTTGCTGCTGCCGGTTAATCGGTTGCCAATTTTTAAACCCAGTCTTCAAAAACTTAGAGGCAGGGAGGCCGTAGGCGTCCCCACCTCTATTTTTTCGTTTATCATACCATCTATTATTTTGACGTCTCTAGGGAGAGTATTCCATGCATACCCGAATGCAAATTAGAAACCGGGTAAATTTCGGTAAAATTACCGACCTCAATTTACTTCCTAATCTTATCTACGTACAGAAAAAATCCTTTGATTGGTTTCTCCAGTCGGAAGTGAAAGATCCGACCAAACGTTTAAACCAAGGGTTGGAAGCAGTTTTTCGCGAATCTTTTCCAATCGAATCACCAAACAACGATATGGTCATGGAATATGGCCATTATGTGTTAGGGGAACCAAAACGTGATCCTCAAGAATGTAAGGACACTGATTCTTCTTATGCGGTTCCATTAAAAGCAGTCATTCGACTCATCATCAAAGACACTGGTGAAATCCGCGAACAAGTTGTGTACATGGGTGACCTTCCTGTGATGACTGACCATGGTACTTTCATCATCAATGGTGCTGAAAGGGTAGTGGTAAGCCAGTTACACAGATCCCCTGGTATTTTCTTTTCTTATGACCAAGTACGAGATACATTCTCTGCTCGTGTGATCCCTTACCGAGGATCTTGGTTGGAATTCGAGATGGACAACAAAGGGATCCTTGTTGCCAAAATCGACCGTAAGAAAAAATTCCCTGCAACTTTACTTGTAAAAGCGATGGGAATGGGAACAAACGAAGAAGTATTACGTTTGTTCTACGGTTCAAGCAAAATGAAAATTGCTGGTGCCAATCCAAAAGACCTCAAACGTCTGATTGGTCGCAGAACCATTGCTGATATCATCAACATGGAAACAGGCGAGGTAATGCTCGATGCTGGTTCCAAAATCAATGAGGATAATATCTCCATCCTTCGTGAAATGAAGGTAAAAGATGTGGATGTCATTGAATTTCCAAAAGGCAAAGACAATCCAGTTCTCATCAACTGCCTTGAAAAAGACGGGGTCAACGATTACGAAGATGCTGTGAAAAAATTTCACACAATCATGCGTCCAGGTGAACCGTCTACGATTGAAAACGCGGAAGCGGAACTCAAAAGACTCTTTTTCTCACACAAAACATTTGATTTGGGTGTAGTAGGTCGTTACAAAATCAATAGTAAATTTGAATTCAACAATCCAAAAGAATTCTCAAAAGCAGATGATCGCGTTTTAAGAAAACAAGACATCATTGAAACGGTTCGTTACCTTGTGATGCTTATGTCTGAGGCAGAAAACTACTACCCAGATGATATTGACCACTTAGGAAACAGAAGGATTCGTTCTGTTGGAGAGCTCATTGCGAACCAATTGAAACTTGGATTCTCTCGTGTAGAACGTGTCATCAAAGAAAGAATGACCGTACAAGAACCGGAACAACAAACTCCGCAACTTCTCATTTCCATCAAACCAATCACAGCTGTGATCAATGAGTTTTTTGGGTCTTCTCAACTTTCTCAGTTTATGGACCAAACAAACCCACTAGCGGAACTTACCCACAAACGTAGGTTAAACGCCCTTGGGCCTGGTGGTCTTTCTCGTGACAGAGCAGGTTTCGAAGTTCGTGACGTTCACTATTCTCACTATGGCCGTATGTGTCCAATTGAAACACCGGAAGGTCCAAACATTGGTCTCATTCTTTCCATGTCTAGTTTTGCAAGGGTAAACGATTATGGGTTTATTGAAACTCCATACCGCCTTGTCAAAAATGGAAAAGTCCAAAAACAAGTAGAGTATCTCACTGCTGATAAAGAAGAATACCACTATATGGCGCAGTCGAATTCGACTGTGGATGAGAAGGGAGAATTTACTTCCAAACTCATTTCCACTCGCCATAGAGGGGACTTCCCATTCCGTAGCCCGTCTGAGATCCAGTACATGGACCTTGCACCTTTACAAGTTGTGTCTGTATCCACAGCTCTCATTCCATTCCTCGAACATGATGATGCGAACCGCGCTCTCATGGGTTCAAACATGCAACGCCAAGCGGTTCCACTTCTCACGGAAGAAGCTCCTTTTGTGGGAACTGGTATGGAAGCTCGTGCTGCATATGACGCAGGGGTTTGTATCGTTGCGAAAAAAGATGGTGTTGTTTCCAAAGTGGATGCAACAGGTGTTTGGATCAAAGAAGACCAATCCAAAGAGATTGTCCACTACCCACTCATTAAATTCAAAAAAACCAACCAAGGTACATGTTTTAACCAAAAACCAAACGTGTCTATGCTCCATACCACAACTGGTGGTAAGGTGAGTAAGGTTTCCAAAGAACGGATCGAAGTGACAACTCCGAATGGTGAAAAGGAATCCCACGAATTGGTATTATCGGAAGAAGTTCAATACCAAGCAGTTGTCAAAGAAGGACAAGATATCGGAATTGGAGCTCCAGTTGCTGGTCAGATCATCAAAGGGGAAAAATACGGTGAGTTCGGACAAATCCTCCAAAAAGGAACTGTCCTTGCAAACGGTCCATCCACTGATGCTGGTTATTTGGCACTTGGACGTAACGTTCTTGTGGCATTTATGCCTTGGGAAGGTTACAACTTTGAGGATGCGATTCTGATCTCTGAACGAATCATCAAAGACGATGTTTTCTCTTCCATTCACATTGAAGAATTCGAAATCCAAGCTCGGGAAACAAAACTTGGACAAGAACAAATCACTCGTGACATTCCAAACCTTTCGGACAAAGCGTTCCGTGATTTGGATGAGTCTGGTGTGATCCGTGTGGGAGCGGAGGTAAAACCTGGTGACATTCTTGTTGGTATGGTCACTCCTAAAGGTGAAACAGACCTCACTCCAGAATATAAATTATTACACTCCATCTTTGGAGAAAAGGCAAAAGAAGTAAGAGATTCTTCTCTTCGTATGCCAAACGGTTTCGAAGGAACTGTGATCGATATCAAACGTTATTCCCGTGAGACAGGCGATGAACTCGCTGCTGGCGTGGAAGAAATGGTGAAAGTGTATGTTGCTCGTAAACGTAAACTCCTCGTGGGTGATAAGATGGCGGGTCGTCACGGAAACAAAGGGGTGGTTGCACGTGTGATGGCACAAGAAGATATGCCATACATGGAAGACGGAACTCCAGTTGATATCGTTCTAAACCCACTCGGGGTTCCTTCACGGATGAACCTTGGTCAGATTTTTGAAACACAACTTGGTTTCGCTGCTAAAAAACTTGGGATCAATTTTGAAACCCCAGTATTTGATGGAGCCTCCGAAGGTGATGTACACGAATTCTGCAAAAAAGCAGGTTTACCAGAAAACAGCAAATTTCAGTTATACGACGGAAGGACAGGGGAAAAATTCATCAACCAAGTCTTCTGCGGATACATCTACATGTTGAAACTGGCTCACTTGGTGGATGACAAAATCCACGCAAGGTCTACTGGACCTTACTCACTTGTAACGCAACAACCACTCGGTGGTAAGGCGCAGTTCGGGGGACAAAGGTTAGGGGAGATGGAAGTTTGGGCTCTCGAAGCATATGGTGCATCACACACCTTACAAGAGTTACTCACCATCAAGTCAGATGATATGTTAGGTCGTGCAAGAATTTACGAAGCGATTGTTAAAGGAATCCACTCGATCAAACCGGGAATTCCAGAATCATTCAACGTTCTTGTGCAAGAACTCCGAGGTTTAGCACTCGATATCATCATCAAGGACTCCGAAGGATTGGAAGTGGATATCTCTGATTACGAAGATGAATTCTCGAAAAACAAAAAGAAAATCAAGTTCGAGACCATTGAAAACGTTTAGGGAAGGGAAAAAGTATGAGAAATTACAATAGTTTTGAATCGATTACGATCCGTTTGGCATCACCCGAGCGGATCAAAGAGTGGTCTTTCGGGGAAGTTAAAAAACCTGAAACGATCAACTACCGTACCCTAAAACCGGAACGAGATGGTCTTTTCTGCGAAAAAATCTTTGGAACCACCAAGGATTGGGAATGTTACTGCGGTAAATTCAAATCCATCCGTTACAAAGGTGTGGTTTGCGACAAATGTGGTGTTGAGGTAACTCACTCTAAAGTTCGTCGTGAAAGAATGGGTCATATCGAACTTGCGGCGCCTGTTTCGCACATTTGGTATTATCGTTCGGTTCCGTCTCGTATGGGACTCCTTCTCGACATGACGATCAACCAACTCAAAAGTGTTCTTTACTTTGAGAAGTATGTGATCATTGACCCAGCTGATTCCGGAAGGAACAGAGGGGAACTCATAGATGAAGATGAATACCACAATTATTTAGATGAATACGGTGATAAGTTTATCGCTGGTATCGGTGGGGACGCCATCAAGGAACTTCTCGCACGCATTGATGTGGATGCAGAAGCTCGTGTGATCCGCCAAAAGATCCAAGACAAAAACAAAATCTCCGACAAACGTATTTTCAAACGCCTCGAAGTTCTCGAAGCATTCCGTGATTCTGGAAACCGTCCTGAGTGGATGGTTCTCGATGTAGTTCCAGTGATCCCACCAGAACTTCGCCCGATGGTACAACTAGAAGGGGGACGTTTTGCAACTTCCGACCTCAATGATTTGTATCGTCGAGTCATCAACCGTAACAATCGTCTCAAACGACTTCTTGCTCTGAAAGCTCCTGAGATCATCGTACGAAACGAAAAACGTATGTTACAAGAAGCAGTGGATGCTCTATTTGATAACAGCCGACGCAAACGTACTGTGAAAGGAAAAGGAAATAGACCTTTAAAATCTATCTCCGATATGCTCAAAGGAAAACAAGGACGTTTCCGCCAAAACCTTCTTGGTAAACGGGTAGATTATTCTGGTCGTTCCGTAATCGTCGTTGGTCCAGAACTCAAATACCACCAAATGGGTCTTCCTAAAAAAATGGCTTTGGAACTTTTCAAACCGTTCATTATGAAACGCCTTGTGGATTTGGAATTAGCACCAAACATTAAATCTGCGAAGAAAAAAATCGAAGCAGAAGACAAAGAAGTTTTTGATGTTTTGGAAACCGTGGTGAAAGAACACCCGGTTCTCCTCAACCGTGCTCCAACACTTCACAGACTTGGAATCCAAGCATTTTTACCAGTCCTTGTAGAAGGAAAAGCAATCAAACTCCACCCACTCGTATGTCACGCGTTTAACGCCGACTTCGACGGGGACCAAATGGCCATCCACGTTCCACTCGCTCCAAAAGCACAGTTGGAAACTTGGATGCTAATGTTATCTCCGCATAACATTTTGAATCCTGCGAACGGACAACCAATTTGTGGACCAACACAAGACATCGTTCTTGGGATTTATTACCTCACTTCTGAAGTGAAAGACGCAAAAGGTGAAGGTAAATTCTTCACTGGTCTTGAAGAAGTGATGTATGCGATTGAAACGAAAACCGTTGAAATTCGCTCTAAAATCTCCGTTTTACACGAAGGGAAAATCATCGAAACTACACCTGGTCGACTTATCTTCAACCAAGTGATGCCAAAAGGGTATGTTTACATCAACAGAACCCTCGGTGATAAAGAAACAAACAAAATCATTGCAGACGTATATGAGAAGTTTGGACCAGGGATCACAGTTGTGATGCTTGATGAAATCAAACGTCTTGGTTACCGTTACGCGACTGTATTTGCTCCAACTATCTCCATTGATGACATCCGAGTTTCTCCTCAAAAAGAAGGACTTGTAAACGATGCCAACAAAGAAGTAGAAAAAGCGGATATGGAGTACCGTAAAGGTATCATCACAAACGAAGAACGTCGTAAAAAAGTAATCGAGATTTGGACAAAAACCAATGACCGCATTACGGAAGGGATGTTTAAGGAACTCGAAAAAGACCAAGCGGGATTTAACCCTGTTTACGTCATGGCAGCTTCTGGTGCTCGCGGATCAAAACAACAGATCCGTCAGCTTGCTGGGATGCGGGGCCTAATGGCGAAACCGTCCGGTGAAATCATCGAACTTGCGATTCGTTCCAACTTCCGCGAAGGTCTTGGGGTATTAGAATTTTTTATCTCCACACATGGTGCGAGAAAGGGTCTTGCGGATACTGCCTTAAAAACAGCCGATGCGGGTTACCTCACTCGTCGTCTTGTGGATATCTCTCAGGATGTGATCGTTTCCGAAGATGATTGCGGAACAAAAGCAAACATCACACTCGGAATCGTAAAAGAAGGAGAAAACGTAATTGTTTCTCTTGCGGACAGAGTGTTCGGTCGTTACACAGCTGAAGACCTAGTAGACCCTGTGACTGAAAAAGTGGTATTTCCAAAAGATACTCTCATCACAAGAGCTCTTGGCCAACAGATTGAAAACCTTGGTTATGATAAAATCAAGGTTAGATCTCCACTCACTTGCCGTTCACGCCACGGTATTTGTACAAAATGTTACGGTATGGACATGGCTCGCCTTGTCCCTGCTGAGATTGGGGAAGCAGTGGGAACCATTGCCGCTCAATCGATCGGCCAACCGGGAACACAGTTAACAATGAGAACCTTCCACGTGGGTGGTGCTGCATCTGCTACGATCCAAGAGAAGGAACACAAAGTACCGTTCCGCTCTTTGGTAAAATCCATTAATGGTCGTTTGGTGACAAATGCAAATGGTGCAAAAGTATTTGCTCGTCGCGGAACCATCATCGTAAACCGACTCATCCAAGAGTTCAATACTGAGTCTTTATCCAGTGTGCGAGTTGCGGATGGACAACGCCTTGAAAAAGGGGAAGTGTTTGCAACACAAGTAAGTGATTCCACAGAACAACGGATCACTTCTGACCAAGCAGGTATTGTATCCCTAGTCGGAACAACGTTACGAATTTTGGGTGATGACATTGTCATTCCAGTGAAAATCGGAACCATCTTAAAAGCAGAAGAAGGCATCATCGTAGAAGAAAACAAAGCACTCGCTGAGTTTGACCCTTTTAACGAAGTGGCTGTTTCGGAAACTTCTGGAACGATCCAATGGGAAGATTTGGAAATTGGGAAAAACGTTCGTCGTGATGTTGACCCTAAGACTTCCAATATCATTTTAAAAGTAGTAGAACAGAAAAAAGACCGTCTCGTTCCAAAAGTAGTTGTTGGTTCTGATAGTTATTCAGTTCCAGTGGATGCTCTTCTCCAATTCCAAAATGGAGACAAAGTACGAGAAGGGGATATCATCTTCAAAATCCCATCGGTTGCTGAAAAAACTCGTGATATCACGGGTGGTCTTCCAAGGGTAGATGAACTTTTCGAAGCTCGTCGTCCGAAAGATGCATGCACACTTGCAGAAATTGACGGTAAAATCGAAGACAAGGGTGAAATCGTAAAAGAAAAACGAATTCTCTATATCATCCCGGAAACAGCAGAACAAGAAAAAGTAAAAGTAGCCATCCCTGTTGGAAAACAAATTCGTGTTCGCCAAGGTGACTTTGTGAAACGAGGAGACCAGTTGGATGAAGGAAACTTTGATCCACATGATATCCTTGCGATCAAAGGACCAAGTGCCCTTCATGAATACTTAGTATCCGAAGTGCAAGAGGTATACCGTTTACAAGGGGTTCATATCAATGATAAACACATTGAAGTTGTGGTTCGTTCCATGCTTCGAAAGGTGATCATCACTGATAGTGGAGACACATCGTTCGTGAACCAACAACAAGTGGATAAATTCCTATTTGATGAAGAAAACGACAGAGTGGAACAAGAGGGTGGATCTCCTGCACAAGGAACACCGGTACTCCTAGGTCTTACTAAAGCATCCCTTAATACGGAGTCTTATTTCTCAGCAGCATCTTTCCAAGAAACCACAAAGGTTCTAACAGATGCGGCGATCAAAGGAAAAACAGACAACCTAATGGGTCTGAAAGAAAACGTAATCATTGGTCACATGATCCCTGCAGGAACAGGTATGAAAAAATACCGTGACATTGAAGTTTTCAAAGAAATGCCTGGGGATTTGGATTGGGACTTGGAATCAGAAGAAGAGGAAGAAGAACTTTCCGAACTTTCAGAATCAGCTCCAGTTTCGACTGCTACACTCTCAAGACTTGTAGCAGAAGAAGACGAAGATGAGGACGAATTGGAAGAAGAATCGGACGACTCTGATGATGAGGACGATGACGATTAGTCACTAAGAAGAACTTCTAGAAATCATCCAATTTGGATGGTTTCTAGGGACAAAAATCATGTTTTCGTTTACAAAATGTCCCTATCTGGAATTTTGGACGAAAACGTCATTATTTTTTTAAAAAGAGAAGTAGAAGAAGGAATCGAATGCCTACAATTAACCAGCTCATCCGCATTGGAAGAGAAGACCAAAAGAAAAGAACTAAATCTCCCGCTCTAAAGGCATGCCCACAAAGACGTGGAGTTTGCACAAGAGTGATGACTTTCACTCCTAAAAAACCTAACTCTGCTCTTCGTAAAGTAGCAAGGGTTCGTTTGACAACAGGAATTGAAGTTACTGCTTATATCCCAGGCGAAGGCCATAACCTCCAAGAACACAACGTGGTTCTCATCCGTGGGGGAAGGGTAAAAGATTTACCAGGGGTTCGTTATCATATCATTCGTGGAACACTGGATACACTCGGTGTGGACAAACGTCGCAAAGGACGTTCTAAATACGGCGCGAAGCGTCCTAAAGCGTAATCGGAGAAAGGTATATGTCTAGAAGAAGAGGAAAAGTTGAACCGCGCCACATCGAAGGCGATCCAAAATACAACGACAAAGTGATTTCAAAGTTTATCAACTGCCTAATGGTAGATGGTAAAAAAAGTGTCGCTGAAGCTGTGTTCTACGATGCATTAGAAGTCATTGCGAAAAAAACAGGACAAGATCCGTTTGCTGTGTTCCAAGAAGCATTGGAAAACGCAAAACCACAAGTGGAAGTAAAGTCCCGCCGAGTGGGTGGTGTGACTTACCAAGTTCCAATCGAAGTTCGTCCAGAAAGACGTCTAGCGCTTGGAATCAGATGGCTGATTAAATATAGCCGTGGTAGAAACGAAAAATCGATGAAAAACAAATTGGCTGCAGAATTCATGGAAGCACAAAAAGGCACAGGATCTGCGATTAAGAAAAAAGAAGACATCAGAAAGATGGCAGATGCCAACAAGGCATTCTCTCATTACCGCTGGTAATCCTTTTTATTCGATTCCAAACCTTGATAAGCCAGGTTCATACCTGGCTTTTTTATTTTTGCACTCTTTCCATACACCATGAACTACCGCACAGTTGGCATTTTTGCTCATATCGATTCTGGGAAAACTACCCTCACCGAACGAATCTTATTCGAAGCTGGTAAAATTTCTGCAATTGGTACCATTGAAGATGGGAACACTGAATCGGACCAACTCCAAGAAGAGATTGAAAGAGGAATCTCCATCCGGACTACATTCCATGTTGTCCCTTGGACTACAAGTTTTGGAACATTTGAAATCCAACTCATCGATACACCTGGTCATATTGATTTTAGAAACCAAGTGACCGACCTTCTCCCCGCAATGGAAACAGCCATTGTCATTTTGGAAGCGGGTACAGTTGTACAATCCCAAGCAAGGTTAGTGATTGAAGAGTTACGAAAGGCAAAGATCCCCATCGTTTTTTTCATCAACAAATTGGACAGGTTTGCAGAGGACTACCTCGATACACTTGTTTCCTTGGAAGAGATCTTACAAATCCCTCCTGTTTCCTTATTCCAAAAAGGAGAAAATGGTTGGGAATATTATTTGGAAAACGAAAGAGTTTTTGCCAAAAGCACAAAGGAAGAATTACTCGCATGTGATGAAGAATCACTGTTAACTTACTGGAAGGAAGAAAACGAAACTTCTGAGCTTCCGAAACGTATCTTACAAAAGGGGACAGGGGAGGGGAAACTTTACCCTGTGTATGGTGGTTCCGCCAAAACTGGCGAAGGTGTACGGGAGCTCCTGGATCTTGTGTTGTGGACAAATCCAAAGGAAATAAAACCAATTTCCCATTCTCCTCTCTTAGTTCTTTCTAGAAGGACCGACCCACAAATTGGTCGTTATGCGGTAGTTTGCCCCACGATGACATTACCAACCGAAGAAGTGATGGAGATCCTCCTTTTCACAAAGGAAACACAAAGCCAAAACAAAATTGAAAGAACCATCCACGGGGAAGGGGGAACGAATCCCACTCTCTCCTTTTTATCAGCTGAAACATTGGATGGGGTAGGTTCCCTCACAAAGGGAAAACTTGGATTTGTGTTGGCAAATGAATCTTTCCAAATGGACCCGGGGAGTCCCATTCTTTATCTCGGAAATGTTCCAGATCCTTTATCATCCAAACTCCCACCTTCAGAACTCAGTCCGTTTTCTGTGGTTTTAGAGCCGGAGATTAGTTCCGAAAAAGAGTTTTGGTTATGTCGCTTACGGGAACTCATTTGGGAGGATCCCGGTTATCACCTGGAACTGAAAGCAGAAACGGGACAAATTGTTCTCTTTGGTAGAGGGGAACTCCATTTGGAAATTGGAATCCGAAGGATTTCTGAGAAAACGGAAAAAAAACTCTCATTTAGTTCGATAAACATTGCCAAATTAGAGCTTTTTAAAAAAATGTCTCATAAGGTTGCCCTAGAGCATCGTGCCTTTGAAGACCAAAAGTCAAGCGGCGCGCTCATCGCAGTCCTGGAAGATACTGCCGATTTTTCGAAGCAAATTGCCTTCGAGGTAAGTCTTCCGGAAGAAGTAAAACATTCGATAGAAACGTCCTTTATGGAAGCCTGCTTACACGGGTTTTACGGTGAGGAAGTTTGTGGCCTGAGACTAAGAGTCCTCTCCTATGAGATGCCTCCGGGGGATTTACAAACAACTCTCACATTACTCAAAGTAGCGATACTTGCAGGAGTGAAGGAATGTTTTCCGTCAAACACATATTTGGTTGGTCCACTCACTGAGATCGAAGTGATGGTAGACGCAAACCATTTAGGTGTAGTTCTTTCTGATCTAAGTCGCAGGAACGCAAAGGTGGTATCCACCTATGAGGCTGTGGCAGGGAAGAGTCACTTAAAAGCCAATGCATCGGCAGAAAACCTGCTTGGCTTTTCAGGGGCTCTTAGAAACATGACCAAAGGGATTGGCATTTCTTGGGAAAGGACTGCTTTTACCTCTGAATTTTATGCAGTTCTAAAGGAGTAAAGAACCGAATATCGGGTCTTGCACCACGATTGAGGAGTAGATTCTAACAATGGCTAAAGAAAAATTTGACCGCTCAAAACCACACTTAAACATCGGAACTATTGGTCACGTTGACCACGGTAAAACTACGCTAACAGCGGCTATCACTACAACCCTTGCAAAAGCGATCGGTGGTAAGAATAAAGCTGTTGCTTATGACCAAATCGACAACGCGCCAGAAGAAAAGGCTCGTGGGATTACTATTGCAACCTCTCACCAGGAATATGAAACTCCTAACCGTCACTATGCACACGTAGATTGTCCAGGTCACGCGGACTATGTTAAAAACATGATTACTGGTGCTGCTCAGATGGACGCTGCGATCCTCGTAGTTTCTGCAACTGACGGTGCTATGCCACAAACCAAAGAACACATCCTTCTTGCTCGCCAAGTTGGTGTTCCTTACATCGTTGTTTATCTTAACAAAGCAGACATGCTTGCTGCTGATGAAAGAGAAGACATGATTGAGATGGTTAAAGAGGAAATCAAAGACCTTCTTAACAAATACAACTTCCCAGGTGATAAAACACCTTTCATCTCTGGATCTGCTTTAAAAGCTCTAGAAGGTGAAGATTCCGACTTAGGAATGAAATCCATTTTGAAATTGATGGAAGCTGTTGATACTTACGTTCCAAACCCTACACGTGTAGTTGACAAACCTTTCTTAATGCCAGTAGAGGACGTATTCTCTATCACTGGTCGTGGAACTGTTGCAACTGGTCGTGTTGAGCAAGGAGTTCTTAAGATCAACGACGAAATCGAAATCGTTGGTATCCGTGATACATCTAAATCAGTTGTTACTGGTATTGAGATGTTCCGTAAACTACTCGACCAAGCTGAAGCTGGAGACAACATTGGTGCTCTTCTTCGCGGAACAAAAAAAGAAGACATCGAAAGAGGTCAAGTTCTTGCGAAACCAGGTACCATCACTCCACACAGAAAGTTTAAAGCGGAAGTTTACGTTCTTACAAAAGACGAAGGTGGACGTCACACTCCATTCTTTAACAACTACCGTCCACAATTCTACTTCAGAACTACTGACATCACTGGTGTTTGTAACTTACCTGGTGGAATGGAAATGGTTATGCCAGGTGATAACGTTACGATGTCTATCGAACTTATCCACCCAATTGCTATGGACCAAGGTTTGAAGTTCGCGATCCGTGAGGGTGGAAGAACAATTGGTTCTGGTGTTGTTGCGGAGATCGTTGAGTAATCGCAATGGCTGGACAAAGAATTCGCGTTAAGTTAAAAGCTTTCGATCATCGGTTGATTGACCAATCAACCTTTGAAATCGTTGCAACTGCGAAAAGGACTGGAGCTACTGTCTCCGGTCCTATCCCACTTCCAACGAAAAAAGAAATCTACACGGTATTACGTTCTCCGCACGTGAATAAAAAAGCTAGAGAACAATTTGAAATGAGAACTCACAAGAGACTCATCGATATTTTAAATACGAATGAAGATACGGTAGAAGCCCTAATGAAGCTTCAACTCCCTGCTGGAGTTTCCGTAGATATTAAATCCTAAGGATAGGATCCATGGCTAAAGGTTTAATCGGCGAAAAATTGGGCATGGCCCACATATTCAATAACGACGGTAAGATGGTAACTGTTACTGTTTTACGCGTGGGTCCTTGTTTTGTGTCCCAGGTAAAAACATCTGCTAATGATGGCTATGAAGCTGTTCAATTAGCATTCGGTGATGCCAAAGAAAAACACTTAACAAAGGCCGAAGTTGGACACATTAAAAAAGCGAATATCGCTTCTCCTAAAAAAACTTTGGTTGAATTCAAAGGATTTGAAGGCGTTGCAGTGGGTTCAGAATTGAAACTCGCTGATGTTTTTGCTTTGAATGATACAGTAAAAGTGACCGGAACTTCTAAAGGGAAGGGAACACAAGGTGTTGTAAAACGCCATGGTTTTGCTGGTGGTCCTGCTGGGCACGGTTCTCGTTTCCAAAGACACCCTGGTTCGATTGGATCGAACACAACTCCTGGACGTGTGTTCAAGGGTTTGAAGATGGGTGGAAGAATGGGTTCTGAGCAGACAACTGTTCGAAACCTGAAAGTAGTAAAAATTGATGCAGATGCTAACTTAGTATTTGTATCCGGTCCGGTTCCAGGAAGGGAACGCGGTATCGTTAAGATAGAAAAAATCGGATAGATAGGTAGAACATGAAAGCGCGTAAATACAATAAAGAAGGCGTATTCGTAAGCGAAGTTGAACTTCCGGCAGAATTATTTGCTACCGGCATTTCGCTTGGAGCCATCTATGATGCGGTTAAAGCTGAAAATGCGAACAACAGACAAGGAACACATTCGACTAAGGATCGTTCCGAAGTTCGCGGTGGGGGAATCAAACCTTGGGCTCAAAAAGGAACTGGTCGTGCAAGACAAGGATCCATCAGAGCTCCACATTTCGTTGGTGGTGGTATCATTCATGGACCAAAACCAAGAGATTATTCCTCTAACTTGTCACGCAGCGTTAAGAAGAAAGCTGTTCTCTCCATCCTTAACAAAAAGGCAGAAGAAAACAGAATCGCGATCATAGAAGACGTAGAACCTTCTTCTTACTCCACAAAGTCCATCTACAACATTTTGAAGAACATGGACATTGCAGAGAAGGGTAACGTGGGATTTGTAGTAGCTGGTGAAAACCAATTCCTAAAAAGATCCACTCGCAATATAGAGAACCTCAAATATGTGAACAGCAAACGAGTCGTTTGCCGAGACATCCTCTATAATAACAATTTAGTAATCTCTGAAAGCGCTTTAAAAGAGCTTCAGGCTCAGTATTCTAAGAAAGGATAAGACAGTGAACCTAGAGAATGTAATCTTATCACCAGTTGTTACAGAAAAGTCGCAAGACCTGCAAACAATTGGAGAACGTATGGGAAAAAGAACTGTCAAGTATACGTTCAAAGTCCACCCGGATGCGAACAAAACTTTGATCAAACAAGCCCTGAAACAAATGTATAACGTCGTTCCGACTGCTATAAACGTAGCCGTTTATCGTGGAAAAATGAAACGTTTTAGAAACATGCCGTCCCCAAGACCTCACTACAAAAAAGCAGTAGTGACCTTTGCTGACGGAGCAAATTTGGATTTTGCTAAGGTTTAATTATGGGAATTAGAAAACTTAAACCCACAACACAATCTAGCCGGTATTATTCGGTATTAGATTTCAAAGAAATCACAGAAGTGGTTCCTTATAAACCTCTCACTGCCAATTTTTCATACAAAGCTGGTCGTGACAATAAGGGACGTATTGCTGTTAGACGCAAAGGTGGACGTAACAAAAGAAAGTTTCGTATCATCGATTTCAAACGTAATAAATTTGGGATCCCTGCTACAGTAAAAACAATTGAATACGATCCAAACCGTTCAGCATTCATTGCTCTTGTCTGTTATGCGGATGGGGAATACCGATATATTTTAGCTCCAAACGGTCTTAAAGTTGGGGATAAAATTGAGTCTGGTCCAAACGCAGAGATTAAACTTGGAAATACACTTCCATTGGATAAAATCCCTGCAGGAACAAACGTTCACAACATCGAACTCCATATTGGAAAAGGTGGTCAGATTGCAAGAACAGCAGGTTCATTTGCTGTGATCTCTGCAAAAGACGGTGACTACGTTTCACTCAAACTTCCTTCTTCGGAAATCCGAAAGGTACGTAAAGAGTGTTTGGCGACAGTTGGAGAACTTTCCAACAAAGACCACAACTTAGTGATCATAGGAAAAGCCGGTCGTAACCGTTGGTTAGGAAAAAGACCGAAGGTAAGAGGGGTCGTTATGAACCCTGTGGACCACCCACTCGGTGGTGGTGAAGGTAGAACTTCCGGAGGTCGTCACCCAGTGACTCCTTGGGGTAAACCTACGAAAGGATTTAAAACACGTAAGACTAGACCGTCTGATCGTTTTATTGTCCAAAGACGTAAGAAAAACAGGAATAGGTAGGATCTAGATACTCATGGCTAGAAGCTTAAAAAAAGGTCCGTTCATCGACGACCACCTCATGAAAAAAATCACCAAGTTAAACTCTGAAGGGAAAAAAACTCCCTTCAAGTCTTGGTCCAGAAGAAGTACCATTTATCCAGATATGATTGGTCATACAGTCATGATTCATAATGGCAAAGCGTTTGTTCCTGTTTATGTGAATGAAAACATGATTGGACACAAACTCGGTGAATTTGCTCCCACTAGAACCTTCAAAGGTCATGGTGGAGACAAAAAAGTAGCGAAGAAATAGGTAGAGTGATGGAAGCAAAAGCAGTAGGAAAACACCTCAGAATTTCTGCCAGAAAAGCTCGCCTGGTTGCTGATGAAGTTCGTGGATACGATTACAAAGAAGCGATAGATATCTTGCGATTTACAAACAAATCTGCAAGTTCAATGATCATTAACCTTCTCAACTCTGCAGTGGCAAATGCCATTCAGATGAATGAAAGTTTAGATCCTAGCTCACTTTATGTTAAAAAAATCTATGTGGATGATGGCCCAATCATGAAACGTTTCCGCCCAAGAGCACGAGGTCGTGCGTCTCGGATCCGTAAACGCCTAAGCCACATCACTGTTGTTGTATCTGAAATCGAAAAGAAGGTTAGCTAATTTATGGGTCAGAAAGTAAATCCAATCGGACTACGAATCGGAATCACACGTAACTGGGATTCGGTTTGGTTTTCCAAACAAGATTACATCAAAAATCTTCACGAAGATATCAAGATCCGTAGATTCCTTCAGAAGAAATTCAAAAATGCATCCGTTGTGAAAATCGTGATCGAAAGATTCCCTGAAAAAATCAACGTGAACCTCCATACCTCTAAACCAGGTATGGTGATTGGTCAAAAAGGCCAAAACATCGAAGCGGTAAAACAAGAGCTAAAAAAATACGCTGATAAACCGATTGGGATGAACATCATCGAAGTGAAAAAACCAGAGATCATCGCACAAGCGATTGCTGAAACGGTTGCCCTTCAAATCGAACAAAGGATGCCTTTCCGTCGCGTCATGAAAGCGGAACTTCGTCGTGCGATGCGCGGTGGAGTGGAAGGTGTGAAAATCCAAATCTCTGGACGTCTCAATGGGGCGGACATGGCAAGAACTGAAAAGTATATGGAAGGACGAGTTCCTCTTCATACTCTTCGTGCCAAAATTGATTTTGGATTCAAAGAAGCTCTCACGACTTTCGGACAAATCGGTGTGAAAGTATGGACTTATACAGGTGATTATTTCCCAACGAAGGAAGAATCCGATGAAGATAAATACGCTGTAAAACGTAGAACGAGTTAAGAAGTACTAAAGAGAAACCATCATGTTAGCACCTAAACGAGTAAAATTTAGAAAACGCCAAAGAGGGCGCTTAAAAGGTAAGGACGAAAGAGGTTCTTACGTTGCGTTCGGTGAGTTTGGTTTAAAAGCCATCTCTTCCGGTCGTATCACTGCGCGACAAATTGAGGCAGCAAGGATCACTATCAACCGCCAAGTCAAACGAGGTGGGAAATTATGGATCAGGATCTTCCCTCATTTACCAATCACTAAAAAACCTGCCGAAACTCGTATGGGTAAAGGTAAAGGTAACCCTGAGTTCTGGATTGCTGAAATCCGACCAGGACGAGTTCTTTTTGAAATGGCTGGTGTTGATGAAGATACAGCTAGAAAAGCACTCCACCTAGCAGCATTTAAACTGCCAGTTGAAACTTCATTTGTTAAGAGGAACGTTCTATGAAAGACGATTTCAAATCACTTTCTCCAGAAGATTTGAAGAAAGAAATTCTTTCCTCTTCCGAAGAAGTCAGAAAAGCAAGATTCCAATTTGGTGTTACAAGATCTCTTGAAAACCCGAAAGTAATCCGCAATCATAAGAAGAGAATTGCCCAAGCGTTAACTGTGCTTCGTGAGAAGGAACTAGCTGCAAAAGGCAAACTCAAACAAATCGCACCGAAAGCTGGTTCGGCTCCAAAAGTCGCTAAAACAAGCAAAGGTAAGAAGAAGTAGGTTATGGAAGATAAAAACTCTAAAAAATCTTTAACCATTCAAGGTGTAGTTGTGAGTGATGCTATGGATAAAACTGTAGTGATCGAAATCATCACTAGAAAAGTGCACCCACGGTTTAAGAAAATTATGACCAGAACTTCTCGTGTGAAAATTCACGATGAGAAGAACGAGTGTCAAGTTGGTGATCGAGTCATCGCTGTGGAAACAAGACCACTTTCTAAACAGAAACACCATAAACTTGTAAAGGTAATTGAGAAGGCGAAATTAGTATGATCCAACAAGAAACTATTTTACAAGTAGCCGATAACTCGGGTGTGAAAAAAGTCATGTGCGTTAAAGTGCTTGGCGGTTCCAAAAAACGCTACGCAACGCTTGGTGACGAAATCATCGTCGCTGTGAAAGAAGCACAACCTGCATACGGACTTCGTGACGGGCAAGGAAAAAAAGTGCATAACAAAGCGGTTCAAAGAGCCGTTGTCGTAAGAACGAAAAAAGAAGTTCGTCGTCCAGATGGAACTTATATCCGTTTTGATGACAATGCGGTTGCCATTATCGATGATAAAGGGAATCCAAAAGGAACAAGGATCTTCGGACCTGTTGCTCGCGAACTACGTGATAAAAAATACATGAAAATTATATCTCTAGCTCCGGAGGTTCTCTAAAATGGCGACTAAGTTAGCATATAGAGGTTCCGAGCCTACTAAATTTAAAAAAACAAAAATCAAAAAGGACGACGAAGTTCTTGTGATTTCTGGAAAAGAAAAAGGAAAAAAAGGGAAGGTTCTTGCTGTTGATAAACGCAAAGACCGTGTTTACATCGAAGGTGTGAACAAAAGAAAAAGATTCGTTCGCCCAACCCAAGAAAACCCTGGTGGTGGTGCGATTGAGATCGAATTCCCAATCCATATTTCCAATGTGATGTTTCACGACGCAAAAGCAGAGAACAAAGCGAAGCCAAAGAAGAAAATTAAGGCTGTACGCTTAGGCTTTGCCAAGAAGGATGGTAAATCCGTACGAGTGACTCGACCTGAAGGGAAAGAAGTATAGATATGGTACCTAGGCTTAAATCAAAATACGAAAAGGAAATTCGTCCTACACTCCAAAAGTCACTCGGCTTTCAAAGTGTGATGCGAGTTCCTAAATTAGAGAAAATCGTAATCAACGTAGGGATGGGTGAAGCTCACACAAACCCTAAGGCAATGGAAGCATGTCTTGTGGAAATTGGCCAAATCACTGGACAAAGACCTGTGAAAACTTTCGCTAAAAAATCCATCGCGGGTTTCAAAGTGAGAGAAGGAATGGTTCTCGGTTGCAAAGTGACTCTACGTGGACATCATATGTATGAGTTCCTTGATCGTTTCATCAACGTAGCCCTTCCAAGGGTTCGTGACTTTCGTGGTGTTAGCCCGAAGGGATTTGATGGCAGAGGGAATTATAACCTTTCTGTTAGAGAACAGATCATTTTCCCAGAGATCCAATTTGATAAAATCAATACGATCTATGGAATCAATATCACTTTCGTAACGAACACGGAAGTGGACAAAGAAGCGTTCGAATTATTCCAAGCCTTCGGTATGCCTTACCGAGCGGCAGGTAAGTAGGAGATTACTCATGGCGAAAAAATCAATGATGGAACGCCACGCCAAAGAGCAAAAATTCAAAGTGAGAGAGTACAATCGTTGCCCTCTTTGTGGTCGATCACGCGCTTATTTGCGCCGCTTTGATATGTGTCGTCTTTGCTTCCGGGACCTTGCTAGCAAGGCTCAGATCCCCGGTGTGAAAAAGTCCTCCTGGTAATTAGGTTAAGGTAAGATATGAGTCTTTCAGATCCAATCGCAGATATGCTAACAAGAATTAGAAACGCACAACAAGCTAAACATGAGCTTTGTGTGATTCCTGGTAGCAAAATCAAAAAGTCCATCCTAGATCTTCTCAAAGAAGAAGGTTTTGTAGATGATGTCCAAACTGTAAAAAATGGAAGTTTTGATGACTTCCAAGTAAAATTGAAATACGACACAGAGAAAAAACCTGTGATCCGTATGATTGAACGTGTTTCCACACCAGGACGACGGGTATATATCCAGTCTGGTGAAATCCGTCCTTTCCGAAATAACATCGGAACACTCATCCTTTCGACTTCGAAAGGTGTGATGACGGGAAAACGCGCTCGCAAACTCAGAGTAGGAGGGGAAGTTCTCTGTAAGGTATTCTAGAGAACGATAACACCATGTCTCGAGTTGGAAAAAGTATCATCAAATTGCCTGCAAAGGTAGAAGTTAAAGCAGATGCAGAAGTCCTTACAATCAAAGGGCCGTTAGGGGAATTAAAAACTCCACTTTACGAAGGTGTCGGAGCAAACGTTGAAAACGGCGAATTGGTGTTCACAAGAAAAAGTGAAGACCAAAAGACAGTGGCTCTCCACGGTCTCGTTCGTTCCCTTGCGATGAACTGTGTAAAGGGTGTCACAACTGGATGGGAAAAAAACCTAGAAATCACTGGGGTCGGTTACCGTGCACAAAAACGTGGTAAGGATCTTGTGATGGCACTTGGTTATTCTCACGAAGTGGTTTTCCCTGAGCCAAATGGCATCAAAATTGAAGTCGCAGATCAGCTCAAAATCAAAGTATCGGGCATTGACCGACAACTGGTTGGACAAGTTGCGGCTGACATTCGTTCCAAAAGACCTCCAGAGCCTTACAAAGGGAAAGGGATCAAATATCAGAACGAATACATCCGTAGAAAGGCCGGAAAAACCGGTAAGAAGTAGAACGTCATGATCAACAAGACAGCTAAAAATAGTAAAAGATTGAGAAGAGCGGAGAGAGTTCGTTACAAACTCCGCCAAACATCGGATAGACCTCGGTTAGTGTTTAACAAAACAAACCGTTACCTGACTGCACAAATCATTGATGATGCAAAAGGTGTAACACTAGTTTACGCAACCACTCTCGAGAAAGATTTTCCGAAACATGAAAATTCTAAGAAGAGTAAATCGGCTGCAACCGAACTCGGTAAAGTAGTCGCTGATAAGGCGAAAAAAGCGGGTGTTTCCCAAGTGGTACTAGACCGTTCTGGGATGGTTTACCATGGAAGAATCGCTGCGTTTGCTGATTCTGCCCGTGAAGGTGGATTGGAGTTCTAAATGATGTTAGAAGAAGAAACAAAAGAATTTACTGAGAAAGTCGTTAAAATCGACCGCGTCGCCAAAGTAGTAAAAGGGGGACGTCGTTTCTCTTTTAATGCTCTTTCCGTTGTAGGTGACTCCAAAGGAAAAGTAGGCATTGGATTTGGAAAAGCAAATGAAGTTCCAGATGCAATCCGTAAGTCCATTGAATCGGCAAAAAAGAATTTAAAATCCATTCATTATATTGGTCACACCGTTCCTCACGATGTGGTTGGACAATTCAAATCAGCACGTGTGATTTTGAAACCAGCTTCACCTGGAACTGGGATCATCGCTGGAGCTTCTGTTCGTTCCGTGTTGGAAAGAGCAGGGATCCAAGATGTTCTAACAAAGTCTTGGGGATCTTCAAACCCGATGAACATTGTAAAGGCGACTATGGATGCATTACAACAGTTGGAAACTCCGTCTATGGCGGTGAAACGACGTGGTGTTAGCCTCAAACACTTGTTTGGGCAAGATCTATAAAAGGGTACTGACTATGGAAGAAGTGATCGTAACGCAAGAAAGAAGTTCCATTGGTATCATCCCAATGCACAAAAAAACTTTGATTGCTCTCGGCCTTAAAAAGAAAGGTCAATCCAAAAAACACAAAATGACTCCCCAATTGAAAGGGATGTTACGACAAGTAGGATACTTGTTGAAAGTGGAAAAGGTATAATCATATGGCACAAGAAAGAATCGAACAAGGTCGTGGGTTTGGTGCAAAACGCGCTAAAAAATCCACATCTCTCGGAAACAAAAACTTGGTTCCCGTTCCGGAAGGCGCAAAAACCTCTCCGAAACGAGTGGGCCAAGGTCCAGGATCAGGGATGGGAAAAACTTCCACTCGTGGATCCAAAGGACAAAGAGCTCGTGCAGCATCCATGAGACGTGGATTTGAAGGTGGACAGCTCCCTCTTCACAGACGTTTACCAAAACGTGGTTTTACTAATATCTTCTCTGAAGTATTCCAACCAGTGAATTTGATTTCTCTTACGAAAGCTGGTCTTTCGGGAGAAGTGACTCCTGCGATTTTGAAAGCAAAGGCACTAATCAAATCCGAACTAGGACCGATTAAATTACTCGGAACTGGTGAAGTGACTGTTGCGATTACCATTACGGTTGATGCATTTTCAGCTTCTGCAAAAGAGAAAATTGAAAAAGCAGGTGGCAAAGTCATCATCAGAGAAAAGAAAAAAGAAGAGAAAAAAAACTAAATAACCCATGTTTCAAACCATCGCTAACATCTTTCGAATCCCGGAATTAAGATCTAAAATCCTATTTACGATCGGTATGTTGTTACTTTTTAGAATGGGAACTCACGTGACCATTCCTGGTATCAACAGTTTGATTGTGACGGGCATTACTGCCGATCCAAGTGAAGGTTTCCTTGGAATGGTAGATTTGTTTGCTGGTGGTGCTCTTCTCAAATTTTCTATTTTTGCACTTGGGATTATGCCTTATATCTCTTCTTCGATCATTATGCAACTTGTGATGGTTCTCATTCCTAGTTTGCAAAAAATGCAAAAAGAAGGGGAAGAGGGCAGGAAAAAGATCCAACAGTACACGAAGTACGGAACGCTCATTCTTTGTGCAATTCAGTCTCTTGCTGTGATCCAACTTGCCAATTCTTGGTCCACTGGATCGGGAACTGCGCAGGCTAAATACCCAGGTCTAATCAATCCTTCCGTCGAAGGGTATTTTTTACCGATTGCCATGTTATCCATCACAACAGGAACAGTGCTTCTCATTTGGCTCGGGGAACAAATCACCGAACGTGGGATTGGTAATGGAATTTCTCTCATTATCTTTGCGGGTATCATTGGTCGTATGCCAGAAGCACTCATTGCGATGTTTACTTCTGATACTTCAGATGCTCTCAGTATCCTGATCCTAATTATCATCTTTATTGTTCTCATTTCACTCACGGTGATTTTAACCCAAGGGGTTCGCCGGGTTCCACTGAATTACGGAAAACAGATGGTGGGTAGAAAGATGGTACAGGCTCGTAGCCAATCCATTCCTTTCAAAGTGAACAGTGCAAACGTAATGCCAATTATCTTTGCATCTTCCCTCATTCTATTTCCACAAACAATTGTTCAGTGGTTGTCTTCCAAAGGGGGACAGTGGGCTGGTTGGGCTGTGATTATGGATTATTTTAACCCATTCTCACAAATCTGGTACCATGCTTTATTTTACTATGTGATTTATACTTCTCTCATCATCTTCTTTGCTTATTTTTATACGGCAATTCAGTTCAATCCACAGGAACTCGCTGATAACTTAAAAAAATATGGTGGGTTTATCCCAGGTGTTCGTCCAGGAAGCCAAACAAAAGAAATGATCGAGAAAATTTTGAATCGAATCACCTTACCGGGTGCTCTTTTCCTTGCTGGTCTTGCTCTTGCTCCGTATCTCATCATTAAATTCTTAAACCTGGGATCCAATACAGGTGGTGGAACTTTAGTGTATACATTCGGAGGAACTTCTCTTCTCATTATGGTGGGTGTGGCACTCGAAACCTTAAAACAAATCGAAGCCCAACTCCTCATGAGAAACTACGAAGGTTTCATGAAAAAGACTAAAATCAAGGGAAGAGTGTAACGAATGAAGAGACTCATATTTATGGGCCCTCCAGGTGCTGGTAAGGGAACACAAGCTGACATCATCAAAGAGAAATACAAGATCCCTCAGATTTCCACAGGCGATATCCTCCGTGCCGCAGTAAAAAATGGCACTGCTATGGGGATTGAAGCAAAAAAATTTATGGACGCTGGAGACCTTGTTCCAGATGCTGTCGTTATAGGCATAATTCGCGACCGATTGGTCGAAGCTGATTGTGCAAATGGATTCATATTGGATGGATTTCCAAGGACGGTGGAGCAAGCAAAGGCTCTCTCGGAAATCCTCAAAGAGCTTCACATGGAGCTCGACTCCGTTGTCAACCTAGACGTTCCTGATGAAGAACTCGTCAAACGTTTGCTAGGTAGAGCGATCAAAGAAGGACGCTCGGATGACAACGAAGAGACCATCAAAAACCGTCTGCATACTTACAATACCAAGACGTTGCCCCTGATTGACTTTTATAAAGGCACGGGGATCCTTCGGCAAATCAATGGGTTGGGAAGTATGGAAGAAATCACTAACACTATTTTAAAATCAATCCAGTAGGAGATAGACCCTGGCTAAGGAAGAAGCAATCACCATTGACGGAACCGTTTTAGAACCGTTACCAAATGCAATGTTCCGTGTGGAACTAGAGAATGGTCACAAGGTTTTAGCGCACATTTCAGGAAAGATGCGTATGCACTACATTCGTATTCTACCTGGAGATAAAGTCACTGTGGAACTTTCTCCTTATGACTTAACCAAGGGCCGTATCACTTACAGAAAGAAATAGGAAACTATAATGAAAGTTAGAGCATCAGTCAAAAAAATCTGTCCAGAATGCAAAGTCATTCGCAGAAAAGGTGTAATCCGAGTGATTTGCACGAACCCAAAACACAAACAAAGGCAAAGATAGGAAGATATGGCACGTATCGCGGGTGTTGATTTACCATCAAACAAAAGAATAGTGATCGGTCTTACATACGTATTTGGTATTGGTAAGACATCCTCTCAAAATATCCTGAAAAAAGCAGGAATTGACGAATCTATCAGGGTGAAGGACCTCTCGGACGAACAAGAAGCCGCGATCCGACGAGTCATTGAAGAATCATACCAGGTAGAAGGGGATCTTCGTTCCGAAGTCAACCTCAACATCAAACGATTGATGGATGTGGGTTGTTACAGAGGTTTCCGTCATAGACGTGGACTTCCAGTTAACGGACAAAGAACAAGAACCAACGCAAGAACCCGTAAGGGAGTCAAGAAGACTGTAGCCAATAAGAAAAAGGCTACTAAGTAGAGGACCAGTCCATGGCTGAAAAAGACGCAAAGAATAAAAAAGATACCAAAAAGGTTAAGAAAAAAGAAAAGAAAAACGTTCCACGGGGTAAGGTTTATATCCAAGCTTCGTTTAACAATACAATCGTATCGATTACTGATATGGCTGGAAACGTTCTTTCTTGGTCTTCTTCCGGAATGATGGGATTTCGTGGATCCAAAAAATCCACTCCTTACGCAGCACAAGTAGCTGCTACCAATGCTGCTGAGAAAGCAATTGAAGCTGCTGGTCTTTCCGAAGTGGATGTAATGGTTTCAGGTCCTGGAATTGGACGTGAATCTGCCATTCGGTCTTTGACCACAAAAGGGATTGCAATCAAACTCATTAAAGACGTAACTCCGCTCCCTCACAATGGGTGCCGACCACGAAAAAGAAGAAGGGTGTAGGAATTAGATATGGCACGTTACCGAGGTCCAGTTGTTAAATTGATGAGAAGAGAGGGGCTTAACCTCTTTCTCAAAAATAGTCATACATTACATAAAGAAAAATCTTCCCTTGAAAAGAGAAAGTACCCACCAGGTCTTCCTCCAAAGAAAAAAGGGAAGGTAACAGAATACGGCGCACAGCTACGTGAAAAACAAAAAGTAAAACGCGCTTATGGTGTGTTAGAAAAACAATTCCGTAGATACTTTGAAGAAGCTTCTCACACTCCGGGGATTCCTGGTGAGAACTTACTCCAATTCCTTGAAAGAAGATTGGATAACGTTCTTTATCGTATGGGTTTTGCTGTTACTAGAAGACAAGCTCGTAACTTTGTGGCTCACAGACACATTCTAGTGAATGGCCACCGAGTTGATATTTGTTCTTATCGTGTGAATGTTGGTGATAAAATCGAAATTCGTGAGAAGTTCCAAAAATCCGCGTTTATCGAAGAAAATATCAAACTAGCCCAAGCAATCAATCGTACTGCTTCTTGGGTGAGTGTGGATTATGCCAAGTTCTCAGGAGAAGTGACTTCACTTCCAACAAGAGAGCATATTGATATCCCTGTGAAAGAACAGGTAATCGTAGAGTTGTACTCGAAGTAAGAATTTAGAGAAGAAGGATACGACATTGTCTCCAAAGAATTTATTAAAAGGTTTTAAAAGACCCAAAAAAATCGAATTCACTACCGATGTGAATACACCAAACTACGGTAAGTTTGTTGCAGAACCTTTCGAAAGAGGAATTGGTACAACGATCGGTAACTCCCTTCGTCGTACACTCATGTCTTCTATCGAAGGAGCAGCAATTTCTGCCATTCGCATTGAAGGAGTTTCTCACGAATTCTCCTACATCGAAGGTGTTGCAGAAGACGTCACTCGTATCATTCTTAACTTAAAACAAGTTCGAATCAAATACGAGCCAGAAGACAAAGAAGCAAGTAAAGTGATCCACTTGGAACTCAAAGGTGCTGGTTACTTTCGTGCTGCTGACCTTGCTGTAGATTCTTCTATTGAAATCATGAATCCTGATCTTCATATTGCTACCCTCAATGAGGATGCTAATTTGATTATGGATTTGGAAATCCAAAGAGGACGTGGTTACGTTCCTGCAGAAGACAAAAAGAAAGATATCGAAGTATTGGGAACGATCCCAATCGATTCGATCTTTTCTCCAATCCAAAAAGTATTGTTTGAAGTATCAGAAACTCGTGTTGCACAAAGATCTGATTACGAAAAACTAACAATGGAAGTTTGGACTGATGGATCTGTGTCCCCTGAAGATGCAGTTGCACAAGCAGCTAAAATTCTAAAAGACCATCTCACTGTATTCATCAATTTTGAAGAAGAAATTGAAGAGGAAGAAGAAGAGTTAGATGAAGCTGATGAAAAACTCAAAGCAGCTTTATCGAAACACGTAGAAGAATTAGAACTTTCTGTTCGTTCGACTAACGTTCTTCGTAGTTTGGAAATTGACTTCATTGGTGAACTCGTAAAGAGATCAGAAGACGAAATGACGAAATCAAAACATTTCAGCGAACAAAGTTTACAAGAGTTGAAAGCAAAACTTTCCTCTATGGGACTTTCTTTCGGTATGAGAGATTTTTAAGATGAACAAACGTAATAAAGTTAAACAACTCAATAGATCAGCAGATCATAGAAAAGCTATGATCCAAAATATGGTAATCTCTCTACTTCGCCACGAAAGAATTGAATCTTCTGTAGCGAAGTTAAAGGTGGCTCGTTCTTATGCAGAACGAATCATCACAAGAGCGAAAAAAAATCTAGATGCAAATTTAGCAAACCTAGACGAACAAAAGAAAAATGCAGCGATTTTGCACAATACAAGGTATCTTTATAGCCACCTTGGTGACCAAGAGATCGTGAATAAACTTTTGAAGGATTTAGCAAATCGTTATGCAGAACGAGTGGGCGGGTATACGAGAATCATTCGATTGGTAAACCGTCCTTCAGACAACACTGCGATGGGAATTTTAGAACTTGTAGATAGAAAAACACAAGACGAACTCAAAGCAGAAGCGAAAGCAAAACGCGAAGAGAAAAAACCTGCTAAAAAAGAAGAGAAACCTAAAAAGGCGAAAAAAGAAAAAGTAGCTGCTTCTAAGTAACTTCTTATCCGCTAACACGGATTCCTTGGTGAAAAACCTACTTGAGAACATTCTTAAGTAGGTTTTTTTATTGCCAGACCTGTGGATTCCGCTACCTTTTAACCTCCGAAAACTATGGACTCCTCTTTACCCATCACTGATCGAATTTGGCATACCAGTTTTGCAGAAAGCCCCATTGGTATGGCGATTACCGACTTGCAAACAGGACTATATGTAGAAGCAAATGAAGTTTATTGTAATTGGCTTGGTCGTAAGAGAGAGGAGGTTGTCGGAAGAACCACAATTGATTTAGGAATTTATTCAAATCTGGCAGACCGGGATCTCATTTTAACCAAATTAAAGATAGATGGCTTTGTACTTAACTTTGAAGTTCCCCTTTTGACAAAGACGAATGAAACTGTAACCATTCTTTTTAGTGGGAAAATTGTAGAGAATGGTCGGTACTTACTCAGTGCGGGGCAAAATATAACCGCTTTAAAAGAGAAAGAGAAACTTGCAAATGCACTGCAAAAAGAATTAAAGTTAAGTAAGGATTTGTTTGAAAGTGTTTTTAGGTTAAATCCTGCGGCTGTTAGTTTATCAAATGCAGAAACAGGTAGATACGATGATGTGAATGAGGCATATTGTCGTCTCATTGGTTTTAATAGAGAAGAAATCATCGGCAAAACATCACATGATTTGAATATTTGGATTACAAAGGTAGACCGAGCAAGGTTACTCGCAGAAGTTCAAAAAAAAGGTTGGAGCACTGGTATGGAAGCAAGTGTTCGAACTAAATCGGGGGAAATACGACATGTGGTTTCTGGGAATACAATTCTCAATCATGATGGTCGTTCCACTTTACTTGCGATTCTCATTGATATCACTGAATCCAAACAAAATAAAGAAGCTCTTGAGTTTGCTGTCAAAGAAAGGACAAAAGAACTCAACCGTATCTTAGAAGATTTACAGAAAACTCAAGACCAATTGATTTTATCCGAAAAAATGGCTACACTTGGCCAACTCGTAGCAAGTGTGGCACATGAAATTAACAACCCTTTGGCGGCTATCTCTGCTTTTAGCGAACAATTACAAAACCGATTAGGAGATTTTGGATCTAGGTTACTTGAGATTCGGAATTGTATGGGGAAATATACAGACAAGGATGCTCTGGAAATCATTCGTTGGATCACTGAACTATTCCAAGTAAAACCAAAAACTTATAGTTTTTCTGAGACAAGGAAAATCAAAAAGAATTTAGAATCACTGTTTGTTACTGCCAATATTGAATCCCCTTATGATTTGGCTGATCGTATTGTAGATTTGGGTGTATCTGATTATATTTTAGAAAATACAAGTTTTGTGGAAAAACTAAAAAATACTCCCATACTGAGTATCATCTTAAATGAATTAAATGCGTTACGTAGTATTGAATCGATTCGTTTAGCAGTGGAACGCACATCGAAAATCGTTTATAGTTTAAAAAATTATGGAAGGATGGACAGAGGTTCTGCTAAAATCCAAACCAATATCATAGATACAATCGAAACTGTCCTTACTTTGTATCAGAACAAAATGAAATCAGGTATTGAATGCATTCGATTGTACAACGCAAATCCTGTGATCATGGGTTATCCAGACGAACTCATCCAAATCTGGACCAATTTGATTTATAATTCCTTACAAGCAATGCACTTCAAAGGTAAGTTGACGGTGCAGGTGGAAGAAACAAATACCGATGTTGAAGTATCCATTAAGGACGATGGTCCTGGAATTCCACAGACTATGCAAAAACGTATTTTTGAGCCCTTTTATACAACGAAGGAAAAAGGAGAAGGAACCGGGCTTGGTCTTGGGATCGTTAAACAATCCGTAGAAGAAAGGCACAAAGGCCAGATCCGGTTATTTTCCGAACCAGGCCAAACTGTTTTTATCGTTTCTATCCCTAAACTCTAGCTAACTGTTTTTGTAATTCTTCCGCAACTATATCAAAATCTTCGTTTTGGATCACTGTTTTATAAGCAGAAGCAACAATTGGATGTCTTTTTTCATCTAGTTGGATGAGGTTTGGTAACACTTTTAGACCATAAAAACCATTAGTGATTTTTTCTGGTCTTGTTCCATTCGCCAGATCATAACCATACTTGCGGTCTCTCGTGTCAGATCCAAAACATGCTAACATAAAATCAGTCATTCCAGATAATCCATTAAACGTAGTGGGATCTCCTCCGAGTAATACACCAATGGAGACCATTTCATTAAAAAATCGGTTACTCAAATGGAATAGAGTATTGTCGACATTCCCACCTAATTCGCGTTTGAAGTATCCTTCTACTAGTCCCATTGCAAGTGCATAAATAGTTTTTAAAGCACCACCAAGCTGAACCCCTTTTGTATCTCTGGAATTGATAGCGGTTCTAGTGAATACATAATTATTGGTGAGAAGTTCTTTGAGTTTTGGAATCAAGGAATCCTCAAAGGCAGAAATTTCAAATCCAGAAATTTTTCGTTCCATAATTTGGTCTGGGTAACATGCACCAGATACGACTGCCAATCGATCCCTTTCAATGAGGAGAAGTTCGTTTAAGTCTTCGAGGATGAGCCCCTTTTTAGATCCAGTGAAACCTTTGATTACATTCACCATAGGTGATTTATTTTTTTGTAAATAGGTTCTGATTTTGGAGTAAACAGCATCAAATTCCCAAGGATTTGTTCCTTGGACAAATAATGTTGCTGATTCTAACACTTCTGGTTTATCCGAAAAATCTATGTTTGGTGGTAGCTTGTAAATTGGGTAATGGATAATGTCACGTCTTTCTTCGTTACTACGAGCCACCATTTCTGAATCTGGATGGTAGATCGTCACTTTGACATTTTTATTGGCTAGGATGCAAGCAAAAGCGACAGACATATTGGATGAACCAATGATGACTACGTGTTCGTCTGGTTTTTTGGGAAGTGAAATGAGTTGGTTCGTTTCTCTAACGTCACCTCGGTAAAGGTTTCGATATGTTCCATGTTTGTGTTTGTTGAGATTACTTCCCACAAGAAGGGCAAGGTTATCAATGATAAATTGTTTTTTGTCACCACTTCCTGGAAACGAAATTTGTTCGATATGAGATGGAAACGATTCCATTTCTCGTTTTGTCAGTTCTCCAACTAGTACAGGTTTACCGATCACAAGTTTTCCAACGGCTTGGTTGAAAAGTAATCCTTCAATCGGTAGAATTTTTTCAGTACCTTCGAGAGAGATTGGCAAAATGACTTTGTTAGCTACATAATGGTAAACTGTGTCCACAAATGGCATGAGCCTTCCATCACGAGAGCGAGTTCCTTCCGGGAAAATGGAGATTACCTTTCCATCTGATTGTAATTTCTGTGAATTACGAAAGGCACGCATATTGATTTTCGTCATGACATCAGAAAGAGAAGGGTTATCCGCCATATCTTTTTTGGAACAAACAAGGAGAGTACCAAACATATAAAGGCCTAGACGTGTAAAATCAGGTTCAAAGGCAAGTCTTCCCGCAATGAAGACAAGAGACTCTGCGATCTTTCTACCTTCTGGCCCCGAATTGTAAAGTAGAGTAAAAATGGCAGGAGCATCTAAATGGCTTAAGTGGTTAGAGATAAGAGTGACGGGGTATTTGCCAATGATGCCATCGAGGAGTTTTAAATTTTCTGTTCCTTCCACCTTAAACTTCTTCATGATGGGGTCTAGGAATTTGAGCATAAAATCACGAGGCTCTGGTCTGATGTCTGTGTAGACACCAATCTCTTCTAATCGTTCGGGCTCTTGGAAAATTTCCATGACCTTAGGTTTAGGAGTTGCTTGTGATAGAACTAAAAATTCTTCTAAAATGGACTTTGCTTCTTGTTCCGAAAGACCGGATTTTACAAATAAGTGAATGTTCTCAAAAAATTCTTTGTGCCAACGTCCCAAAGTGGCTTCTTTTTCTGTCATGTATGCCTCTAAACCGACATCAGCGTACTGAAAAGTTTCGATTTGTCTATTCGATTTTTACAATTGATTGCGTAAATCCAGGATTTCTCTAACCTGACTTCTTGGGTGATCGAGATCCCGGTATGAATCAAAAAAACAAATCAATTTCCTCGGAACAGAAATGGATACCCGATGGATTTCATTTTTTAGGACCGGAAGAAAGCAGAAACCGGCGAAATTTACTACAATCGTTTTCGGAACTCTTTGAAAGAGAAGGGTATTCTGAAATCACTCTACCTAGTTTTGATTATTCCAATTCCTTTCGTTCCCAATTGCATGAAGGTGTTGAGAGTTTGCTCGTCACGAAGGACTGGGATGGAAATGAACTCTCTCCCGGTGTGGACCTAACATTACAGGTTGTGAAAGGGATGGCAGCTAGATCCCATTGGGAAGAAAACCAAAACATCTATTATTTTGCCAAAAAGATTAGAGACCATAAAAAACGAAACGCTTCCAGACGAGAGATTTTACAAATCGGAGTCGAGAGTTTAGGAAAAAGTGATACAAACCAATTGATTTCCCAAATCAAAATTTTGAAAAAACTTTGGGACAAAACGATTCCTAACAAAACATTTACGATTGTGTTTGGTCATTCTTCTTTTTTTCGAAAATTGTTAGAAATTCTAGGTTGGAATGAAGAACAAACAAAAGTTTTACGACAATTTTTATACACGAAAAATATCCCAGAATTAGTGTCTCTTGCTGCAAGAACAAATACGAAAGATTCTCATATGAAAATCATTCAGTTATTACTCAAACCGATCCCTGTAAATGGAATGGCTGGTTTTAAGAAAGATTTGGAATCTAATTTATCCGAAGAAGAATTGAATTTAGTAAAAAACGATTTGGATTCGATCACATCTTTTTTTGACGTTTGGAATAAACAGATGCAAGGTGTATCCTGTATATGGGATCCATCTCTTGTTCGTGATTTATCGTATTACACGGGTTTTATGTTTCAAGGGTATGTAGAACATGACCCTGAGCCAGTTTTTGCTGGTGGTGTGTATAATGATTTATATGAAAGTTTTACAGGGATACAAAAGGATGCATGTGGATTTGCACTGCATTTGGATTCTATTGAAGTTTTGTTAAATAAGGAAAAATGAGGGATTTATGCCTGCAAATTTAGTCGTTGGAGCCCAATGGGGTGATGAAGGAAAAGCAAAAGTTATTGATTACCTTTCAAAAGATACAGATATCATCGTACGTTATCAAGGTGGCGCAAATGCGGGCCATACTGTCGTTGTTGGTGGTAAAAAATACATTTTCCATTTAGTTCCTTCTGGGATCATTTATGACAATACTACGTGTGTGATAGGGAATGGGGTAGTTCTTGATCCTGAATACTTTCTAAAAGAATGTGCTGATTTAGAAGCACATGGATTTCGCGTTAAAGATAAAGTCCTTATCAGTGATTCTTGCCACATCCTCCTACCGTATCATCGATTGATTGATGAGGCTAGAGAAGCTGGTTCCTCTCCAGAACGAAAAATTGGAACCACAAAAAAAGGCATTGGTATGTGTTATGCGGACAAAATGTTACGTAATGGAGTCCGTGCTGGTGACTTACTCGATAAAGACCTTTTAAAATCAAAACTCAATCATATTCTGGAAGTAAAAAACCAAGAACTTGTAAAATACTATGATTTAGAACCAGTGAATCCAACAGAGATGTATGATTTCCTTTTAGATTTTGCTGATAAAATGGGAAAAAACATTGTAAATACAGTGTATTATCTCAATAGCGAATTGGAAAAAGGCAAACGTGTACTTCTGGAAGGTGCACAAGGGACTGGACTAGATATTGACTTTGGAACGTATCCTTATGTGACCAGTTCCAATCCAACCACAGGGGGAGCTCTTGCTGGTTCCGGAGTAAGTTTCCGTTATTTAAAAGATGTAATTGGTATCACAAAAGCTTATGCAACTAGAGTAGGAGAGGGACCTTTCCCATCCGAAATTTTAGGTGAAGCTGGAGACGTACTTCGTAAGTTAGGTGGCGAATACGGATCCACTACAGGAAGACCAAGGCGATGTGGATGGTTTGATGTACAGATGATCAAACATGCAGTCACAGTGAATGGGATTAACTCACTTGTTCTAACGAAAATTGATGTTCTTAGTCATTATGATTCTATCCCTGTAGTGGTTGGATATGAATACAAAGGAAAAAAATTAGATTTTTTCCCATCACAAGGACTTGAGAGCGTTAAACCGTTGTTTGCCGAGTTTAAAGGGTGGAAAGATGATATCTCTGGTATCAATTCATTTTCGAAATTACCACCATTGTGCCAATCTTATATTAAGTCGTTACAAGACTTAGTGAATACAAAAATTGGAATTGTATCGACTGGACCTGATCGTGAACATACGATCATCATGGATTAAAAAAAATAGATAGTTCTGAATCTTTTTTTTAAGTAGTTGTTGACCGAGAAAGGTGGTTCGATATTCTTGGCTACAGAACGAGTCGTTAGCTCAGCTGGTAGAGCAATTCCCTTTTAAGGAATGGGTCCGGGGTTCGAATCCCCGACGACTCAAACATAAGAGTTTGATACTCTTAGAAAACGTTCTCAAACGGTGCCATCGTCTAATGGTTAGGACACAAGGTTTTCATCCTTGCAATCGGGGTTCAATTCCCCGTGGCACTACCAAACAAACCTCCCTCAATTCACACACCTTACAAATTTCCTCTACATAACTACCTTTGCATTTTTCAATGATTCCTACCCTTGTTAAATAAAAATCGTATAACAAGGGATCTGTGGGATTCAGTAAACTAAAATACTCAGTAAGAAGGAACGCATCATCTAACTTCACTTGTTTTTTGTCACGAATTCCTAATACCTTACTCAATTTTTGGATGTGAACATCCATGGGATAGGGTATTTCACTCGGAAGGATTTGTTTGTAGATTCCAAAATCAGGATACTGGTTTCGTACCATCCAACGTAAAAAAAGGGAAATTCTTTTTTTAGGTGATTTGGATTTCCACTTACCAATTAAGAATTGTAAACCATAGGTAAGTGGTTTGTTGCCCAAGGTAATTTTGAATTCTTGTTCCATATAGGATTGGAAATTCTGTATCGACGTTTCCTTTCGGAAGTTTTTTCCTCCACCTAAAAAAATGGATTCAAAGATCGGATCCTTAGATTTGTGATTTTGTATGATCCTTTGTAAGGTTACAAAGAAAACAATTAGATCCTCTTTGGTTTGGAAACGATACCCATTGATTGTCTTTAGAAATGGATCAAACGAACTCTGTTTTTGTCTTAAGAAAAGATAAGGAGAAGGTCCCATTGCCGAAACGATAGGATTTAAAAAATTCTGAATGTTTTTGACTGACCCATAGGCAAATAAACAAGCAATGAGAGATATAATTTCGATATCCAGTGGATCTGTGAATTGTTTGGGGAAACAAATGGGATCTGTATCCAAATAGGATACACTTTCGTATTTGTTTTTTAGATTCTCTAATTTTTTCTTTAGTAAGATGGCATCAGCTGGCATTTTTTTTAGCAATGAAGGTTCTGGAACTAAATTGACGATCTAGTTTTGTTTCCATAAATTGACTCACTCTTACAAGTGAATCCAGTTGAATGCCTGTATCATATCCTTCTCTTGTTAAAAAATAAACCAAATCTTCTGTTGCCACATTCCCAGCGGCTCCTTTTGCATAGGGGCAACCTCCTAAACCTCCGGCAGAACTGTCAAAACTTCGTATCCCCATAGAGAGAGCTTGTTTTGTATTCGCAATTGCCATACCATAAGTATCATGGAAATGACAATTGAGATAAGAGATTGGAATTTTTTTAAGTAAGACATCTAATAATTTTTCAACCTCATCCGGAACAGCTACACCGATTGTTTCCCCTAAGGAAATTTCATAGGCACCAGCATCTAATAGTCGCAATGCGACATCTAATGTTTTATCAGGTGTTATTTTTCCTTCATAGGGACAGGCAATCACTGTTGAAATATAACCTCTGACTTTGATTCCATCTTGTTTGGCTTGTTCAAAAATAGGTTGGAAGGAAGTAAAACTTTCCAAAACTGTCATGTTGATGTTTTTCTTCGTAAAAGATTCAGAAGTCGCTGTAAACACTGCCACTTCTTTGAAACCTGCTTCTTTTGCGGCTTCATATCCTTTGGTGTTGGGTGTCAGACAGGAAAATTCAACATCATTTGCAAATTTTGGTAACACGAGTGCAGATAGTTCGATTGCATCACCCATTTGGGGTATTCTATCTTTTCTGACAAATGAAGTGAGCTCGATGTGTTTTGTCCCAGATTCTACTAGACGTTTTACGAATTCAAATTTATCCTGAGTTGAGAGAATGGTTTTTTCGTTTTGTAATCCGTCTCTTGGTCCTACTTCAGTGATTTTTACTTTCTCCAAAACGATTCACTCCTATTTATCCTCTTTAGATTGTTTATTGAGAGAGAGAATGCAATGATTTTATCTGCAAGGTATTATGTTTAAGATCAAAAATCTTTCCGTTCATATAGGGAGACGAACCATCTTAAACGATGTATCATTAGAGGCAAAACCCAAAGAAATCACTGGCCTCATTGGGAAATCGGGATCTGGTAAATCTACTTTATTTCGATTGGCACTGGGTTTACTTCCTAAGTCTGAGGGATATGAATGGACAGGCGAATTGGAGTGGAATGGCGAAATGTTAGGAAAACAACATTGTCCCAAAATCCAACCTGTTTTCCAAGATCCCTTTGGGAGTTTTTCACCTTATCATACAATTGGCGAATTATTATTGGAACCACTTAAGGTTCAGAAACAATTAGTCTTAAACCAGGATATGATCGATAAGGAAAACACAAGAATTGAAAATTATTGTAATCGATTTGAATTACCAGTGTCTTTACTAAAAAAAACAAAACAAGAGTTAAGTGGTGGTCAGTTACAACGATTTGCAATCCTCAGAGCCTTACTTGTGAATCCAGAATACCTTTTGTTAGATGAACCAGTAACAGCCCTTGATGTTCTTGTGCAAAAGAAAATTGCTGAAGAATTAAAGGAAATCAACCAAAAGGATTCACTCGGAATGTTGATTGTTTCACACGACCTTGGATTTTTATCTTATATGTGTGATCAAATATTTGTATTGGAAGAGGGAAGTATCACTGAATTTGGAAATCCAAAACAACTTCTAAAACATCCAAAATCAAAACTATTACAAGAATTGGTTTTTGCGAGAAATCATTCGTTTGGAGGTGTAACTTCTTCTTCCGAATCATCCAATTGAGTTCGTTTTGCTTCCGCAAATTTTTTCGCGATATCCCTTCTACGTGCGATTACTTTTGAGGAAACGGTCGCAAAAAACGGATCATTTGTAAAACTCAGCATCATTGTATATTGTTCTTCTGCTGTTTCATAATCTGTGACTTTTGAAGCTGTCTCAGCAAAATAATAATGAAACTTTTTATCATATGACTTTTGTTTTCCTTCACCAGTGGTTAAACTCGTTCGATTGAATATTTTATAGGCAATATGATAATTTCCCTTCTCCATTTCAAGTCTTGCAAATCCAAGTTTTACATTTGGACTTTCCTCTTCGATTTTCAGAGCTTTATTTAGATACAATAGTGCTCTGTTCTTAAGTCCAGTTGCCAAATAATGATCTGCAAGTCGGATGAGTGCTTCTGTATCGTATGGATTTTTTTCAACTGCCAATTTGTAGTTCATGATGGCATAATAGGTTTGTCTTGTGATTTCAGAAAGGATACCGATATGCAAATATGTTTTGTAATACTCTGGCATTTCTGCTTTTGCGTATTCAAATTCAACTAGTGCTTTTTCATATTTCATTTCCAACGAATACAATCTGCCTAAATTATATCGGAAAGGGAAAAATTGAGGGTCAAATCGAACTCCGGCTTCCAAACGTTTGATGACTTCACCTCTTTGGTTTGCCTTTCCATTTAAGAGAAGTTCAATGGTATCATTGTTCCATTTACCTGAATTTGTGACGGTTTCTGTTCCGTAGGAAAAACTTCCATTGGATTTGGGTGGCTCGCCGGTATAAAGTTTTCCACGTGTTAGGATAAAATCATCTCTGTGGTAGATAAAAGATCCATTCGGAAAGTCACGGGTATCAAACTCTTCGTCTTTTCCCCATAAAAGCTCTGGGTATTCCTTATTCCCGATGAGTTTTTGTGCAAAGACTAGGCTTGGAAACAAAAACAGAAGTGCGAATGTAAACAGTCGATGGAACATGGTGTTAGAATGAACCGTATGCTTTTGGAGACAAAAGGGCTCACTATTACTGTCGGCGAAAAAACCATATTGAGAGAGGTGAATCTCAGTTTTTTTGAGAGAGGGTTATTCGCTGTCCTTGGGGAAAATGGAGCTGGAAAATCAACATTACTTAAGAAAATCTTTCATGATTCCTTAACCTCTGCTTCCTGGACTTGGCCCCTTGGAAAACGAAAAATTGCTTATTTGGGCCATGAGCTTGGTTATTATTCCTCTCTTAGTTTGGAAGAAAATTTGGACTACTTTGCCTCTTTGGATGGTAATCATTCCATGGAGAGAAGGATGGAGTTATTAAAACTCTTTCGATTGGAAAAAAGGATATGGGATCCCATCCATTTTTTTTCCAGAGGTATGAAACAGAAAGTTGCCATTATGAGAGTATTACTTTCATCAGCAGAAATCATTTTATTTGATGAACCATTTACGGGACTTGATTTTGAATCTTCTTCGGTTTTAAG
Source organism: Leptospira sp. (assembly GCA_016742255.1). Taxonomy (GTDB): domain Bacteria; phylum Spirochaetota; class Leptospiria; order Leptospirales; family Leptospiraceae; genus Leptospira_A; species Leptospira_A paudalimensis. Next base: position 117,697 of record JACVCB010000008.1, read on the forward strand.
TTCAATTTTAAATGAAGAAAAAAAATCGAGACTCATTCTTACGGTGCTCCACTCGATCCCAAATGAACTTGAGTGTACAGGTCAAATTTTAATTCGCCAGGGGAATGTCTTTGTTTCTTAATCTATTAAAAAAAGATTTTTATTTGATTGGGCGTTCACTAGGTGGAGTGGTTTCACTTTTTACACTGAGTGTTTCTGTCGTTTTCATTTTTTATACATCCATTGAAGTGAACGAAATGTTATCTGCTAGGAGTATCCGTGGTCTGAAGTGGGCGATTATCTTCATTCTCAACTTTGTCATTGTTAGCCAAAGTTTATGGGAAGAAAGAGAGTCAATGGGATGGGAAGCTAGTTCCAGTTATGTCAGTCCTACTTATCTTTACTTAAGTAAATCGATTACAATTTGGTTTTGTACCATCCTCGTGAATGCACTCCTTATCCTCGTATTATCGATCTTTTTCCAAAATATGGTTTTGGAACGTTATTTGGGAGAGTGGCTATTTGCAAACTTAGGGAGTGGGTGTTTGGTGTTTTTGGGTGTATCCCTTGGAGTGGTTGCATTTGAAAGCCGACTAAAAGAGATCATCATCCCTCTTTTACAACTCCCATTTTCGATTCCATTGTTTTTGTTTGGACTAGAAGCTGAAAATCGATACTGGATGGAACCTGGATTGTATTTGCCTTCCATTGGATTACTTTTGTTTTTCCTATTATTTTACGGAACTCTTGGTTCCATTATGGTAGAAACCTTACAGAATGAGTAGAGGATTTGTATTTTCTCCTAGAATTTCTTTTCCATTCTGAAAATTTGGAAAAAAATGGAACGTAAGATCAAACTGATCCACCCGGCTTTGGATTTTGCCTTTTACATCGTAGTCTGTATCTCTTTGGTAATCGCTGTTTTTGTATCGATCCTGTATCCCAATGTCATTTTGGAACAAGGTCTTAGCCACAGAATTTTTTACTTACATGTTCCAGTCGCCTGGGTTGCATTATACGGCCCACTGTTATCGTTTGTTTTTTCTCTGATTTATTTCATTAAAAAAGACCTTATTTGGGATCGCCTCGCATTCACTGCAAACCAACTTGCTTTTCTTTTTGCCTTAGGAGTTTTATTTTCTGGACCTATTTGGGCATATAGTGCATGGGGAGTTCCTTGGGACAAAACAGATGCTAGGTTACAATCATTCTTTATTTTATGCCTTTCTTTATTGAGTTATTTTATCTTTCGATATTTGGTTCCATCTCGCAAAAAAAAGGCGATTTTATCGGCTTATCTTTCTGTTCTTTGTGCTTTAAGTGCGGTTTTGACCTGGGGTGCCATTCGTTGGATTGAAAATCCAGGAAACCATCCGGGAAGTGTGCTTGGAAAGGGTGGAATGGATTCGGATATGAAACAAACGATGTGGCTTGGTGTTCTAGCTTACCATTTTTTGTTTTTGTTTCTATTTTTCCTTTCGAATCGAAACGAAAAAATCCAAGAAATTAAAAATCACCTACGGTCCGAATTCAATTAATTGAAAAATGGAAACAAAAGAGTCACAACATACTATTCTCATTGTTGATGATGTTCCTGAAAATGTGGAACTTCTCAAATACCTTTTATCCCAAGAAGGTTTTAAGACATATACAGCCTATTCAGCAGAAGAAGCACGTTTGGTTTTACTCAATACCCGCATTGATACTTTATTATTAGATGTCAATATGCCAGAACAGGATGGCTTTTCCTTTTGTCGTGAACTTCGGGAGATGGATCAGTTTAAACTTTTGCCCATTCTTTTTATCACCTCTATCGATCGTGAAGTTGGATTCCAGGAAGCCATGAAAAATGGTGGTGATGATTTTATAAATAAACCTTTCAATAAACGAGAGTTAGTTGCAAAAATTCATTCTGTGATCCGTTTGAAAGATTTACAGGACGAACTTTACCAACAAAAAAGTAGATACGAAAAAGAATTGCAAACGGCAAGGCGTGTGCAAGACCAACTGATCCCGGAAAAAAGTTTTATTTGGAACGGAATCAAAGCCCAGACACTTTTCCATCCATATCTACAAATTGGTGGGGATTTTGTCGATACTTGGATTGAAGAAAAAAAACTTCATATTGTGATTGCTGACTGTTCAGGGCATGGTCCAAGTGCAGCTCTTATCGGTGCTATGTTCAAAATGCAATTGTTCAACTTAGTTCCCAATATGGGATTGAAAGAACGTGTTTCTCACCTTCGTAAGAATATGGAACTTGTACTTCCAGAAGATTATGCTATTACTTTTTGTTATGCGATCATTGATCAAGACTTAAAACTTTCCTATATCAACGGTGGTCATCCAGCACCCATCATTTACATGGATGGTGAAACCAAATTATTAAAGGGGATGAGTCCTATGATTATGGGAATCAATATGATTACCAATGACGAAGCACAATCGATCGCTTTAAAACAAGGATCCAAGTTTTTTATGTATACGGATGGGGCAAGTGAAGCAATGAATTCCAAAATGGAATACATCACTGAAGAGGGCATGCGTGATATTTTTCAAAAATCTGTTAGTATTGGTGGGGATATCCTTCCCACAGTTCAAAATCAAATATTAGAGTTTTGTGGAACTTCCACTCCAAATGACGATATGGCAATGGTGTGTATACAATTATGATCCCGACTCCCCATTACAAAGGAAAGGTGAGAGATGTTTATGATCTTGGCTCTGAGTTACTACTTGTAGCAACGGATCGAATTTCTGCCTTTGATGTTGTATTTTCCGAACCAGTAGAAGACAAAGGAAAGGTCCTCACTCGAATTTCCACCCAATGGTTTCGTTATTTTTCGGATATAAATAACCATCTGATCACAGATGATGTTTCCCGTTTTCCAAAACCTTATCAAGATGAACCAAACCTGATTGGTCGTTCTGTCCTTGTGAAAAAAGCAAAACGAATTGATTTTGAATGTGTGGTTCGTGGATACCTTACAGGTTCTGCTTGGAAGGAATACCTACAATTGGGAACCATTGCCGAGACAGCTTACCCCAAGGGTTTGCAAGAATCCTACAAATTTCCCACACCCATTTTCACTCCCGCGAGGAAAAATGATTCTGGCCATGATGAAAATGTCAGTGAGAGCACAATGGAAAAAGAAGTGGGTTCCGATTTATTCCAAAAAGTAAAAACGATCTCCCTCCACCTTTACGAAAAAGCCCACCAATTGATGGCAAAACAAGGGATCCTTCTTTGTGATACCAAATTTGAATTTGGCCTGATTGAGGGGGAACCAGTTCTCATCGATGAAATTTTGACACCTGACTCATCCCGGTATTGGGATGCGTCAACCTATGCCCTTGGGAAAACTCCCGCCAGTTTTGATAAACAAATCCTACGAAATTGGCTCGAATCCACCTCTTGGGATAAAAATCCACCACCCCCTAAACTCCCCGAATCCTTGATTCAGGAACTACGTAAAAAATACTTGGAATTGGAAGATAAAATCAATATATGTTTGTCGCAAAAATAAATGTCACCCTCAAAGAATCCGTCCTTGATCCCCAAGGCCAAACAGTGCTCCGTACCCTTCATGACCAAGGAAAAGGGCAAGTCCAGGACTTACGTGTGGGAAAATACATTGAACTCAAACTCAATGCCTCTTCCTTAAAAGAAGCCGAGTCCATCGCGAAGGAAATTTGTGAATCAGTCCTTGTAAACCAAGTGATTGAGACATACAAACTGGTGGTTGAATCCCAATGAAAGTTCGAGTAGTCACCTTTCCTGGTTCCAATTGTGATAAAGATGTTGGATCCGTATTACATGACTATTTCCAGGCCGATGTCAATTATACCTGGTACAAAGAATCCTTTGATGACGTTCCTGATTTGGTTGTTTTACCTGGAGGGTTTTCCTTTGGAGATTACTTACGCTGCGGTGCTATGGCAAAATTCAGTTCATCCATGGAATCGGTTGTGAAGTATGCGAACAAAGGGGGAAAGGTTCTTGGAGTTTGTAATGGGTTCCAAATCCTTACCGAATCGGGACTACTTCCTGGTGCACTTTTACACAATCGAACTTTAAAATACATATGCAAAGATGTGGAACTTGTTCCAGTACAAGAAAATGGTTTTGCAAAACATTTCCCAGGGAATCTTTCCATCCCAATTGCTCATGGAGAAGGTGCATACTTTGCTGATGCAGAAACTTTAGAACGATTAGAAAAAAATGGACAAGTTGTGTTTCGTTACAGGGAAAACCCAAATGGATCCTTACATGACATCGCTGGGATCTGTAATGAGAAAGGAAATGTATTAGGAATGATGCCTCATCCTGAAAGAGCAATGAATCCTTTTACTGGAAAAATGGACGGCAAACAAATCTTAGAAGCTCTATTAAAAAATTAGAATCTTTCGTTTCCTTTTCTTGCTTTTTCGTCAAATACAATTATAAGGATTGGTATGCGATTCCAAGAAGACTCAATAGACTGTGTTGATTTTATTCTCAAAAAAGATGAAGTCCTCACAATTATTCTCGGTGGGGGAAAGGGAACAAGGCTTCTGCCTTTAACTGAAAAACGATCAAAACCCGCCGTGAGTTTTGGTGGAAAGTATAGACTCATCGACATTCCCATCTCCAATTCCCTGAACAGTGGATTCGAAAAGATATTTATCCTAACACAGTTTAACTCGTATTCGTTGAACCGCCATATTAACAGAACGTATGCCACTAACAATATCCACCAAAAAAGTTTTGTAGAAATCATTGCTGCGGAACAAACCGTATCAAGTGCCAATTGGTTCGAAGGTACTGCCGATGCCGTAAGAAAGGTATTACCTTACATTCGAGAACAAAAACCAAAGTATGTCCTCATCCTTTCTGGTGACCAACTTTACAATATGGACCTTGCGGATTTTATGCAGAGCCATTTGATGGATCCGGAAACCCAAATTTCTGTGGCAACCAATGCAATCCCGGAAGACCAAATTTATGGGCTGGGCATTGTCAAAGCCGGGGTTGGTGGTACCATCCAGGAATTCATTGAAAAACCGCAGGACCTTTCTCAGGTAGAATCTTGCCGTACGGAAAACGGTGCCTTCCTTGCAAACATGGGAATTTATATCTTCAACACATCCACGTTAATCGATGTATTGGAAGACCGTAATATGGCAGATTTTGGTAAGGAAATTTTACCAAAGGCGATAAAAGAACGAAAAGTAAAAGCGTATACTTACGACGGTTATTGGGAGGACATCGGAACCATCAAAGCATTCTATGAAGCCAATTTGATGTTAACCGATCATATCCCTAAATTCAATTTGTATTTAGAGAAAACCCCGATTTATACAAGGGCGAGGGCACTTCCACCGTCAAAGATCAATCAGGCGGTGGTAAACCAGGCCCTCATTTCGGAAGGTACCATCCTTAACCAATGTGAGGTGCACAGATCCATCATTGGGGTGAGGCAGCTCATTGCTTCTGGGACAAAAATCTACGATTCCATCATTATGGGTCTTGACCATTACGGGTACTTTGATCGTAAATCTGGAAAAATCCCTATTGGGATTGGACCTAACTGTGAAATACGACGGACAATTGTCGATAAGGATTGTGCGATCGGTGCCAATGTTCGGCTGTTAAACGAACAAAACTTACAAGAGTACGAAGATGATTACATCCGGATCCGTGATGGGATCATCGTAGTCCCAAGGCACTCTGCCATTCCGGATGGGTATTCTATTTGAGTCAAAAATGACACAAATATGGATTTAGTTTGCCTAAAATAGGTCTAAATGGTTCCAAAAATGTGGAATTTTTCTTGCCAGTTTTGAACTTAGTTCTAAGTTGGAAGAAAGGGAACCATGTTCACAACGGAATCAACGGAAGGAAACCAGTTTTGGAACGAGACATACTTTGTCCCACATTTCCAACCCATCGTCAATGCCATCAATCGCTCCATTTCAGCCTACGAAGTCCTCGGCCGCCAGTTCAACCCAGAAGAGAACACCTACCATTCTTTAGGTGGGCTTTTCCATAACCGAGAACATGACCCAGTTCCGATTTACAATATTGACAGGATTTTGCGAGAGAAGGCGGTCCAAACCCTAAAGGAAAGTAACCTTCGCACGAAACTATTCTTCAATATGATGCCCAATTTCCTCTCTCGGGTGCACCATACTGATTTATTTGCAGAAAATTTCCATATCATCCAACTCATCGAAAAGTATGGGATTGATCGTAACCAGGTGGTGATTGAAATCACGGAAGACGAATTTGATGGTTCGATCGAAAGGCTCATTCAAATTGTCCAAATTTTCAGGGATTATGGGTTAAAAATTGCCATCGATGATTTGGGGACTGGTTTTTCCAATTTAGAACGCATTGGGTATTTGCACCCCGACATCATGAAAGTGGACATCCGTATCATGAGGGAAAGTTTAAATAAAAACTCTTTCAAACAAGTTCTCGGAGCCATCTCAGAGATGTCCCAGAAATTAGGAAGCCAACTCCTATTTGAAGGGATTGAAACAGAGGAAGAGGTGAACCTTGCCCTTTCCATGGGTGCCAATCTCCTCCAAGGGTTTTATTTTTCGACTCCGAACCCACATTTTCTCAACCGCAATACGTTCTCCGACAAGATGAAAACTGTCCTCGAAAACTTTTCCAGTGTTCGTTCTCGTGAACTTCGGGAAAAGGGAATCCGAGAACAAAAGATCATCGACCAATTGCAAGATTTGTTTTATGAACTCTCTGATTCGAGTGAAGAAGATTTCCCTTATCGGTTTGGACAAATCCTTGGTTCCCTTCCACGAGAGATTTTAAAGGTATTTGTCTGTGACGGGGAAGGATACCAAATCACACCAACCTATGATTTGGATCGGATGAATGGTGGGTATTTGGAACGGTCTAGGCAAATTGGAAACAACTACGCTTGGAAACCTTATTTTTTGAAACACAAAGAGGAATCGGAGCGGTTTCGCAAAAAATGGGGAGTGACATACCCTCTTTATGACATCAACAACCAGAATCAGTATGTTATCTTTACCTTTTCTCTCATGGCAGGGAAGATCCTTGTGGCACAGGTGAGTTGGTCGGAATAGAATCTTGTTTTTTTTGAGTGGTCGATTTTCCTGGTAGTAGGGATTCGTCTATAATATAGAATCATTCTAAATATAAAAAAACAGGATACCACCTTGTCCGCAATTCTCGAAATCAAATCTCTACATGCCAATGTCGGAGACAAACAGATCCTCCGAGGGGTCAATTTAACCATCGGAGCAGGAGAAGTCCACGCCATCATGGGGCCCAATGGTTCCGGGAAAAGTACCCTTTCCAATGTGATCCTCGGCCATCCAAAATACAATGTTACTTCAGGGGACATCCTCTTTCGAGGAGAATCGATCTTAAAACTTTCTACAGACGAAAGGGCAAGATTAGGTTTATTTTTATCGTTCCAATACCCAACAGCACTTCCAGGTGTCACCATCGGGAATTTTTTAAAATCCATTTTAAAAGCACATCGGGGAAAAGAACTCCCTGTCAAAGAATTCAAACAAGAATTAAAAACTGCAATGGATCTTTTGGAAGTCCCTCAGTCGTTTATCGGGCGTTATGTGAATGATGGATTCTCTGGTGGAGAGAAAAAACGAGCTGAAATTTTACAGATGAGTTTACTAAAACCTGTGTTATCGATTTTGGATGAAACTGATTCTGGCTTAGATATCGATGCCCTTAGAATTGTATCTGAAGGGATCAATGCAAACAGAAATCCAGAGAGATCGATTTTACTCATCACACATTACCAAAGGATGTTGAACTACATTGTGCCTGATTTTGTCCATGTGTTTGCTGATGGAAGGATATTGGAAACAGGTGGAAAAGACCTATCACTCAAATTAGAAGAAGTAGGTTATGATTGGATATTGGAGAGAGAAGGGGTCAAATGAATTCCTTGCTCAACAAACAACAGTTTACCATCGATCCAAAAAAGCGAAATCAGTTTTGTCGTTCTCTCATACAAACTTGGGAAACATTATCTCTTCCCACTGAAAAAGAGGAATCCTATCGTAAATTTCCGATCAGTGCTCTAGATTGGAAGGAACTAGGATTTGACCCCCAAGAGAAAAAGACAAAGATTGAGGATTCCTCAAATTCCGTTGAAAAGGATTTGGTGAGTGAAACGATCCTTGATGAAATTTTCGCATTGATACAACAATACTTACCAAAGGATTATTTTAGTTATCTCTCTGTTTTACAATCACCAGGCATTGAGTTTTTCATTTGTGAAGATGGCTTAGTAACTCCAATTGATTCATCATTAGGTGATGAACCAAAATTTTCATTCCGAATTTTTTATGTTCCCAAAGGGAAATTTTCACAAATCCATTTAAAAACACAATCAAACCACAAGTCAGATTCACTCCATTTGCAAACAGGAATTGACGTTTTTATTTCAGACAAAGATTCACAAGTTGAGATTTTGGATGAAGAGAATTATGATGAAGACTTAGTCCAATTTCGAACTGTGCTTTTACTATCTAAAGATAATACATCAGTCAAATACCATCATTTTCCATTTGGTGGATTCCGTTCTAAATTATTATTACACTCTCATTTATTAGGCAAAGGTGCAGAAGTGACTGTGGATGGGGTTTCTGCTTTAGGGAAGAGAAACTTAAAGGATTTGGATATGGAAATGCACCACCTTGCAGACCATACTACAAGTAAAATTACTTATAAGGCTATTGTGACTGATCGTTCCCATCATGTATTTACAGGAAATCTGATCATTCCACCTAACTTAAAAAAGGTAGTGGCCCACCAGGAATCATTTAATCTTTCTTTAAACAAAAAAGCTAGAGCAGAAGCAAATCCAAAATTGGAAGTACTCGCAGAAGATGTTTCTTGTACCCATGGGGCCACCGTTGGTGACATTGATGAAGAACAATACTTTTATTTATTATCGAGAGGATTGACTCCTGAAGAATCTAAATCACTACTTGTGACTGCCTTTTATGGAGAGACCATACATTCTATCGGATTTCAAGAGGATGTAAAACTGGATTTGGAATCTTCCATTCATACCATTCTCGTTGGAGGGAAATGATGGCTTTTAAAAAATTAGTTTCCATTGGGGAAATTGAAGAAGGTAAGTTAACTGTCATCAAAACCCGTCATTTTTCTGTTGTGGTCACAAAATGGGAAAACGAATACTATGCCTTTGAAGATTCTTGTACTCACGATGGTGAAGAAATTTCTTGCGGAAAGTTGGAAGGTTGTGTCATCACATGCCCTCGCCATTTTGCAAAATTTGATATCAGAAATGGGAGTGTTTTGGCTCTCCCAGCCACAGAACCACTCACTACATTCCCGACGAAGGTGAATGGAGAAGACTTAGAAGTGGATTTGGAGTCTGTATGAGTTTGGACCCTTACCAACTTCGAAAAGATTTTCCGATCCTTTCTCAGGCAATGCCGAACGGGAAACCTCTTGTTTACTTAGACAATGGAGCAACCTCGCAAAAACCACTCAGTGTCATTCAGGCAACAAATGACTATTATGTGAAAGAAAATGCAAACATCCATCGGGGTGTGTATTATCTTTCCCAACATGCCACTGAACTTTTTGAACGAACAAGGATCAAAACATCCCATTTTTTCCAAGCACAATGTGCAAAGGCTATTATTTTCACCCGGGGAACAACAGATGCCATCAATTTAGTGGCACAAACTTATGGACGGGTCAATGTCTCTGAAGGGGATGAGATTGTTTTATCTGTCCAAGAACACCATTCCAATTTAGTTCCTTGGCAAATGTTGGCTCGTGAAAAAAAAGCATTTTTAAAATTCATTCCAATCCTACCTGATACAACCTACGACTTATCAAAGTTAAGTGAAATCATCACTAAACGAACAAAAATTGTGGCAATTAGTCAAATGTCAAATGTGACTGGAACAGTTCATGATCTACGAAAGATCATTGATCGGGCAAGGCAAGTTGGCGCCAAAGTACTCGTTGATGGTGCGCAGGCGGCTTGTCATATGCCCATTCACTTAGTGGATTTAGATGTGGATTTTTATGCTTTTTCTGCCCACAAGATGCTTGGTCCTACTGGAGTTGGTGTACTGTTTGGGAAAGAAGAAATTTTAGAAGCCATGCCACCTTGGTTAGGTGGGGGTGATATGATTGAGTCTGTGGAATTGGAAAGTTCTACTTACGCAGCTCTTCCTGCTAAATTGGAAGCAGGTACTCCAAACATAGCTGGTGTGATTGGTTTTTCTCATGCCTTGGATTATTTACAAAAAGTAGGAATGCAAAATATCAAAAACCACGAACGTATGTTAACCGAATATGCTTTGGAACGGTTTCAAAAGATTGGTGGTCTTACCCTTTACGGCACAGAGGATTTGGACAAACGTGGTGGTGTTATTTCCTTCACCTTGGAAGGAATCCACCCACATGACGTTGGGTCCATCTTAGATGAAGAAGGAGTGGCCATCCGTGTGGGACACCACTGTTGCCAACCTCTCATGAAACAGCTGCAAATCCCTGGAACCTGTCGGGCATCGTTCTATTTTTATAATACAAAAGAAGACATTGATGTTCTCATAAAATCCATTGAGAAGGTAAAATCAATATTTGGTCGTGTCGTCAGAAAATAATACATACCAAGATTTTCTAAAATGGAAATCCTATGCTCTGTGGCAGAAACCAAAGGAAACTGTTTTAGAAGTTTCGTCATTGAATCCCTTATGTGGGGATGAAGTGAAATTGTATTACCGAGAAGAAGGTAAGGATAGTATCAGAATTTTCGGTGTAGCTGGTGAATCCTGTTCGATTTGTTCGGCTTCTATTGGTTTTTTATTCAAACACCAAACTGAATTGCAAAAAGATAAGTTCCTTTCTTACTTGAGTGAACGTAAAAATTTTTTAGAGGGAGATGAAACTTCCTTGTTTGGAGATTTAGAAGAGATAACATTCTTTCGGAATGTGAAAACTCACCCAAGTCGTTATCGTTGTGCCCTTTTGCCCTGGCAAACTCTATTAAAAATCATTGAGGTAAACCATGATCCGAGATCCTGAAACAGAAAAAGAGTGGGAAGTTTATCATAGTATTCGATCTGTCGAAGACCCTGAGATTGGCATTTCTCTTGTTGAACTTGGATTGATTTATGATGTAAAAGTGGAAGGGGAAAAAGCAGAAGTCACAATGACATATACTTCTCTTGCATGCCCAGCTGGTCCACAAATGAAACAAGACATTGAAAATCATGCACTACGCGTGGAAGGAATTTCAGAAGTGGTCGTACATGTTGTCTGGAACCCAAAATGGGAACCAAGATCTATGGCAAGTGAAGAAGCGAAAATGCAAATGGGGATATTCGATTGAGTTTATTTTTTGGCAAAAAGAGATTCTATCTCTTTCTGTTCTGCGGAGTTTTATCCTTAGGTAGCTGTGAAACGATCCAAACGTTTTTAGATACCAAAGAGAAAACCGATGAGTTATCTTCTTCCTTGCCTCAGATCCAAGGTGCCTCACTTAAAAGAGATCGTTATGAATTGATTGGTCGTGAGTTTATGATAGCAACCGACCATCCTCTTGCTTCCCAAGCTGGGGTTGAAGTATGGAAACAAGGTGGAAATGTTGTGGATGTTTTTGCTGCCGCAAGTTTTGCCATCTCCGTTTTAAGACCACAATCGACTGGGTTACTTGGCGGCGGATTTGCAATTGTTTACCTACCCAAAAAAGGGAAATGGGCCTATGATTTCCGAGAACGTTCTCCAAAGAAAGGAATTGCTTCTTTTTATACAAAATCTGATGGATCTGCCGATATTGAAAAAATTAGCAAAGGTCCATTTAGTGCCGGAGTTCCTGGAAATGTTCAAGGAATTCTGAAAATCCAAAAACAACATGGAAAACTTCCCATCACAGATGTACTCGCACCTGCTATGCGTTATGCGAAAAATGGTTTTGCCGTGTATGGAGATTTAGCCAATGTAATCGCTAAAGTTTGGCCAAATATGAATCCATCGATGCAAAAGGTTTTTGGGATAGACAACCGTCCCATTCGGGAAGGGGAACTTTTGGTTCAAACTGATTTGTTCCAAACGTTAAGCCGGATTGCTGAAAATGAAGAGAAAGAATGGATCGATGGTGAAACAACAAGGTTAGTCACTGAATATTACAAAGAATTCGATGGATTCATCAGTGAAGAAGATTGGAAAGAATACCAAGTCAAACAGCTGGAACCGTTGAGTAGTTCTGTTTGGGGATACCAAATGTTGACTATGCCCCCTCCTAGTTCTGGTGTACATTTGGTTACATTGATGTTATTAAAAACGGAGATGGCAAAACGCCAATCCTTTCCCAAAGGCCAAGTGGGAGAAATGATTCAAATCACGGAAGCAATGCGTGTTGCCTACAGAGACAGAGCTGAGTTAGGTGGAGATCCAAATTTTACAGAAGTTCCTGTTACGAAACTGATCTCCTTACCTTATATCCAAGAAGAAGTGAATGAAATCGAAAAAAAGGTAGTGTCTGGAAATTGGAAACCCATTCAAAAACCGGCCGAACCTAAGGATTCTTATAATACCACTCATATCTCTGTGATGGACAAGGAAGGGAATGCTGTTTCTTCCACACAATCCATCAATGGAATTTTTGGAGCCATCCAAATGGTTCCTGGAACTGGTCTTGTTTTGAATAATACGATGGATGATTTTTCCATTGCACCTGGAGTTCCAAATCTATATGGACTTGTTGGTTCGAAAGCAAATGCGATAAGCCCAGGAAAAACACCCCTTTCGAGTATGAGCCCAACCATTCTAATGGAACCAAATGGAAATACAAAGTTAGTCATTGGTGCTCCAGGTGGGTCTCAAATTCCAACCTCCATTTTTAACACTTTGTATCATTATTTGATTCAAAAACGAAACTTATATGAAAGTGTTTCTTTTCCACGCATCCACCACCAATACCAACCTGATACATTATTTTTGGATCCTGAATTAAAAGGAACGTTTCCTGAAACGGAACTTCCCTTTTACCAAGTCCAATATGGTAGGCACCGTGCGAAAGTATTTGTTGTGTCAAAAGAAGGAGACAAACTCATAGGTGTTTCTGACCCGAAAGGGGAAGGTGTTCCATTAGGTTTTTAGTCGATGAAAGCAAAATTATTAAAATCAAAACAGAAAAATTCAACTGTTTCCCTTTTTTCAAAGGAATACAAAGATTGTCTACTCAGTGCCAAACATGGTTTAGAAAGAGAAAGTGTGCGAGTAGATGAAAAAGCATTTTATTCACAATCACCTCATCCAAAATCGTTAGGTTCTAGTTTAACTCATCCTCTCATTAAAACCGATTTTGCAGAGGCTCAAATTGAATATGCAACTAACATACATAAAACCATTCCCGATGCCCTGAATGAACTCACTGAACTCCATGCATTTACAGCTAAAAATTTAGGAAACGAATACCTGTGGCCATTTAGTATGCCACCTGTTTTGCCTAAAGAGAATAAAATTGAAGTTGGTCAGTACGGAACTTCAAATGAAGGGCGAAAAAAAACAATTTATCGAAATGGATTGGGGCATCGATACGGAAAAAAAATGCAAACCATTTCGGGAGTCCATTACAACGTATCCTTTGATACTTGTATGTTGTCAGTAGTTTCTGAAAAAAGATTTCAAAAACCACTGACCAAAGAAACAAAATCACAAATATATTTTGATACCATTCGTAATTTTTATCGGATTTCACCAGCACTTTTGTATTTGTTTGGATCTTCTAGTTTAACAGATTCTACATTCATTGACTCTCCGAGTGCATTCAAAAACTTACGCAAGTTAGATTCAAAAACATTAAATGCTCCATATTCCACTACTTTACGGTTATCGAATATTGGTTACACTAGTAAAGTGCAAGGCAAATACCCAATTTCCGTGAATTCCTTAAAGGAATATGCATCGGACATGTGCCAAGTTGTTTCTAAATCATACGCACCGTACAAAAAATTTAACACCAAACCAACCAATCAATTGAATGACTTTGTTTTACAATTGGAAAATGAATATTACTCACTGGTTAGGCCAAAACAAGTTCCAAAAGGTGAGGAAAGAGTTGTAGATGCGCTGATGGAACGTGGAGTCGAATATCTGGAATTAAGACTTCTTGATTTGGATCCTTTTTCAGCGATTGGTGTAGAAGAAACAAGACTTTATTTCCTTCATATGGTTCTCCTATACTGTATGTTAAACGATTCTCCAAAAGCTGATGCGATTGAAATGGCAAATTGGAGAAAAAACCAAGAACTCACAACTTGGTTCGGCCGAAAACCAGAGACAAAGGTTTTTTTATTTGGAAAAGAGATTCTCCTTCGAGACATGGTACACCAACTTTTTGTCGACTTACAACCGATCGCTGACCTTTTAGATGATAATAATGCGAATGGACCTTTTAGTCGGTCTTGGGAAACACAATGGGAAAAATGGGATGATCCTTCCTTCCTTGGTGCAACCATGTCTGAGTTGGATTTGAAGATCCATAAAACGAGTTTCCGAGAATTTGGTCTGGCACTTGCCAAATCACATAAAGCTGAACTTTTACAAGTGGGTCTTTCTCCCAATCGTATCAAATATTACGAAGACCTAAGTGAACAATCGATATATGAACAGAAAAAAATCGAAACCTTAGAAGGAAGCCACCTTAAAAAAAACCAAAAACCCATACAAATTAAACCGCTAAAACTTTGTAGTGAGGTTTAACGTGACAGAACCAAAACCATTATTACCAGGTTGGGAAGACTTAGAAATATCGACTCAAATCATCATACGTGATGCAATCAGTAGAGGAATCGGAGTAGAAGTAATCGATCGTAAGGAAAATTTTTTACGTTTGGTCAAAGGCAATCATTCAGAATTTGTAAAAGAAGCTAGCAAAACACGTTTGGATAGTTTAATGACTTATTTGGTCATGGAAAATAAAATTGCTTCCAAACTAGTGTTAAGTGAAAGCCAAGTTAGAGTTCCTATTGGCAAAGATTATTCCCGAGTTGAAGACGCCTTGTTGGATTATCCGGTTTTTTTATCTAAAAAAAAAGTGATAAAACCTGTCACAACCAATTTTGGAATTGGAATTGGTATATCGAATCCAAATGATTCTTTGGAAAAATTCACTTTTTTTGTCAAACAAGCCTTTTCATTTTCGAATTCAATCATTGTGGAAGAATTTATAGAAGGTCCTGAATACCGCTTTTTAGTATTAGGTGATGAAGTGGTGGCGGTTTGTAACCGCGTTCCTGCGAATGTGGTAGGGGATGGTATTCATACCATTAAGGAACTCATTGAAACAAAAAACAAAGATCCTAGACGTGGGGAAGGTCATATCACTGCTTTAGAAAAAATCCAAATGTCAGAAACGGAAAGTTTAGTTCTTTCTGATTATGGATTAACATTCGACTCGGTTCCGAAAAAAGGGGAACAAGTATTTTTAAGAAAAAATTCCAATATATCAACTGGTGGTGATTCTATCGATGTAACTGATTTGGTTCACCCGGAGTTTAAAACTATTGCTTTAAATGCAGCAAAGGCAGCTTCTGCGGTGATTTGTGGGATTGATATCATATCGAGTGCGATTACGGAAAAACCAAATCCTGAACATTATGCGGTCTTAGAAATTAATTTTAATCCTGTGTTGTACATCCATGAGTTTCCTTATGCAGGAACACCAAGAGCTGTTGGTGATAAAATTCTCGATTTATTAGGATTTACGTAAATTTGTTTCGAAGGTAGTCGATGATGTCGAGAGATTCATACATTTTTGTCTCTCCGTCAACAAGGAAAGGGACTTGTGAAATGCCACCTAACTTGATGACTTCGTCCCTGCCTTGTGTGCCATACCTTGCCTCTACCAAAATATAGTCCTTACCTTCTGTCAAACCTAGTGTGTGAATGGCTTGCCTAACACGGTAACAATAAGGACAGGAGTCATATTGGTAGAGACGGATCATGGGATTAACCTACTTTTTTTTTGAGTTCCCCAGATTGAGCCATTTGCACCGTGATGTCATGTCCACCAACAAATTCACCATTGATATAAAGTTGAGGGATGGTTGGCCAATTGGTGTATTCTTTAATTCCTTCTCTGACTTTCATGTCGGAAAGAACATTAAAAGAACCAAATGGAATCCCTTGTTGTTTTAAGGTTGAGACCACACCTGCAGAAAATCCGCATTGTGGCATTTCAGGGGTTCCTTTCATAAAAAGAAAAACCTTTTCCGAATTGATTAACGATTCAATTTTATCTTTTAACTCTTGTTCCATTATTATTCACTCCTTGTTTCCAATGCTAATGCATGGATTTCTTCTTTTAATTCTTCTTTTAAAGTAGCATACACCATACGGTGTTGTTCAATAAGACCCTTACCATTAAATCCTTTGTAAGTGACAACCGCTTTGATATGTACGCCGTCACGGTAAGGATCTAAAATTTCGACAGTACAACCTGGCAAACCCTCTTCGATTTTTTTTTGGATTTCTGGAATGGTCATCCTACAATTTTCCTCCCAACCATGAGTTGTGGGCTTTGATAAATTCAATGTATTCTTTTGGCACTTCTGGTAAAACAGAATTCTTTACTGATGGTAAAGAAAGTAGTGTATCACTCCAAATTTGAATTTTTGGAAATCCACTTACTAGATCAAATTCGGCTCCCTTTGATTTTAGAAAATCCAAACGCATAAAAAAAGGTGCATAGGCAGTATCAACCAGGTGCTTGGAATCACCTGCAAAGAATAACTTACCATCTTTTGGGTTGGGTAAAACTGGTTCTAAGATTTTAAATTTCGAAAGAATTTCGTCCCTTTTTTTGTTGGATTCTGCCTCATCTTTTGACATGGTCCATAAATATTGGTCAACCAGTAAGGCACTTGCAAATTCTGCCCAAGCTCTATGTTTTGCTTTTACCAATGGGTCTTTTGGATGGAGGCTCGGAAGGTTTGTTTCATCCAAATATTCGTTAATCACCGCAGATTCAAACAACACTTCGTCTCCCACTACAAGCGCCGGAACCCGACCAAAAGGTGAAATTTTTAAAAACCAATCTGGTTTATTTGCTAAATCAATGTATTTGATTTCATAATCTACTTTTTTTTCTAATAGGTTAATCACTGAGCGTTGCACATACGGACAAAGTTTGAAGCTGATGAGTGTTGGTTTTACCATACAAATTAGACTCCTAATTGGGCGAGGATAGATCCATTTCTAGAGCATGGAGGCCTTTTTTAAATTCAGGTCCGAGGAGCGAATAAACTTCTCTGTGTTGTTCCACCGTTGACTTTCCGTGGAATTTGGGTGATACCATTTTGATCCGAAAGTGGGTTTCCTTGGAATCCTTGGTCATACCAGGGTGACCCGCATGTTCCCATGATACATCGAGTACAGAAAGTTCTGTGGGAAGGAAAAACTCCTTCAAAACTTGTTCCATTCGATCTTTTCTAGTTTGTTTAGTTTCTAATTCCATAACCAATTTTCATTAACCTAACATTGAGTAAAAATAAAAGAGCACAAAGAAATAGGATAAAACTAAGAGAAAAAATTAAATTTACATCCGTTATCCCGATAAATCCATATCGGAAAAGATTCACCATATACAAAATCGGATTTAGATATGAGACGGTTTGCCAAAATTCAGGTAAATTTTTGACAGAATAAAACACACCACCTAAGTAAGTTAATGGTGTGAGGATAAAAGTGGGAATGATTGTAACATCATCAAATTTTTTCGCAAAAAGAGCATTAAAAAATCCACCAAGGGAGAATAAAATCGATGTTAGGATGACTGTAAAAAAGATGATGATGGGATGTTGGAATTGAAGGTTTGTAAAAAATAAGGAAGTGAGAGTGACTAAAATTCCGACAAAAAGACCTCGCACCACTCCGCCAAACGTATAACCTAAAACAATGGTATAAGGAGAAGTAGGTGATACCAAAAGTTCTTCGATATTTTTTTGGAACTTACTGGAAAAAAAGGAAGAAACAACATTGTTATAGGAATTGGTTATGACACTCATCATGATAAGTCCGGGAACAATGAATTCGATGTAAGTAAAATTTCCGATTTTGCCAATTTGTCTCCCAACAAGTTCCCCAAAAATAAGGAAATAAAGTGCCATTGTGATTACGGGTGGGATTAAGGTTTGGACCCAGATTCTAATGATTCGAATCCATTCTCTTCGAACGATGGTTTTAAGTGCCGTTAAGTTTTCTTGCCACATGATTAGTTTTTTCCTGTAAGTGATAAAAACAATTCTTCTAAACGATTTGATTTATTTCTCAAACTTAAAACTTCCATCTTATGTTTTGTCAGTTCGGCAAATAAATCATTTACTGAGGTTTTTTTGTCCAATTGAACTTCTAGACTATGGTCATCTAACCAAAGCCAGTTGAAACGTTTAGAGTTTGGTTTTGTTTTAAAAGATTTTTTTAAATCGATGATGAAGGTTTCTTTGTCCAATCTTTGTAAGAGTTTTTTCATCGATGTATTTTCGACAATTTCTCCCTTATCAATGATTGCTATATTTTTACAAAGGGATTCTGCTTCTTCTAGGTAATGTGTGGTAAGGATGATTGTTTTACCTTCTTTGTTGAGTTCTTTTAAAAAATCCCACATGGACCTTCTAATTTCAATGTCCACACCTGCTGTTGGCTCATCCAATATTAGTAATTTTGGATCATGAATGAGAGCTCTTGCAATCATCAACCTACGTTTCATTCCACCACTTAATGTACCGGCGGCTGATTTACGTTTGTCATAAAGTGAGAGTTTATCTAGATAGTACTTTACTTTGTCTTTGGCCTCTCTCAGTGGCATCCCATAAAAACCTGCTTGGTTGATGAGGATCTGTTCTACAGCTTCAAAAATCCCAAAGTTGAATTCTTGTGGGACAATTCCGATGAATGTTTTTGCAAGATTTGGATTTTCATCTATATCCACTCCAAAGATTTTCACTTTGCCATTGGTTTTATTCACCAAGGAACTTAAGATCCCTATTGTGGTAGACTTCCCTGCACCATTGGGTCCAAGTAGGGCAAAAAAATCTCCTGTTTCGACTTTTAAATCGATCGATCGAAGTGCTTTCACACCGTTTTTGTATGTTTTCTCAAGTCCAATTAATTCAATCGCAAAGGGATTCATTTATTTTCCTACTAATTTTCTTGTTAGGTGATGGGTTGGGTATTTCTGTTGTTTTCTTTGTTCTTGTCTTAGTCTTTTTTGTTCCTCTACTGGAAGAGATACAATGTTTTTGCATTCGTCGGAACAACAACCAAGTAAAGACTCAGAACAAGATTCACATTGTACAATGAGGACATGGCATCCTAAATTAGCACAGTTAGTGTGACGGTCAGATGGTTTGCCACAAGTATAACAAACGGTTAAAACATCATCAGTAATCCTTTCTCCCAATCTGTCATCAAACACAAAGTTTTTGCCTTTGAATTTTGATTGTAATCCATTGTCTTGGACAACTTTCGCATAATTGATGATTCCTCCACGTAACTGATGGACTTTTTCAAAACCTTTGTATTTTAAGTAAGCACTTGCTTTTTCACACCGGATTCCTCCAGTACAATAAAGTAAGATTTTTTTATCTTTATCATTCTCTAGAATTTTTTCGACTAACGGTAATTCTTCCCGGAAGGTTCCGACATCTGGTAAAATTGCATTTTCGAAATGACCCACTTCCGATTCATAATTGTTTCGGAGGTCAACAACAATGACTCCTTCTTCATCCAATGCATTATGAAATTCAAGAGGTGAGAGATGGGTTCCCACATTGGAAGGATCAAATTGAGAATCATCTAATCCGTCAGCGACAATTTTTTTTCTGACTTTGATTGCTAGTTTGATAAAACTTTCCTTTTTATCTTCCACTGCATCATTAAAATAGATATTGTTAAGTTCCGGAACCGAATCGACAAAGGAACGTAATTTTTCGACATTCTCTATTGGAATTGAAAATTGTGCATTAATTCCTTCGTTTGCTAAATAAATTCTTCCTAGGATTCCTAAGTCTTCAAAAGAATCATAGAGTAAATTCCGAAATTCCAATGGATTTTCAATTTTAACATAACGATAAAATGATATGACCCGTCTTTCTCTTGTATCTAACAAAACTTTTTTCTTAAGGGTATCCTTATCAAAACGATTGAATAAAAATTTTTTCATGATTTTTCCTCTTTCATTTTTTGTTCGCGAACTTTCCGAAATGCATTCCTTGTAATTTCTGAAATGGCTGGATGGATATAAACCATTCCTAAATAGTCTTCGAGCTTAGCATTTAAAAACATTCCCATCAGTATTTGGTGGATGAGATTGGATGCTTCCTCTCCAATGATATGGGCACCAAGTACTTGTTCGGTTTCCTTTGAAACTAAAACCTTCACAAAACCTAAATTAGATAATCTTGCCATGCCTGTCGCACTGGAAGAATAGGGATTGATTCCTTTGTAATACGGGATCCCTTCCTTTATCAATGATTCCTCTGTTTTTCCCACACTTGCAATTTGTGGGTTTGTAAAAATGGCTTCAGGGATGGGAGGGTAGACAATTGGTTGGTCTTTTTTATTACCAAATAGATGTTCAAAGAGGTATTCTCCTTCAAAGTTAGCACTGTGCCGGAAAAAATACTTTCCGATCACATCGCCAAAAGCATAAACACCTGGTTCACCAGTTTGTAAGGTACCATCCACTTGAATAAAACCTTCTTCGTTAACTTGTATGTTTGTATTTTCTAAGTGTAATTCCTCTGTATTGGGTTTGATACCTGTGGCAACGAGGAGTTCATCTGCTTCGAACTGGGAATAATTTCCCTCTTTCGTTTTTCCACTGACTTTGAATTTTTGGTTTTGGTAAGAAACCGATTCGAATTGAAAATCAGTGTGGATCGGAAAGGGTAAGTGTTTACTTAACTCGGTTTTGACATCACCATCGATATGCCGGAGGATTTCCCCTCGAGTGATCCCTGTTACTTGGCACCCGTATGCTTGGTAAGCAGCACCAAGTTCGAGTGAGATAAAACCAGCTCCGATAATGAGTAAAGATTTTGGAAATTTAGGAGGGGAGAGTGCTTCTCTAGAAGTCCAATAGGGAGTATTTTCCAATCCTTGTATGTTTGGGATTTTGGGTCTTGTGCCAGTAACAATGAATATGTGTTTTGCGGTGTAATCGTTTTCTCCATCTGTGAGAACTTTAGATGACTTAAACCAAACTTTTTTAGGGATGTAATCTATATTGGGATTTTTTTCATACGCAATTGGAATGGAATCGGAATCGGCTTTTACGGTTTGGTTCACTCTTTGGAATATGGATTCGACTGGAACCGTTGTTGGTTTTGGGAAATTGATCCCAAATCGTTCTCCTTCGTTTCGGAGTCTGATCAGCTCAGAAGGATAAATGATCATTTTGGAAGGGATACATCCTCGATTGAGGCAAGTTCCCCCTGGCGTCTCTTTTTCAAAGACAACCACTCGTTTGCCAATGAGAGAAGGAGGGGTCACAAGTTTGGTTCCAGCACCAGCTCCTACCACCAAAATGTCATATTCTTTCATAATGGTTCCAGACTCCAAAGCACCTGAATTCTGTAAATGAAGCTATCTTTGATTTGGCAAAATTAACATCCTTTCTGAAACCAAAACTTCCACTCGGTGGTTCAATTAGGAGTTTCTCCTTCGACGAAGGGATTTTTTACCTTCTGGAGTCTTTCTACGATCTCATTTTTGCGGATCTCAAAGGTATCTGGTGGGTCATTCTCGTGCCAGGTTTGGTAGAGTTTACGTTTTCCCTCCGGGATGGGAATTTGGTACCGCCATTCCATATAAAAGTAAATCCTGGCAATGTCTCCTCTGATGTCTGGTTTTGGTTCGGCAATGGATTCTTTAAAGTTCACTTCAAAATCACAAAGTCCATACTCCCTGGGTTCTCCATCCATTTCTCCAAAAGGAAAAATGCCTCGGTCAGCGTTAATTTCGCCAGGTACGGGAACGATGTTGTGGAGGTCGGCTTCGATGAGATTAAATTCAGGATCTGTTGCACCACAACACTTCCTTCCTTTTAAAAGTTTTCCACCAACTTCACAATTGGATTTGGTCCAACACTCTCTTGTTTTTCCAAAACTATAAGCAGGAACAATGTGTTCCCATTCGATGTAGGATTGTCGTTTGGAATCTTTCCTTGCTTGTAATCCACAAGAATCTTGTTTGATTCTAAAACGTCCGAGTTCCTCTTCATCTTTTTCGAACTCACATCCACAATAAAAATCCTTTCCCACTTTTGCATAAAACCGTTTTAAAACACGTTTTGCTTTTTGAAAATCGGTGATTCGGTTTTTACCACTCGTTTCTGCTTCATACGATTCAGAAAAAATTACATAACCAAACCCAAATACCAACGTAAGTAGAAATAATATGGAAATTCGTTTCAATGGTTTATGAGAGTAGCTTAATACACTAATGGTAAGATATACAATCCAATATTACAAAGAAATGCAAGTGTCCATGTGGTAGAACGTGCAAAAGAAAAATCAGCAACGTAAAGGTAAATGTATAAAAAACGTAAGGAAACAAAACTGAGTGCGAGGATTTCAGCGAAATAAAAATCTACTTCAACGATTAAATTGAGAAGGATGGCAATCGCAAATATTGGGAATGCTTCGAATCCATTTTGGTGTGCACCATAAGCTCGTCCACCCCATCCAGTGAGTTTTGATTGTTGTAACCTTGGATGGTGGTTGTCATATCCTTTCCCTTCGCGGGACATGGCAACGGCAACAACAGCTTTAGCTAAATAAATTTGAAATATGGAAACGAGGAGGCAGATGATAAGAATTGTCATTTGACTAAAAGTAAAATGTCGATTCCCTTTTGTAAAATGAAAATTTTACCAATGGTCTCTCAGTTTCCGTAAGAGTAAGAATACAGAACGATCATCTGTGACCGTTTCTCCCATTTCTGTTAGTCGGTCCTTTATGGATTTTGAATCACGTCGAAAGAATGGGCTTAATTTTTTTTCAAGTCCGATGGTTGAGACCATATGGGGAGTAAGTGTTTTTTGGAACAATTCTCTCTCTTCGTGAATGGGTTCAATATGTTTAGAAAAGGCCAGATTATTCTCCCAATAATCATGGCCTGGATACAAACGACATGAGTCAGGTAAATTGGCATAACGGTTGTTTATGGTTTCATACAAGGCATTTGGATCTCCACCACGGAAACAATTGCCCACACCTACATTGAATAATGTATCACCTGAAAAAATTCCAAGTATGGTTTTAGGATTTTTATGTACAAAACTTAAATGAGAAAATGTATGACCGGGAGTGTCCCAAACTTCAATGGATTCCCCTTCCACTGAAAAACAAATTTGTCCTTCTGCTAATGTTTCGTCGAGTCCAGGGATTTTTCCTTTGGCATTTTTGTGCCCATAGATGAGACATTTGGTTTCTTCTTTTAATTCTAAATTTCCTTCTGTATGATCACCATGTTCATGTGTATTCAAAATTCCTTTTAGTTTTAGACCCATTTTTTTAATCTGTGCCAAGATGAGTGGAGCATGATAGGGATCTACAGAGTATGCTTCACCAGTTCGGTTGGAATAAATGAGATATGTGAAGTTGCGAAGGGGAGAGTTCGTAAAGATGGGAAGGATTTCAATCATTTTGATTTCATCCTTCCCTTTGGTTTAGTAAAGGATTCGAGTGCGTATCGAATGTTTGTGTGCTTTGATTTTGTCTTTTAGTTCATCACCCAAATTTTTATCGATTTCCATACTCAAGTAACCAATGTTTGCGGAGGTACTTAAGTTTTGAGTCAGGATATTTCCTCCCATATCGGAGATAATGGAGTTAATGTCCCTTAGGAAACCTGGTTGGTTTTGGTGGATATTCAGAATTCTGTGGTAACCAGATTTTAAATTCCCCAACTCAATGTTTGGAAAGTTCACAGAAAAAGTGGTGGAACCATTATTCATGAATTTTAATAATTTTTCGGCAACTTCCGTTCCAATGTTTTTTTGCGCTTCTTCTGTAGAACCACCAATGTGCGGAGTGAGAATCACATTGGGAAGTCCTTGGAGTGGACTTACAAATGGATCATCATTTGATTTTGGTTCTTCTGGGAATACGTCAACACCAGCTCCTGCAATTTTTCCCGATTTGATTCCTTCTACAAGTGCATCAATTTCGAGAACCTTTCCACGAGATAAGTTTAAAACATAAGCCCCATTTTTGAGGAGAGGTAAGTGTTCCTTACGGAATAGGTTTTTGGTATCTTCTGTTTCGGGAACATGGAAAGAAATGAAATCAGATTGTTTCAGAAGTTCTTCATAACTATGTGCGGCAGTTGCATTACCAAGTGGGAGTTTGGAGATGATATCATAAAATACCACTCGCATTCCCATGGATTCAGCAAGGACCGATACTTGGGTTCCGATATGACCATAGCCAATGATACCGAGAGTTTTCCCTCTCACTTCAAAACAACCTTTTGCGATTTTATTCCATTTGCCAAGGTGGACATCCCTTGATTGGTCAGACGCTTTTCTTGCAAGCATGATGATTTCAGCGATAACAAGTTCTGCCACTGACCTTGTGTTACTGTATGGAGCATTAAATACAGGAACTGCTCTTTTTTCTGCTTCTTCCAATTCCACTTGGTTGGTTCCGATACAAAAACAACCGATCGTCATTAATTTTTTCGCATTCTCTAATGCTTTTTTTGTGACGTTTGTTTTGCTTCGAATACCAAGGATATGGACATCAGAGATTTTTTGGATGAGTTCGTCTTCTTCCATCGCATCTTTGATGAGAGTTACATCAAAACCATCTCGGTGGAAAAGTTCATATGCATCCTTGTGGATGTTTTCCAGAAGTAGGACTTTTATTTTTCCTTTGGGATAAGATACCATAGGAACAGGATTTTTTCCTTTGCCAAACCTTGCATCTCGAAAAAGGTTGGGTGTATCATGGAAAGAATCTTCTCACTCACCCGAATTTCCTCGATTTTCCTCCTTTTTTTGGTCCTCGTTTCCTGTTCCGGGAGTAAGGCCTTTGTCGTCACCCCAGAACCGACCTTGGAGCAACAAACCGCGATTTCCAAAGACATTTGTATGCAAAAATACCTATGGTTATTCTCAGGAAAACGCCCTTGTGTGTATTTTAAGGCAGAACGAGATAATGGCACAGGAGCTATCAATTATTTCCTACTATATGAAATTGGAACCTTCGATGTTGATATCCCCATTGGTGTATCATTAAAGTTGGGAGAAACTTGGTACAATTTAAAAAAGACCAATACTGATTATTCTGATACCATCATTGTCACTTCGGCACTCACACAAGACATGTTACCAAAAATTGGTGAAAACCAAAACATTACCATCAGTTACACAAATCGAAAGGAAACCATCAATTACCAATTGAATGGAGACCAAACGGCAAAATTCCAATCCAATCTCTCTAAACTCATCCGTGTGATTGAATCGGAACCAAAACTCAATATTAACAAACGTTAAGAATCAATCAGGCAATTTTTAATACCGTAAGGTTTTAGAAACCTCTCTTTCAATAAAAAACCTCTCCAAAACTTAAGTGTTTAGGAGAGGTTTTTTTATCCCTAGTGAAGATGTCTGAGGATTCTACTCTGGGCGCATCAGTGGAAATAAAATTGTATCCCGAATGGAATGTGAATCAGTGAGTAACATGACCAATCGATCAATTCCAATCCCAAGCCCACCAGTTGGCGGAAGACCATATTCGAGGGCACGGATATAATCATCATCCATCATAAAGGCTTCGTCATCTCCGGCTTCCCTTTGTTTTACTTGTTCTTCAAAACGTTCCCTTTGGTCGAAAGGATCGTTTAACTCAGTAAAGGCGTTCCCAATCTCTCTTCCAGCCACATATGGTTCAAATCGTTCCACATACTTAGGATCATCTTCTCTTGATTTTGCAAGAGGTGAGAGTTCTTTTGGAAAGTCAGTGATAAAGATAGGTTGGATGAGGTGAGGTTCTACAAGTGAACTAAACACATCATCACATACTTTCCAAATCGATACTGAATCAGAAGAATCAACTCCTTTCGATTTTGCTTTTTCAATGGCTTCTTTTACATCGGAGATTTGGCTAAAATCAATTCCTGAATAGTCTTTGATGATATCAATGTATTTCACTCGTTTCCAAGGAGGAGTGAGGTCAATCTGGTCTTTGCCATAAGCAAATTTTAAACCTTTTCCAATGGATTGTGCGACGGAAACGATCATCCTTTCGGTAAGGGATAACATAGTTTCCATATCACCAAATGCCATATACGCTTCCATCATGGTAAATTCTGGGTTGTGTTTTGTGGAGATCCCTTCGTTACGAAAGTTACGGTTGAGTTCAAACACTCGGTCCATTCCACCCACAATGAGTCGTTTTAAATATAATTCTGGTGCAATTCGAAGGAAAAGTTCCATATCAAGAGTATTGTGGTGGGTGACAAACGGTCTTGCTGCCGCACCTCCCGCAATCGGTTGCATCATAGGAGTTTCTACTTCTAAAAATCCTTCATTTGTTAAAAACTTACGAATTTCTGAGATGATGCGGGAGCGCATTTTGAATGTTTCGCGAACGTTTTCGTTAACGACAAGGTCCACATAACGCATTCTATATCGTTGTTCTACGTCGGAAAAAGCATCATACACTACACCGTCTTTTTCTTTTACAACGGGAAGTGGTCGTATACATTTTGCTAGCAATTGAACATTTGTTAAGTGAAGGGTGGTTTCTCCTTTTTGTGTTTGGAATAACCAACCTTCAATGCCAATCCAATCACCTAAGTCTAAAGACTTAAATAATGAATAATTTTCTTCGCCTAGGTCATCCCGAGTCGCATACAATTGGATGAGTCCTTCTGCATCTTTTAAATGGGCAAAACTTGCTTTCCCCATAACACGTTTTGCATGCAGACGTCCACCGAGTTTGAAAGATTTTTTCTCAGATTGGCTAGGATCAAAACTAGATAATAATGTTTTGGAATCTGAATTTGGAAAAAAACGAAGTGGGTAAGGATTGATTCCTTTTGATTTTAAATCATTTATCTTTTGAATTCTTTGTTCGATGAGTTCGTTTGAATCTTTTATTTCATCCATGTTAAAGGATACCTCTGATGTAAGAATAGATATAACGTACGAATTCTACGGAAACTTCTTTCGTACCTGATTCTGATAAAAACCAATTCGAACCCGAAATTTCAGATGGAAAACTATACGCTGTGACTTTTACGGGCAAACTGGTTAATGTTTTTTTGTAAATATTCAAAACACGACGTTTTTCAAACTCTCGTGTTAGGAGTAATATTGACCCTAAATTGTCAGAAACAGCTAATTTTAATAGGTTTTTGGATGCCTCGTCTGTGTCACCCATTTTGGAAGCCGGGATAACAAGAGTCATGATTTGAGAACTTGGGATACCGTTTGAAATAAGGAATTCTTTCACTTTTTGGTCTATTTCAAAAGGTCCGACCAATTGGTTTTGTGATTTGTCTTCTTTACTAACAAGGATTAGTTTTTTGAAATCTGACTTGGAATACAAGTTTGTGAGTGCCTTTAATTGTTTTCTGTTCGGCAAAACGTCTGTGAGTTCCAATACGGCTACGTCTGATTTTTGGTATGGATCATTTGTTCCTAACCAATATGGGCTTGAAAGTAACAAACCCAAACAAAGAAAGATGGGCGAAAGAAAGCCAAGAAAGAGTAGTTTAAAGCGAAAGGTTAAATCGGAAACTTGCATACTGATGACCCCTACAACCTACTGAGAACTAAGGGCAAGTGACAAGAGAAAATTCATCTCCTTGACGAAAGAACCCGTTTTCCTAACCTGTCCACATACACACCCGCTCGGATGGTGGAATTGGTAGACACGCTACTTTGAGGTGGTAGTGCCGCAAGGTGTGGGGGTTCGAGTCCCCCTTCGAGCAGTGGTTATTACCGAAGCTCACATTTCTATAATCCCCCAAAATCAGAAGATTTCGTAGTTCAGGAACAAATCTTACAGTTCCTAAGAAACTGATCTCATCCAAAGCCAATTGACCCCATTTACAGCTTAAGAACCCATAACTTCGAAAACTTTGCTTTAATAGATTGTTTCGAACCTCAGCTCCATCGGAAGAGACACCTTTGACCGATCTCTCACTAGACAGATTGTCTCAATGTTCATAGAAGGATCTTGTAGTAAATACTCCAACCGCTAAATTTTGAACTTTCCAATTGATGTTCGGATATTGAGTTGATACATAAAAGTCCAAGCCAAAATACCCATACCATGGACTTTCAATAAGATCACCTAATGGTTCAATACAGAAAGTTAGAATCATTTTATTCTTTTGGAATAGATTGCTGGCAAATGCTGGCGATTGAGAGGGAATTGAAAATAAATTGATTTGCATTATGAATACTAAATTTTTGACACAAATATTTTTTCATATTTAATCCTGCCGTATTGATACTGACGCATTTCCAGAGAGTAGTTTAAGGTAAAATGCATTCTGTAGAACTCTAACATCATTTATATCTAGTTGGTATTGTAGCTCAGTAGTAGATGCTGATATAGGAGTCTCTATCGTTAATGTAGAATTACTTGCGTTGCAAAGTCTTAATGCTGAGAATTCTAAAGTAGTGGATGCGTCTTTCGTAATTACTAAAACGTAATTCCTGCTCTGATTTGGTGGTGGCAGATTGTTAACTGAAGAAATGTTAAAGATGAACGAGTTTGTCGTTGATAACGTTAACGAATAATTTACACCTTTCTCAATGGTTTGATTAACAGTTGGACATATCCTAGAAGAAGACAAGAGATATTGGTAAAAACCAAAACCTAAATATTTATCTGTTACATTGTCATCTTCTTCTGTAAGTCTATTTAAACCAGTGCATGAGTAGCTTAATACAATACATAATGATAATACCAAATGCTTTTTCATAACGATTTTCTCCCTCGGTTAATTATTTCTTCTGATACTTTCTTTCTGTGAGCAACAGTCTTGGTTTGAACTATTTTTAGGAATTCTAATTAAATAACATTCACTTCCTAGCCAAAATCCAGTTTTAGACGAATCATTATAGCAAAAGAATCAGTTTTCTCTCACAGCAATTAAATCTTTAATTGGTTTTGATATTTATGAAATTAAAGTTAACAAAAGTTATATAAATTTCATTCAAAAAAATTGATTGATGTGCTTTTGCGTAGACTGCAAACATTTGTTCGTTCTTTTTGATCGCTTTCGTGATGCCTGTATTGTTCATACATTCGCCGACAGTAGAAGTAACAATTGGCGGATCGTAAATTTTCGTTAGATGCCATTTTTTTAATAAAAAGTAGGATTGAACTAACTTCAAAATCAGAGATGGCAAAATTAAAGCGAAAATGACGATTTTGGTATTTTTCGATTGATGAATATTATTATTCATAATGATCTTGTAAGTGGAAAATGATTGAACGCTGGTTAAATTGTAAATAAAAAAAATGTATCAGTGAATGAAATTTTCAGGGTAAAGGTTGGGATGAAAAAGAAATCGTATATTTTAATGTTGTTAAGTGTATTTCTATTAATTTCTTGCACTACAATGGCAAAATCTATTGGTTATATTGAACCAGGGAATATCAAACCTCAAACGAATATGGAAGAATTTAAATACTGTAGTTTAACTTATCCTGAGATATTGGCACGTGCTGTTTCCGAATTGAAAGAAAAATCAAAAAAATCGAAATTTCAGAACTTAAGTTTGTATTTCTACTCTGACAATTTAATTTTCAATTGTGTGAGGATCGAATATGAAAAGTAAAATTGTTATTATTTTGTTAGTAATTTTTAATGTTTCCTGTGTTAATTGGGGTGATTACCGAGATTTGAGACTCGATCCTCAAATAGTAACAAGTGAAGACGTTTTGGTAAAGGGAAGAAGTTGTTCAATTTTATTAGTTCCTCCTGTGCCAAGGCTGGACGTTGCAATCAAAAATGCTCTTGAACAGTCTCCAGGAAAACGTGGTATTAAGAATCCTATAATCAAGGACGAATATTTTTTCTTTATCAGGTGTATGACAGTTGAAGGATACGCAACTGAAGCTTTTTAATTCAATTCTAAGAGATGAGTTCCTTGCTTAAAATTACTGTTACTCACTATTTTATTGATAACCTAGTTAAGAATTTTTAAACCTTCTGACAGATATCCCATCATATTTTCATGGAGTAAGTATCTTGGATATACCTTTCGACCCACAGTTTCGTCAAAAAAGGTATCAAATTCAAACTGATTATAAATGTAGACCTTCTTTTTATAAAATCGGTATTGGGCAATCAGGTATTCATTCTCCGAAAAATAGAATTCGCTGAATGCTTCGTGTTTTTCAAATTCTCGCATTAGAATTTTGTGCAAATTGTTTTCGATATCACCTAGGATCCCGATTTGGTAAGAATAAGGAAGACCATCGTAGAAATCATCTCCGCTAAAAATGACAAAGTTTGTCGATTTGTCAGGTACAAAATCTTTCAGTGCTTTTGTTAAGGATTCCCAAACTGATTGCCCATAATTTGAAGAAATTTTTTCCAATTTCGCTAAATCAAAGGTATACGCATAGAGGTCTGAATCTTCATCATTGAGTAGGTCAAAGTCGTATCGATTGGGAGGATTGAGTATCATGGGTTACCTGCTTTAAAAGTAACAATACCATCCTAGTAAGACAAAATAATCAGATGGAAATCAATTCCGTACATTTTTGATCCGACTTGCGAGATAAATATTCCTAAAAATGGAAAGTCGGTAGCATTCACCTCACATAAAAATCCAACAATCTGGTGAGTGAAGGAATGCGTTCGAATTTAAGTTTCGAACGAGTCGATGTTAGAAGATTTGAATCTTTAAAAAAGGATAAATAACTTATCCTTTTTCTTCCTTACTTCAAATACTCCGTAAAAAAACCAACTGTCCTCTTTTCGGCTTCTTTAGGATCAAAATTCCAGATTCGTTCGTGGCGATTGCATTCAGGTGCCCATAGACTTTTAGGTTCTTTTGCTTTTGCATATAAGTCCTCTGCATGGTGGTAGTCTACATAATCATCCATTTTACAATGAAAAATGGCAATGGGTCTTGGGTTGATGTTTGCAATCGAATCAATCGGTCTTACGGAATTCATATCAATTCCACTTCGGTAGTCCAATACCAATTTCACAACGGGGATAAGGGGATAATAAGGAATTCCAAAATCACGTTTGGCGGATTCTATGAGAACATCCATTGCACTCACATACCCGCTGCTAAAGAGTCCAACTTTGATTTCGGGATGGTTTGCCATAGCGATGATACTGGTCGCAGATCCCATGGAAAATCCAAAGATCCCAATTCTCGTTTCTCCTTTTGCCTTTAAGAACTGAAGTGCTGCTTCCACATCCTTTTGTTCGAGGCCACCCATTGTTGCATACCCACCATGGTTTCTGCGAAGGCTAAGAAGTAATAAATTGTAACCTGCTTGGTGTAGGCTCTTGGAAAAACGGAGGCCTTCATTCCTTTGTCCACCATGCCCATGCACCATAAGGATAGTGCCTTTAGGTTGTTTGGCGGGGATCCAGTAACTAACAAGGTTCAGTTTGTCTTCGGTGGTGATGTTTACTTCTTCAAATTCCAATCCCAATTCTTTTGGTCCGTCACAATAAACATGATGGTCTGGGTTACAACGAACCTTTGGGTACAAAACCAATCCTGCGAAGTAATAGGCAACGCCAAAGAGTAGGATGAGACTAAAAAACAAAATAATCGAGATAAGTTTGAAGGTTCGTTTCATGAGATAAGGAAATTACGAGGAAAATGAAAATCTGCAAGTAAAAAAAAGGGGAACTTAAACAGATGGAAGTATGGAAGCAGCTTTAGGTGTATTTTTCATTTGTTGTATGAGTGTTCTCAGTCCTTTTTCTGGAGTAGACGAAGGTGAACTCCGAGGTTGTCCACCTTCACCTAACTGTGTTTCGTCGCAAAGTATGAAATACAATTTTGTTCATAAAGTGGATCCGATTGTATATTCAACCTCTAGAGAAGAGGCATACAAACGAATTTCCAAATTTTTTCACGAGTCAGAAAATATCTACATCAGTGAAGAAAAAGAAGGGGAATACATTCGAATCATCTTTTTTACAAAAGTGTTTCGCTTTCCCGATCGAGTGGAGGTTTACTTTCCAAGTGACAAAAAGGAAGTCCAGGTTAGGTCACAGTCAATCCTTGGCCTTTGGGATATTTTTGCCAACCGAAGGAGAGTGAATTCCTTTCGGGAAATCTTAGGAAAAGTCGAATCATAAGATACCATTATGGATGAGAAAATAAACTCCTCCGATGATCCTTTCAATTTTGGATCCAAATAACCAATCACCTAACACCATGATGCCTGTTTCCTTACAAAGGGATTTCCATTCTAAGAATTCCTCTGAATCAAGTTGTAAAGCACCCTCACGACCAAGGAGTGGCATCTGGGCCTGTGCATACTTCCAGCGGTGGTTCCAAATTCCATCGGGATTCGGTGCCTGCCATTTTTCCTTTAAGGTAGATGTTAACATTTCTTCATAAAAGGGAGTTGGTTTTTTATCTGCATCCATCCAATAATCAAAATGTGATTCAGAAAACATTGCTGAAAATTGTACAAGTAATGTGGAACCATGATCATTTTGAATCGGGTATTTGATAAATTCCCAACTTTGGTATTCCCAATCTTCACCCCTTTCCAAAACTGTATTTACTGGGTATTTGGCACTTTGGTTCAATCCGAATGTTTCCAAGTCTGGTCTCCAGTTTTTCCAATGAAATAAACTAACAAGAGTTTTTCGGTAATCATTATAAGTTTCTAAAAACTGAATCCATTTTTCTAGATAGACATTCGATTCAGAATGTTTGAATATTTCAAGGATTTGAGGGATTGGGAGCGTAAAGATCACTTCTTTTGAAGAAACTTGTTCCATTCGTTGGTTTGTATTGGAATAAAAATCACAATTCCATCCATCTTCTTTATTTTGGATGATGGATTTTAAGGTCATACTTTGGGAGGTAGGGTGGTCTCTCAACATTCCTTTCACAATGGATTCCATTCCATACACTGGATAGTGGTGGTGGATGTCATAAATCGGTTTTGTTTCCACCGAAACATGGTTCGAATTCCAGATCTCAAATAAATTATAGGATGAAGTTTTTCCTAACCAATTGACTTCCATCTGGTCTCGGAACATCGTAGCTCCGATATCGAATCGAATTCCCATATCTTGAAATTCTTTTGTGGTAACCCTCCCGCCGGGATATCTTGCTTTGTCAAATAACCGAACTTCTGGTTTCATCATCATGATGGATGCTCCAGTGATTCCAGAGCCAACAACGATGGGGGGTTCTGATGATTTCAAATCAAATTCGCTCACGTTGGATTAGACGGAATATAGATATGTTTATAATTGTTTGATCAAGGTTTTCAAATCATTGATGAGGGAAAAAGGAACAGGTTTAATTTCTTCAGCGAGTTGGATTGTGTCTTGGATTGTCCTTGTGAGGACTTGTTTTTCTGCTTGGTAGGCTGCTTGGGGCAGTTTGGTTTTATTCTTTTTAAAGATCGATACTTTCGTGTCTATGATTTCAATCATCTGGTTTAAATACTGTATTTTTTGATCCATAAGGAAAACTTGTAACACGGATCGGAAAAATGAGAAACCAATTTTTGAATTGGTACTTTCTTAGAATGTAGGGGATGTGATGACAGACGAGATTTGGGATTCTTTTTTACCAAATGAATACAAGGTCCTTTCTCCGTACCAGTGGACTCCTATTGAGATCATTCGGTTCACCTGGGAGTATCTAAAAACAGATTCGGTGACTTCCGTAATGGATTTAGGTTCTGGTGTGGGTAAATTCTGTTTGAACTTGGTCCAGTTTTCCAATCGAAGTTTCCCTGTGTATGGTGTCGAAGATCGTAAGGGATTAGTAGATGTTTCAGAAACGTTAAGGCAAAAACTGAAAATAACAGGTGTTACCTTTATTCATTCTGATTTTTTAGTCAATTTTCCTTATGGACATTCTCATTATTATGTTTTTAATCCTTTGTATGAAATGATGAAGGGACAACATTCGATTGATTTCAATAAAGAAAAGTCTGCCATGTTTTTTATCAAAAACTTACAAATTTTAAAGAATCATTTAAGCCATTGCAAAAAAGGTACAAAACTGATCACCTATCACGGATTTGGTGGAAGTGTTCTCCCTGGTTACAAAATTGTCAAACAAAAGAAGTTGGAATTCGGAGATTGGATGGTTTGGGAAAAAGAATAATCCATTTCCCAAAATTCATCGTTTCAAAATTGCTAAATTGATTTTGCGTATTTTTTTCGGATATGTGGTTTTGCGACAAAAAGGTAGAATAAACCTGTTGTTACCACCACAAGAGATGTAAAAATCATTCCGTAATTGATGAACCAAGGTTCGTCTGGAGATCTTGGCCATACCATATTCGATACAGCAATGATTCCATAAACCAAGGCAAGTAGGTTAATTCCATAACCATACTTTCCTAACGTAAAACTACCTTGTGGTTTCCATCCTTTGAACCTGGCATATAAGGCTCCAAAGACAACCATTTGAAATGCCACATAAATTCCGCAAGATGCAAAACTGATGATGGTCGTGACTGTATCTTGTAACCAGTATCCTATGCTTGTGATGATGATGGGTATAATCCCAGTGACGATCAGAGCTTTTGTTGGAACTTTTCCTTTTTTAGAAAGATGGTTTAAATATTGGCTACCAAATATCATTCCATCTCTTGCAAATGAAAATAACAATCGACTCGCCGCGGCTTGTAAACTCAATAAACAGGATAAAAAGGAAATCATCACTACAACAATAACCAATCGATAACCAGTCATTCCCATAGCAGTTGTGAGTGTGGTGGTAACTGGATCAGAATCTTCTCCTGATATCGCTTTTTCCACATTGGGCAGTGCTAAAAGTAGGGCCAAACAAATGAAAATGGCAGCTCCACCACCAATGTAAATTGTCATACGCATGGATTTAGGAATCGCCGAACCTGCATTCGGTGTTTCTTCGGCTACATCTCCACATGCCTCAAATCCATAATAACAAAACATCGCGGCAACCGAAGAGGCAAGAAATGCTGGAAAATAATCGACTCCACTTCCGAAAGAAAACGTATTCCATAAAATTGAAATAGAATTTACTTTTGCAAAAAAAAGTAAATATCCCCCAACAAGGATAGCACCTACAAGTTCACAGAAAAAACCAAAAAAGGCAACCTGTGCTAATAATTTTGTTCCACTTAAATTGAGTAAGGTGGAGATTAGAATCATACCAATTGCAATCCAAATAAATCCCGTATTTCCCAGTTCCACTC
>JACVCB010000057.1 GCA_016742255.1 Leptospira sp.
ATTCATTATCTAAATATGTGTATACTTTGCATACATTCTTTTTACAATCAAATTGGACAAAACACCAAAGTTCTAATGTTGATCTAAATGATAATAATGCTGTGGTGACAGAATTTGGAAAATCATTGTTAGCAAAAGAATTAGCAAAAGAATATGGGATTGATGAATCATTTGTGAGACAATCACTCGACGGAGTGTATGGAAAATACCAGAAGAAAAAATCGGAAGAAAAAGCGCAAAATACTGCTGTTCGACAAACGGTTATTAATTCAGCTTCTTTGGCTATCACCTTAGGTGCAAGTGGAGTTTGGAGCAGTGCCAATTCAGCACTTACGAAAGTTGGAAAATTTGCAAATGTTTTGACAAAGGGAGTCATACCCGCAACGGCAAGAGTGGGGCAAGTGGTCACTACGACAATCTTACAAACAGCAGCTGGTAGTCAGGAAGGGACGAAAGGTGCAGTTGCCGGATTTGCCAATGGTTCTTTGTTAGGTCTGACAAATTCATTTGGAAAGTTCCAAACAGGTATTTTCAAAGGTATGATGCCTGGTGTTGGTGTCACATATTCGGAACAAAATGGATGGGGTGGAAGTGTTGGAATTGGTAATTCAATCAATAATGTAAGTTATTCGATAGCTGAAAAAGGAAATTCCTCCTTACAGTTTTCACAAGCAATCGCAAAAGGGCTACAATTTGCGACAGAGCTTACATCGAATCAAAGTTATAAAATTGGTCTCAATTATAACCCTTCAGGTGAAGGCCCAAGGAAAAATTGGAATTTTTCTTTGATGTATGATCTAAAGGGATCGGGACTCAGTGGTAGTGTCGGATATACAGAGCCAAACTCAAAACTCGGAGTCATATCTAATATAGATCCAAATGGAATTTCGTATACTTCAACTTTACAGGGAGTCAGTATTGGAACCAATTCGAAAGATGGATTCCAACTTGAGGAATTTAACTTTGCCAATCAAAATATCAATATGGCGCAAGATACCAGTGATGTTACCGATCAAAATGGGAATGTGATTGAAAATGAAGGAGATAGTCCTCTCTCTGATATAGCAGGACAGATTGGGATGTTCGGCAGTTTATTGTTAGGTGGATTTGGAGCATTCAATTTACTTCGAAATAGAATGAGTGGAGGCAGTAGTTTCCTTCAAGTTGGATCTGATATGGGCAAAATGAAATTTGAAGCCAATTCTGATCGTTCTATTTTTAGTCGTTTGACTGACCCGATCCAAAAGGGACTTTTTTGGTTTGGTGAATCTGTTAGTAGGTATGCTGATTCGTTCACTCCTGATCAGACTAAAGAGAATGTTAGAAATACAAAAGAACCATTATCGGCAAAAGAAACTGATCGTATTTCCAAATTAAAAACAAGTATCATTGATGATTATCAGAAAGACTCGAGGTTAGATACAGAAAAAAAACTTTATGAATTGAAACAAGCTGGAGTGGATACCACTGAAATTGAAGCGAAAATCAAAGTAAAACGTGGTGGAAAAGATGTTCCCATGTCTAAGGCAGTGGAAAGGTCCCTTAATGAATACAAACGGTTACGCGAATCTCGTTCAGTTCGTCCCATAGGATCCGAGGTCGTGGAATACGTGAGTTCCAGTGATGCACTTTCGAAGGTAAACGCTACATTTGATCCAAAGAAGGAAACAATAGATGCTTATGTAAAACGTTTGGGGGATGAAATCTCTAAATATTCAGAAGATGTCGACCTTTCTACGAATGAACTTGTATCCCTACATTGCGCTAATGTTGCCAAACTCCTTGGTGATAACCTCATTAGCAAAATAAAATACAAACAATCCCAATTAATTGATGGAAAAGAAGTTGCATCAGCTGTAAACACGGTAGATGAAAATGGATTTCGCAAAATTTCGGAGACAGATTGTATCCGATACATAGGTGCCGTGTTATTTGGTGCGGGATTAACAGAGAAAGGGAATTTTGCCAATTTAAATTCAGATGTATACTTAACTCCCGAAGAAATGGAACGTATGGCTTCTGAATTTAAGGCTGGTTTTGTTCACAAAAATGGAGTGGAATACTTCCGACAAGCTGGTAGTTTTACGAAATTAGTTTCAGAAAGACTCACAACGGAAAGTGAATTGATAGCTCATAAGGCGAAAGGTGTCATCCCAGATCTAAAGGTTGGTACCATTGGAATCACGAGGAAAATGGAAACAGTTGAAGGAACAAATCGAGATGCGATGAAATCAGATCATATCTATATCATCATCGGAAAAAAATTCAATCCTACCTTAGGAGTGACGGAATACCTGATCTCGGAATCAGCCGGGGGAAAAGGCGTACAAAATCGTTGGATTAGAGTAGAAACGAATAAAGAAATAAAAGATAAAATGAAAATTAAATTTAAAAATGCAAATCTATCTGATAAAGAAATTGATGCTAGGATTTCTAATTTAAAGTTAACAAGCGAATATTCAGACTATTTATTTCGCTCAGAATATTATGAATTAAATCCACAAACAAGAGTAAAAAATGATGAAGTTTAAGATTTTTATTTTTTTGATTATCACATTAAATTTTCAATGTAAAGAGAAAGGATTTAATCATAAGGAAGAAGAAGATCCTTTCTTCCTAAATTCTGATAGTGGCTGTATTATAAATACAGAAATTGAAAATGAATGTTTGAATAAGAAAGAAGAATTGAGCTGTTATCAAATATTAAGTGAATTAAAAAATTCAAAACTGGAAAAAATTTTCTTTGGTAAAGTATGGATGGGAGAAGATCATCAAACACTATTTTACATTGTTGACTCTAAGGGGAATATTAAGATTTTTGAAGGTGGCCCAGATAAACTGCCAAACCAGAGAAAATTAGTGGGTCATGGCAGGTTTTATATCGAAGATAAAAAATGGTTTTATGAACAATCTTGCAATGATAATAATTGTGAAAGTGTTAATATACCTTTGGTTTATTTACATTGTTCTCTTTCAAAATCATCAAATAATCTTTACGTATTAAATAATATAGAATTTGGGAACAGAAAGTTTATTGAAGATGATGTAATTGAAAAAGACGACAAATATAAGTTAATATCATTCACACAGGAACAACCTATTAAAAATCAAGTTTTCAATGGTTTTATATCCACCAAAGTACCACCAATCCCAGAGAAACGTTGATCCTCAAACTTTCCAGACATACACGAAGTCTGTACGATTGGCCCAGGGAAGGGGGAATTCCACTTTCTTTAGTTTGATTTCACCTTGGCGAAGGTAGTCCCTAATGTCTTTGTCCCTGAAAATAGTTTCGCTGAAGGATATTTCTCCAGAATTTGCAACTGACTGCAGTTTTGCGGTGTAGTTAACCGTATTTCCGAAATAATCTATATTGCTATTTAAATTTACTGCAAAACAATTCCCAGTATGAATGGAAATCCGAATGCGAACAGGAGTATGTTTGTTTTCTGGATGAAACCATTCTTGCATCTCCTTCGCTGCTTTTAATGCTTGGAGAGGCGATGAAAAACTTGCCATCACTGCATCACCAATGGTTTTAACAACTACACCTCTGAAATTTTGAATGATTTGATTGGTTTTGATAAAATGTTCTCGAACTTGCAAAAATGCACCGTGATCTCCTTCGGTTTCATAGAACTTAGTAGAACCAACGATATCGGTAAACAGGATGGTTTTAATTCCGATGTCTAATTGTAAATTGGTGGCAATTGCTTCTTCTGAAAATAAATCACGAAATTCTTGGTAATCAAATATCTCGGTTGGACGTAAACTAAATTGGTCTTCACTTCTTTCTTCAAGGACGATAGTAACATCATGTTCGGATTCATTTTCAAACACTAAGTTTGGTTTCGGACTAACTTTGATTTCCTCTTCGTTTGTTTCTGGCAACCATAGAATATCTGTTTGTTGGTAGGATTGTTTGGAATCTACTAACCTGTATTTTTTTTCTCCTTTTTTACGTAATCGGTACACACCGGAACCAATGAGTAGATTGGAAGAAAATGATTTCCTCGCTCCAATTCTTTTAGTCAGTAAAATATGTTGTTTGGTTGCAGGTTCTGCAGCACAATAAATTTGTTTTTCTACGATACGAACACTTGGATGGATATGAAAGGTAACTTCAATTGAGTTGACACCAGTTGTATCAAAATCAATCTCACAAACGTCACATTGGTCTTTTGCTGGCATATCACCCAATTTTGTGAGAGAAGTTCTAACACCTCTGCAATGTGGACATACAATATCCCAACTTAAAGTAAAAATACCGAGTCTGCATCCTTGTAAAAATAAATAAAGGACTTCGTCTGGATCGAGGTCTAGGATACGACAAACTTGTTTGATCCGGATTCGATCTAAATCATTATCAGATGATAATTTGATCCATTCGAATACTTTAGAGATTGTATCTTTCGAAATTCCCTTTTGGATTAAGATAGGAATTTGTTTTTCTAATTTTTCGGGGTGAATCCATTGGGCATCAGGAATGAACGTTTTTTCCATCGATGAGTTCAAATTGAATTTTGGCTTTCCACGTTTGATTTCAGTTTCTAGTTGTTGGAATCCATTTTGGAAGGATTCCTTAAGTCTTGGTAAAGCAATGTTTAAGATCTTTCGAGTGAAAAAATTTCTAGGTATCGCGCCTAAGTATACGTAAACTTTCGAGCGAGACTCACCTAACGGTTCTACAATGATTTTGGTTCGAATGTAATGCGCAAATCCTCGTGAATAAATTCTAGCATTTCCTAATTCTTTTAGGTATTCCCATTCCCAAGGAACTTCTTCCCATTCGAGATGAAAACCAGCTTGTTTCGTTTTCCCTATGAGTTTACCATCCTTTTCTACATATTGAAATTTTGGGAGACCGATCCGTTTGTTAAAAGAAGAGGTATCAATGAGATATGGCCAAATTTCTTCTCTCGTCACCGACAAATCAAATTCCCAGAGACAATCAATCGGTTTCCCTTTTGATTTCCACGAATCTTCCCATGTGTATTTTTGAAGGATGGTATTTAAATCAATCATAATGGCCTAACAATAACCGAGGATTTCCCTCCATTTCCTTTGACTGTTAATTCTCCATTTGTTTCGGAAATTTTTTCCGCATTGGAAAGTACAAGGTGTACGCCATTTGGGTAAACGAATCTAGGTATTTTGATCAAAGTTGGATTTTTTAAGGAAACATCTGAATCCCATTCTAAAATGAATTCTCTTGCATCTAAATTGTATTCCATCTTGGTTGGAGTCCCTTGGATTCTTGCGGCATAAGGTCGACAAAATCCTTCGATGGCCCTTCCACCTCCACCATAGACATCTGGGTCTGAGCCAGGGATGATCTGATCCAGAGAGAATATACTTAGATCTTCTTGGTTCCAACC
>JACVCB010000009.1 GCA_016742255.1 Leptospira sp.
CACACATTCCATCTTAAAAGAACTCATAGAAAATTCCATCGATGCAGGTGCTTCCAAAATTGAAATCGCAACGGAAAGTGCTGGCCTTGGCCGTATCCTTGTTTCCGACGATGGACATGGGATCACAAAAGAGGATTTACCTCTTGCCATCAAACGGTATGCCACAAGTAAAATCCAAAACTTCCATGACTTAGAACACCTCTTTACCTTTGGGTTTCGGGGGGAGGCACTTGCTTCCATTGCTTCCGTGGCAAGGCTTG
Organism: Leptospira sp.; assembly: GCA_016742255.1. GTDB lineage: Bacteria > Spirochaetota > Leptospiria > Leptospirales > Leptospiraceae > Leptospira_A > Leptospira_A paudalimensis. The sequence continues at coordinate 261 of JACVCB010000009.1, forward strand.
TGATTGAATCGGGAACGGAAGGAAACCGCACTGCAAACCGTGTGGTGGTTGAGGAGGGGAAAATTGTTTCCGAAGAAGAGATCCCGTTTTTCCAAGGGACAAAAATTGAGATCAAAGATTTATTCTATAATACGCCCGTTAGGCGGAAATTTTTAAAAACCGAATCAGGGGAAGAGAAAAAAAATAGAACGAGAGTCCAGACCATGGCACTCGGAGAACCGAACATCAGCTTTCGGTACGTACAAAATGGAAAGGAAGTATTTTTTGTCCAAAAAGAAGAACCACTGGAGCGCGTGCTTTCCATTTATGGTGAAAACCTCCGTGACCATCTTTTACCTGTCAATACAAGTCGGAATGGGATGACCTTACGCGGATTTATCTCCCATCCAGATTTTTATAAATCTTCAAGGACGGGTCAGTTCATTTTTGTGAACAACCGTTCGGTGGAACTCAAATTTTCAGCACAAATTCTCAAACGTTGTTATGGAGAGTTATTACCTAGTGGTGCGTTTCCCTATGCATTTTTGTTTTTTGACCTCCCTCGCGAGTTTGTGGATGTGAATGTCCACCCCCAAAAAAAAGAAGTTCGGTTTTTATCAGAAGAAACCATCACAGGGATCCTTTACCAAGGCATCACGGAAGTTTTACGCACATCCACTCCTGTGGAATTTTTAGAAATGCGCCGAAGGTTATCGATGCCCATTCCATATGATAACAATAGGAATGAATCTTCGTTTGGTGAAGGAGGATTGGGTTTTGGAATTGGCAGTGGGTCCTCATCCCACTTTGGGAATCAAACCGAAGGAAGTCCACTCCTTGGACCGAGTTCCATCGAAGGAAGGTCTGGATTTTCCCTAGAAGGAATTGGGGCTGGTACAAACTTACATTTATTAGGTGAAAATTTATCCAAACACCATTTGTTTGTTCCCAAAAAACACTTCGGTGTGATTTTTGAAACCTTTATCCTAGCCGAAGCGGAAGATGGTCTCTACATCATTGACCAACATACGGCCCACGAACGGATCCGTTATGAGGAAGTATTACGGGATCTCAAATCCAAAGCCTATAAATCCCAAAGCCTACTCACTCCCATCCGTCTCGAGCTCACAAAAGAAGAAGCCGAAGAGATGATCGCAGAAAAACAAAGGTTTAGTGAACTTGGGATCACCCTCGAACCTTTTTCGGGAGGTACAATCCTCATCCGTGAGGTCCCTTCTTATATTGATCCCGGGAAAGAAACGGAAACTATCCTCGACCTTTGGGAGCGGTTCAAGTCCAAAGACCCAGAAGAAAGAGAGTTGTATGACGAAATGGCAAAATGTGTCGCGTGTCGCTCTGCCATCAAAAAAGGGGACCAAGTCTCAGACCCCATCATTGGGGAACTCTTACAAAGGCTTTCGTACTGCGAAAATCCTTCCCTATGCCCTCACGGTCGGCCAACACTCATCAAACTGACACGAAAAGACCTAGAGACCATGTTCCATAGGATCTAAACTGCCAAACGAATCCGAAAAACATTGATTGATTTATCGCTTTCGAAATTCTAGGTTCTGATGCCAAGACCCTTAGAAGGCAAAAACATGACCCTGCGTGAGAAGGAAAAAATCCTGCTCCAAAAAATCAAAGCAGGGGATCCGACTGCCTATATGACACTTGTCTCTCCTTTCCGAGAGAGACTCTTCCGAAAAGCAGTTTCCATGGTCAAAGACGGCGATGACGCCGAAGACATTGTCCAAGACGCTCTCATTTCTGGTTACAAATCCATCCAAAACTTCCGTGCCGAGGCAGGCGTTTACACTTGGCTCTACCGCATTGTGGTCAATAAGTCCAAAGACTTACTTGCCAAAAAGAAACGCGGGCGTGAAAAACCCATGGATGACTCAGGGGATAACCAATTTGTGGATTCCCGTGTCGGATATGAAAAAAAATTGGAACTTTCTGAAGAATCGAGTTATCTAATGAGTAAGATTGCACTCTTAGAAGATTCCTACAAACAAGTCCTCGAACTCCGTTATTTTGAAAACCTTTCTTATAACGAAATTGCCGAGATTATGGAATGTAATGTAGGAACGGTTAAGAGTCGTCTCTTTAAGGCGAAGGAGTTTTTAAAGCACTTCATCCAGAAAGACGAAAAAGGAGAAGGTTTCTTTGAAAAATAGGTTTATGAATTTAAAAGATTGGTTTCGTGCTCAATACCCAGGTCTTTTCCCAGAAGACACGGATTCAGTGGTTTTAGAGAATAAAATTTGTTCTCTGTTCCAACACATCAAGGAAAAGGAAGATACCATCCTGCCTCGAATGTCAAATGACTTTGATGTCCGATTGCTAAACCTTTTAGAATCAGTTTCCATTGATCGTCCCACAGAAAAAACCTCCTTCTCCTTCCGGGATCTCATTGAAAACCGCACAGTTCAGTATTCTTTTTCTGCAGTGATGGCTGTGAGTTTGGTATTTGTTCTCTTGAACCGTTCCCAATCGGAAACTACCTTCACAAAAAATGATTCTGCTGGAGTTGTGATTGAACAAAACAATTACCAATATGAACCTACAAGCATTGATTTAAGTGAACCTTACCAAAAACGAGTGTTACTCGATCATTTACGTTCGGCACCAGGTTCCGTCTATGGACTTCGCGAACTCGAACTTTACTACGAAAAAACAGGTAGGGATGCTGCAGCTGAAGAGCTCCATCTCCTCATTGAATCCGTTGAAAAATAATTTAGAAACTAAAATTAAACTAAGTTTTTAGCAAACAAAACGGCATCCCGTGAACGGATGTCGTCAGCAGTTTTGAGGATGGCAAGGGCAAATTGTTCAATCCTTGCTTCCAATCGAAAACTCCCCCCACTCCTTTCTTTACTCTCTGTTAGGCGTTTTAATTCACTAAACCAAATCTGAATGGTACCTTCATCTTTTTTGCCACCGGTGACAAAGAGTCCTTCTCTCCATGCAAGTACAGGCACGAGTTCTTTCATATCTTCTTCTTTTTGGCTAAAGGAATTTGCTTTTTCGATGAGTTGGAGTAAAGGTGGCCAGCGTACAATGGTATAGGGAAAGAGTTGTGGGTCATTTAAAAAGGCAATGCGGTAATTATCGATACCTTCTTTTTCTTTTCCAGTCATCACCTGGGATTCTGCTAGATAATACAAAAGGACAGGTGATTGTTTATTCCCACCATATAAAAGTACTTCAATGGCCATCGAATAGTCTTGGATTTTGATGAGACTTCGGGCGAGGTCACCTAGCAACTCTTTGTCGAGAGCATTTGATCCTTCCCATTGGTAAGCAAGTTTGAGATGGTCTCTTGCTTCTTTTAAGATACAATCTTGTGTGACAATAAAACTGTCTGTGTTTTGAAACCCACGTTTTCGCACTTCCGTTTCAAAATCAGAAAAAAGTTGGAGGAGTAATTTTCCCCGTTCCTTTCCTTCCCTTGTTTTTAAAATGAGATCGAGTCTGTGGTCCCAAAAACTTGCGATATAAAATCCACTGATGGTGGCAATGTCCTCGGGATCACGATCCAGAAGTACAGAAAAGATAGATTTAGCAGTTTGAAACTCACCATTTCCAAGATAGGTAAGTGCTTCTTCCGACTTCTGGATCATTAGAGATTAGTGTTGGCTTTTTTTGTCGTGGTGTTTGCTTGTTTGGGAGATGATTTTGTCTTCTAAACCATCGATACACACGTAAATGTCTTTGTCTTGGTTGTGTGCGTTAAAATTATTTCCATCAGCGTGTAACTTGAGGTTAGCGTTGATTTCTCCATGGATGGCTTCAAAGGAAACTTCACAAGATACAACTTTTTGTACGAATTTTGTCACTCGTTCTAGTTTTTCATCTGCGTATTTTTCAGCAGCTTCGGATCGGTCTAAATGTTTCCAAGTATAATTGATTTTCATAGTTTGTCCCAATTTGGTATGGAATGATTGTATTTTGGAAAAAAAGCTAACGTCAAATAAAAAAGAATTGAAGGTGGGTGTTTCGAGGCATACTCCTTGTATGCATGGCAGAGGAAGAAAAGAAAGAGAATGCCGCCAAAAAAAAAGTGGCCAAAAAAAAATCAGCATCTCCTGCAAAACCTAAGGCAAAAGATGAATCCAAGGTACTTTCTCAAAAAGAACTCGTAAAACCACCGAGTGAAACTCGATCTTTGCCACCAAACAAACTTCCTAAAATTTACAATGATTCCAAATATACAAAACATCCCAGTTACCCAACTGAAGATTTAATTAAGGTACTAGTTCGGTCGCCGAAAGAAGCGTTTGTCTTTTGGAAATTTTCAGAAAACACCTTGGAACGAATGACCAAAGAATTGGAAGTGCAAACTACCGATGTTCTAAAGTTTCGTTTGAAAGTAGAATACCAAAACGTTTTTGGGAGTGACCGTGTGGAATGGTACGACCTTCCTCCCTTTACAGAATCGTATTATCTCAAGTTTATGTTTCCTGTGAAAATGATCCAATGCACCATTTTTGTTTCTTATTTAGAAAAGGAAATTCCGTCCTTACATTCTACTGGGAAAGACTTACCACTGGGTACTGAGTCTTTTCGGTTGGACAAAGAATGGATCCACCCTGAATGGATTAGCGCAGGACTTGTCACCCAAAGCCCGAGTGGTGAATTTTACTTTCGAGAAACAAACGCAAGTGGATATTATGTAAACCCAAGAAACAAGCAGGCTAACCAAGATTCTTTGCCAAATGAAAATTTTCCTTTTGCCAATGGGTCGGGTTCTGGAAAGGGAATTCTTGGATGAACCATTCGATCAAGGGGCATTTGGTTTTTGTATTGCATGCCCACCTACCATTCGTTAGACACCCTGGTTATGACACACCGTTTATTGAAGAAAATTGGTTAAACGAAGCCATCCTCGAAACCTATATCCCTCTGATTCGTGTGTTTCGAAATTTAAAAAAAGAATCAGTTCGGATTCGGATTACCATGTCGTTTACACCGACACTCTCACAAATGTTAGTGGACCCGTATTTACAAAATCAATTCCGTAAGTACATCAAAAACCTAATCTCACTTGCAGGTCACGAAACCAAACGAACAAAAACAGATCCCCATTTACACTATTTGGCAACAAGGTATCTGGAACATTTTTTAGATACGGAATCAATCTTCGAGGAAGCTAATGGAGATTTGACGAAATTGTTTTTGCCATTTATCGAATCGGGTGAACTCGAAGCGATGACAAGCCCTGCCACTCATGCGTTTTTACCATTTTATGATTCTGAAAAGTCGGTCTTTCGTTCCCAATTGAAAAATGGACGCAGGACTTTTCGTAGGATTTGGGGTAGGGACCCAAAAGGGATTTGGCTATCGGAATGTGGTTATACGGAATCATTAGAAGAGGAACTCGACAGAGAGGGCTTTCGTTATTTTTTTGTGGACACACATGGCATTACGCATGCAAGCCCAAGACCCAAGTTTGGAGTCTATGCACCCGTGGAAGTGGGGTATGGTGTGTTTGCATTTGGCCGAGACCCCGAGAGTAGCAAACAGGTATGGAGTTCGATCGATGGATACCCTGGGGACTTCCGTTACAGAGAATACTACCGTGACATCGGTCATGACCTTCCTTGGGAAGATATCTCTCCTTACCTTCATTCGAATGGGATCCGCATCAATACGAGTATCAAATACTACCGCATCACAGGAAAAACAGGGGACAAAGCATACTACCACCCTGATTGGGCAATGGAAGCTTGTGGAAACCACGCTGAAGATTTTTTACGCAATCGAATCAAACAAGCAGAACATTTGTTTGCAACAAACAAACAACCGTCAGTGGTAGTTTCTCCGTATGACGCCGAGTTATATGGTCACTGGTGGTATGAAGGCCCACAGTTCATCGAATTTTTATTTAAAAAAATCCACTTCAACCAAAACACCATCCAACTTTCCCACCCACTGGAAGCGGCACGTGCGTTACCAAAGGTACAATCTGTGGAAATGAAGATGTCGAGTTGGGGGGAAAATGGGTATGGTGATGTTTGGTTAAATGAAACCAATGATTGGATTTATCCCCTCATCCATGACCTTAGCATTCGGATGCACAAACGAGTTCATGAATTTGGATCAGGAACAGAAACACAAATCCGTATCCTAAAACAAATGGGAAGGGAACTCCTCCTATTACAAAGTAGTGACTGGGCCTTTATTATGAAAACGGGAACCATGGTGGAGTATGCGGTCCGTCGTACCAATGTGCACACCAATTTGTTTCTCACTCTCGAGGCCATGCTCACAGGTCCCATTGACCTGACCGTTCTCGAGGCTGCCGAAGCCGAAAATAATGCCTTCCCGGACATCAGACCGGAAGATTTTCGCTAGAATCATTCTAAAAGAAATTGCCTAGAGAAACTAGGTTTTGGAAACTGGAAGAGATCGGAGGGTATGTATGACGAATTTTTACCGTTTTCCCTTAGTTCTCATCGCATTGTTTGTATTGGCAAATGTTGTGTTCTGCCAATGGAACCACCGCGAAACCCAGGAAGGAGTTTTCCGTATGGATGATTCGGTCATTCGGTATGTGGAAACTCTGGAACGAGCTGATAAAGCCGAGGTGACCCGAAAACCTTCTGGATTTGGCCAAGGCATTTTATAAAACAAAATCGATCATAGATTCACCCGCAAAATAAAAACTGTTTTTGCGGGTTTTGGTTCTTGTGTCCAAGTGAAAAACCGAATCACTTCGGTTTGAAATCTACATTATCCCAATAATCCTTTCCATAATCAAAAAAGATTTCTTCGCCTTCTTTGATGGTTTTTAACACTTTGAACCTAGCCGTTTTCCAACGAACAGAGGTAATGAGTTCCGCGTTGGGTTTTGACGAGTGGTTGATATAACGAGTGTAATTTGACTCGCGTCCTTCCCCGTAAATCCACCAATCCTTACAGATCCAAAGTAGGTATTTTGAATCTACATATTTATTCGATTCCGCTTGTTCATCGGTAATGATTTTACCCATGTAATAACCAACGGTATCACCCTTATATAATGTTTGTTTGGTGAAAAGTCCCATACCAATATTGGGAACAGAAGACGGTTTTACGATAAAATCCTTTTCGGTGTATACAACTGGTTTTCTCTTTTTGGCCTTCTTAACAGATTTCTTTTTCTTCATTTTCATCCTATATGACATAAGAGGAAAACAATTCTCGCTTGTAAAGTCATTGGTATTTAAGATTCACTATGTCCGACTCCGAACTTAAAAAGTAAGAGGGGGGCCTATGAAACGGGAACCACAAAAACAAGCGGATGACAAAATCAATGTTGTGAATTTGGCCATTTACCGAGCCAAAAAGGCACTGGAACGAGATGGTTTTGAAGTCGTGGAAAATCCAGATGGCAAAATTACCCTCGTCATTCGTCTTGCGAAATAACCCCTCTTTTGGAACTTGGATACATGACAGCTTTATTGGAAGGCACACGAATTGGAAACGGACAAAAACATTGTGTCATCGTTTCAAAGTTCAATGAATTCATTACCGAGTCCCTCTTAAAAGGGGCAAAAGACGCTTACAGACAACATGGAGTAGCGGACTCTGATGTGACCGTCATCTATGTTCCAGGAGCATTTGAGCTCCCGCAAACTGTCAAACGAGTCTTACAATCTAAAAAATACCAATTCTCTGCCATCGTTTGCCTCGGTGCTGTGATCCGTGGAGCTACTTCTCACTATGACTTAGTGTCTGGGGAAGCAGCAAAAGTAGGATCCGTAGCAGATGGATCCGTTCCTGTGATCTTTGGTGTCATCACCACAGAATCCATCGAACAAGCAATTGAACGAGCAGGGACCAAAGCGGGAAACAAAGGATACGAAGCAGCAACAACAGCCATTGAAATGGCAAATCTTTTCAAAGAGATCGGATGAGTTCTAGACACCGTGGGCGTAGCCTTGCCCTCATGTGCCTCTACCAAATTGATTTAGTGGGAACAGACCCCGATCGTGCCATGAAATTTGATTGGTACGACAAAAAAATCACCCGAGAAGAAAAGGATTATGCTGTCTTTCTTGTGAAAGGAGTGGTCGAAAATCGAAAAGCGATCGATACTCTTATTAAGAAGTATTCGGAGAATTGGGAACTTTCGCGTATTTCCGTTGTCAATCGTTGTATTTTGCGTTTATCGATCCTGAGTTTGCAAAAGGAACCTTTCCTTGCAGCACCCGTTGTCATCAACGAAGCGGTGGAACTCACAAAGGAATTTGAAACAGACGAATCTGCACAATTCATCAACGGACTACTCGATGCCTTCTATAAGAAGGAGATCTTAACAAAAGAGTCCCACTAACAAAAGAAATGGATCCTATCCAAAAAAACCGCTTTCGCATTGAGGAACAAACCTCCAAGCCAAGTTATTACCAGGAAGATCCATACTTAAGGAACCTGGGAAAAGAAAAAGAAACGACGTATGAATCAGAAACAACGGTAAGGCGACCAGTTTTATCGTTTTTGTTTTGGTCGTTTCTTGTTTTACTGATCCTTGGTTTCTTAACCGCCGCCTACTGGTGGTATTTACAAAAAAAACAAAATCCTGAAGAAATTGCCAAAGTCCTAAAAGACCTTCCCACAGATAAAAAAGCACTGAGCCTTCTTGTCGATAAACCGTATCTGCCAGATGATTCGGTGAATCCGAAACTTGCAGCCTGTCTTAATGCCTATCACAACCGTTATGTGAACCAAGTGGGCACGGTTTGTGAAGAGTTTCTCAATTCCCCTGGCAGTGACGAAGACAAATCCATTGCCCTGACTGTGCTTGGGGTGATGTATGATGAAGCAGGGCGTTACATCAATGCCATCGAACGATTGGAAAAAGCCATCCAATACGATTCCAAAAACTATTTTGCCTTTTATAATTTGTCCCTCGCTTTCAAACACGCAGGGAAATTTGAAGAAGCAAGGCGTGCCGCCCAGCGTGCCAAAGAAATTGCACCTAACGACTACCGTGTGGCCCTCTTACAAGGGAATTTGTTCCAAGAAATTGGAGACCCGGCAAGTGCCATTGAAGCTTATAAAGAAGGACAAGCTCTTGCTCCAAGTGATGTCACACTTACCTATAACCTTGCGATCAGTTATCTAAAACAAGGGAATATGGCTGAAGCTATCTCCGAGTTCCAAAAAGTGGTACAAACGGCACCGAATTCCCAAACTGCTGTTTTGTCCTATGGCCACCTGGGAACCATCTTTTACCAAAGAGAAGACTATGACCGTGCGGAGTATTACTTCCGAGAAGTGATTCGCCTGAAAACGGGAGATGCCAAAGCTTACTATAACTTAGGTTTGGTGTATTTGAAGAAAAAAGTCCCAGAAGAGGCGGCCAAATACTTCCAAAAGGCACTCGATTCGAATGCAAACGAACCAGAGGTGTATCGTTACATCGCTGATGCGTTTTTGTCCATGGGACAAACCAATATGGCAATCACTGCTTTAAAAAAAGCGTTACTCTTAAAACCTTCGGATGTGGATTCCCTTTTTGCTCTTGCTGAGCTCTATTATAAAAGAGGGGAACTTGTGGAAGCGGAGAGTTTATTTCGTAGGATCATCCGCCTTACCCCTGGGGATATGTATTCAGAAACAGCCTATGTGAATTTAGGGATCATTTTGGATGAAATGGAACGGTACTCGGAAAGTATAGCGGCCTTTGAAGGAGCCCTTGCTTTAAATCCCAAAAACCAATCAGCCTATTACAATTTGGGTCTTTCCTATTTACACGCGGGAAAACCAACGATGGCAATCGAGTCCTTACGAAAGTCCCAAGCCCTGGATCCGAATCATGTTCCGTCAAGACTTGCCATCGCCGATTATTATTTAGAAAACCGTTTTTATAGCGAAGCTATTTCCGAATACGAAGAAGCGATTGCTTGGAAACCAGAACTCTATGAAGCAAGATTGAAACTGGCTGATGTTTACATCCAAACCAAAAATTACCCTGCCGCCGAAAAGATGTTAGTGTATGTGTTGGAAAATGCCAAGGATCCAAAAGAAATCAAACTCGCTCATAGAAAACTTGCCTTAAGTTATGCGAGTAGTGGAAACTCAGGGCTTTCAAGAAAGGCAAAAGAAGAAGCCTTTCGTGCCACCCACATCGACCCTGAGGATATGGAATCAAGGTTAGTTTTATCCAAAATCCTCATCGATTCGGGATCGCTTGTGGACAGAGAGAAAGCGATTGAAGAGTTAACTGTCATCACCCGTTCGGATGTGACACCTACCATTTCTTCCAAAGCACATAATTATTTGGGTGTTTGTTATTTTAAAAATGGGGAATTCAAACGGGCACTTTCCAGTTTCCAAACTGCCATTGATTTAAATCCCAGTTTGACAGAAGCATATGAAAACAAACGAGCGGCTCGTGCCCAATATGAAAAATCCTTGGAATCCAAAAAGAGAACCTTTTATTGAGTTTGTTCGATTTTATCCCACATCGTAAATTCCCAGAATATTACGAAATCTGCCAGCATACAGGTGTTTTGCGATTTCTTCCCGCAAAACAAAGAGAATACGGTGATAGTTATTTTATGGAAGAATACATGTCTCAATACAAAAAGTCCTATTACGAAGATGAACCAAACCTTCGTGCCATGGCAAAACGCAGGCTCGCAAACTTAGCAAAGTTTTCTCCTCTTTCACCTGTGGCAAACGTTGGCACCAGTGATAGGACAGCGATTCCAAAGCAAACACTCCTCGAGATTGGTTCTGCTGCTGGATTTTTTTTAGACGAAGCAAGGATTGCCGGATTCCAAACGAGGGGCCTCGAACTCTCTCCAAAAGAAGTGGAATATTCACAAAACACATTGGGTCTGGATGTCGAAAAAAGGTCTGTCCTCTCAGTAGGAGAGGAGGAATGGAAAGAATCCTTCTCTGTGGTTTCTGCCTTTTTTGTGATCGAACACATTGAAGACATCGAAGGGATTTGGAGGCGATTGTTGTCTTGGCTACAACCTGGTGGGTTTTTGTATTTGGCAGTTCCTTCTAGTTTTGGGCCAAGTTTTGAGACTAATCCCAAGGAATGGTTTTTGACCCATCCCTCTGACCACTTTTTTGACTACTCAGTCCACTCCCTGAAAAAACTCTTGTCAATCCTTGGCTTTGACGTGAACTATGTTAGACCTATGTCGTATCACTCCTACCGGGATTTAGGCCTCCGAGGCAAACTCCCTGAATGGCTGTATCGGCTATATGCAAACCAATTTGCCTATGGTGATACCATCGAACTGATTGCCAGAAAAAGAACACACTGAAATCCAATATGAAATTTAATGAATTACCTTTCCACGAGTCTCTAAAGAAAGCCTTAGACAAAATCGGTTACACAGAGCTCACTCCCATCCAAGCCAAATCCATCCCGTTCGCCATGGAAGGTAACGACCTCACAGGTCTTGCCCAAACCGGAACGGGAAAAACGATGGCCTTTTTACTTCCCACTTTGCATAGACTTCTCTCTGCAGAGGAAGAGGAAGCACTTCCATATGCCCTTGTCCTTGCACCCACAAGAGAACTCACGATCCAAATCGCAGAAGAAGCAAAAAAATTATTAGAGTTCACAGACTTCGGAGTTGCCACCATCATTGGAGGAACCGATTACAAATCCCAAGAACAAGCCCTTGGAAACAAAGCTTGTATCATTGTAGCGACCCCAGGACGACTCATTGACTTTGTGAAAAACCATGGACTCTCTTTGGAAAACATCAAAGTGGTGATCCTGGATGAAGCGGACAGAATGTTCGATATGGGGTTTGTCCAAGACCTCAAGTATATCTTCCACAAATGTAAAAACAGAAAACAATCCTTACTCTTTAGTGCCACCCTCAGTTACGAAGTGGTACGGCTTGCTAGTCGGTATTTGAATGAACCCATTGAAGTTCATATCAATCCGGAAAAAGTCATCACAGAAAGGATTGACCAAACCCTCTTACATTTGGGGAGAGAAGAAAAACTCCCTTACCTCGTCAATTCCTTGTTAAACTATCAGATCGAAGGTCTTGGGATCATTTTTACCAACTACAAAATGAACATTCCAAAAATTGTTTCTGTGTTACGGAAATATGGAATCACAGCAACAGGACTCTCCTCCGAACTGGACCAAAAGAAACGGATACGACTACTTCGTGATTTTAAAGCAGGGAAATACAAATACCTCATTGCGACAGATGTTGCTTCTCGTGGGATAGACATCGAAAACATTGATGTGGTTTATAATTATGACTTACCACAAGATGCAGAAAACTATGTGCACCGAATTGGTCGTACCGCTCGTGCAGGTAGAAAAGGCCAGTCAATTGGATTTTGTTCCGAAACAGATTATACAGAACTGGAACGCATTGAAAAGTATCTTAACTCAAAAATCCCTGTGGGAGAAATCCGAGAAGAGTATTTAGAATTCCCAACGGGTGAATTCACTCCTGTGTTTGCCGACGAAGTGATTCCTGGTGAAAAAAAATACCAAGACCGCGAACGAGGTGGAAGGGGTGGAAAACCAAGACGAGGAGACCAGTCTGGGCGAGGGGATCGCACAGAACGGGGTGGCGAGAGAGGCGAACATCGGTCAGGTGACAGGAATCGCCATAAAGGAAAATCGGGTGGACACCCACCTGCAAAGATGTCCCATCCAGAAGGCCATAGTCATGGACACCCAAGTGATCACAAACACCCAGCGAAGATGACCCACCATGAATTCAAACATGGACACCAAACAAAAGATGGCAAGGGCAAACCTGGGCATAAGAAAAACCAACAGGGAAAATCTTTCCAAAAGAATGACCCAAGACGGAATCTCTTCGATATCAACGAAGTGAAACAATCCAAAAAACAGAAACAATCGATTTGGAAACGAATCCTTTCTTTTTTCAAAAAAGATTAATCCTTCTTTTACTAATTGTTTTCCCATGTCTCGTAAATGCTGAAGTCACAAAACTTCCGCTTTACGGGAAAGGGAATTATGTTGGTTTTTCTGATTTAAAAACCATATTACCTGAACTTTCCACCAAACTAAAGAAATACACAAATGTGGGTTCCATTTACACACCACAAGGGAATATCCAATTTCGGATTGGCAGTAGTTTTTATACTTTGGATGGTAAAATTTATAAAATCCCAAAAGCCATTTTAAAGAAGGAAGAAGAAGTTTACCTTCCTCTCGATTTAGTGGAAGCCATTTTACTCAATTTGATTGCTTATGATGTTCGTTACCAATTCAAAGAAACTGAACTCATTGTCCTTGTGCCAAAGGAAACCATCCCCAAACGAAACTTAGGTGTAAAAGCCATCATCATAGATGCAGGGCATGGAGGAAAGGATCCTGGGACATCTGATAACACTGGGTATTTTGAAAAAGAGGTTAGCCTTGGTGTTGCAAGGTATACCTATCTGTATTTAAGGAAGTATTACCCTGAAATTCGAGTGGAGATGGTAAGAAAAGACGATCGATTTGTGGAACTCGAAGACCGTTCCAAATTTGCCAATCGGGTATTGTCTGATACAAGAGATGTGATTTTTATCAGTTTCCATTGTAATGCTTCTCTTTCTGAAAAAGCTGCTGGGTTCGAAGTGTATTACTTATCGCAAAGTCCAAGTACAGAGAACGCGAGGGAAACTGCCCTCATTGAAAATCGTTACATTGGAAAACATAAAAATCCTGTGGTTTCGCAAATCCAGTCCCAAATGTTATCGAGTGTGACCCAAAGGCGTTCTAAAAAATTGGCAGATTCAGTCGCAAACCAATACGAAAAAGCCCTTAGCCCTGAAATTCCTGCTAGGGGAGTGAAAAAGGCAGATTTTTCCGTCTTGCGAGGAAGCCTTATGCCTGCTGTACTTGTGGAAATGGGGTATCTCACAAACCCTGAAGAAAGTAAAAAACTGCGAGATAAAACCTTCCAAAAGAAAATTGCTCGGAGTGTGATTAAAGGAATTCATGAATACGCATCTGCAAAAGATTAAAGAGTTACTGAAGAACTATTGGGAATTTTTAAAAACCGTTTCCATTCGGTTTTATAAAATCGGAACAGGCGAAACCAAACTCACTCGTGATTTTATATTTTTATTTGGTTCTTGGTTTAGTTTACTTTTGTTTTTTAGTTTTTTCATATTGGCAGAACAAAATCCATTTCGCCTGTTAGTTCCCTTCCAATTGTATTCCTATCCTTCTTTGGACTATAGGGAAGCCATCATTGTGTATATTTCCAATGGAGAAGGGGAACAAATCCCAATCCACAGAAAGGTATTAAAACAAGAGGAAGCAACGGATCTCATTTACCAAATTGTAGGGGAAGTTGGTGCGCCACCTTATTTTGATTCGGTGGAAGCATTGGCAAAAGATGGGAAACTTTTTTCCCCTAAAAAACTTTTGGACATTCGGTTTGCGATCAAACAATCATGGTTTCTTGATCAAAATCAAAAATTGGTAATTGATTGGAATACAAATCGATTAGAGTCCATCATGGAAAAATACCGATTACCACGTACCAAATCAGAAGATGATTCGGCCGATGCTGAAGATGAAAATTCTAATGCTCCTGTTGACACGATCACGTATTACACAGGTGGAACGGAAACTGGTCCTAAAGAATCCGAAGAGGTATTAAACAAACGAAGGATCCAAGCAATGGATCAAACCTTACGTGCGTTAAATGCAAGTCTTTTTGAAAACTTCAAAAATATCAAAACAATCGAACATAAATTTTCAGGAAATTCAAATCCCGTTTACCAATGGGAAACCATCTCTCCTCTCGCTACCCGTTAATCTAGGGTTTTCCCTTTAACTTTTCTCCATTTTTCAAAATTTACTCATGGAAAATGGAGAAATACCGATGATCGTATTGGGAAAAATAGAAATTTTTTTTAAAAAAAATAAAACGCTAAAGTAGCCAAAAATTGCCAAAAATAGGCAGTTAACCTCAAAATCCTCCAAAAACTATCCAATTTCTTCGAATTAATTTCTTCTATCCAAGTACCGACATACTAAGGGAATAAATAGAGATTTTAGGCACCAATGGGGCCTGAAAGCCAGACACAAAAAAAAGCGAGAGAAGGGATTCTCTTGTTTGCCAGATCAAGTTTCAAGGAGGAAACCAATGATCATAAACCACAATTTAGCCGCGATCAACTCACATCGCGTCCTCAAGTTCCAAAACGAGGAAGTATCCAAGAATATGGAGAAACTATCCTCTGGTATGCGAATCAACCGAGCAGGTGATGATGCATCAGGCCTTGCCGTTTCGGAAAAAATGAGAACGCAAGTGAATGGTCTTAGACAAGCAGAAAGAAATACCGAAGACGGTATGAGCCTTATCCAAACAACGGAAGGTTTTTTGCAAGAATCGAATGATATCATTCAAAGAATTCGAACTCTTGCAATTCAATCGTCTAACGGTATTTATACTGAAGAAGATCGACAAATGATCCAAGTCGAAGTTTCACAACTTATCGACGAAGTGGACAGAATTGCTTCGCAAGCTGAATTCAATAAAATGAATTTGCTTCAAGGTGATTTTGCTCGAGGATCTAGAGCAACTTCCATGTGGTTCCATATTGGACCAAACATGCACCAAAGAGAAAGAGTGTTCATTGCGACAATGACTGCACGTGCACTTAATCTTAAAGGTCAAAGTGGAGAACTCTTATCTTTATCAACTGCTGATAAGTCAAATGATGCGATCGGAACTTTGGATGCTGCGTTAACACGTATTAGCAAACAAAGAGCAAACTTAGGTGCTTACTTTAACCGTCTTGAGCATACTGCAAAAGGGCTCATGAACGCTTATGAGAATACCCAAGCTTCCGAGTCTAGGATCCGTGATGCGGATATGGCAGAAGAAACTGTGGCTTTCACAAAGAACCAGATTTTAGTTCAATCTGGAACTGCTATGTTAGCTCAGGCGAATGTTCGTCCACAAGGAGTTCTTTCTCTCCTTCGTTAATTAACGTTAACGAAGAGAGTGGTTAGTGTAACTGAAGAGTTGTAATTAGATAATCAGCCGGCTTTCCCCTGCCAGGTGGCAAAATGAAAGCTCATCCTTGACACCGGACAGGGATTGTCCGGCTAAGAACGAAAGACATACCGTTCTTGGTTATACACAAAGGAGTGTAGGCCAATGATTATCAATCACAACATGAGTGCGATACAATCACATCGTGCTCTCAAGTTTACACAATGGGATGTAGATAAGACCATGAGGAACCTCTCCACTGGGCAAAGGATTAACCTTGCCGGTGATGATGCTTCTGGTCTAGCTGTTTCGGAAAAACTACGAACACAAATTCGTGGTTTACGTCAGGCGGAAAGGAATACGGAAGATGGACTTAGTTTCATCCAGACTGCAGAGGGTTACCTTGACCAGTCGGCTGAAATCATCCAACGTATCCGAACCTTGGCGATTCAAACTTCGAACGGAATCTACACACCTGAGGACAGGCAACTCGTGCAGGTAGAAGTATCTGCGCTGGTGGATGAGATCGATCGAATTGCTTCCCAAGCAGAATTCAATAAAATGAAACTGTTTGAAGGAGACTTCGCTCGAAAGTCAACGAAAGCATCGATGTGGTTTCACATGGGAGCAAACGCAAAGCAAAGAGAGCGTTTCTACATTGGAACTATGACTTCGAAAGCTCTTAAGATGTCAGAAGGGGCAATTAAAATTGCACTCTCTACACCTGGAAAAGCTGACGAAGCGATTGCTAAAGCGGACTTCGCCTTGAACAAGATCATGAAGCAGAGAGCAGATATGGGAGCTTATCAAAATAGGCTCGAAAGTACTGCAAAAGGCCTCATGGGTGCATACGAAAATATGCAAGCATCCGAATCAAGGATTAGGGACGCAGATATGGCTGAGGAAATGGTAGCGCTCACGACGAAACAAATTCTCGTGCAAAGCGGTACGGCAATGCTAGCGCAAGCCAGCCTCAGACCAAATTCTGTACTACGACTTTTGAATAACGCTTAAGTTGTAGAAGGCAAGAGTTGCCTTAAGACGGTTGCCTCTTCTCGAAGGAAACTTTGAGGAGGGGCTTTTTTATTGGAATCTGATTTCTATTTCTCGTGCCACTTCTTTCATCAAATTGTGTAAATTTTCGTCAAATGGTTTGGATAGGGAGTTGAATTTTGAAGAAGAGTATCTTGAGGAATTATTTATTTTTATCACTCGTTTTTGGTATCGTGATGGGAATTCTATTCAGAACCATTACTCCTTTTTTTGTTTCTTTTTATTCTCCACTCTTGCAGTTTTCTTTTACCGTATTATGTGTGATAGCTGGCATATTTGTAGGATTATTTTCCTATTGGATAGGAAAAAAGTCCCTATTAAAAACAATACTTGAAATCAGTAATTTTTCTAAAGAAGTATCACTCGGAAATTTTAAAGGATTTTTATCAATAGATTCAGATGATGAAATTGGGGAATTTGTATCACATTATAACGAGGTAATGGCAAAATTAAAAGATTCAATTTTAAATACTAAATTGTTAGCAATTGAAATCAACCGATCAATGGCAGAACAAAAAATTGCCACAAATGATTTGTCTGTCAATACACAGAAATTATCAGAAAAGTATGAATGGATGAACCAGGAAACCTCAAACAATTCACAGAATTTGTTTTATTCCATTTCACAATTTAATATTTTGTGTCATTCAATGGATGGTCTGATGAGTCAGATAAAAGAATTATCGAGTGCCATTGCAAAGTTAAAATTTATCTCAGATAGTGCCATTGATCGAACTAAAAATTTTGAAAGGAGATTTATTTATTTAGAGGATAGTTTGTTATCGTTAAAGTCAAAGATGGATAGAATACGAAATAGTTCCGATGAAATCACCAAAACGGTCGTGGTAGTACAAACTATATCAGATAAGATTAATTTATTATCTTTGAATGCTGCAATTGAATCTGCTCGTGCAGGCGAAAATGGCAGAGGTTTCGCGGTTGTATCAGAAGAGATTTCAAAATTAGCAACCCAGACAGGTAATAGTTTAAAGTTAATTCAATCACTTGTGAAAGAAAATAAAAATGAAGTAGGCTTAGGTATGGAAGTTTTCCAAGAAAATTTTAATGTCGTCAATGAATTGTCTCATGAGACGAAACGAATCACTTCTGAGTTTGAAGCTTTAGGTTTGGAAATGAACCAACAAATACAAAATCAATCAAGTGTATCGAAAGAAGCAAATGAAAGTATCGAAATTTCGAACATCATTCAATCGTATTTAGAAAAATACAAGAACTCGGTAGAAAATACAAAAGGAATCATTGATGAAATGGGTGAGTTGGGTACTGCCAATGCCGCATCAGCTGAGGAATTATCTGCGGCATCCGAAGAGATTGTTAATATTTCAAATCAATTGGTAAAAAATATGGAGTTTTATCAATTTTAATGGATATAGAACGTAAAAAGAAAATCCTCCACTGAAACAATTGTAAATTGGAACCAGTCAATTGGATTGGATTTTGATCCTTACAATTCTGTAAAAGAATTGTTCCTTTGCATTGGTAATTACTTATAATGATAATAATGATTGGGATCATCCCACTTTGCTTGTTCAATTGAATTGAGCTTGTTAATGGTGTTTAGGTCATTTTTCATTGCAGTGGTATTTCCTAAGGCATTTTGTATTTTCGCACGTAATTCAAGTGCAGGGATAAATTCTTTCATTAGTTCCAATGCACGATTACAGTGAGAAAGAGCTTTTTCATAATCTTGATTCTCAAATAAGATTTCTGCCATTGTATTCCAAACCCCATGCGTGAAGGAAGGATCTACCATATTTAAATATTCCTGAAAGACAAGTAGAGCCTGTTTTTTGTCGCCTTTGTCTTTGAGTTCGTTTGCATTCGAAAGGAGCTCTAGTGCTTTTCTTGCATCCACTACCATAGACATACGATTGTATTGGAATTTAAAAAAATGTCAACTGGTTGGATTGTCATTCTAAATCTGTATAAACAGTGTCTGGTTGTCCATAGACAAAAAGTCTTTTCCCGATCAAAACCGCCCTGTTTACAATAGAATTGAATCCAGAATTAAAATTGAGATTTGGATTGGAACATGTCCATGTTTTCCCATCATTACTTTGTAAAAGGCTCAAGTTATTAAAGACAACGTGAAATTTGTATGTTGTAACCGTAGAGTAAACCAACCCGAGGACACTGATATCATTTGAAGATTCTATTTGGTTACAAGGTCGGTTGAAACCACCGCCTGATGATTGTTTGACTCTTGTTGTGATAAGAGACCAATTGATTCCGTCTGATGATTCCCAAAAATCAAATAAATTGCCAGAAGCGTTTTTCCCACCAAGTAAATAAGCTTTTCCATTTGCAAATAGACAGGATCCGGACGTCCGTGAAGGATATGCGGGAGTAGCGGTGAGTGTATTAGTGGAAACTCCAGAATCAGTGGTTCTATTGACAAACCCATCCCCCAGTATATACGCACTTGTGCCATTGTATTTCACCATACAAAATCCTTGGATCAACACAGTTGAATTCCAATTTAATCCATTGTCTGTTGAATTGTAATTCGACAATTGAAATCGACCCGTAAATGCTCCAAAAATATTGGTATTGGTATTGGTATTGTTAATCAATACACCTAACTGAGAATAAGTGGTTCCATTTGTACTGGAATAGAGTCCTGTTGTTACGTTTGTATTCCGAATATAAATTGCATAGGTTGTCGGGCTAATTTGGTCAAACACCACTGAATCAGTTGGATCTGTAATCCCAAACGGAGATGGAATAGTCGTCCAATCTCGAATGGATACATTGTTGATGAAATCATTTAAGAGAAGGGAAGTTATAAACCCTTCCTGACTTAAGGGATCCAATATACTACCTTTCGGATTTGGATTCACTCGACAATGGAGAAAAAAAACGAGGAACAAAATAAAAACAAAGTGATGAAAAGATATAGTATTAAATCGTTTGAAGTGATTCATTTTAATATACCCAAGTGTAGCCAAGTTTATATTCTACACTTCCTGAAGCAAATTTTGGTCTTTAGAATCAAGATCGATTCTATTCGTTTGAACCATGCCAGCATTGACATAAAAACCTGGTCTATTGCCATTCGCTGTAAAAGAGCGATCATCTTTCTCTGAACGATACAACATGGAATCGATGAGATTGATGAGAAATACCCCGATGAGAATATCGGAGGCCGTGTTTAAGTTGTTCCCAGTTCTGCGATATTCCGAAGCAAGATTGTTTTTATCAATTAGGTTTAGAAAAAAACCACCACTTCCTGAAGTAAAAATCACCAAGGAACGAAAATCGTTTTGGTATTCCGACTTAGCTTCCTTGTGTAAATTCGAAGCTTGGTTGTAATGGACAGCGGCTCCTAAAAACGCGAGGAGATACAGAGAACCCCGAATAGGTTCATTCCAATGGTATTGTCCCCATCCTGGTAAAATCGCCGAACGTCCAACTACTTCCCAACGAATCTTTTTGGGAGACAGAGGAGATGGCTTTTCAATGGAAGGATCCGTTTGATTCTGTTTTTTGAATTTGGATCGAACTTCTCATTTGTTTCCGTAACTTGATTTAAGGAAGATTGATTTTTTTTGGTTTCGACATCGATGATTTGTTTGATTTCTTTTGTATTTAAATCTCTATAAGTAACTTTTAAAATTTCGGTTTTTTGGAATTGTAAAACATTTCCATTATTCTCTTTTAGTTTTAAAAAATCTCTATTTTGTTCAATGACTCTTCCAAAAAATGTTTTTCCTGTTTTTAAAATGATTGTTTCTGGGAAAAGAGAAGCTGTTAGCAATAGATTCCCTAGTAAGATGAGAGATATTTTGAAATTATGTTTCAATTGGTTTCCTTTCGTTGTATCAGCAAATCAATTTGGAACTTTCAGATCATTCTAATTTGATTGAGATTTTTGTGATGGATTGATTTCATTGTAGGTGGAAGAGATTTTCTCGCAAAACTTCATTCAAAAAAAAGTTCAATCGAATGAACATTCTTTCATTGTTGGTCTCATTGGAATCCAACAAATATCATTTAACTACAATTTTATGCAAGTAAATCCATGAAAATCTTTAAAATCAAAAAGATTCATTTTGAAAAAAGGTTGAATTCGTTTGGATTTTAAGGTGATACTGATCAATTACAATGAAATGGATATACCTGTTACTCGGAGACCCAAAAAAACATTCACTCGAACATAGACTATTTAATACTGTATCCCTCGTAAATGGAGTGTTAAATTTACTGGGAGTTTTTGGTGTTTTGTATTTGGAGAATTATTTAGTTCTCATCTGTTTGAATGTTGGTTCTGGGTTTCTTATGCTTGTCATGTACTACATGAGTCGAGTCAAAAGTATCTACTTCATTTTGTACTGGCCTTTTAACTTAACAATATTGTTTTATCTTGCATCGATGTGGTTTTTTAATGGGGGTTCCATCGGTGGAAATCATTATTATTTAATCCCTTCGCTTGTGATTGCTCTCATCCTCATTCGGAATCATAATATTTGGCTTGTTTATTTGATTTATATTGGTGTCTCTGCGTCTCTTTATTTAGTTGAGTACTTTCACAAAGATTGGGTCACAGGTTATGCCAGTGAAATGGATCGTTACATGGATGCTGGTGGAAATTATTTATTCGTACAAATTCTAACAGGGATTTTGATTTTTATCCTAAGCCGAAATTTAAATATAGAAAGAAAAAAATCAGAAGCATTACTTCTCAATATCCTTCCCGAACCCATCGCCGATGAATTAAAGAAGGAAGCAAGGGTTGCACCAAAACGGTATGAAAAAGCTTCTGTATTATTTTGTGATATGGTTGGTTTTACCAAAATTGCAGAGACTATGAATGCTGAAGATTTAGTCCATGAACTCGATCAAATCTTTCGTGCCTTTGATCGAATTTGTAAAGTCAATCGAATGGAAAAGATCAAAACCATAGGTGATGCCTATATGGCAGTGGGAGGAATTCCAAATGAAAATAATACTAACGCCGTCGATGCAGTGTTATGCGGTCTTGGGTTCCAATCGTTTATGGCGGAACAAAAAGAAATCCATCATTTACATGGTAGAGTATTCTGGGAAATCCGATTAGGAATCCACATAGGACCACTTGTTGCGGGAGTTGTGGGGAGTGATAAGTTTGCTTATGATGTTTGGGGTGATACTGTAAATACTGCAAGTAGGCTCGAGAGTAGTGGAGTTGTTGCTGAGGTAAATATTTCGCGATCTGTATATGAAGAAGTCAAAAAAATATTTGAGTGCGAACCAAGAGGATTTGTTTCCATCAAAAACAAAGCTGACATTGAAATGTATTTAGTGAAGGGATTTTTACCTGAATACGCAAGTCCCATAGATCCCAAACTGCCGAACGAATTATTCCAAAGGCTTTATAAAACAGGTGCTTTGTTTTATACAAATGATGTTGAATCTTAACCAAATCCATTGGTATCTGATGGATCCTAAAAAATACATTCAAATGGTAATTTGGATTCAAGTTGTGTTTCTCCAATGTGTTCCGAATTTAGAAGGAAAAGAGAATATAGAGAAATTTACAATTCCAACAAAAGAGGGAAATGTATTCACACTTACGAATGATTGCCAATCGAAGTCAAAATTAATGGTCTTTGTTCATGGTTCTCCCGGGAATGGTTCTGATTTTTTGCCCTATTTGCAAGATAAGGATTTCCAAACTCATTTTTGTATGATGTCTCCAGATCGGCTTGGATTTGGTTTCTCAAAACGAGAAGAATTTATTCCCAGTGTGAATACCCAAGGCAAAGGAATTTCGGAAATGATCCAATCTTTTATTGTGAGTCAAAAACTTTCAGTGACTTCTATATTCATTGTTGGACATTCCTATGGAGGACCCGTTTCTATGAAGTCCTTCCTCTTGTTAAGTGAAAGTTTAAAAAAAAATGGAAAAGTGTTTTTACTCTCGGCACCAATGGATCCTATGTATGAAGAACTTAGATTTTATAACCATCTTGCGAAGAGTATAATCATTGAGTGGATTTTGCCAAAGTCTTGGGTGCGAAGTAACGAAGAAATGTTCCAATTAAAACAAGATTTACTCGGTTTGGAACTTGAATTGAGGCAATTTCGGTTTCCAGTTGTGATGATCCACGGTGATTCGGATGGACTTGTCCCATGGGAACACACAAAATTTTTGAATCATGAATCCTACAAAGGTGAATCGAAAGTGTATCTTCTTTCGGGAGGGAGTCATTTTATCCCTTGGACAAGGTTTTCTGAAATCAAATCAATTGTATTCAAAGAGGTTTCCCTATGAAATTAATCTTCTTCCATCCTTATAGTTTTTTGATCGCAAGAGTATTGATTGTTTTGATCATCGGACAAACTTTATACTTTAAATTTACTGGTTCAGAAGAATCTAAATACATCTTTACTGTTCTTGGCATGGAACCGTGGGGGAGAATTGGATTGGCAATTTTAGAAACCATTTGTATCTTACTCGTATTGTTCCCGCGTTTGGTATGGTTAGGTGCGTTATTGGCATCGAACTTAATGTTAGGTGCAATCTTGTCACATCTCGTATTTTTGGGGATTGTTGTACAAAATGATGGTGGTTTACTGTTTATCTTAGCCCTGGTTGTATTCCTATTGTCTCTGTATGTAACATATTATGAGAGAAAAAAAATTCCTTACCTTAGAGACTTTTTTCCAATCGACTGAATTTTTTTCGGTATTGGTTATGATTTCGAATCAATTGAATTAATTTCCCATAAGGGTATAAATGAATTCCTTTTTGGTAGTTTTGGTACCCGATTTCAAAGATGAATCTCCATTGTTTCCATAAAATGGAATAACTTTGTAAGATGGAAAACTTTGGATCATATAAATTGGTGGATTCGCTTGTCACTCCATTCAGTTCGATGATTTTAAATCCTTTTCCTTCTTGGAATGTTTTTACATCTTGGAACCGTATATCAAACCTTCCGAAGTAAAATCCTTTTGTCCTGTCTCCTATTTTGATTAATTCTGTTTCTAGTTTTTTTGAGAGTAGATAACTTCCGTCTTGGAACATACAACCTTGGATATGGTTTCCAATGGAACCTATCCTTCGTTTTTCTCCGAGTGGAATGATGTGGTGCAATTTTCCCAGATTGTGTTTTTTATGAGTTTCCATTTGGAAACGGAATCTAGGATGAGTTTCAATCAATGATTCTAAGGTTGAAATTCCATCTCCAATAATTTCTGGAAACACTTTATCCGTTACAGAAAAAATCACTCCTTGTGATTCATTGGGATACCTGCAGTAAAAGATACCCACTTCAAATGGTCCTTCTATCCATTCTTGTAATAACCAATCGATAGGATAAGTATGTAAAACGTTTGTGAGTTCAATCATAGAATGGATTTTTTGTACCAGAAAGCCTCTTTCACCTTTGTCTGGTTTTGCGATGATGGGAAACTTAATTTTGTTTTTGGTAAACCATTGTTTGATCAATGATTCTGGATCTTGTATGGCAGAAGAGACTAAATATGATTTGGCTATGTATTTGTTTGGAATGAGGTTTAAGATATCGTATTTGGATTCACCAGCGATCCCTGAAGCGATGATCCCAGGATTTGTTGCCGTGAGATACCGTATACCTCTGTAGCGAACAGCCAAATAGATGAGATAAGGTATAAGTGGGAAATAAAAGAGGCTACTTGGCCAAAATTCCAATTGAGTTAACTTGTTCCATTGGAGTGAAACATTTTTTCTCTTTTCGGGAATGAGAATCGTTTGGATCAAACGGTAGAATCCATAAAAACTAAATCCAATACCAATACTTGTCCATAAATTGGATTGGTTGAAATAATACTCACTGATCCATTTTCCATAATAAAAGACTAATGATACGAATAGAGTGGTCCAAATCAAAACAGCAAAAAAACTGCTCCATACAAAAACGAGAAATGGCATTTTGAAGTAGCCACTCATCAGGTAAAGGGGTAATCTCGTTCCAGGTAAAAAACGAGAAATCATCACTGAAAGACTAAATTTTGATTTCCAATGTTTGTAAATAGGTTGGGAACTAATTTTGGATTCCCAGTTATGGATTGGTTTCCAAAGTTTTAAATAGGATCCAAAAACGAATCCCACCAAATAAAGAAGTAAATCACCTACGAAGATTCCAAGTCCAGTCACAATGATTGCATGTTGTAAGAGAAGTTTTCCTTCTTTCGCAAGTAATCCAGAGGTGATACAGGTTAAGTCTTCTGATACAAAGGTAGAAAAAAAGAGAATTAGAAATAAATTTCTCACTGCAGACGAATTTAGTATTTTTTTGGAATTGGTCAATTGAAATCATTTTTTTAATGTTTGCATCCAAACTTCTGATTTGATGACTTAATCCAAATGCCAAAAATATTGATCCAGTTGTTCCATCCATTTTTGGAAAAATCGAAAGCAAATCAAATGTTATTAGATTCCATACCCATCTCGAATCAGATCACCTTACGGGACTTATATGAAATATATCCTAATTTTACGATCGATGTTAAATTGGAACAAAAGATGCTTATGGAACATGATGTAATCCTCTTCCAACATCCTTTTTATTGGTACAGTTGCCCACCACTCATGAAACAATGGATCGATTTTGTTTTGGAAGATGGTTGGGCCTATGGTAAAAATGGAAATTCATTAAATGGTAAAAAATGGATCCAAACCATTACCACAGGTGGATCCGAAAAGGCATATAAGGAAGACGGATTTCATAAGCATCCTATTGAGGACTTTCTACTACCATTTCGAAGGACAGCAGAGCTCTGTAAGATGGACTACCAATCTCCTTTTTTAGTACAAGGTACATTCCAATTAAAAGAAGGAGATTTCCAAAAAGAATCCCTTCGTTATCGAAATTTCATTCTTTCATACTTAGAGGCAAAACATGGGTGAGGTCAATTTTTTCATTCAAGCAATCATTTATCTTACAAGTGCCATCATTATGGTTCCCATTGCCAATCGATTGGGACTTGGTTCTGTCCTTGGGTATTTGGTTGCAGGCATTGTCATTGGACCTTTTGTTTTTGGTTTTGTGGGAACGGAAGGAAAAGACCTTTTGCATTTTGCAGAATTTGGTGTTGTGATGATGTTATTTGCAATTGGTTTAGAATTGGAATTAAACCTGTTATGGAGGTTAAAGTTCTGGTTACTCGGGTTAGGTGGTCTTCAGTTAGTATTAACGACTCTTTTCGTGTTTTTATTTTCCATAGGTTTTCAATTTTCTTGGAAATCCTCAATTGCGCTAGGATTCATCTTATCTCTCTCTTCTACAGCAATTGTTTTACAAACCTTAAAAGAAAAAGGATTGATGAAATCCATTTCTGGGCAAGCTTCGTTTTCAATCCTTCTCTTCCAGGACATGGCAGTGATTCCGATTCTTGCCATCTTCCCTATGTTAAGTGAAAGAGATTCTGCCACAAACGACCATGGACATTCTCTTGTGGACCATTTGCCTGGTTACCAAAAAACACTTGTTGTCCTTTTTGTAGTGATTGGGATTATTTTGATTGGTAGGTATATCTTAAGTCCCATTTTTCGATTGATCGCCAAGTCTGGAAGTCGAGAGATTTTTACGGGTGCAAGTTTGTTACTTGTGATTGCCATCTCAGTCCTAATGACTTCTGTGGGAGTTTCTGCGGCACTTGGAACTTTCCTTGCAGGAGTTGTGCTTGCAAGTAGTGAATTTCGACATGAATTGGAAAGTAATATAGAACCATTTAAAGGTTTGTTACTTGGTTTGTTTTTTTTAAGTGTGGGTGCTTCCATGGAACTCCCTGTCGTATTCCAACACCCAATGAAAATTGTAGGCATAGTTGTAGGCATTATCTTTCTAAAAGCTCTCGTATTACTCCTACTTGGTTTTTGGTTTAAACTTCCCTTAGACCAAAATTTATACATGGCCTTGGCATTATCACAAGTAGGAGAGTTTTCTTTCGTTTTATTTGGATATTCCGAAGGATTGGGAATTTTTGATAAGGACACAATTGTAATCCTTGTTGCCTGTGTTGCTCTTAGTATGGCCTTTACACCCATATTATTATTGTTATATGAAAAGACAATTTTTGAAGCCTTACAATCGAAGGCACCTAAGAAACAAACAAACCAAACCTTAGAAAAAGAAGAAAATCCAGTGATCATATGTGGATTTGGTCGTTTTGGAAATATGGTAGGCAGGTTTTTACGATCAAATGGGATTGGGATTACAATTTTAGATTATGATGCGGATCGAGTGGAGATGCTTGGTCGATTTGGATTTAAAGTATTTTTTGGAGATGCAACACGAATTGAACTTTTGGAAAGTGCTGGTTTAGAACATGCCAAAGTATTGGTAGCAGCCCTTGACCATCCCGAAAAACAACACGAACTAATCCGTAATGTAAAACACCATTATCCAAATTTACAAATTGTTGCCAGAGCCGGGGATCGAGAAGAAGCATATGACTTAAAAGAAATGGGACTTTCTTTCATTTACCGCGAAACAAGAGAAACTGCAGTGAAGTTAGGTGGGGATGTTTTGAAATTATTGGGAACGAGATCCTATGCAGCAGAACGCGCTAAAAATTTATTCCTAACACATGATGATGAAACCTTCCATGAACTATTTGACTTACGTAAAGACCGAGTCCAGTACATTAGCCTTGCCAAACAAAGGAATTCTGAATTGGAACGTTTGATGTTTGTTGATTTGGGAAAAGAAGACGAATTGGGTTTGGATTCTTGGAGTGAAATGGAACGATTGTAAGTTGGTTAGAAAAAGAGTGTTTTGAAAAAAAGAATTCCCGAATGGTCGTTTTTACCTTTTCGGGAATAAATTTTTTTCGATGGTTTGATTTTTGTTGGCTTCAAGTTAAAAATTGTCCGAGAAGCCAATTTGATTGGGACGATAGGGTTTGGTTTCCGTTTCTCTTTCATACTATTTAGACTAAATAGAGAAACGGAAAAGGAAACAACCTTTATTTTTTAGAATCTAAGATCTGGTTCCACTCATCCAAATACGGTTTAGCCACTTCCAATACTGAAGAGGCATCTCCTTCAATCGTAATGGATTCAATTTTATCTCCCTGTTGGATGGAGTTCACAACTTCTTGGTCAGAGGCATCAACCACGGAACCAAACACAGAATGTTTTCCATCAAGCCATGGAGTTGGAACATGTGTGATAAAAAATTGACTTCCATTGGTTCCAGGGCCTGCATTTGCCATTGAAAGGATTCCTGGTTTGTTGTGTTTTAAACTGGAATCAAATTCATCGCGGAATTTATACCCAGGTCCACCCGTTCCAGTTCCCTGTGGACAACCACCTTGGATCATAAAATCAGCAATGACTCGGTGGAATTTTAATCCATCATAGAATTTCCTTTGTGCCAAATTCACAAAGTTGGCAACCGTATTCGGTGTTTTGTCAGGAGTAAGATCGATTCGGATTTCACCTTTATTGGTTTTGATAACAGCGCGTAAAGTACTCATACCTTTCACTCAATTTCTTTAAATTCCCCTGGCAAGTCGAAAAAAGGTTTGAGTTCTGATAGAAATAGAAGTTATACTCTTAGCGATTTTGGAAATGGGTAAAGTTATGAATCGAACCATCATTGTTTCACTCCTACTAATTACAGTTTCAATAGTGGCAAAACCCGTTGAAAAACAAAAAAAACAACCAAAACTAAAACCCATTCCAAATCGGCTTATCGACTATGGTGAATTCAAAAAAATTGTCAATCGATCTGAGTCAGAACGCGAAAACCACCGCCTAACGGAGGATCAGTTTTTAAAGATGATGTCAGAAGATGGTGTTGTTGTCCTTGATGCAAGGAGCGAATATCGGTTTCGTTTATTGCATATCAAAGGTGCAGTGAATTTACCTTTTACCGAATTTACAAAAGACAGTTTGGCTACTGTGATCCCAGAACCAAAATCCAAAATTTTAATTTATTGTAATAATAATTTTGAAGGCAACGAACAAGCGTTTGCAGCCAAAAGCCCGGCGGCTTCCTTAAATTTATCTACTTACAATTCTCTAAAAGCGTATGGTTATTCAAACATTTTCGAATTGGGCCCACTACTGGATGTGAACCAAACCAAATTACCTCTAGTGAGTGAACCAAAAGAAAACCAAGCTCCCGCGGAATGAACCAAATCGAAATCAATACTTGTGAGTTTGGATCCTAGTTGATTGGATTTGAGATTGGAAATGGGTGAGAAGGTGAGATAACCTGCAGAGAAAAACATTCGATTCTCTGCAGGAAAATCTGATAAAAGAAAATCTATTTATTTTTGAATTCGATTTCCACAACTCCACGTTTGGAACTGTTGATGTTGAGAGTTTTGCTACTCAAAAAACGGAAACTAGAATCCTTTTTATACATGAGCTCTTCTGCAAACATTGATTCCTTTCCTGGATAAGTAAGTTCCCATTCAGATCCATTCATTTCTGTTTTACGATCATTGATTTGTTTCACAGATGTGTATTCCATCAAATCGTTTTTGAAATTAATTGCATCTTCCAAAGCAAGTCCTTTGAACTTTAAGATCACAGTGTTTTGTTCTGTGAGTTTAAACCATTCATCTTTGATTTGTTTTCCTACTTTTACAGAAACAAGGTTTGCCCAGTCTTTCACTGCTTGTTCTCTGGAAACTTCTTGGGTAATGTCAGCACCTCGGCCTTCCAAACTCCCTGATCCAAAAATTTTTCCATCACCCCATAATTGGATGATACGGTAAGGGCCTGTTGCCGCTGAACTTAAAAAATCAGTTTTTTTACCGCCAGGTAAGACTACAGGTTTTTGGTCAGTGGTTGTAACTTTTGCTACAATCAATACTTCCGCACCTGAATCTTGTGCCAGTGTGAGAAGGGGGCTACCTTCTTCTACAGAGGTAAGGTCAAGTTTTGCAAGGCTAGGATTTTTTTTGAGGAGGGCAGTGAGTTGGGAACTATCGACAACTTTATTCCCTTTTGTACGGAGTTTTTCAATGAGTTCCGCTTCAGCAATGTTAGTTGCTGATCCAATGGGATAGGATTTTCCATTCACAACGGTTTGGACAAGGACAGCGATCCTTGGGTTTCCTACATCGTCGAGGAGAGCATCCACCGCTGTAGAAAGTTTTGTTGCTTCCACTTCACAACGGACATTGAGACGGATCATGTCTTGGGAGTCCAATTTCCATTGTTCTTCACTGATGATATCGTATTTTTTGACAAAACTATCGGTTTTCCCATAGAGTTTGGATCCTAGGGATTGCCCATCAGAAACTCCCGACTTTTCTGTGATTTGTTCTCCCACCAACTTACGGATGGCATTGAGTTTTGCATCTTTGAGTGCCTTGTTACGGGCAAGGGCTAAGTCTCCTTGGTAAATGGGAGCCTCTCCCATAGCAGTAATCACATTGTCAGGTAAAGACGGGTTTTTTTGCGCGGAATTGGACCCAGCACATGCCAAGATGGTGAGGACTAGAATCCCAGTATAGGGAGCAATTCGAAGTCGATGAAGCATGAAGGACATTTCTCCTTGAAGATTTGCTATATTATAGAAACATATACTTACATGACCAATTACTTTTTTAGGTTTTCTCTCTCGTTTCTTGTCCTTGCTTGCCACGGGAACACGGTTCCGCAGTTTCGTGTCCACCCCGCTGATTCCAAAGTTCGATTGTCCCAGGACATTTTTTACGAAAAAATCCTTCCTACCATGGCGGGAAAAAAATTGATGCTTGCGACAAACCCTTCTGGAATTGGAACAAATCCAAAAAAGATCATTTCATCTCTCGAAAAACACAAAATAACATTAGAACATTTGATTGGTTTGGAACATGGATTCCTTGGGTTAGAGGAAGAATTTAGCCAAACTCCTGTTACTATGGACTCTACCTTTAATCGTCCATTGTATCACATCTATAGGATCAAGGATTCCGAACTAAGAGACTTAGTGAAGGAAGTGGATTTTGTTTTATTTGATGTACAAGATGTGGGAATGCGTTGTTACACATATTTAAGTGTACTCAAACGTCTGATGGATGCTTTAAAAAATACAAAAACCAAACTCATTGTTCTCGATCATATCCATGTCGCGATGCACCTCCCACCTATGGGAGAAAAAATGAGTCCTAAACACCTAAACTTTGCAGGAGAATTTCCTTCCTTACTCATTACGGGGATGACAACTGGAGAAGCTGCCCTATTTTATAATAAGGAATACTTAAAAGAATCTGTGGATTTGGATGTGATTCCGGTGGAAGGTTATAAACGTGGGATGTACTTTGAGGATACGGGAATCCCTTGGACAACACCTTCACCTAACTTACCAATGGTGGATTCCGCTAGGAATTATTTATCCCTTGTGTTACTAGAAGGTGTGAATGTATCAGTTGGACGAGGAACCCAAGCCCCTTTTGTTTATTTTGGTGCACCATGGATGACAAATCCTGAAGAACTTGCTACAAAACTCAGTGCCATCGGCAACAAATCGTATTATTTTTCAACTGTGTATTTTAAACCTACCTTTGGTCCTCATAAGGGAAAAATTTGTTCAGGATTACGTATGAATTTAGTCAGACCAGATTATGATCCTATGTTACTTGCTTATGAACTCATTCGGCTTATGAAAGAAACGTATCCAAATGATTTTAAGTGGAGTAAAGGTTCTACAAACCACTGGGTTGACCAATTATGGGGGAATGATCATTTTCGTTCAGCCATCAACGATGGTAAATCCTATGTTGAGTTTCATAATACCTATCTTAGTGATGAAGAAAAAGAACGAAAAAAAATTGAGCCCTACTTAATCTACTAAGGATCCAAAATGAAGTTTAAATTTACTTTTTTATTAGCCATTACTGTTTTGTTAGGTGCGGTTCACGCATCGGAAACCAAAATCAAACAAATACCCAAACAAAAAACGGCAAAAGTATTAAAGTCTCTTGCCTATGCAACCATACGTTCCACTGTGATGGTGACTCATACCAAATTTGATGAAAGAGAAGTCACTTACCAAACCTGTTCCGATGATTTTCCAAACATGCCGGGTGACTTTCCATGTAATTTTTTGGATGTAACAGGGACTACCGACCAAGTGGAAACCGAGTCCGAAGTGAGTGATGCAGAATTTGCAATGGGAAGGGACCCAGAAGACATGAACCCAAGTGGAAAAATCCACATCAAAGTATCGAAGGAGAAATCACGAAATTTAAATGGGACAGTGATTTACCTAGGAGAAGGTGAAAACAAGTTATCTCTTTTTTATTCACCCAAAGGACAAATCTCTCATTACCTATACCAAAAAATGATCGTGATCTTTGTGTGGAAGAAAACAGAAGATTCCCCTTCCTTGGCACAAATTTATTTTGTGAAAGTGAATGATGAATTTTTTCCAGAAGAAGTGAAGGAATTTACCTTTTAGTCCATGCCAAGTTTCCAAGGTTATGTTCGAAAGATGTCTCATAAAGGGACAAAACCTGTTTCCTATTTTTGGGAATATGCAAATTATATTGAGGACAAAAAAACAAAAACAATTGAAGGTAAAGAACTAACTTCAGATGTACCAATCGAATCCTTTCTAGGCAAAAAAATTTCACTCACTACAAATGATGAAATTCGCTGTATGCACTGCGGAAAAAAAACAAAAAAGTCATTTAACCAAGGTTATTGTTTTGTTTGTTTTTCGAAGTTAGCAGAAAATGATCTTTGTATCATGCGCCCAGAAACTTGCCACCATCACAAAGGAACATGCCGTGATACTGAATGGGGGAATACTCATTGTTTTAAAAAACACATTGTATACTTTGCCAATTCCAGTGGAATGAAAGTTGGAATCACAAAAGAAAATCCTGTCACAAACCGATGGGTAGACCAAGGTGCCAAATTCGGAATCCCCATTTTGGAGGTGAATTCCAGAAGGGACGCAGGCATTTTAGAACATTTTCTCAGTCAATTTTTACCTGATAAAACATCCTGGCAAAAAATGGTAGCAGGAGATCCGGGAGTCATTGATCTCAAAAAAGAAGCTGTTAAATTTTTAAACCATTTAGAAAAAAATGAATTTTTTTCTCCTATCGAAACCAAACAAAAGTTAATCTGGAAACCTATCCTTACAGAAGAAATGATGGAAATCGATTACCCGATTTTATCTTATCCCTCTAAAATAAAATCATTAAAACTCACAAAAGAAACACCAGTTGAAGGAACCCTTGTTGGAATAAAGGGTCAATACTTGTTGTTTGACACTGGTGTCATCAATATTCGAAGTTTAGGTGGTCTTTGGATTGAATTCTCCGCCTAACTTCATTCCATTAGGAAATCAGTATACCACCCGTATCTTATTTGAATGTGAGGATTTTTTACTCGCAGAAAAACCGGAAGGAATTCCTGTCCATGAAACAAAAGACCCAAATCGTCTGGACTTTACTCGATTACTTGCAAATCATTTACAAATTCCTGAACTAAGGACTGTCAATCGATTGGATCTTGGTACGAGTGGAATTGTCTTACTCGGAAAAAATAAAGACAAAAACCTGGAACTAGACCAGTTATTAAAAAATGCAGAGAAAACCTATATTTTTTTATCTGATGGAATTCCAAATTGGAAAGAACACCGAATGGAATGTTTTATAAAAGATGGGAATAAACAAGTAAATATCGTAAGGAGTGGAGGTAAAAAAGCAATCACGGAGTTTACCATCCTCGAATCTGATGAAAAAAAGAATATATCTTTTGGGCTTGCAAAAATTTTAACCGGAAGAAGACACCAAATTCGTGTTATGCTTTCTTCTTTGGGTTTTCCTGTCCTAGGAGATACTTTGTATGGGAAAAAAGAAAAAGGAGAAAAACGAATGTATCTCCATTCGTTTCGATTTTCCTTTACTGACTTACAGGGCCAAAATCATATGGTAGAGACAGGTATTCCTTCTGATTGGATGGGAAGAATGCCATCAATATCTAAATCTCAAATTCCAATGAGAAATCAAATTCGCTATGAATCGTGAACCATTTATTTTGTTTCTAAAAGAACAAAAACTTTATAAAAATCTTACATCAGTTTCCAAATTGATCTCGATTAGTTTTTTAGCCATCTATTTGTATTTATTGTTTAGCTCACGTTATACGGCAAGTCCCTTGATTGTAGTAATTAATTATTTGGCTATTTTTACTGGATTTTCTGGACTTATTCGGTTTAAATACTTTGAAATTCCTAGTATATTATTGTCTGTTTCTGAGTTGGGTTTGGATTCTCCTTTTTATCAATTGAAACTTGAAGAAAAAAAACATGTTTGGAGAAAGTCAGGGAAAGAAGTTGAGTTACCAGAAAATCCCAGTCCCGATTGGATTGTCAGTACTTTGCAATTACATGACAGATTCCCTTGGAAACGAATTGGAAAACTCTATTTAGGTTTTTATCTCACAGTGATCTGTATTTCTGTGTATTACCTTACTTCTGTTTATTTAGAAACAGGATTTCAAAACTAAGACAACATTTTTCCTTGTCCCTAAGGCTTGGTTCAAAAAACCTATCCTTATGGCTTTGAATTGTGGCATTGTAGGTCTCCCGAACGTCGGTAAGTCGACTATTTTTAACGCACTCACAAAAGCAGGCGCTCAGGCTGCGAATTATCCTTTTTGTACCATCGAACCAAATACGGGTGTTGTGGAAGTTCCTGATGAAAGATTAAACCGCCTGGCTGAAATCTATAAACCAAAACGTACAGTTCCCACAATGATTGAGTTTGTGGACATTGCTGGACTTGTAAAAGGGGCAAGCCAAGGGGAAGGGCTCGGAAACCAATTTTTATCCCACATTCGGGAAGTAGATGCGATTTGCCATGTTGTAAGAGCCTTCCAAGATGAAAATATAACACATGTTCATGGAAAAGTTGATCCTATAGAAGACATCACAGTCATCAATTACGAACTCATCCTTGCCGATTTGGACAGTTTAGAAAAACAACAACAACGAGTTTCAAAAACTGCCAAAACTGGAAATAAAGAAGCAGCAGAAATTTTATCAGTGATGGATAAAATTTTGGAAGCACTTAAAAAAGGGAATAGGGCTTCTACAGTTGAATTAAACGAAGAAGAGTTAAAAATCGCAAAAAAATTCAATTTAATTACCATTAAGCCCGTGTTATACGTAGCCAATATCCTTGATTCAGATGTAAAATCAACTGACAACCCACTTGTTAAAACCATCACTGACTTTGCAAACAAAGAAGGAGCACCAGTTGTTGTTTTATGTGGTCGATTTGAAGAAGAAATCTCTGGACTTGAAAAAGAAGACCAATTGGCATTTTTAGAAGAGATTGGAGAAAAAGAATCAGGCCTTTCTCGTATGATTCGTGCTTCCTACCAACTGTTAGGCCTACTTACTTTTTTTACAGCAGGTGTGGAGGAAGTAAGAGCTTGGACAACCAAACAAGGTAGTTCTGGTCCCATTGCTGCTAGTGTCATCCATTCTGATTTTGAAAAAGGTTACATCCGTGCGGAAGTGATGCGTTATGAAGACTTAGATCGGACTGGTGATGCAGCAAAAGTAAAAGAAGAAGGGAAACTCCGCGTGGAAGGAAAGGAATACATTGTCCAAGATGGAGATGTGATTTATTTCCGAGTGAACGCGTAAAAAAAATCCCGACTTTCGTCGGGATGTCTTTAAGTGTGAACTAGTTTGGAAAAAGAAAGTAGTTACCAAAAGGTAGGTCCACTTCTCTCACTATCAATTGCTTATTGTTTCCTGTTTATTGCACACCTTCCAAAAAAATTACGATTGTAACATAAAATGATACCTACCAATTTCTTTGCCAGATTCAAAAATGGCAAGCTCTGGGCTGGAATCCAAGGTGATGGGTGAGTCAAACATCGATTGGCTACCTAGTTTGGGTAAGGTTTCTACTGGAGTTCCATCCAAAAATAATTTTGCTGATAACCTTTCTGCATTGGATGCTTCTACCGATAAAAACACTTGGTTTTTTTCTGGATTTGGTTGGAAAACAAAATCCAGATCCCTTCCTGCCACCTGTCTGTGGACTCGGAATGCACCTAGGTTTCCCTGTCCTCTGAGAGCCATCTGGGAAGTGTGTAGTGTGGCATTTTCCCAGTCACTCATGAGCACCTTCCAGGAACCGTTTAAAAACTGTAGGTAAATTCGGATTTTGGAATCAGGATTTGGGACTACCGTTTGTAAGATCCTACTGAGGGTGGAAGGATCCACTTCTTCCCCTTGGGACATGAGATACATGGCTTCTTTCAGTTTGAGTCGGTTCATAAATGGATTCGGATCTTTTGTCTCCATACTATTGATGTCCCCCCATTACGGCTTTATTTCCTTGGTTTGTAATTTTTTTATCTTTTCTTTGGCACGATTGGCCCTTGCTAGTACTGTTCCGATAGGAACTTCTAATATTTCAGCGATTTCTTTGAATTTATACCCTTTGAGTCGTAAGATGAGGATTTCCTTATGGGGTTCATCTAATGATTCAATGAGATCGTAAAACTCCTTTTTTTCTTCCCATTCGAAATAAACATCCTCTTGGGTTAACCTCTCATCCAGAATATCAATGCTCAAATCGAGAGAAATCCCTTCTCTATATTCGGTTCGGCGAATGCTCCGTGTTTGGGACATACTGATGTTTTTGGCAATTTCGTTTAAATAGATAATAAAGGCAGGTAAACTTTCCCCTTTGAACTTACGTAATAATTGGTAGTCATTTTCTGTGAGTTTTAAATACACAAGTTGGGAAGTATCTACCACTTCTTCTCTTGGTACGTAATGTGCGCAAGTTCCAATGATCAGACGATGGAATTTTTGGATAAGTGTTTGCCATGCCTCTCTTTTCCCGAGTAAACAATTATCGATTAAACTCCGTATCTCATCACTCATAGTTCTTTCTTTGATTCGACGGAATTTTTGCAATTTATCATTACATTTTCTAATCTTTTTTGAAAATGATGGGATTGGAATAATGTTTGGCGGATGTATAACAACTTTGTTAGGTTTTCTCTCGTTTCAAAACTTGGGTTTTCTACTGAGAATCTTCCATAATCAGAGAAAAAACCAAAAAAACCGAATATTCGAATTTTCTTTTCCTCAGTCGGGAGTTTTTCTAAACAAATTTGTAATTCGTTCAGTTGTTGTTTTTGTCCATCGGTAAATAGAGGGTCAATTTTCCATGAGGATAGGATTTGTAAAAAATAGGATTTAGACTTCTCATTTTCCGATTTTAATTCTGCAAGATTCCAAGGATTTTGTTTTGAATAGTAAAACAGTTGGTAGGTGGACCTTTGATTTGTTTTGATGTCTTGTAATAAACGAAGTAAAAAGGATCTTCTTTTGGATTCTGGCATATCCGAATAGAGAATACGATTGAGACTTAAAGTGTATTCTCGTTCTTTTCCAAACAAAAGAACTTCATGAGGTTTATAGAAATTGGAATAGAGATAAACTGTTTTTTCCCATTCCGATTGTAATTCACGTACTAAACTTAAATTTTCCGCATTGGAAATCTCAGATGATAGAATTTCCAATTTGGGAAATACAATGAGATCAAATAGTTTTTTTTTGATCTGTTTTTCTAAGTTCGCTGTTTCATTTTTAGTTATTTCTGTACATCGTTTGATTTGTAATAAAGCATCATAAAAGGAAAGGTAGGAAAGGATTTCTGTCAGTTCTCTAATTTCCTGGAATTTGCAAAGTTGGAAATAATAATCATACTCTTCGTTTTCTTTGGTCTCTACTTCACGTAAAATGGGAAAACTCGAAATCGTATAAGCTTCTGAATCTAAATTGGGGGCCAATTGGAATTTTGACCAGATGGATTCAAAAGTCGCTGGTTTTGTAAACCATTGGGGTAAACTCGGGGATACAAAAAAGAAAAACCCAAAAACAAATAAACCCCAATATTTCAAAACCCACTCCTTGTTTTGAATTCATAATACATTTTTTCTTCTGAAGATCCTTCCGAAAGGATCGATTCTAAGATATCTCGTTTTTGGGTTTCGTCAAGTAACTCATGTTTTGTTTCTAAAAAGAGAAGTGCTTTTTTTCGAAACTCCGGATGAATGATTTTTTGGATTTTTAATACCAATGGATCTTTTGACTGGTTTTTTGGTTGGGACACTGTCGAGTTCTCGTTAATAGAAGATTCCTTTGTTTTTTCCAATTGGATTGGTGTTACAGCTGGGTTTTCATTTTGTGTTTCTTTTGTAAAAATAAGGAAAAGTAAAACCAGTAGTAGACTTGAGACAATGCTTACTATCCTTTTTGGAAGTGGGTTTGGAGTTAAAGTAGAAAATTGAACCAAACTAATGGCTGTTATGATTTCTTTGCCAGTACCCTTTTGTAATTGTTTTCTAATTTTATCTAAACTTTTTTCTGCGTTTTTAGATTCTAAAAAATATTTCCAAAAGGAAATTCCTATTTCCTTGGCTACATTTGTTTCCACTGGATATAAAAATCCAATGACTTGTTTGGCACCAGCCTTTAGAAAACTGGTTGTTAATCCAGCTTGGTTTATGGAATCAAAAGACGAATAACAGCTATTAAAAAATACTAAATCTAGATGACTAAACGATCTTGTAGCAATTTCATTCATGGAAATGAATTGATCCTTTCCAATGGGGATTCCTTGTTTTTCAGAATGGCCGGCATAATGTAAATATTTAACAGAATTTAATTCTTCGATGAAACGAATTTTAGTTAGGTGATTTTGTTTTAGGATTCTAAGGGGAAGTTTTTCTTCAATGATTGGATATAGGCTAGCACATTCTTCATTTACTGTGTTTTCTAAACTAGGAATCACGGGATTACAGATGATAAGAGCAACATTTGTTTTTTTGGAAATTTCCCTTTGGTTTTTTTGGATCCGAATCCCTCGTTTGAAGTTTTTATCTTGGAATAGGAATCCATTTGTAGATCTTAAAATTTCCCAGGGAATGGGAGAAAATTCCGGATCAACTAACAGCTCAATGGTGCCTCGAAATCCGGGAGTCCTCCAAAAGGGAAGGGATTCACCAAATACAATTTGTTCTAAACTATCAGACTTTTTGCCTAGTTTGTCTAAAAATTCTTCTTTTTTAGGATTTTGAGATAAAATGCGTTCTACAAAAATGGACCAATCATTTTGAAATTCCTTCAGTAATTGCCCTGAAAACGGAGTCGTTTTTTCTACGGAACCAAATTGTGAATGTTTTTCTTCCCAAAAACATTCACCATCGGAGATACCTTGGTCAGAGTATTTCGAAATGATACGGATTTTCATTAGGTTGTCATTTTAGTTTTTGTATGAGTAATTTGATTTGGTCTATCAGTAAATTCACATCTTCTAAAGTTGTAAAACTGCCAGTAGAAATCCGAATTGCTCTAAGTGCTTCTTCTTCTGAGTAACCCATTTGTAGTAAGGATTTAGAGGCTTCTCTGGCTCTTGATTTGCAAGAACTTCCCGTCGATACAATGATTCCTTTTTCTTCCAATCCTAGAAGGAAAAAATCAACAGTTTGGATGGGTAAAATGAGAAAGGTTGTATTGGGGAGTCTCGTTTCATTTTTCGCGATGATTTCACAACCGAAGGATTCTAATTGGTCTTCTAAAATTTTTTGAAAACCTTTTAGTCTTATGTTTTTTTCTTCTAAATAGTTGAGTTGGATTTCTGTTACTTTTTGTAGGCAATTGATAGCAAAGGTATTTTCGGTTCCAGCTCTATGTTCATTTTCCTGGTTTCCACCACCAAACAGACGAAAGTTTTTGTTTTCAGCTGGTAAGTAGGTAACGGCAGCACCCATACCTGCACCAATTTTATGACCAGAGAATGTATAACCATCAAACAATTCAAATGGCACAGGAATTTTGCAGAATGCTTGCATCAAATCACTATAAAAAAGTTGGCCATGTTCTTTGGTCAAAGTATGAATTGACTTTGCAGGTTGAATCACTCCTGTTTCATTGCCAGCATACAAACAAATGACAGGTTTTGGATTTTCTTTTAATAACCTTTGCAAATGATTCAGATCGATCGTTCCCGTTTTGTTTGTGTGAATCAATTGGGGTGAAAATCCAAAAGAATCTAGGGCAGCATACATGCTCGCATGTTCAAAAGGTGATACAATTACCGAATCTAAGTTTGGGTATAAAATTCGTAAACTCTGGATGAGTAAAAAATTTGCCTCAGTACCAGTAGAGGAAAAGATAAACTGTTTTTCTTTTCCATTTGTCAATTGGCAAAGATACTTTCTCGTTTGTTCAATTTTGGCTTGGTTTTTAAGAGAATAACGTGTGATCCCTGAAGGATTGTAAAAGTTTTCTAAGTATTCTTTTAAACACGACTCTAAAATCTCTGGGTAGGGGGGGTGAGTCGCGTTATAATCAAAATACTTTATATCATTCGTTAAATGGGATTTCATCTGCTTCTTCGTAACGTCCGAGTTTGCGGAGAACGGACCTTGTTAGGTTATGGTATGCCTTTAAGATTTCATCTTTTTTTCCACCAACACTACGTTCGTCGACGTTTCGCAGTTTTGGTTTTAAAGAATCGAGAATGGTCAAACTTTTGTTATTTTCTTTTAGTTTGTGGTAACTTTCTGCTTGTTTAAGTTTTGCCTCAAACTCATGAACAAGTAACGCAGGTAAGTTGATATCTTCTATTTCAGAAGCTAGTTGGATGTTTGCAGATTCCTTAAATTCATTGGCTGCTTTTTGGTAATAGTTTTCTTCTTCACTGCCTAGTTGGAAATACAGTTCGGCACGACGAAATTTAAATTTCAGATACTCTCTTTCATCGGCACCAACGAAGTATAAAATTCGTTCGTAAATATCATCCATTTCTCTCGGAGAAAAATTTTTCATTCCTGTGAGAAGGATTTGTCTGAGTAAGGATTCCAAATAATCATTTGCCGAAACTTCCGAAAAATCACTTCGTTTGATGGATGATAAAACCACACTTCGTTTTTGGACGGCACTGAGACCACTCGGAACTTTTTCGAGTTCAGTGAGTTTTTTTAAAACATAGGTTTCTGTTTCAACCATATGTGTTTTGTAGGCGAGTAAGATTTCACTTGGCCGACAACTGGCCCATGCAACAGACTCTATTTTTTTTGGTGCGATGAGTTCAGGACCTGAAAATCGTAAGGCACGTTTGTAATAATCAAGAGCCGTTAACACGGCTTCAATGTGTGAGTTCCAATACTCTTTGGGATTGGGGCCGAGAGTTAATTCCCCTTGTGGTGCCATTCTTTGGAAAAGGGGAGACCCCCAATCACTTGCTTTTTCCCGCCATGTGAGTTCTAAAAAATGGTCCTCCACATGTTCCTTACTGCGAAAGTAGAGACAGGCTTTTTCCATGAGGGTTAAGTCAAGGGGCAAAATGGTGCCTTTTCCATTTTCTTCCGCACTAAAAAATTGGCTGATCGTTTGCAGAAGATTAGTGCCACCTTCCTTTCTGCCTTCGAGAACCGCATCCCCTTTGGCGATCAAAGAGTGGGCGATCCGTGGATTGGGGTAACCAAAAAACGAATTGTAAGTGAGGGTTATTTTGGCAAGGATCGTGTCCTTGTTTCTCAGAATCCATGGGAAAGTGATTGCCCACACGAGGAGAACAGCCAGAATGTATTTTAAATTTTCTCGGAAGATTTGGTTCAAGGATTGTCCCTGTACCCGATCTTTGCCGGAATCTACTGATGTTTCAAGCAATTAAAACTCTAAACTACCAATTCCTCTTTGTTTTCTTATGTTTTCTTTCTGTTTTTCCAAACCAGGCAGATCCAACCCCGAAACAGAAAGATTGTTACCTCCTTGAGCCTGGTGTTCCAAGTGAATACTTACTCTCTCGTGCCATCTACGAACAGATTGATGGTTACCAAGCAAACAACCGTAAAAAGACAGCAGAGGCAAAACTTGGCTTTGAAAACTCTGTGTCGTTTTTAGATAAATACCACTCTTGTTTAAAAGAAAAAGGGCAAGGTCCAAGTGCCCAATCAGCGGAAATCCAAGCTCAAAATTATTTGGAGTTAGGAAATCCAGGCAAAGCTTGGGAATGGTCTGAAATTGCAAAACAGAATACAAAAGAAGTCACAAAAGAACTCGTAATTTTACAAATGAGGATCCGTCTTCGGGAACAAGACTTAACCAAAGCAACAGAAGTATTGGAACATGATTTGGTCTCTTTTCCCAATGATCCTGACTTTTTGTATTTACTTGGGAATTTATACTTTGAACGAAAGATGTGGAATCAATCCTTATTGTATTACACTGCTCTTTCTTTTGTCATTGAAAGAAGGGACAATCATTCCAAATACAAATACATCACAGCAAAATCTTTAGGTGAACTTAATTATAAGTTAGATTACCCAAAAATTGCCATCAAACGTTATAATGAATACAATTCAGTCAATAAAAATGACATGGAAGTCTTATTTCGTTTGGCACAAATTTATTTTGTGTTAGGTGATTTTAAGATGTCCAAATTTTATTTGGAACAAATCAGGGAAAAAAATTCGAGAGACATTGACGCATCGCACATGTTAGCCGAAATTTATTTTTTGGAAGCACGTGATTTAGCACCTCAGTTTTTTGATACTTTAAAAAATGAGAAAAAAATTCCAAAAGACGGTATCATCCCCATTTTATACCAATTGGTGAACGGCCGTACTATTGGGTTAGATGAAAAACTACGAAATTTTATTAAGTCAAATCCAGGTAGATTGTCGCCACGTGTCGCTTTCCTCGAGTTAGCTGATAAATTGAATGATCCTGATTACGAACAAATCAATGCAGAAACCGCGCAATATGCTTATGAATACAGGCAATACGGGCTTGCCGAAAAAATTCTGAAACGAGGGAAACAAAGATTAAATCCATCTCAAGTGGAAGAAAAAGCAAGTTACCTAGAAAAGATTGCAAACTGCCAAGAGATGTTAGGCCAATGGAACCATGCAATCCTTTCTATGAAAGAAGCAATTGTTTTGAGTTCCGACCTCGAAAAAAAATTCCGTATGCGATTCCGTTTGGCTTATTTGTATCTGCAAGGTAATTTAAAAAAAGAAAAAGTTTCTGTGGATATTTTGTCCGAAACCATTGCTGAAAATCCGAACCCAACTCATTATTATTTGCGTGGATTGTCTTATTTCCAATTGGAAAAATACAAAGAAAGTATTAACGATTATACACAAGCCATCCAAATGGATCCAACCAATCCTAATTTTTATTTTTATAGAGCAACTGCTTACGATAAACTCAAACAATTTCCTGAAACAGAAACAGATC
Source organism: Leptospira sp. (assembly GCA_016742255.1). Classification (GTDB taxonomy): domain Bacteria; phylum Spirochaetota; class Leptospiria; order Leptospirales; family Leptospiraceae; genus Leptospira_A; species Leptospira_A paudalimensis. Next base: position 43,477 of record JACVCB010000009.1, read on the forward strand.
TTAAAAAAACCATTTCTCTCAATCCAAATGCATCCAATGCAATGAATTATTTAGGTTATTTGTATGCCGAAAAAGATATGTTCCCTGATGAGGCAAAACAACTGTTAACTCAGGCAATTACTTTGGAACCAGATAATCCTGCTTACCAAGACAGCTTGGGTTGGGTCTATTACCGAAAAAAAGATTATAATTTGGCATTATTACATCTAAACTTTGCAGCGTCATTGGCTTTGGAAAGAGGGTTTGAAGACCCAGTGATTTATGAACATCTGGGTGATGTGTATTTAGCAAAAAAAGATCCAGTCAATGCCGTACAATTTTTTAAACTTTCGCTTTCAAAAGACAAACAGACGTCTAACAAAGACTTGGTGTCAAAAATCAAACGAGTGGAAAAGGAAATTTCAGAATGAATTCTCGTTATCTAATAATTGTTTTCATTTTACTCTCCCTAGGTTGTCAATCGGCAGAAGTCGAAGATCCAAACTTTTTAGGAAAAGCAAATGGAAAGTATTTACCCGCAAAAGACAATTCTTCCCAAACTTTTTTAAAAGAAGTTTTGGATAAAAACCCTGATTTCCCTAGTTTTAAATCAGAATTTTCCATGCAGATCCAAACCTTTGTCCCTAAGAAGGAAAATGTAAATTTGGATGGAAAGGTGTTTTTTGCCAAAGATTCTAAACAAATTAAAATCCAATTGATGGATAGTTTTTTTGGAATGGTTTTTACTGAACTCATAGCAAACGAAAACCAAATCCTAATCAAACCAACAAGTTCAAAAGAAATCCAAACCTTACCGATGGGTGATATCCTCATCCAAGATCCAAATTCGGGGAAAAAATATACGATTCCCTTCCCCGTGATTTATGCATACCTTACAGGGAATTATTTAAATGAAATCCAAAACCCAAAGGCAAAATTCAATCCGAATGAAACTAGGGTTGCACTTTCCAAAGTAGATGGAGATTACGAATATTTTTTTAAAGATGGTAGTTTGGATCGATTAGAGTTAACAAGTGGTAAACGGGGACTAAAAGCCATCGCCATTGTAAAAACAAGTGTGAACCAAATACACCCACCTAAAGAAATCACAACCAAAGTTGTGAGCCTTGATACGGAAAAGGAAAATGTTCTCATCCAAATCAAATTGAAAAAATCACAAATCACCGAAGTATCTCCACAAGTATTTCGTTTTTAAGAGATGAAACATAAGTTTTTTGTTTCGCTTCTATTATTCCCGATCCTTCTTTTTTCTGCGGATTTTCCAGAACAATTGGAAGATCCATTGGAGTTACCAACAAAGTACTTATATCAGTTCCAAACCGAAACTGGTGAATCACTACAAATTACCAATTCCACTAAACTTTGGTTTGGTGGTGATGTGATGTTTAATTGGGGAGTTCGGGATTCCATGCGTTCTGAAGATGTATTTTTTCCCTTTCGAAGTTTTTTTCGTTATCTCGACCAATTTGATTTTCGCTTTATCAATTTAGAAACACCTATATTACACAAAGCACCCACAGCAGACCAAAGAAAATCCTATGTGTTTTATGGGGAAAGAAGGGATCTCACTGTCCTACGTGCTCTCGGCATCAATGGAGTTTTCCTTGGAAATAATCATACAATGGATTTTGGTGAAAATGGACTTTTTGAAACCTTAGATCTGTTAGATGAATTTAAAATCCTCCATACAGGTGCAGGAAAAAACACCGACCATGCTTTGTTACCTATTCTTGTGAAAAAGGGAAATACCGAATTTCGATTGTTTTCCTTTTCTGATACAGGCGAAACCAGGTTATTTTCTGGAACCAATTCCCCAGGTGCAGCTTATTTCCGAGTGGCCACAGCAGAAAGGATCATCAAAAAAACAAAACCAGGGCAAGTGAATGTATTATCTGTACATTGGGGGGTGGAATACAATCCCACACCGATGGACACAGAACGGAATGCTGCCAAATATTTGGTGAACGCTGGTTATAAGGTGATCATTGGCCATCACCCGCATGTGCCACAAGGGATCGAAGTATTCCCAAAAGGGATTGTCGTATATTCACTTGGTAATTTTTTCTTTGGATCCAAAAACCAATACCTAAAACACAATATTTCTGTAGTGACGCATTTTGATGGCGACAAACTTTTGTTTGTGGAAGTGATTCCTGTGTTTGGAAAACACCAAAACCTTCCTGGGGATCATTATTTTTTCCCTTTGGGTCCAAAAGAAGCAGAAAGTTTTTTAAAAGAATATGCCATTCTTTGCAAACAACTGGGAACAGAACTTGTGATTTCGGGGGGAAGGGGTTATGTTTTTTTTGAAAAGGAACTAAAGGCCAAACTAAAACCGTAATGAAACCAACTGCATACCATTCCCAATGCAAAAAAGGGAAAACTGAGTTCTAGTAAATTGGTGCGGATGATAGAAAACACCTGCAAAAAAAATCCTGTAAAAAAAAGGATCGCCGCACTCCTTAAAATCCAACCTTTTTCGTATAACCAAAAGTATACGGAAACAATCGCCACATAAGAAAACAAACAAAACCATTTGAGTTGGGATGTTGGTTTTAGATACTCCAAGGAAGGTGTCATTTCCTCTGCAGTTTTTGCATCTAGTATATTCAGAATGAGAATGTTTTCGATGAGGTCAGCAAACCCTGCAATCACAAGGAGAAGGATCATTCCCATAAAAATTTTGAGGAAAATGGGACGTACTTTCCGTCCCGCATAATGTCCCGTATACGTCAAAAAAGCCAAATAACAAAAGATAAAACCAAAATCAAAATAATGAACCCTACGGTATTCCGTTGAGAGGTGGAAAAAGTCGATGGTATCGGGGATGCCAATGAGGTCCTGCACTTGTTTTGGTGTTTCTGCCATCTCGAGCCCTAGCAGAGTGGATTCAAATCCAGAATGGTTGTCGAGAGCTGGTTCTTTGGGAGTGATGTGGTTTAAAAAACCAGCATAAAGTGCTAAAAAGAGACCTAGGCCCAGGCCCCAAACTTCTGGAAAATTTGATTTTTCACCCATAAACAGTCAGAAATTACATAGAATGCGAAGGGATTCAAGGCTCCAAGAAGAAATTCCATTGACCCAAGGCCCCATAACCAAAACCCTAGTGGAAACTAACAAATTCTTCTACCTACAAGTGTTTCTATGTAGGTATACCCATAGGAGAAATATGAGAAACTACGAAATCACGAATATTCTTCGTGAAGGGAATGTAGAAGAGACGAAGTCTGCCGTTAAGGAACTTCTCTCCAAATACAACTTCACGATCCAAGGCGAAGAGGATTGGGGTTCTAAAAGACTCTGGCATCCCGTTGGACAAGACGAACAAGGTCACTTTATACTCACTAAGTGTTCTGGATCTCCCGCAGAAGTTATCAAGATTGAGCATGAATTTAAACTCAATGCCAACATCTTAAAAACCCTCGTAATTAGGGCAAATGGCTAACGATCTAAACAAAGTACTACTCATCGGTCGTATGACTCGTGATCCGGAATTTAAATCGGTGAACGGGAGTTCTGTTGTCAATTTTTCAATTGCAAATAACAGAGTTTATGTGACGAACGGCGAAAAAAAAGAGGAAACTCATTATTTCGACTGTGTTGCATGGGGCCGACTTGCTGACATTTTAAAACAATATGCGGGCAAGGGTAAACAAGTAGCAATCGAAGGTAGACTCCAACAACAGTCATGGGAAACTCCAGAAGGCAAAAAAGCCTCAAAGATCCGCGTATATGTCGAGACCGCACAACTATTAGGTGGTCAAGGGCAAGGTGGCGGATCCGGAGACCGATCTGACAGTTCCAATTCTTATGATTCCGGCGTAAGTAGTGGTTATGATGATTATCCAGCCGGTGATGACGACATTCCTTTTTGATAGGTGATGACAATGAGTGAAACGACAAATATTGATGATACAAGAATAGATTCCCGTGACAGTATGGACGGGATGGATGACGACGAAAAAGGTGGTTTCCGTGGAAAAGACGGAGAAGGTAAGTTCGGTCGTAAAAACGCAAAATACAAAAAGAAAGTATGTAAGTTCTGCGCTGACAAAGCGTTACTTGCAGGTCTTGATTACAAACGAGTTGATATCTTAGAAAGATTTGTTACTAACCGTGGTAAAATCATTCCAAGAAGGATCACAGGAACTTGTGGCAAACACCAAAGAGCTCTTGCTCGTGAAATCAGAAAATCCAGATCCATCGGTTTATTACCGTTTAAAGTTCTGTAGGAGTTACGGATGAAAGTTGTATTACAAAAAGACGTATTAAATCTTGGTGATGCTGGGGATGTAAAAGAAGTTGCTGATGGTTATGCACGTAACTTCCTCATTCCAAGAAGACTTGCCGTACGTGCAAACGACGGAAACACAAAAGCAGCTATCCACCAAAAAAGACTCGCTGAATTAAAACGTGACAAACGTGTAAAGGTGATGAAAGAACTTTCTTCTTCGATTGATGGTAAAACATACGAAGTGAAAGTGAAAGTGGGTGAGAACGACAAACTTTTTGGTTCTGTAACAGCGAATGATATTGCTCTCGCAATTAAAAACACTGGAGTAGAACTCGACAAACGTAAGTTAGATTTAGGCGAACCGATCAAATCGGTTGGTGAGTTTAAGATCAAAGTTCGTTTGGCTGAAGGTGTTGTGCCTCAAATCGTAGTGAAAGTCGTCGGCCAAGCATAGTCTTACACTAACGCTTTTTCGATGAATTCTAACCCCCTTCAGGAGATAGAGTCTGAGAAGAACTTAATCGGTTACCTACTCATGCGAGGGGTAGCCGGGCAGGAAGACTTAGGTCTAAGCCCAGAAGACTTTTACATGGATACCCATAGAAGAGTCTTCGAAGCGGTTACTGACCTCATTAATGAAGGGACAAACATTGACCTAGTTACGGTCACAAACCAAATGCGAGAAAAACGTCTATTTAAAGACGAATCTCGCGACTTGGAATACATTACATCTCTCTACAAAGATACTGTCCCCTTTCAACCGTTAGACTATTATGTTCGTCGTGTGAAACGTGTTTCCGACAGACGGAAGTATGTCGAAGCATTAAACCAAGCCATTGATAAAGTCAAAATTGAACCTGGTGAAAACGATTCAGTTTTTAGTCTTGTGGAACAGTCCCTTATGGATATCTCACGCCAAGAGAGATCCAAAGGTTTACGGAAAGTCAAAGACGATGCCAATGCCCTTATCGATTACATCAAAAATGTTGTGGCGGCAAGCCAAAACGGAACCGGTGGAATCAATGGTTTAAAAACACATTTTACTGGGCTTGATATGGCTACCACTGGTCTTAAGTCACACGAACTTATGATCCTTGCGGCCCGTCCAGGAAATGGGAAAACAACATTTGCATTGAACATTGCTGCCAATGCTGCACTAAAAGAGCGTAAAACGGTTGTTATCTTTTCCCTTGAGATGAGTCGGATCGAACTCCTTCTCAAACTCATCAGTGCCGATGCAAGGATTGATTCCTATGCTTTAAAAGCGGGAACACTCACCTCCGCACAGATGACACAACTCAAAGACAGTATTGGAAATATCACTTCGGCAAGTCTTTACATCGATGATTCAGGGTATTTGACGATCCAAGAATTTTCGGCAAGACTTCGCCAACTTCGGACTACAGAAGAAGTGGGCCTTGTGATTGTAGATTACTTGCAGCTTATGAGTGATCCGAAAGCTGCTATGGGTGGACGACAACAAGAGGTTGCCAATATTTCCAGAGGACTCAAACAAATGGCAAGGGAAGTGGGATGTCCCATCATTGCCTTATCGCAGATGAACCGTTCCATTGAAAACCGCTCCAAAGACCAAAGGCCACAACTTTCCGACTTACGGGAGTCAGGTGCCATTGAGCAGGATGCGGATATTGTATGTTTTATTTATCGGGAAGAAATGGTGAAACCTCCCGAAGAGCTTGACCCTAATAAAAGGGGGATGGCTGAGATCATCATCGCCAAAAACAGAGCGGGAGCAACGGCCGATTTTCCATTGATGTTCAATCCGAAAATCAGTCGTTTCGATAACGTTCCATTATAAGAGGTTTTCAATTGAATCACTGGGTAACATCAGAATACAAAAATAGAATTAGCGCCACAAATGTCTCAGATGCGTCTGTTGGAAAAACATTATTCCTTTCCGGTTGGGCTTTCCGTTACCGCGACCAAGGCGGTGTGATCTTCATCGACCTAAGGGATCGTTCTGGAATTTTACAAATTGTTGCAAGAAAAGAAATCTTGGGAGATGATTTTTCCAAAGTCGAAAAAATTCGTTCCGAGTATGTGATTGCGGTGAAGGGAAAACTTTCCCTTCGTGATGCAGAATCCGTGAATCCTAAAATGGAAACGGGGAAATATGAACTCATTGCAGAAGCAATTGAAATCTTAAATACATCCAAAACTCCTCCTTTCACTTTAGATGAGTTTGATCCGTCAGGCGAAGAAATTCGTTTGAAGTATCGTTACCTCGATATGCGTAGGGAAGAACTTCGGGATCGTTTGGTGTTGCGACACAAACTAACATTCGCTTTACGGGAATACTTGGACCAACGCTCCTTTTTAGAAATTGAAACTCCGATTCTCAATAAGTCGACTCCAGAAGGAGCACGTGACTTTCTTGTGCCGTCTCGTTTGAATGCAGGTGAGTTTTATGCACTCCCACAATCACCACAACTTTTTAAACAGATCCTCATGATTGGGGGAATGGAACGATACTTCCAAATCGTAAAATGTTTTCGGGATGAAGACTTACGTGCTGACCGCCAACCGGAATTCACTCAGTTAGATATGGAATTTTCGTTTGTGACAGAGGAAGACATCCGACGTGAAATCGAAGCTATGTGGGCGTATGCCTTAAAAAAAGTTTTCCAATTAGAAGTAAACGCACCCTTTATGACCATGCCATACCATGTGGCAATGGAAGAATACGGATCAGACAAACCAGACATTCGTTTTGGAATGAAACTTGTGAATGTATCGGAACTTGTCAAATCATGTGACTTTCAAGTATTCACTGGTGCCATCGCTGGTGGTGGTGTAGTCAAAGCGATCTGTGTTCCTGGTGGTTCAACCATCTCACGGAAAGAAATTGAAGACCTTACTGCTTGGCTTTCTCGGGACTTTCGTGCCAAAGGCCTTGCTTACATGAAACATGGAGCAAATGGACTCGAATCAACGATCACAAAACGGTTCACTCCTGAAACCTTAGAGGCAATCGCAAAAGCAGTTGGTTCCAAAGAAGGAGATATGGTATTTTTTGGGGCAGATTCGTCTAAGATTGTGAATGCCTCTCTTGGTGCTTTACGTTTGAAATTATCAGAAAAATACGATCCACCTAAGGTCCCTTATAGTTTCCATTGGGTAGTTGATTTTCCTATGTTTGAGTTGGATGAAACCACAAAAACATGGACCTTCCTCCACCACCCATTTACATCTCCGAAAGAAGAAGACTTTCAAAAATTAAGAGATTGGAAAGCTGGGAAAGAAGTTGACCTTTCTTCGATTGGTGCGAAAGCATATGACCTAGTTCTGAATGGAACAGAAATTGGTGGTGGTTCGATTCGTATCCACAACCCAGAAATCCAAAGTCTCGTGCTTGAGGCAATTGGGATTGGAGAAGAAGATGCCAAGTCCAAGTTTGGATTTTTACTCGATGCTTTATCCTTTGGTGCTCCTCCACACGGTGGGATTGCCTTTGGTGTGGACCGCATCATGATGTTACTCACAGGTGGCACTTCCATCCGTGATGTAATTGCTTTCCCAAAAACACAAAAAGGAACTTGTATGATGAGTGAAGCACCAGGTCCTGTCGAAGCAAAACAATTAGAAGAACTCAAACTCAGGGTAGTCACAATTTAGTATGGATGAAAGTTTTACATTCCAGGAAGAATCCCTCTACCAAACGGTCTGTGGGATTAGCGACAGCAAACTCCCGTTATGGGAAAGCAGACTGAATGTAAAACTCATCCCCCGAGGAAAATCTCTCATCATCCAAGGGAGTGCGGACCATGTACAAGTGGCCCTTGATACCTTTCAGAAAGTAGAAGAGAATTTCAAACGTAGACCTGACAAATCTGAGTATTCTTTTTTTGATATTGATTATTTGGTAAATAAGGTCAAAGACTCGAGTGGTGGATGGCCAACACCTGGATCCCCTGACTTCCAAAAGGAAGGAGAATCTTGGACACCCAAAGACAAAATTTTTGTCACCTTCAAAGGAAAACCCATCTTTCCACGAACCAAAAACCAAGAAAGTTTTGTCGATAGCCTTCATAAAAACTACATCACCATTGCCATGGGGCCTGCGGGAACAGGTAAAACATTTTTATCCATTGCCACGGCTTGCCGTATGATGCAAACAGGAGAAGTGGACAGGCTCATCCTCACAAGGCCAGCTGTGGAAGCAGGAGAAAACTTGGGTTTTTTACCTGGTGACCTAACACAAAAAGTAAACCCCTATTTACGTCCCATCTATGATGCGTTACACGAATGTATCGGTTTTGAAAAAACAAGTGAGTACTTACAAGTGGGTAAAATTGAAATTGCCCCGATTGCCTTTATGAGAGGCCGAACCCTTTCCCATTCCTTTATCATTTTAGATGAAGCCCAAAACTGTACGTTACCACAGCTTAAAATGTTCCTCACTCGGTTTGGGAAAAATTCCAAAATGGCAATTTCGGGTGATGCCACACAAATTGACCTTGCACACGGAAAATCTGGACTCGAAAAAACAGTTTACACACTCAGGAATTTGAATGGAATAGAGACAATTTTTTTCGGAAGGGAAGACATCACACGTCACCCGATTGTCGAATCGATTGTCCGACGATTTGAAGAAAACGAAAGCCTATTTAACAAAAAACAATGAAAGCGATCTTTGATTCTTCTATGACGAGTGTGACTGACTTTTTAACAAAAGTTAGACCTGTCTCAGTTGTTCGTAACATCCAAATCATTTTGGTTTCGCTTACGTTATTATTTGTGACTTATGTTCTTTCGATACCCTTCTTTGGGCAATCCAAAGTGAATACGGATCCAGATGGACTTTTTTCAGAAGGGAAAATTGCACCAGAAACCATCCAATCGGTAAAAGAATTTTCTTACGAAGATACTGAAAAAACCAATTTAGAAAAACAAAAAGCAAAAGCGAATGTTCCGTTTGCATTTGATAAAGACTTTGGAGTCTTAGTTGCTGGGATTGACACCAATTTATCAGAGGATTTAGAAATCCTTCGCATCTTACTCCAAGAGGGAAAATCCAATCCTGCTATTGTAAAAGACCGTATCCCACGGTGGCGTAATCGTACAAACGAAGAAATCCAAGCGATCTTAGAATATCCAAGAAAAGACAAATTAAAAAACTTCATCCAACAATACACCAATCTGATTTTTTCCAAGTATTGTATTGTGAAAGAGGATTTACCATTTGCAAAGGAATTAGACAAAGCAGGTGCTAAAATTCGTAACATTGGAACACAAGACCATACCACCATCATTGATGGAAACTTAGTGATTCCGCGTTCCCAAATTTACAAAGATGGGCCTGTTACTGCCGTTTTATCCAAGTTAGCTTCGGAAAAATTACCAAACGTTTCTGACTCACTTCTCAAGGCAGTATCGAGAATTGGATTGTACTATGTGTATTCCTATCCTGCTTGTAATTACAATCCAGAAGAAACTGAAAATGCAAGGGTAAAAGCGGCAAGTGCTGTCGTTGTGCAAAAAAGCAGAATCCAAGCAAATGAAATCATTGTTAGAGCAGGGGACGTCATCACTCCAGAGGTGAAGTTAAAACTGGATATGATGAATTTATATGCGACTCGGGCAAACCTTGCTTCTATCATTTCTATTTTTCTCACTCAATGTGTTCTCATCGTAATTGTAGGCTTTTATTTGATTCGTTATAGGCCAAACAGATTGAATGACCTTTCGAGTAACCTTATCATCTTTTTTACACTTTGGATTGTTATTGCTTCGATTTATTTGTTATCGAAAGTATTTTACGCAACTGACAGTGATTTGTCGGGGGTTTATTATTTCGGAATGTTTGTTCCTGTGGGAATGCTTTGTTTACTTCTTGGTTTTGTTTATGATGAACAACTCTCCATTGCCATTGGGTTCTTTTTAGCCTTTGCCGTGTTTTTTGCCTCTCGGTACAATCCTACTTCCTTTATGTTAGCATTCACGGTAGCTGTCATGAGTTCCATTTATGGCAGAAGGTTACTCAAACGAATTGATTTTTTAAAAGCTGGGTTTTTACTCACATTTGTTCAAATCCTTGTGACAACTGCGGGTTATTTGTTTGATGGCAGGGAGTTTTTTGTCTCCAGTGGTGCTGGATTTTTTAAGGACTTAACCAATTCCAATTTATTCCGAATCACGGTGATGTGTTTTGTGAATGGTTTTGCAAGTGCCACTGCAGTTCAGTTTTTACTTCCTTTGTATGAGTATATTTTTAATATCCCAACCCGTTTTAAATTGATTGAACTGGCTGATACGGGCCACCCTTTATTACAACAACTTCTCACTAAAGCTCCTTCTACCTACACTCATACCTTTATGGTGGCGGCACTCTCCGAAAGAGCAGCACAAAATCTTAACTTAGATAGACTACTTGTGAGGGTGGGAGTGTACTTCCATGATATTGGTAAAATTCCAAATGCTGGTTTTTTTGTGGAAAACCAACATTTAATCCCAAAACCAGAACACATTGATAAAAATAATCCGGCACTTGCTGCAAAAACTGTCATCGACCACGTGTTAGATGGTATTGAAATGGCGAAAAAAGCAAGACTTCCCCGCGAGATCATCAGTTTTATTCCAGAACACCATGGAACTTCCACTATGGCATTCTTTTACCATAAAGCATTACAAGAAATCTCTAGTAGTGCCAGGAAAAATATAAACAAAAAAGATTTCCAATACCCAGGACCAAAACCTCAAAGTAAGGAAACAGCAATTGTAATGATTGCCGATTCATTAGAAGCAGCATCACGTTCGTTAGATGAGGTTTCTCAGGAAAGTTTGGATGAGTTAATTCGTAAAATCATCAATTCAAAATTAGCAGAGAACCAGTTAGATGAAAGTGGTCTAACCATCGGTGATTTAGAAATCATCAAAGCAAGTTTTAAAGAAGTTTTACTTTCCAGTTTACACCAAAGGCCTAAATATCCGAAACCAGAGGATACAAAGGCATTGGAAACAGCGAATACTAAAAAGCCAAAATCATGAATCCAGAACTTCAGGTTTTCACTAATTGGAATGATGAAACAGACCAAGAGGAAATCGATCCAGAGTTAATCATCCAAAACTGTGAACTCATTTTGCAGCACTTAGCTCCCAATTTTTTACAATCACTTGAACTTTCCTTATTAGTTGTGAATGACCAAATGATGTCTGATATTAATCGGGAACGTCGTGGAAAACCAAAAACTACTGATGTTTTATCGTTCCCATTGTTTGACGCATCTTTAAAAATACCATTTCAAATTTTAGGTGAAGTCGTGATTTCTATGGAAACTTGTCGGAAACAAGCAATTGAGATTGGTCATACAGTCATTGATGAATTTTATCGTTTGCTTGTTCATGGGATCTTACATCTGTTTGGTTATGATCATGAAACCAATGAAGAGGATGCGATTTTAATGAGAAAAATGGAAGATGAATGTTTGGATTTGGTATTTGCAACGTAAATGGCAATACGAAAAGAAACAGGAATCATCATCCAGAGTAAAGACATCGGTGATAGTGACCGACTGATTAGTCTTGCAGGGGAGTCCCAAGTGCGGATGAACTTTATCAGTAAAGGAATTCGAAAGTCCAAACGACGTGCCATCATTTCAACAGAAATAGGTTGTTTAGTGGAAGTGGATTTTTATGACCAAGCTGAAAAAGATTGGAAATCAACTAAAGAAATCCACCTGATCAAACGTTTTGATGAATTAAAATCTGATTATATTGGAACCCTTTTTGTTTTGTACATGACGGAACTTACTTCTCAATTGTATCCAGAAGGAGAAAATCATCCTTTTTTGTTCCAGCTACTTTCAGGGAGTTTGGAAACAAGTAATACCAATGGTTTTCGAAAGGAAATTTTGCCATTTTTTAAAATCAGAGCACTTACTCTTATGGGTCATTTTCCTACGGAATTTTATTGCCATACTTGCGGGGAGGAAGTCCTCACAAAATCCAAGGCTTATTTTTCTGTTGATTCTCGTGAATTTTTATGTTCAGATTGCCATCCCATTTCCAAAGATCATTTGCCTGTTTTAAAACTTTTTCACACAATGTTATCTAAGAAATTTTCAAATGTTTTGGCTATTTTTCCGAAAGAGTTTGAATACAGAGAAGGTGATATGATCCTGAATCAATTTATACGATCTCTCTTTGGAAAAGAATTAAAATCTTATTTTGAGTTTTATCGAACGATTGGGGATTTATGAATTTTATAACAAAAACGACCTTACTTGTAATGACCTTCTCGGTTTTCCTCGCATTGTTCCAAATTTTACTCAAATCAGAGAATCTAAAACAAAATTCCTTTAACCCTAAGACCAAACCAAAGAATGAAGTGTTCCAAGTGATCCTTCGAGAGAAAGCAGAATCCATTCCCAATTTTGTATCCCGATTTAAAATCAAAAGTTTTGAACTATGGGAAAATTCAGACAAATTAAAAATGGAAATTAAATATTAAAATGAAAGCCAATCAATTATTAAAGAATATTGTCCTCGCAGAATTAGAATCTGCAGTTAAGTCTTATATACAAAAACTGAACGCAGATATCCCATTTGAAGATTTTAAAATTCGAATCGAATATTCAAGGGACGAGAAGTTTGGAGATTACTCCTCTCCCTTTGCTTTAGAAAATAAAAATCTCTTAAAATTGAATCCAAAGGATATTGCCGAAGGAGTTCTAGCCGAAATCAAAAATGATTCCCTTTTTGATTTTGTTTCGTTTTCTCCGCCTGGTTTTATCAATTTTAGAATTCGTCCTTCGTATTTAATTGGATATGTTGCAAAAGTCATGTCACCTGCTGTTTCCTTTGCAAAAACAGATGATTCGGAAACTATATTATTAGAATTTGTTTCTGCTAACCCAACGGGTCCCATGAATATTGTATCGGCTCGTTCTGCTGCATATGGTGATGCATTGGCAAACTTATTATTGAGTTTGGGCCATACCGTCAAACGAGAGTTTTATGTAAATGATTATGGAAACCAAGTGTATTTACTTGGGGTTGCTGTTTTACTTCGAATTTTTGAATGTAAGGGTGATCATATCACCTTCCAAGAGGAAGAATCTGATGAATCTATATTTTCCCTTATAGAAAAACGTATGTTACCCAAAGAAAGTTACCGAGGGGAGTACATTAAAGACATTGCCAATGAATTACTTAATGACTCAGATCATTCAAAACAAGTAGGGGATTGGATCCAAAACAAAAATTGGGAAAATTGTATTCAATTTTTATCCAAGTATGCTGTTGATTATAACCTCAGCCGACAGAAAGAAGACTTAAATTTATTTGGTGTTCAATTTGATAAGTTTTACAGTGAAAGGAGCTTACACGAATCAGGTGAAGTGGAAAATGTTCCATCGTTATTGAAAAAAGAAGATGTCACGACAATCGATGGAAAACTTCATTTTTTATCAACCCATTATGGTGATGACAAAGACCGTGTGATTCGTAGGGAAGATGGAAGGCCAACTTACCTTATGGCTGATATTGCATATCATTTTGATAAATACAAAAGAGGATTTACCAAACTCATTGATATATGGGGACCTGATCATTATGGTTACATTGCTCGATTGAAAGGGGCAGTGGAATCTTTCGGGAAACCAAAAGAAAGTTTTATGGTTCTCATCGCTCAACAAGTGAATCTGATCGAAAACAAAGAAAAGGTTAAAATGAGCAAACGGTTGGGAATTTTCCAAACGATGCGGGATTTGTTAACCTATCTAGGTAAAAATGGAAAGGATGTGGGCCGTTATTTTTTCCTAATGAGAAGTTCGGATGCACCACTCGATTTTGATTTGGATTTAGCCAAAGATGAATCAGATAAAAATCCTGTATTTTATATCCAATATGCACATGCAAGAGTTTGTTCCATCTTCCGTGAATTACAAATGAATATTACGGAATGGAAATTTCCTTCTGAATTAAAAGTGCAACAATTCCAACAAGAGGAACGAGTTAGACTTCTTTTTTGGGTATCTCGTTTCCAGGAAGAAGTGTATGATACTGCAACTCATCTGGAACCGCATCGTTTAACAAACTATCTCCAATCACTGAGTAAGGCATTTACCAAATTTTATTCTCATAAAGATAACCGTATTAAAGAGAAAGTAGGTGAGGAAAGGGAACAATTATTGTTACTGATCTATGTTACGAAATTGGCAATTGCTTCTGGTTTAGAACTTCTTGGAATTTCTTCCCCTGAAAAAATGTCGAAAGAAGTAGAAGGATGATGTCACCATTTATTGTTATCCTATCCACTGGATCGGAATTAACCGCAGGTCGTAGTCTGGATACCAATTCTGGTTGGATTGCGAATCAATTGTTTGAACTTGGTTGGAAGGTAAAAAAGTTCATCACTTTGCCTGATGATCCAAATTTGATTCTTTCGGAATTACAATCACTACAAACTCTCGCAAAAGAAAAACCAGTGCTTGCTATCATGACAGGTGGGCTTGGACCAACGGAAGATGATTATACTTTGGAGACAGTTTTAAAATTAACTGGAAAAACATCCTATTCTGTTGAAAAAGCGAAACTTCGTCTCACCAAAATTTATGAATCAAGAGGAAAGGAATATAAAGATATCCTTCCTAATGTGTTTCGCCAAACATTTGTTCCTGAAGGATGTAAAACTTTAGACAACGCAGTCGGCATTGCCGTAGGATTTGTGGAATCTATTGGAGAAAATTCCTATTTGGTATGTATGCCAGGAGTTCCATCCGAGATGACTGAAATGTTTAGACGTAGGTTAGTTCCTGAACTGAAAAAACTTTACCCTCGGGAAAACTTACTACAAAAAACAAAATGGTTGTGGAACATTGGCGAATCATTATTCCAAAATGATTTTATCGAACCCAATAGGGATGAATTTTTTAAGGAAGCGGAATGGGGAGTTACTGCGAATCGTGGTTATATTAAATGCATATTCCAATCTACAAATCAAGATTTACTAGATCAAATCACCAATCGGTTGGAAACTCAATATCCAAAAATCATTTCAGACGATGTGTTTAGTATCGTACACGAAGGTTTGTTAAGTGAAAAATTGACCATCTCGGTTGTAGAAAGTTGTACTGGTGGATTACTTGGTAAAAAATTGACAGAACAACCTGGTTCCAGTGCTTACTTTATGGGTGGTTTTTTAACGTATTCGAATGAGATGAAATCCAATTTACTTGGGATTCCTATCGAGACAATTAACACATATGGTGCCGTAAGTGAAGAAGTGGCAAAAGCGATGGTGGAAGGACTATGCCAAAAAACAGGAACACATTATGGAGTATCCATCACGGGGATTGCAGGGCCGGACGGTGGAAGTGAAGGAAAACCTGTAGGCACAGTTTGTATTGGAATCAAAGAACCTAATGGTGAGATCGCTATCCACAGGTATGTGTTTCCTGGGAATAGGGAAGCAATCCGTGAGAATGCAAGTAATACTGCAATATTTTTGATTTACCAATCTTTAAAAAGTAAGGTTATATAATTTATGCTTCAAAACATATTCTATTCCATCGGTTTTTTTCTATTGTTCTATTTTAGTTGGGATGTGGATTTAAATTTTGTTCCGAGTATTCGTGAAACTTGGATTTGGAATTTGGAAGGTAAATTTGGTACCAATCCTCCTAAACTTGGTGAGGATCCAATCAAAACAATCAATGGTTATAAATACAATAGACAGTTTTATTCCTTTAAAACGAATTCCCGACCAGAGATTGATCCTAAATACCTAATCGATTTTCCACTTTTAGGAAATGGGTATTTGTTGTATGAAAAAATTGGAGATGAGGTTAATTTTTTCTCAGATAGTAGTGAATTGTTTTGGAAAAAACCGATTAATTCATACCCACGTAGTGGTTATTTTGCATCACCAGTTTTGTATTTATCAGGAGATAATAACACAGTATTTTTACTTGATGAAAGTGGGAATAGAATCGGTAAACAGGAGTTAAATGGTAGGTTTCTGACTGATTACCAGTTTGATATAAAAAACAAAGGTTGTGTTGTATTATTTTCAGGTGGGGAAATTTACAGATTGGATGAAAAGGCCAATTTAAAATATGGATTTGATTTATCCAAAGAGAAAGAAAATTCGTTTTTTAAATCATTGTCGATCTCACCCGATGGCAGATTTGTCTCGGTTCATTTTTCCGTGAATGATAAAGATTGGATCCTAATCTTAGATGAAAAAGGTAAAGTTGTAGAAGAATTTCCATTGGCCAAATTTTACCCACATCAATTGTATTTGGCTACAAGTAACGAAGGGAATCTATTTTTGCAAACTCCTGACTCATTGCAGTTTTATGAAGATGGGAAATTGGTTTGGGAAAAAATCAAAACAAAACAAGTGGGTGTTTACCAATCCATTTTTGCCAGTGATCAATTTGTTGTGGCGGCTGTGGATTCAGAACTTCAGTTTTATACTCCTAAAGGGTATTTGATTCGCAAAAAAAGAATTTCCCCATCTGAATTTCCAGTTCGATTTTTCCCAGGAAAAGCAGAATCCGTTTTTTATATGGAAACAAAAACGGATTTAGTACAGATTCAAATCTTATGATCTTTTTTTACACTTCGTAAATGGATAAAGACTTAAAACCAGTTCTACCTTCTCGGTTGATCATGGCAATGGTTTCTGTACAAACACCTGGTTTGATATTAAAGATCAATTGGTCGGAAATTTCGCGACAGATATAAAGTCCTCTTCCATGACTGTCTTCTAAACCTTTTGGAAATCCAGTGGTTTCATCAATACTGATATGACGATCCAAACGATGTAAAATTTCTTCCTTACGTAGGGATCCAAATTGGTCTCGAACCACTATAAAAATCGTACTCTCTGTAGAACCATACCCAATTAAAAAATAATCATCTGGCATGAGTTGGATATTATCAAGTGGAACTACCATGTCATGGCTAGGAATTTCAAATTGGTATTTGTACTCTCCTTCGTTTGTACGAGGAGCACGGATCATCGCATTGGAAGTTAGTTCTTCTAACACCTGTTGAATCGCTTTAGGAGCTCCCAATTGGATTAAATTTTTGGAAATTTTACCACAAAGGATTGACCTGTCTTGGTCAGATTTAATTTGTTTGTATACAATTCCATTATTAGGAGCTTCTTCAAATTCACTATTGATGTTTTGGTCTAATACTTGGAAATCTTTTGCAAAATACTTTTCAATTCCAAAGATATCGTTTGATAATAATTTTTCTACCATCACTTCAATCAGATGGATATCCAAAAAACTATACTTGGGTATGATGTTCCAAATTTGAAGGTCTTTTGCATATTTTATGTATTCATTGATATTGTATGCGGTCATCAATGCATACTGAACACTCGGAAACTCTTTTTGGATGAGTTTTACAAGGTCAATACCTGATTTACCGGGTAATCGAATGTCAGTAATGGTTAGGTCAATTTTTTCATTTGATAAATACCAAACTGCTTCTTCAAAATGTTCTGCACCAAAAACATTAAATTTTGCACTTAATAAATCCATGATGGCTTCACGAATTGAATGGATATCTTCAACGATAAGAATGGATTGTTTCATGAACTTGGCTCCGTGATGTCATTAGTGAGCGGAAAAGAGATCGTAAATCTTGTTTTTTGTTCCACTGATTTAACTGAGATATTGCCATCATGTTCTTTTACAATGGAATGACAGATGGAAAGTCCAAGCCCAGTACCAGTTCCCGATTTATTACTCGTGAAAAAAGGATCGAAGATCTTTTGGATGATCGCATCAGGAATTCCTCCTGCATTGTCTTCCACGATGATGTGGAGCCAATTTTTGGTTTTGCGAATTTCAATTGCGATTTCGCCAGGCCTATAATCAAACGCCTGAAGTGAATTTCGAAACAAATTCATAAATAATCTTTCCATCTTTCCTGGATGGAAAGGGAATTGGTATTCGTGATCACATGTGATACGCCAGTTGATATTTTTACTTAGATGTGGATAAAGCCGAATGACAGTTTCTTTTGCGCGGTTAATTGTTTCAACGATATCACCTAAAGTGACTTTGACCTTATCTGTTTTTGCAAAGGAAATAATATCTGATACGATGATTGCTGCACGAGAGATATCGTTTCGAATCATATCCAATCTTTTTTCAATTTGTTCTGGCGGTTGGTTTTGCCAGTTTGCTTTTAAATTTTGTAATGTAAGACTAATTCCAGTTAAAGGGTTATTCAATTCGTGAGCAATTCCCGAAATTAAGATTCCTAAAGATGCAAGGTTACGCATTCGGAAAGATTCTTCTTCTTTGTCTCTTTGTTTGGTAACATCCGATATTTTTTCCACCATCCAAAACAAATCTTCTTGTTTCGGGTAGGGGTAAAATTCCAAAAGTAGTGTTTGTTTTTTGTCTTCAGAACGAAAAAAAATTTCTCTGGTGATGGGAGTAGACGAAGTATGGTTTTTGTCTTTTGATTTTACATTTATTTTGGGGCAATAGGGACAAACATCTGTTCGTTGGTATAATACTTCGTAACATTTTTTGTCTAACAACTCGTCATATTTATTGTTCTTTGCAAACAAAATGGTCGCAAGATTGGCTCTTTGGATATTGAAGTCCGAATCAATAAGAACGAGTGGGTCTTGTACAACATCATAAATGGCTTCCAATTCTCGGGCTTTTTCTGCCACTTTTTCAATGTTTTCCATCGATTGAGAATCACCATTGTTTCTGTTTTCTGACAAATTAATATCCCAATGATTGGTTTAGTTGTTTGAACATTTTCTTTTGGCTTTGGTTTCCGTTTGTTTTCTGGAGTGCACTAATCGAGATGAGTTGGCTATGGAAATCTAATAAAAATTTTATATAAAAATCTTTTTTGAAATCATTCCTTTCTTGTTTAATGGAATCATTTCTGAGAGAGTAAAGTGGGAAACTTTCTGATCCATCAAGACCTGAAAATTGGATGACCATATCATTCACCGATTCATCGAGTGGGGTAGAATCAGTGATTTTAGTTCTCGTTTTTTGTTCGATTTCTGTATCTTCTGAGGTGATTTGGATTTCTACTTTGGATAGAACGGATCCATTAAATTCAAGTAGGATTGATTTTTCTTCAGAATGTTTGATACGGTTTTTATTCTGAGGGTCTGGATCTACTTTGAATTTACGGATTCTTATGCCTGTTCGGTTTGGATAAGATCCAATGAATTGGATCGTGGTATTGGCTGGTAAAGACGAAAGTTGTTCGTAAGACAAAAGTTCCCTGGCCTTGGCGATGTCTCGGTAAAGGCTAAGGATTTCCTTGTCTAATCGGTTTTCTTTTTCGGTAATGTCGACCTCAGCGAAGAGACCGACACTCAGTAAAAAAAGACTAAGGAGTGCTAGGTGCCGGAACTTCGGGAGTTGTTCCATCAGTTTCTACCGGAGTTTCTAAACTTGGTTCCACATCTGGTACCAATACTTCATCTTTCTTTGCAAAAACAAAGGAAAGAGCAAGTGATAAAACAATAAACAAAATTGCCGCAACTCTTGTTGTTTTTGTCATCACGTCAGCTGTTGAAGCTCCAAACACGGATTGGCTAGCGGTAGATCCACCAAGCATTCCCGCGCTTCCACCTTTTCCCGTCTGGATCATCACAAGAAGGATGAGGAAAAGTGAAAGTAGAACAAATAGAGTGAGAATGGTTCCTGCAAAAAATCCCATATAATTTCCTTATTTTAAAAGTCCTAAAAATGATTCTAATTTTTGACTGGCTCCACCCACGAGGCCACCGTCAATGTTTGGTTTGGCGAGAAGTTCTTTGATGTTGTCTGGTTTCACAGATCCACCATAGAGAATTTGTATGTTTTCAGCTACGTAGTCTGCACCCACAAAGAGTTTGCCAATTTCTTTTCGTATGAACGCATGAGCTTCTTCTGCTTCCGCAGGAGTTGCCACTTTTCCAGTTCCAATCGCCCAAACAGGTTCGTATGCAATGACAAGATTGGAAAAGAGGTCACTTGTAATGTCTTTGAGACCTTTTTTGATTTGGTCTTCTAACACAGAGAAGGTTTGGCCTTTTTCTCTTTCCGCCCAAGTTTCACCCACACAATACACAACACGAAGTCCTGCTTTTAAAAAGTAGGCAATCTTTGCATTGTCAAACTCTGATGTTTCTCCGAGGAATTGTCTTCTTTCGGAATGGCCCACAAGGACAGTTTTGATCCCGAGTTCTGCGAGTTGCACGGGAGATATTTCTCCCGTCATTGCCGTGAGCCCAGATTGGTATGCATTTTGTGCCCCAACGATGAGTTTGGATCCACTTGCGAGGGAAGAGACCGATTCCAAATGGAGAGCACTTGGGAACACCATCACTTCATAAGCGGAAGAATCACTGGCAACTTTGAGACCAGATGTGATGGTTTTCGCCTCAGAAAGTGTCAGGTTCATCTTCCAGTTTCCAGCTATGATTTTTTTTCTCATCTTATTTATCTTCCTTTGGGAGTAAACATTGAACTCCTGGGAGAGTGCGTCCTTCCAAAAATTCTAAGGAAGCACCACCACCAGTGGAGATATGAGTGATTTTATCAGCAACCCCTGCTTTATTCACCGCAGCGATGGAGTCTCCACCACCCACAACGGTTTTTGCTTTGGATTTACTAATGGCTTTTGCAATTTCAATCGTTCCTTTGGAGAACTTATCCATTTCAAACACACCCATCGGTCCGTTCCATAAGATGGTCTTTGCTTCTTTGATGGCTTTTACATAATTGTCGATGGTTTTTGGCCCGATGTCCATTCCCATCCATCCGTCCAAAATCCCCATTTTGTCCACAGACTTGGTTTTTGCATTGGGATCAAAATTGTCAGCAATGATGTGGTCCACAGGGATTTGGAGGTCAACTCCTTGTACACCTGCACGGTCAATGAGTTGGAAGGCTTGGGATTCAAATTCAGGTTCAACAAGGGATTTACCCACAGGTACAGCTCTGGATTTGAGAAAGGTATATGCCATACCGCCCCCGATGAGGAGGTGGTCCACTTTTTCGAGAAGGTTTTTTAAAATTGCGAATTTGGAACTGACTTTTGATCCACCAACGATCGCCACAAATGGACGTTCTGGTCTTGCAAGAAGCCCACTTAATACTTCAATTTCTTTCCGCATCAGAAGTCCTGCAAAGGCAGGGAGAAGATGAGCCACACCTTCTGTCGAAGCATGGGCTCTATGTGCGGTTCCGAATGCATCGTTGACATATACGTCAGCGAGTTTTGCCAGTTCCTTACAGAAACCGGCATCATTTGCCTCTTCTTCCTTATGGAAACGAAGGTTTTCTAAAAGTAAAATTTCACCTTCCCCAAGTTCATTTGATAACTTCACAACAGGAGCCCCAATCACAGCTTCTGAGAAACTGACTTTGGTTTTTACGAGTGTAGATAAAACATCAAACACAGGTTTCATGGAATATTTTGGTTCCGGTCCACCTTTTGGTCGGCCCAAATGGCTTCCCAAAATGATCTTTGCTCCTTTGGAAATGAGTAATTCCAAAGTAGGGAGGGTTTTTTCAATCCGAGTTTTGTCCGTGGCGATTCCGTTTTCCACAGGGACATTGAAGTCCACACGAACAAAGACTCGTTTTCCTTTTAGATTTTGTTCTTCGAGAAGAGGTAATTTCATCTTAGCCTTTTTTTGCCATGTAACGTACGAGGTCGAGAACTCGGTTGGAGTATCCCATTTCGTTGTCATACCAAGACACGAGTTTGAAAAAAGTTGGGCTTAGTTCAATACAAGCATCTGCATCGAAGATAGAAGAACGAATGTCACCAAGGAAGTCGTTCGATACAACCATATCTTCTGTGTAACCAAGGATTCCTTTCATGGAACCTTCACTTGCTTCTTTCATTTTCTTTTTGATTTCAGCAAGACTTGTTGGTTTTTCCGTGCGAACAGTTAAGTCCACAACCGAAACATCCGGTGTTGGAACGCGGAAACTCATACCTGTGAGTTTTCCGTTTACTTCTGGGATACAAAGTCCTACTGCTTTCGCAGCACCAGTGGATGCAGGGATGATGTTCTGTGCAGCACCACGTCCACCACGGAAGTCCTTTTTAGAAGGTCCATCTACCGTTGGTTGGGTTGCTGTCATGGCGTGGATGGTAGTCATAAGGCCTTCCACGATTCCAAAGTTGTCAAGAACCACTTTTGTGATGGGAGCAAGGCAGTTTGTTGTACACGATGCATTGGAGACAACATTGTCTTTTCCCGCATCGTATTTCTCGTGGTTTACACCCATCACAAAGGTAGGGATGTCTTTGTCTTTTGCAGGAGCTGAGATCACCACTTTTTTGGCACCAGCTTTGATGTGTTTTTCAGCACCCACTCGGTCTGTGAAAAGACCAGTTGATTCGATCACAAAGTCCACTCCGAGTTCTTTCCATGGGAGTTTTTCTGGGTCTCTTTCCGAGAACGTTTTTACTTTTTTGCCATCGATGATGATTTCATTGTCTGTGTGAGAAACTTCCCCATTGAAACGACCATGAGTTGAGTCGTACTTAAAAAGGTAAGAAAGGTTGTCTGGGGTGACTAGGTCGTTGATTGCGACAAATTCTAAATTGGGGTCTTTGATTCCGGAACGAAGCACAAGTCGTCCGATGCGACCAAAACCATTAATTGCGATTTTTACCATTGAGTTTCTCCTAAAAGGCTCGTATCTAGAGATAAAACGATTTTTTAATTACAGAATTTCGAGTTCGGGGTCTATGTCACTCATTTTAAAGGGCATAGGAGCAAACGAAAGGCTAGAAATTGACATTTTTAACGCGAGGATCCACCATCCTAGTTGTACGATTTTTGCCAATTCTGCTGTCTAAAAACGGCATGGATCGGATACAAAGAGAGCTCACTCGGGCCAGATTCCAACAAAACATTTTGGCACAAGTTTCCGCTCATCCGAGTGCTCGGTCAGGTGACATCCAAACTTTGGCCAAATTCATCACCAAATCAGTAGCGGAGGGGCTTGGAATTGAACGAGTGGGAGTATGGCTCTTTAATGATTCCAAAAATGAACTTTTGAATGTGGATACATACTTCCAAAGTCAAGCCCTTCATAGTTCAGGTGCCATTTTGAAGGAAGTTGAATTCCGAGAGGAATTCCAATACCTAGTGAAGGAAAAGTATGTGGATGCTAACGATCCTTATACGGATCCACGTACGAAAGGATTCATTGAAACCTATTTAAAACCAAATGGCATCACGGCAATGTTAGATGGTGTAATTAGAATGGGAGAAGAACTGATTGGAACTTTATGTTTTGAACATGTTGGTAAAAAACATAAGTGGCAAGATGATGAAATTATTTTTTGTAGCCAATTAGGTGATCAAATCGCTCTCACAATCAGTAACCAAAGGAAAAACCAAATTTATGAGGAATTGATCTCAAGAGAAAATGAATTAAGAGAGTTAAATGAAAGATTAGAACAACTGGTTGAAGAACGTACAAAAAAACTAAGAAATTCTAACGAAGAACTAGAGTCAACTATCGCCACGTTAAAAAAAACTCAAAACCAACTCATCCTTTCTGAAAAAATGGCAAGCCTTGGGCAACTCGTAGCAGGAATAGCACATGAAATCAATAACCCCATTGCAGCCATCCAAGCATCAGCTGAAAATCTAAAAGAATCTTTATTTGAATCCGAATATTCCTTATTCCAAAAAGAGTTAAAAGAACTCTTGCCAGATCATAAGAGTCAAAATTTATTTCAGGAAGTAATCCAAGTTTTAAAATCTAGAATTGAAATCATATCTGGTAGAGAACGGATGAGCAGAAGGAAACGAATTGAATCTTGGCTCCACTCAAGAGGTCTTCCCGATTCTTTTTCATTCCATTTGATAGATGTTGGGTTTGATTTGGATGTTTTGGAGTCGTATCAGGAATTGTTTTTAAAAGACAAGGTAGATAAGATACTCACATTACTTGTGGAAGAAATCACTGTTTACCAATCACTTCACATTATGTTACTAGCAGTTGAACGAGCCAGTAAAATGACGTTTGCTTTGAAAAACTTTGTTCGATTTGAAATATCCAAAAATCCAATCAAGGTCAATGTGAAAGAGAATATCGAAACTGTTCTCACTTTGTATCAAAATCAATTCAAGAAAAATGTGATTTTGATAAAGGAATATGAAGACATTCCCTTCATAGAAGGGTATCCAGAAGAACTTTTGCACTTATGGACCAATCTGATTTACAATTCTTTACAAGCGATGTCCTTTTCTGGTACACTCAAGATACATACCAAAAATCTAGGGGATAAGGTATCCATCTGTGTACAAGATTCGGGACCAGGTATACCTGAATCCATCAAGGCGCGTATTTTTGAACCATTCTTTACAACAAAAGCACTCGGTGAAGGAAGTGGGCTTGGTTTAGATATTTGTCGCAAGATTGTAGAACGCCATCAAGGTTCGATTCGATTCCAGTCAATTCCAGGTAATACTGAATTTACGATCGAACTTCCGCTCCAAATTCCAAAATAAATCGAGTGAAAATCACCACATAACAGCGATGATTTGGGATTCTTGGATGGTACCGAGGGTTCTCGAATCCACTCCTAATTCGCGATTGTCAGAGAGTAAAAAGAAATGTTTTTCTGGAACTGTCACTGGGTTCATATCATCATGTTCTGTTTTTCCTACTGGGATGAGAGGGATCGATTGCGTACTTGCTTCAGGAAACATGGTGGGATCTAAGATGGTTCCATTCCGAAAAACCATTCGTTTTTGAATGGAAATGGAATCTCCCGGTTTGCCAATGATCCTCGCAATGAAGGTTGCATTCGGGTCAAGTGGGGAGGTGGCGATCACCACATCTCCAATTCCCAGTTGGCTTTTGCGGTAAAAACGATTGAAGTAAGCGGTGTCCCCTTTTTTTAAAGTAGGTTCCATATAGGAATTGGGAATGGCCACAGGAAGGAGAACTTTATACTTCACAAACATAGCAGAGACGAGACCGATTCCCATCGGAAGTAAAATCACTATGAGTTTTGTTTTGAGTGGGACTTTATTTTTTGGCTTAGACATGGAAATAATTGATCTCTTTTCGTAAACTTTCTGTTAGTTGGTTCATGTTTTGTGAATTGGATTTTGTGCCATCACTGGAAATCGCTGTAGTTTGGGCATGGTTATTAATTTCGGCAATGGATCGTGAAATTTCCATCATCGCTGTTTTTTGTTCTTCTGTTGCTTCTCGGATCATTTCAGAAAGTTCTCGGATTTGAGAGACACCTTCGTTTACCTCTTCGTTGGTCTCAATTTGTTTTTGGACAACCATTCGGATTTCTTTTGTCATTTGGTTGATCGAATTCACACCCGTAATGGTTTCGCTTAAAATCGAAATGGATTGGTCAATTTTTTCTTGGCCTTGGTTGATTTCGACTTCGTTCTGTTTGATGAGTTCTTCGATGTCTTCAATGGATTTTGCTGTTTTGTCAGCTAGTTTGGAAATTTCATCAGCAACAACAGCAAACCCGCGCCCACTGGCACCAGCCCTTGCCGCTTCTATGGCTGCATTTAGAGCGAGTAAATTGATTTGTTCGGAAATCGTATGGATGATCTCCACTACATTTGTCATCTCAGAAGATGACTGGTAAATTTTATCCATGGAAAGTTTCATCTCACCAAGCGATGATTCCCCTTTTTTTGCATCGTTTGTGATTTCTTCCACACGTACGTCTGCAATTTGGAATTTTTTATCAATTTCGGAAACAACTTGGTTGAGTTCCGTCATCTTTTTCATGAGAGAAACTA
The DNA here is from genome assembly GCA_016742255.1 of Leptospira sp. GTDB lineage: Bacteria > Spirochaetota > Leptospiria > Leptospirales > Leptospiraceae > Leptospira_A > Leptospira_A paudalimensis. The sequence continues at coordinate 69,477 of JACVCB010000009.1, forward strand.
GGGTAAAGGATTGAGTTTCCGTACGTTGTGCTACACTTTCAATCCCGGCAGTGATTTCTTCAATGGAAGCAGAAATCTCTTCGCTACTAGCTGCTTGGTTTTGTGCGGCATCCGAAAGGGTTAACATGGATTCGTAAATTTCGGAACTTGTATTAGTAAGTTCATTGGAAACCGATTGAGTTTGGTTGACAATTTGGCGGAGTTTGGATTGGAATTCAAACATAGCATTTGCCATACTTCCAATTTCATCTCGGCTCGGGTCATAAAAATCTGATTTTAGATTTCCTTTTACCATTTCACTGATACGTACTTTGATTCGTTCTAATGGTTTTAATTTGGATTCAATCACAAGTACTGTCACAACACCAATCATGAATACAACCAAAATAGAAATTCCGAGTGTCATGAGAAGGCTTGATAAGGTTTTTTCGTATAACTCTGAATTTTCAAAAATACAATAGATGATATAATTGAACTCCGGGTTTTTCACAAAAAAGATTCTTTTTTGGGTTCCATCTTCGGTGGAATCAATAAACCCAAGTGCTTCCTGGGTTTGGAAGGGAGTATCGAAAACTAACATTGTTTTGGCGTTTTTACCAATCTCTCGTTTGTCGGTGAAATAAACCATGGTTCCATCACCATCAAAAAATCCAACTTTTCCTGATGTTCCAATTTTTAAATTTCCTAAGATAAAACTAGATAATTTACCTATGTTGAGAAATCCTCCTACGTAACCTTGGAATTGGTTGTTTTCGTAGACAGGTAAGGTGTATGGAGAAACGATATCTCCAGAAATTTTAGAACGTATGCTTGTGTGTCTGAGTGGCCCTAGCCTTGCCAAGTTTCCATCTTCAATGTAAAAAATGGATCCAGTTTTGGAACGATCATATTCATTCGTAGATATAAAAATTCCATCATCGGGTTTGTAATAAAACAATGCCTCAACTGCGTGGTTTGTGCTTTTTAATTGGATTTCGTTTAGGACATTTCGAATTCCATTTAGATTGCGTTTCACGATTTGGTCTTTTAGTTTGTTCTCTGTAAAAATGGAAACAGTAAGTCGATCACGAAAGTCAACTAAAGTGAGTCGCATGAGAGATTCAGAATCCATTACGGATTGTTGCATACTTGAGTTCACAAGATCTAACTCTTGTTTGAAGTTCATGCGGTAGTTGATGATAAATAGTAATAAAATTGCAGCAAAAAACGAAAGTACAGTTTGAAATCCCAAATTCCTAGATAACTTTCTTGTATTGATCCTTGAGTTTTTATCTAACCGAATGGAAAGTAAAATTCCTTTTGTGTTAAATTTAGTTTCTACATACCCAATAAAAATTGATTGGAACAAAATCGTAAAGGCGACTGTCATTCCAAGCCCAATGGCAAGTTCACTGAGTAGAACAAAATTTTTGGTTTTTTGGTAAAAGAGAAGGGCTCCGAGTACAAAAAGATACCCTACGGAATAACGGACGATGACATCAATCATCGAGACTTTTTCTAAATGATCGAGCCAGAAGTAAGCTTTGTGGTTGTCTGTGTTGGAAGCGGTTCCATTGAAGATTCTGGTAACGGGTGAAAAACGGATCCAATAAAAAGAAACAGCAAAGGTTACAATGAAAATGACGATGACGCCTGTAGAAATTAGAATGATTTGAAGTTCTTCACTTGTCCATTGTGTGAAAAAATAAATATATGACAGTAAAATCGGGAATCCAATTAAATAGTTAAATCCTTCAAGACCAAAAATTATAAATTTGATCATTTTCCGTATGTCCATACCCTAGGGATACAGATTGTCTAAGAATTGTAAACGTAAAATTCCCGACGGTTCCTCTTTATGAAAGATGCCCTGATACTCAAAACCATCCAAGAAAAAATTAAAAACTTAGGCAGTTTACCAGGGTGTTATCTTTGGAAAAACCAATTGGGGCAAGTGATCTATGTAGGAAAAGCCTTGAAACTCCAATCACGAGTTAGGTCCTATCTCAACCCCAACCAAAAGGACAGAAAAACAAGAGCACTTTATGTAGAATTGTATGATTTAGATTGGATTGCAACAAGAACAGAAAAAGAAGCCTTATTACTCGAAGCGACACTCATCAAAAAATACAACCCTAAGTTCAATGTTAGGTTAAAGGATGATAAAAAATATCCCTTCTTATGTGTCTCCACAAGTGAAGACTATCCAATGGTCTTTTTGACAAGGAAGGTAAAAGACAATGGAGATAGGTATTTTGGACCATTTACGGATGTCAAAGCAGCAAGGGATACGTTAGAGCTTATCCATCGCATTTTTCCTGTTAGGAAAACGAAATTAAAACTTCCTCTTTCAAAACCACAAAGGCCATGCCTCAATTTTCATATGGGACGTTGCCTTGGGCCTTGCCAGGGAAATATCACAAAAGAAACATATGCCGAGTTAGTGGATGAGATCCTTCGTTTTTTAGAAGGTAAAAAAGATCGCCTAGTTGCCGATTTAAAATCAGCAATGTTAGATGCTTCCACCAAAATGGAATATGAACGAGCTGGATTTCTCAAACAAAGGATCGAAAAAATCAATCAAATTCGAGAAAAACAAACTGTTGTCAGTTTAGATGGTGGAGATGAAGATATTTTAGGGATTAGCAAAAGAGATGATGAAGGTCAGATTGTCATCCTCGAAGTGAGAGGGGGTAGGTTAGAAGGTAAAAAATCTTTCCCATTAACAGGACTTTCTTTTTCAGATGATGAAGAAGCTTTTAATTCTTTCCTGCGTGATTATTATCTAAACGTCACTATATTGCCAAGTGTTGTGTACTTACCAACTTCGGCAAAAGGCAATCACGATGTATTTTTAGAAACAATTCTGGAGAAATACGGAACATCCATTAAATTAAAATTCCCTGAGATGGGTCCGAAAAAATCCTTACTTCGCCTAGCAGAAAAAAATGCAGAATTAAGTTTAACGGAAAGGATCCTTGCAACAAAACTCCGTGACCAAACAGTTGCCATGAAGGAACTACAAGAAAAGTTAAATTTACCAACTTTACCTAGGACAATTGAATGTTATGATATCTCTCATTTCCAAGGGAGTTCCCCTGTTGCCAGTGGTGTGATGTTTGTGGAAGGAAAACCTTTTAAATCCGGGTATCGGCATTATAAGATGAGAGGTTATGATGGGATCAACGATCCTGGTATGATCCATGAAGTGATTGCAAGAAGGTTAAGCCACTTGGTGAACGAAGAAGAACCACTCCCTGATTTGATTGTGATCGATGGAGGACTTACCCAATTATCACGTGCTGCAGAAGCGGCGAATGCACTGGATCTAGGCCATATTCCAATGGTAGGCCTTGCAAAAAAACGAGAAGAGATTTATTTTCCAGGGGAAAAAGACCCTTATAGTTTCGATATTCATTCACCCATGATGAGACTCCTTCGAAATCTACGTGACGAAGCCCACAGGTTTGGTGTTACCTTCCAAAGATTACAAAGGAAGAAAAAAGCACTCAAATCCATTTTGGATGATATCCCCGACATCGGAGCAAGTAGAAGGAAAAATATCCTAATGTATTTCCAATCGAAAAAGAAAGTCACTGATGCAACAAAGGAAGAATTGGAAAATGTACAGGGCATTGGTCCTGTTCTTGCTGAAAAAATTTATAATAACATCCAATCTTTAAAAAAAATAGAACCGAAATAAAAATTCTTAACTACTTCTTTTGGAAGGAGTGGTTAGGTGAAACAATTTTTACTCATCATCTTTGGGTTCGTAGTTTCTTGTTCTTCACAGAACCAATCTCCATTTTATTTTTATGATGATTCTTTAGGAGAGATTCCGGAATTATTTTTTGAATATGGAACGAAGGATTCTTCACTCAATTTGCCAGATTCAAATGAAATATTCCATTATGAAAATGGGATATTTTGTGTTTATTCCATTCCTGTATCATTATACAAACTAGAATTAGGTGCAAAATTCAGAATTTGTTCCAAACTGGATGAAGAGAGTTCCAAACGTTGGAAAACAGGGTTTTCTCTCTTAAAAAATCAAACATCGGAATATCCAACATTTTTAGAATCCAGAAAGGGTTGGAATCTCTCCTTCACGACATTTGGGAAATGGAAAGAGAAACGAAAGGAGATTATACCTATTCTAGAGTGGAAGGAACAAGTGTTCTCAACAGGCCTTGTGACATACCAAAGTTTTGCAATCCCTCATCCTATTTTTTTGCAAAAATCAAATACAGAGTGTGAGGTTGTTTACCGTTCGTATTCTCTCCCTGTTTCAGAAAACCAAACCCCTACGATTGTATTCGAAATTCCATGCCCTCATGTGGAGAAGATTATCGATTTGGTCTTAAGCCAGAACCAAACTTGGATTTCCAGTTGTGAGATTGATTCACCTAACATCTCTGAGATCTTCCGTCATTCAGAATCTGATTATGTGCGTTATTTAGAATGGGAGAACACAAAAGACAAGGTCATTTGTCCTTATGCGGAAACAATCGAGAGGGAAAAGGATGGAGTCACAATCACATTCCAATCGGAAGACTTTCGAAAACGTAGCCGTGTGATGTTACCACACGGAATTTTACTTTTTTCCGACCATCCAAAATTCCAAGGAATCAACATTCCCAAACAATTTTTATCACAACTGGGAACAAAGGAAACCATCCGATTTGGGGAATCGATTTTGTATGATACCTCGTTTGATTTCAAGCAAGGTGGGGAATATTTTGCAAAACAGTGGAGAACCACTTCTTGTCGTGACCAAAAAAAACTATGGGAAAGTGAAACATCCTTTTGTGGGAATCCTGGTTTACCTAACAACCTAGAACAAAATATGGAACCAAATACAATCCCTCAGTGTATTCCAAGTCAAATCCAACTCACTGAATTTTATCCCGGAAATGATTCTGATCCAAACTTCCCTTTCCCTGCTTATTTTGAATTTCGAAATGAAGGAAGTTCTTGTGATTTATCCTCTTTGAATTGGATTTTGAACGGAGATGTTTATCCATTTTCAGCGAAAGAAGAAGTTCTAAAACAAAATGGAATCTTCTTAATCACTAAGGAACGTTGGTTAGGTTGGAATCTATTAGAAAGAGAAAAACCATTTTATATCCCCAAACAAGTGTTCCAAGTCCCTCCCTTTTTCATCCAAAATCGAAAAACAGAGGAGAGTTTTTCCTTCCAGTTTGATCCAAATCGTTTTCATTTGCTCCGGAAAGGAAACCAAAATCGTTTTTCCATCCTTGTCCAAGAGAAAGAATACCCTCATCCCCGAATGATGAGTGATCCAAGATTACTCAGTTATGGATTTCAGCTTAGCCCCGGTATACACGAAACAAACCAAATCAAACTAATAGGCAGTTCCCTTCTAGAATTTGCACAAAATCCATATCCATTTCTTGACTTTGGATTTTCAGAAGGCGAAGAGGGGGTTGGTTCCTTTCAGTCGAGTGAAAAGAAAGACTATTTCTATTGGAAACAGAGTGGCAGAAAAATGGAAACGTTTGGATACGAACTAAACCTATGTAACGGTGAAAATATTTACCACTTACCTTCTGGTTTTTTTGGCGAATCGTTTAAATCTTTGATGTATACCAATAAGGACACATCTAACAGTGATTTGTTAGTCTGGAATGAAACTATTTTAAAAGAAAAATCATACGATGGTTCTCGTTCCCTTCAACCCGAAATAGCACCCATTCTTTTTTCATCTTCAATGGTAAGTTCGATTCCTTGTCCAGGATTGTGGAGGAGTCCAGGTGTCGAAAAAACTTCCAGTTTGGAAATTGTAAAATTAAAAGACCAAGCAGGTTACCAAACAAATTCACCGTTAGGAAACGTTGGTTCTATTTTTTTTGGAAACCAAAGACAGAAATCGGCAATCTCTGTGATACTATTCTCAAACTTACAGTTTCACTTAGATGTAACGAATGTTCTTTTTGCTCACCCTGAAGAACAATTGTATTCCTATTTCACACAACCTAATCTGATCAAACCTGTTGGATTTTTGGAGAAAAAAGGACCGATTCAAATTGAAGCTGTTTATCCGAATCCTTTTCTTTCACAGAATGAATGGGTCTATGTATGCAATCGTTCTGGAAACTCAGAAGATTTAAGTTTATATCTCATTGAGGATGAAACATCAACAGACGATTTGGTTTCTTTCCAATCCCGGTTCCCCAATGGAACACCAACTGGTAAAAATGGAAAAGGATTTATCACAAACGATACCGTGTTACCACCTTCCAGTTGTGCCTGGATTGTCGATCCTGATGGCAAAGATTGGTACTTACCGATCTTTCATTCCGAAACAGATCGATTGGTTACAGTTGTCACAACACAGACCATCGGAAATGGAATCTCATCTGGCGAATTTCTACAACTGAGAAAAAAGAATAGTGGGGTATCCATCCTCATTTCTTCCTTCGGGCACAAGGAAAGTCCATCAAACTTTCGTAAAACGGTGAGTACAGGAGAATACCTTTGGTTAAAAACGAATGCAGATGGGACATCTCCAGATGACTTTGAAGTTTACCGTGAGGAAAATTGAAACCGTTTCCTTGTTTAATGCGAGTTATACTCTATTTTCTTGTTTTGACTTCTATTCCTTTGACAAGAGTGTATGGAGTTGGCCTTGAGTTTGGTATATATGGATACGAATTATTTTTAAAAGAAAAACAAATACCCAAACCTTTAGAAGTTCCCAATTGGGATTTTCAAAACCAAAGATGGGATCATGTATTTCGTAACAATGCTTATTTGAATCGAACCTCGGGAGAGTCTGGTTTTGTTGGCTTAAAGGATAAAAACAATCGAAACCAAATCCATTGGGACCTGGATGCCAAGCTCACTACAGGACCAGATACTGGATTACGAAATTATTACTTAGGAAAAAATCATTTCCTAGGTTACCAATCCAAATTGTTTTTTTTAGGTGTGGGCCGACGAGAACACTTGTTTTCACCTAAAAGTTTTTCCACTCAATATGATGGAAGCGAAGGTTTATTCCTAGAAATAAAACCTGAAACAAATCTTACGTTTCAATTTATGATTTGGGATTTTTATTCTGGATCGCTACTCCTCTCGAAGGACCAATTTCATGGTTTACTCCGTAATGAGAGTTCATCAGAATTTCTAACACCCGAAAAAAAGAATGATGGGTTTAGCCGTTCTCACCATAGAAGGCATAGTTTTGGAATCCATTATGGAGAATCTAATTCTTTACGACTTGGTGTTCACTACTTGGAACTAGGAAGTTTTGGGCCTAATACAAAAGACCATCCAAGTGAAACAAAGAAGAATTCTGCAGATGGGGATTCTCTCTTTTCTGGCAATTTTGGATTTGGAATACAATTTGAAACCTTATCCTTTGCGTTTGATTTTTTGTGGTGTAAGGGGAGTGACAGGACTCGTTCCCAAATTGCCGAGAAACCAGGAACCATTCCAATTGCGGGTGAGGCAATTCAAGTTGGAGCTGAATTTCGGTTAGGTGGATTTACAGTCAGAAGTTCTCATTTTCTCTCCGATACAGCAGAAACAAATCAAAACCATCAAATTGTAAAAGAGGGTTATGTATCGATGGGAACACACCCGAGTCAAACTCCCTATTTATCCCAGATCTTTCGAATTTTTCCATCGGCGGCCATCACTGAATCTGGGTATGAAAAAAACTTTGCCCTGATCGAAGGAAGAGCATTCGGGTATTTAACAGAATTGGTAATTTCTTACCAATACCAACAAGTCATTGTTAAGTTAATTGGAAATTATTTTGTGCCTTACCACGAGAATGGATTGTTGGATGGTCGGATCCATTTCCAAAAAAGACAATTTGAGAAATTTTTTGTGGCAGAAGGAATGTTGGAAGTGGTACTGAAAGATGAGGAAGGTTTTGAATTAGGAGTTGGGCTCTCTCAGTTGTATTTACCCGAATCCATGGGTATCAGTTCTAATTTTGGTTATGTCTATGGAAGGTACCAAATTTGAAAACGGGAAGAGATTTAAAGTTTGTTCCTTTCATTTCAGTTCTGTGTGTATGGTTTGTTTTGAATTGCCATCCGTCAAAATCAAAACTAGATTTATCTGCATTCTTATTTCCAAGTCCACTGAGTGAAATTTATTTCTCTTATCCCGGTCGGAATGTTTCAAAAGAAAAAAAGAGAAATGTAAGAGACGTGATCCTTTCAGAAATTCAAAAGTCGAAGGAATCAATTCGTATGTATTTATATTCGATTGATGACTATGAAATCATCTCAGCCCTGTATGCCAAAAAAAGAGCAGGAGTGAATATCCAAATTTATGGCGACAAAGACGAGGATTATAGGGAGTTAGAATCTTTTGGATTCCAAGTACAACGTTGGGAAGGTTCAGGGATTCACCATACAAAGATAATCTTATTCGATCGAAATAGAATGTTCCTGGGAACGGGAAATTTTACCTCGCATGGATTGGAGACAGATCATAATGTATATTGGACCCAAAATCTGAAACTTCCAGAATACGATGCACTTGTCACCACGTTGGAAGGTAAAAATCCTCTGGGAACTGTAAAAGTAGGAGACTTAGTGTACATATTTGCACCTGACGCAGGGTTTGAAATCCAAACACAGATCCTTGAAGCAATTGATTTGGCAAAAGAATCCATCCAATATTTGATTTACTCACATTACGATCCAGTCATTAGTTTAAAGTTACTCGAGGCATCAAAACGAGGGGTTCGGGTAGAAGGAATTTATAACTCACCAACACAAACAAATCCAGAGGCAATTTATCTAAGCAAACAATTGTCTTTTCCATCCCAAATTTGGGAAGATGGAAATGTCGATTTTGTGTATGAAGAGAATACATACAAAGGCGGACTCTTACACCATAAAACAATGGTGATAGACAAAAGGGACGTTTATGTTGGGTCCTATAATTATTCTGTATCAGCAAGGGATAAGAACAAAGAAGTATTTGTCAAAATGAGTCACCCACTCATCACGAAAGAATTTTTACACGAATGGAAACGGATCGAAACAAATGCAATCCCACTCTCACCGACCAATCTTTCTCTCGATACAATTGATACATTGGAGTTACATTCTTTTAAGATAAAACGATTTTATAATCCTTTGTACGAAACAAATTTGTTTTTCCAGGAAACAGGTAGTTTTGATTCTAACTCGAATGCCGTAGCAAAACCTTACCAACAATCGTTAAGTTTCGCTGGAATTCCTAAAAATAATTTTTTGGAAAAGGAATGGGAAAGGTTTGAATGGGAAACGATCGAACCAGATCCTATTTGGGAAATGAGTGAAGGAACGGATATAACCTTACATTTACAAAATTACTTTCTTGGAACACGAGTGAGTCTTTCCAATGGAGAAAAAATCCAATCCATTTCCCTTTGGGACGGAAATCATCCGAAAGAATTGATTCCAATCGATCCTAACTCCATTGCAGTGGGAAGATCAAACTTTAGGTTGGGTAAAAATCTTTGGATGTGGGTTCATACAGAAAAACAAACTATATCCTTTTGCCATACCAAACTAAAAAACGCCATTCCAAGATGGATGGTATTTTTGTTAAACCGTTTGCAGGTTAAACAGAATCAATCTTTGGTATGTTCTAATGACTAGTCATTCCATTTTATCTTCAATGATAGGAACTAAAATTTTGGCGATATCTTCTTGTAATTTCATGTAGTTATTGATTCCTAAATGTGTGATTTGTTTGTTCACATCATTTAACATCGTTTGTATGAGAAGGATTAGAGTGTGTTTTTTATCTTCGGGAAGTTTTGAATCATGGATCAAATCGGACATGGCTTGTCCAATTTGTCATGGAAATGAGAATTTCCAAGCATTTTTAAACCCAGTTTTTTAGCTCCAGTTCTTTTAGTTTGGGTGCCATCCGATACGTAAACATCACAATGAGTACTGTCATCGTGGCTCCAAACACAACGGAACCAACTGTCCCTAAAAATTTAGCAGAAATACCAGATTCAAAGGCACCAATTTCATTGGAGGAACCAATAAACACTTTATTGATAGCACTCACTCTCCCGCGCATATCTTCTGGAGTCATCGTTTGCATGATGGTCGAACGGACTACGACGGAAACACTATCAAATACACCTGACAAAAATAAAGCAAATAGGGAGAGATAAAAGGAGTGGGATAAACCAAATACCAACATACAGATCCCGAATCCAAACACACAAGAGAGTAAAACTTTTCCCGATTTTTCAAGTGGTGGTTTGTAAGTTAGGTAGTAGGCCATAATCAACGCACCAAAAGAAGGTGCTGCACGCAAATACCCAAGTCCTTCCGAACCAACGAATAAAATATCTTTTGCAAAAACGGGAAGTAAGGCAACGGCTCCGCCAAATAAAACAGCAAACATATCGAGTGCCATGGCACCTAACATGATTTCATTTTTTAAAACAAATTTTAAACCTTTGAGTAGGCTATCTTTTAGTGGTTCTTTGACTTTTGATTCTGGTAAACTACGTTTTTTAATCCAAAAGAATAACAAGAAGGGTAATCCAATACAAATGGAATCTAGTCCATAAGCCCAGTGGATTCCAAAACTCCCATACACAATTCCACCAAGAGCAGGGCCAATCACAGCACCAGCCTGGAAAGATGTTCCCATCCAAGCAGCTGAATGAGGGTAATGTTCTCTTGGTACAAGTTGGGTAACAAAACTAAATATAGCAGGGGAGATAAACCCTCGAGCAATTCCAGAAACCAAGATCACTAAAAATATCGGATAGGCTTTATAAGTTTCCAAGAGATAAAACAAAGGACCCGTAAATGCAAATAAGGTAAGGGAACAAACGAGTAAAAAAAACAAACAAACAACAATTATATTTCTTCGATCCCTAAGGTCTGCTAGGTGGCCCGCATAAAGAGAGACAAGGATGGAGGGAATGGCTTCAAATAATCCAACAAGACCAAGATCCAAAACACTCCCTGTGAGTTCATAAACCTGCCAACCAACAATTGTTGCTTGGATATTGATCGCAAGGACCATAAAAAACCTTGCGACAATAAAAAACCGAAAGTCTTTATGTTGGAAAATGGCTAAAGAAAGATTTTTTTTCATCTCTATTCAGCCAATGTTTTCCTACAAAATCAGGGTGCAATTCACAAATTGTGGACTAGGATTAATTCGATTCACTTCCCAATTGGAAATTTAAAGTTTTTACAGGTTCTTCATTTCCTACATGGTCCACTGCATAATAAAACAATTGGAAGGAACCTTTACATTCCGATTTTAAACCCAATACAGAAATATCCGTTGAAAAGGATTTAAATTCAGATTGGGGTCCTGATTGACAGGTGACCGAATACAGAATATCTTTGACTCCACTTCGATTGTCTTTCGCTACCACTCGGATTGCAGAAGTGGGGAAAAAAAAGTTCGTTTTCCTTTTTCCTTTGGACATTCTACCCATCCACTCTACATTCGAAGTTGGTGGAATCGTATCGGGAATAAAATCTACAATTTGTATAGGTTCTTTGTTTCCCGCCATGTCCACAGAGAAGTAATATAATTTATATTCTCCTTCTTCTGTAAAAGGAATCGAAGCTAAGGACTTGGCAGAATTCCATTGACCATCATTCACTCGGTAACGAACTTCTGCAATTCCCGATGCATCATCAGTAGGTGATACATAAATATGGTCTTTAGTTAAATACCGAGTCCCAACTTCCTTCTCTTTAACAATCACAAAACTATCATTGGAGATTACCGAGACTTGTTTTTTCGGAATTGGTTTTGGTTCAAAAGTTTTTTTGGTTACAAATTCTCTTGGAACAGACAAAGGAGAACCAGGGTCCACATTCGTAGAGAATACTTGGGTCCAAAATCCTTTTGCTCCATATTCACCTAACCTACGAACACGAAAGTATTCGAAGTCATCTTTCGGAGTCACAGTGATTCGGTTCCCTTTGAACTGAATCACCTCTGGTGGTTTGGGCGCAATCGATGCTTCCGTTTCACTTGGTTTTTCTTGCCAAAGTTCCAATTCAAAATTGGCATCGACTTCCGCATCGATCAGGATTCTTAATTCCCTTTTTGGTTTGGAATCTAAGGAACTAAAAATCAGTAATAATAAACTGAGGACTAAAGTTAATTTTTGTTTCATATCCCTTCTATTCTTCTTTGATACGAGGTGCTTCTGGAATTTTATAAGGTTGTACAGGTGACTTTCCTTTTTCGACGAAGGTTGCCATTCCTTGTGTGAGTTCTACTGTTTTCCCTTGAGCATTTACATCCACAACACCTTCAAAACAAGAGATCGTGGAACTTAATTTTTCAACGAGTTCTACACGAAACTCAGTCCCTCTCACACCGGCAGTTGAAGAAGGGCTAACAATATTGAATTTATGATTGGCAGTTGGTGGATCACTCTTAGTCACTTTTGCATCGAGGCTTCCTTTAAAGAGAGCCACTGTAACAGGACCACCTTTTTTCTCTTCACCTCTCACTTCAAAATGGCTATTGTTTAAGATGCGAACCATTCCTACTTGGTTGATGTGGATGTCCGTTTTTCCTTTTCCATTGGTGCGGATTTGGTCATTCGGATGTAATTCTTGTCCAAGTTTGAGAGGAGCCCAAGGTCCTTTTCCGGCAGTTCCATTCCATTCCACTTGTCCCATCACAAATTCCGTCACACCTACAACTGCCTTTCTTAAAAAAACAGGCACCACAAGAGAAAGACCTGGTTTGATCAAATCAGGATTTGGGATTTTATTGTATTTCAGAAGTTCTGGCCAACGTTTCGGATCGGAGAGGTGGCGTTCCGAAATGAGAGAAAGAGTTTCTCCCTTTTGGACGGTGATGGTAATGGGTTCCAATGCCGCTTCTGGTTCTGCCATCACTGGGAATTGGCATAACATTATGATAAGTACTAGGATAGTGTGTACGATGGACTTTCTCATATACATACTCTCTCAAACTTCTGTTTAAATTTCCAGCGATTTCGTAAATCTTGGGGATTTTTCTAAACGAAGTTTTCCATCAAAGCATTCGAATGATCTAAAGAATCGAACCATAATTTCCGAATCCAATGAAAATGTATCCTTATCAAAGTTAGTTTTTAACCTTCTTGTAAAAAATAAATTCCAAGTGCTGCCGCCATATGGGGGTGATGGATTGTTCCATCAAGTAACAGTCGTTTGACTTCGTCTGGAGATTTTAAAACGATTTCAATGTCTTCTCCTTCATCAAACTCAACATCGTGGAGTTGTTCCACATCATAGGCTACGTAAGAATACGACCAGTTGGTGAACATTGCCGGATTGCCAGAAAATTTTGACAATAATTTGATTTTCTTCGGGTCTGTCACATAACCTGTTTCTTCTCGTAACTCTCGAATGACGGATGTTAGTTCACTATCTGGTCCTTCTTCATCCACAATACCACCTGGAATTTCTAAACTGTCTTCACCTATCCCATGTCTGTATTGTTTGATGAGTAAAATTTCACCAGATTTGGTGACGGGAACCACATTCACCCAGTTTTTGGATTTTAATACATAATAGGTTTTTTCTTGTTCCGAACGTGGCAGTTTGATATCGAAAGATGCCAGAGTGTAAATGGGAGTAGGGAATAGGTCTTTCCAATTTTTTCGTTCTTTCAATTGATTTCGTTCCTTAGATTCAGTTTGGTGCCACCTCCAATCCAATCTTGTGTTCAAAGGATTGACTAGCTTTTTTTAGAAGTTCCAATCTTACTCCTTGCTAGAAGAAGCATAGTTTGAAAACCTTTCCTTATGAAATTATACGGTAGCATCACTTCCCCTTATGTCAGACGCATTCGTTTCCTTTGTTTAGAACTCGGGATCCCTTTCCAACTCGTTGATACGATGACAGAATCTGGGCAAAAAGAACTCAGGGAAAAAAATCCATTATGGAAAGTGCCTTACTTAGAAACGGACGACGTCAAAATTTGGGATAGCCACACCATCACTGATTATATTTTGGATACAAAAGGGCCTGGTAAGTTTCGTCCCAAAACAGGTGACCATTTTTACCGAGAGGCAAATCTACTCACAGCCATTGACCAAGCTCTCGACAATGCCATTCTCCTCTTTTATTTGAATAAGGAGGGAATCAAACCGGATGCCGCTCCTTACCTAACTAAAAATGCACTTCGGATCAGTTCTATTTTGGAATTCATCAAACGGGAGTTAAGTGGTAACCATTTCTTTTCCGATGGCAAAGTGGGGTTATCTGAGCTCGCACTGTATTCCACTTTGGATTGGATGCGGTTTCGTTCTGTTTTGCCGATTTTGGAAGAGGAAATTTTTGTCAATTTTCTGAATTTCCATGGACCAAACAAATCTTGGATGGAAACGGCACCTAAGTAAACTTCCCAAACCTTTTTTACTCGACCCCATTTGATTTCACTGGATTATGTCCCTTACTGGACTCCCTATGAAATTGAATGCGGCACAAATGGAAGCTGTTTCCACCATCCAAGGTCCCCTTCTTGTCTTTGCAGGAGCAGGGTCAGGGAAAACCCGCGTCATTACCAACCGGATCGCCCATATGGTGGAGGGAGTCAAAATCCCAGCGAGTAAAATCGTCGCTCTCTCTTTTACCAATAAAAGTGCAAAGGAAATGGCGGAACGTCTGCGAAAGATGGTTCCAAGGGAAAAGCTGAAAGGGATCACACTTTCTACCTTCCATTCGTTAGGCCTAAAGATTCTAAAAGAACACATCACAAAACTAGGTTACAACGAAACGTTTTTACTCTTTAACGGGACTGACCAAGAAGCATTTGTTTCCGACCTCCTAAAATCCAAACGCTTGGATCCCAAAAAAGTTCCCCCGAAAGAAATCCTGCGACGTATCTCGTATGCTAAAAATACACAAGTCCACCCCAAGGACAATGGCCTCACAGGTGAGTTTGATTTAGTAGCTGCTGAAGTTTTTTCCCTGTATGAAGAGGGACTCAAAGAAAAAAATGCCATCGACTTTGACGATTTGATTTTACTTCCCAAACGGCTGTTAGCTGAATTTCCTGAAATTGCAGCCTATTACCAAAGGAAACACGAATACTTCCTTGTGGATGAATTCCAAGACACAAACCAACTCCAATATGAATTTTTATCTCTCTTTCGTGGGAACAGTGATAACCTTTGTGTGGTAGGTGACGATGACCAAAGTATCTATGCTTTCCGGGGATCCAATGTGCAACTCATCCTCAATTTTGAAAGGGAATTCCCTCATGCGAAAGTGGTGAGGTTACTTGAAAATTATAGGTCAACATCACTCATCATCCAAGCTGCAAACTCTCTCATCCAAAACAACAAAGGCAGAAAGGAAAAAACCTTGTACAGCAGGATCCCTTCCGCCGAACGAGTGGAATACTATGAAACTGCGGATGAAAGGGAAGAGGCCATCTTCGTCGCAGGGCGAATCCAAACCTTACTCATCAAAAATGAATTTAAGGGAAAAGAAATTGCCATCCTCTTTCGTACGAACTTCCAATCACGCCCGTTTGAGGAGGAACTTCGTAACCGTAGTATCCCTTACAAAGTAGTGGGTGGTTATAATTTTTTTGATCGGAAGGAAATCCGCGATTGTATTTCTTACCTTCGTTACGTGGCAAACCCAAAGGATGATTATTCCCTCCTTCGCATCATCAACTACCCAAAACGGGGTATTGGTCCAGGAACCATGCAAAAACTCCAGGAAGAAGCCTTTACCCACAAACTCTCATTGTATGAAATCTTCCATAAAATGATTGAGAGTCCCGACTATTTGCCCGAAGTAAAGGCTAAGGTCAGACAAGAAATTTACCAATTTGTAGAAATGGTAGATGCCTTCAAAAAGAAGTTTGCCATGTCTCCGAAACTGGCTCCGGTGTTACGGGAGATGATCACCCAAATCGGCTTTGAGCGGGAAATTTCCATGGAAGAAACCGAAGAGAAGGTGGTCAAAGCCCGTATCTACAACTTGAGTGAACTTGTGAACATGTTGTCCTTTTTTGAAGAAGAAGAGGGCAGGGAAGGAAAGGCCACAATTTTTGACTTCTTACAAAGGTTAGTCCTCCTCATGGAAGATGAACCGAAAGAGGATGAAGAGGACAGAAGGGTGCAACTCCTCACCATGCACCAGTCCAAAGGACTCGAATACGATTTAGTATTTTTAGTGGGACTTGAAGAGGGAATTTTACCGAACTCACGTGTTATAGAAGAAGAAGGGGAAGTGGTCGATGAAGAACGACGCCTTCTCTACGTGGGTATGACTCGCCCAAGGCGAAAATTGTACTTGACTTCGGCTCGTACAAGACGCAAATTTGGGGAGCAAATCGAGAGTGCCCCCTCTCGGTTTTTAAACGAGCTGTCTCAGGACGCTGTTCTTTTTTTCCCGATGGAAACAAAGGATAGAGACACAGAAACTAAGAATTTCTTAGAGGAATTAGACAAACTAAAGGTAGGCTAATGAAATCGATTCTCCCACTCACCCTCCTATTGTTGGTAGTGGCATTTGAAAATTGCGCATCAAACAAGGAAACCATCCGCCCAGGAGTTTCCAAAATCAACACAGGGTCTCATTTGGCCCAAATCGAAGCAATCGATGCTGATCTCAAATCCTCTACACTATCAGACGAATCCCGTGACAAATTAATCATCAAAAAGGGAAAGTTATTACTTGATTTAGGTCGTTATGAAGAAACGATCACAACCCTCAACCAAGTGAACCAGGCAAAAGCAAATCCTGTGCAATTGTCTGAGTGGAATTTGGCAATGGGAAAAGCCTATATTGGAAAAAACGAATATAGCAAAGCCATCCAATTCTTAAACCAATCGGAAAAACTCGATAAAAATACGAACCTAATGGAACGTAAAAAACTCGTGGTACAATCTCTTGTGGCAGAAAGAGAGTATTACCCAGCGCTTGCGACTCTTACCAAAACCTATACAAAAGGGAATCAGAAAAAAGACGAATTCTATTATGAGACGGCTGCAAAGACCTATCTCAAAATGGGTTTCGAATACAAAAACACTGGTTTTTACCAAAAAGGATTACAAGTGGCAAATCTTGGTTTGGAAGAATTTCCAAATAATGAAACCTTAAAGTCCATTCAAAAAGAATGTTTGGAAGTGTTACAGCCGGAGGGCAAACTCTAAGATTTTTTGGAACGTTTTTTCCCAACACATCGTTTCCTTGAATGGAAACAAAACTTAGAATTTGTACTCAATAGAATCCGTGATAACAAACGGGTTCTATTTTCATTTATAGCTCTTGGTTTTGTATTTTTTCTTTTTGTCCTCTCATACTATGGTTTAGAATTTTACCTACGTAACTACAGGATCCCACTCGTAAAACTTCGTAAGGTTGTGGCGGCAACCATCAACCAAGAATTAGGCAAAGCAGTTGACATCGGTGTTCTCGATTTTTCGTTAAGGGAAGGTCTGATCATTGAAGATTTGGTTGTTTCAAACGAAGAAGACTTTTCGTTTAACGACCATATGTTGAAGGTTAAAAAGGTAACCTTTCGACTCTCAAGTTATTTCAAAGATTCTCCTACGGTGGAACGGATTGATTTTTACAGTCCACAATTAGTTTTAAACGAAGATACCAGTTTAAGGAATCGGTTAATCGAGTATGCACAAACGAGTCGTATCAAAGACATCCGATTCCACGATGCAAAACTCACAGTTAAAAAATCAGATACAACTTTGGTGGATTGGAAAGAAGGTTGGGATATCGATTTACTTCGAAAAAACAAACGCCTTTATTTAAAATATACAAATGGTTGGTTTTGGGTTCCGAATACCACTCGAATCAAAGGTGAAGGTGAGTTTTCCGAGACCAATTTGAATGAATATCAATTTGAATTTTTTTGGAAAAATTATCCTTCAGAGGAAGCAATTTTACTCACCAATTATTTGTTTGGTGCCAATGTTCAATCTGCAGTTTTATCGGGGGAAGGTAAAATATCTTCCAATGAAAATTCTGGTTTTGTGATGGATGGGGAGGTTGAATTCGAAAACTCATTCATCATCATTCCATTTTTTGAAAACTATCTCCTGGAAGGTTTCCGGTTTCGTGAGAAGTTCCATTTTACCGAAAATTTAGAAGAACGAGAATTCATTGGGAATGAGTTCCAAATCAAATCACAAGTATTGTCTCAGATGGCGAAGGAAACTTTGCTTTTTCGCAAAATTGAATTTCAGATTGGGGCATTAGAAGATATATTTGAACATGTTACTGACATTTCTGGATTTGTTCGTTTCCCATTGTTTGGTGAACTGCGTGGAAATATTGAATTAAAGGAAACTGGGGAAAAAAACAAATGGTTTTCTCTTTCAGGGGAAGTGAATGGAAATGAGATTAAACTTGATTCATCACTTGTACAAATTGAAAATGCAAAACTTTCATTCAAATTTAAACCAAACCAAGAATGGGATTTAAACTTAGATGCTGAAATTTTTGGGAAACCTTCTCATTTAGTAGGATCTGGATCTTCCGATTGGAGTCGTTCCAAAAAAATAGATGGATCTTATTATTACCCAATGACTTCCAAATCCAAACTTAGTTTTCAGGCTACGGAACTTACAGCGAATGATTGGAAACCACTATATGAAGATTGGAAAAAAGAAACCTTAGAAGAAATTCGAGAAAGGCAAGAAAAACTAATTCCAGAAGAGTATTTTTACCAAACAAAACTCTACAAATACTTTTTAGAATCCATGAATTTTGATTTAGGTATCCACATTACAAATTTTTATCCTTACCGAGGGGCAAAATCTTTAGGAGAATCAAAAGGTAATTTTACAGTCAAAGATGGTAGGTTTAATTTCAATTTGGGACTAGGTAATGCAGATTCAAAAGTTTCTATGGTTTCCTATTTTGCCAGTAAAACACCTAACTTTAGTTTGAACTTACTATTAAAAGAATACCCATGGTCGGAACCTTGGATGGTCATGTGTGGCACCGAACTTAAACCTACCAATGTGAGTATGGATTTTAGTTTCAATAGCATTGGAAGTGATTATTATATGTTGCATAAAGATGCTAGGACATCTTATTTCTTAAAATTATTTGGAATTCATTTAAAAGATGGAGATTTGATTGTAAAGGGCAGTGTGGATTTAAAACCATTACAGTCACCATTTGATATGGAATTTACTCTCAATCGATATTCCGATTTGGATTATTTATCTGATGTTGTTGTCACCAGTGGAAGTGGGGCCATCGATCTAAAAGGGTATGGTAATAATAAAAATGGCAATTACCAGATGACAGTGTATGGCCTGATTGGTGATACTAGAGGGAATTTTTCGATTTCAGAGGAGGAGAACAAATGCGTGTTCAAATGAGATTTTTAGTATTAGTTTCTATTTTGATCCTAGGTTTGTTTCAATGTTCTGAAAAGTCAAATCCAGCGGATACTGTCCCGAGCCTAAGCAGTTTACCAAATTTTAAAGGTGAGTGGACCCTGGAATGGGAAAACAAAATCCACCAACTCCAAATTGATCCAGAAGAGAAAAAAGTATTCATCGATGGGAAGGAAGGATTGGAACTTGATTTGGATACGGTTGGGATTCGGATTCGCGCTTTTGACGAAGAGTCAGTGAAAGGTTATTTTTTGTATTCCGATATCAAACCAAAATCTTGGATCGGCACTTGGGAAAACCGTGTTGTTCGGTTAATCCGAAGGAATTGATTTTAGAAGGTTTTGGATTTCCTTTGCCGCTTTTTTCGAAGCATTATTTGTTCCCAGTTCTCTTTCTTTCGCCTCACGTAAAATACCTTTGATTTTATTTCTGAGTTTTGTATTGGAAAGGATTTTCCAAGCCTCAGAAACAATGTATTCAGGTTTACACTCGTTTTGAGTGATTTCGCGGCAAACTTCTTCCCCACTCAGAATATTCGCAAGGCCAATGAACTTGGACTTCATGAGTAAGGAACCTAAAAAATAGGTAAATAAACTGACTTTATACAAAATCACCATTGGGGTTTCAAAATACAAACCTTCCAGAGTTGCTGTCCCTGAAGCAATGAGGAGTAGGTCACTTGCTTCCATCACACGAAGGGAGGAATTCCAAAGATAATGGATTTGGATATCTGGATGTGTTGTTTTGACAAGATTGATCTTTTCTAATAAAAAGGTTTCTTCCTTTAGGTTGATATTCGGAAGTAAAAATACAATTTTCTTTTTTTCTAACTTACATTGTTCGTGGAGTAAAACTGCAGTTCCAAGAATAGGATCAATGAGTCGATGGATTTCTCCTTTTCTGGATCCAGGTAATAAACCCACCGTATAACCATGGTGAGGGTCCGGAAGTTTTTCTGGAATCACTGGCTCTTTTTTTAATTTTTCTGGAATCCTTTTGGTGATAGGATGGCCTACAAATTTTGCATTCACACCATACTCATTGTATATCTCTTCTTCAAATCGAAAAAGTGTTAGCATTAATGCAATGTGTTCCTTGATAAAAAAGATTCGTTTGAATTTCCAAGCCCAAATTTGTGGAGATACATAAAATACGGTTGGAATTCCTCGAGCTTTTAGCTCCTTCGCCAAACGTAAATTAAATCCAGGGTAATCAATTAAGATGGCAAGCTGTGTTGGTCTGTGTGTAGTTTCGTCTAACAAACGATAAAAAACTTTTTTTAGATAACTGTACTTTTTAATCGCTTCAGAAAATCCAATCACGCTGAGATTTTCCATTTCTTCCAATGACTCAAGGCCATTTTGGATCATTCCTTCTCCACCTATCCCATAAAAATGGTAATCAGGTTCGATGAGTTTTAATTCTTGTAAAAGATCTGCGCCAATGAGGTCACCTGAATGTTCTCCTGCGATGACTAAAATGTTTTTTTTAGAATTAGATCGATGTGACTTTTTTTTGGCTACCATTGAGAACCTTACTTCCATTTTTACCGAGGACACAAAAGTTTAATTTGTGTTTTGTGGCAAATTCAATTGTTTCTTTCGGATTAACAACAAGCGTTTCACCTTCCCTGATGCACAATGTTTTACATCCACTTTCTAACATCACTTGGAAGGTGTGAATTCCAATGGTTGGTAAATCAAATCGTTCGTCCTGTTTTGCTTTGGGACTTTTACAAATAACTGCATCACCTTTTTTTTGGGTGTACTTTCCACCACGACGAATGGTTTCGTCCGTTCCTTCCACTGCTTCCACAGCAATCACAGATTCATCACTCACAACTACCATTTGTCCGATATCCAAATCAGCCATTTTTTCAGCGTAGAACATTCCAAATTCAATGTCCTTTAGTTCTTGGTTGCTGAATTTTTTGGGTGTGTATCTTCCTTCTTTGAGGAGGAGAGACTGTAAGTAGATCTTTTGTGAAATCACTTTTACTCCCATCGCTTCAAACTCATCGGCAATCGCAAGGAAAATGGGGTAATCATTTCGGTTGATGGTTTTGGCAAGGATGGAGAGTGCTTTGAGATCAAATTTGAGTTTTTGGAAAAGGAGATCCTTTCTCACTTTTCCAAGCATCAGGATTCGCGAGATTTTTTCTTTCTGGATGGTTTTTAAAATTTTCCCGACTTGGGTGATGTGGACGGGTATGGTTCTTGATTCGTGTCCTCGTGGAGAAAAATCAGATTCAATGAGTCCCAAAAATAATGGATCCTCGCCGCTAGCGAGAGCTTCCAACATTCCTATATGGGGGAGCTCTCCACCACCAGCGATGATTGCCAATCTACCTTTTGAAGCCAATGCTGGTCCTTTTATGCGTTACCAGAATCACCACTAGAAGGTGTAGATGGAGTACTTTCTTTTTTGTAGTCGGTGACGTAAAATCCTGATCCTTTAAAAATGATCCCTGCACTTGCCGAGATTCGTCTTTCCACAGAACCTTTTTGTCCACAAAGGCATTCCGTCAAAGCATCTTCCTTCATGGATTGTACGTGTTCAAAGTCTTTTCC
This sequence comes from Leptospira sp., assembly GCA_016742255.1. GTDB lineage: Bacteria > Spirochaetota > Leptospiria > Leptospirales > Leptospiraceae > Leptospira_A > Leptospira_A paudalimensis. The sequence goes on from JACVCB010000009.1 coordinate 91,386, forward strand.
GCATGTGTTACAGTGGTAGTCGTAAGTTGCCATAGTATCTCCTCTAATGGATTCCTGTTCTCACTTCAAATAATAAGACATGGTCTCTGTTTGGTTTGGTCGCAAGCGGAAGGCAAATCTCCCAAGAATACTTGCCCGCTTCGAGCATGGCTTCCGAGAGAGGATAGGATCGAATGGATTGGATGAGGCCAGTATTCCTTCTCCAGAGGCTTGCGTTCCATTTGTCACCTTGCCTGTTTTCTATATGTAAGGACAGATTTTCTCTCCTTTTGGCACCGTCCAGGACATAACGATTTTTATTGACCCAAATCGAAGTTTGGTCCAGAGAGATCGAGTATGCTAAATGTTCTAAGTGGTTGTATTGAACGTGAATTTCGATAAAAGGAATAGGGGTCTCTGAATCAGTTGGCATAAAGGAAAATTCAAAATAGTTTTTATTCCCGGAAAGTTTTTTACAGATCCTTTGAGAACTTGGGTTTTTGGTGTCTGATCCATAAATGGGAAATCCTGTTTCTCCATATACGCGAATGGATTCCCTCGGAATGTAATTTCCAAAAAAAGTTTGTGGGATTTTTTTCCCGTCCCATCCTTCAAAATCTATTCGAATCTCATTGTCTACGGCTTTGAAACGTTTTTCAAATTCCCCTGTGAGAGTTTCATCCGCTAAGGTTTCCTTTAAAAACCCAGAAAAAACCCATGCTGTTTTTTGTGTGTTTGGAAAATAACATCGTTTCCAATGCCCTTCGTTTCCGGCTATGGTTTCTTCTGCACCATCTTCTTCCAAACAGATTGTAGGCTCTGGTTCACTTACTTTCCCCACTTCACTATTTTCCCTTCCCGGTCCACTACGAAGGTTTACATTTTTTCCTCGAATGGTGGCTGTTTGGTGGTAAAGATTGGTTCCTGAGATTTGTGATAAAAAATGTAAGGTTTGTAACAGAAAACCTGTTTCAATTTCGCCTATCGGTTCAAAAGGAAAGGTAAGTAAATGTGATAATGCATCACTAAAACTTTCCTCCATTCCTCTTGGATCTTCTAAAATTAATAAGAGTAGGAAATGTGTGACTTCTGACTTGGGAATGGGTTTGATGATGGAATTGATTTTTGTGATGAGTGCACGTTTGTAACCAGTTCCATGTTTTTTTAAATGAGAAAAGTATGGATCCTCAATATGATAATACGTCCCTCTCGAAGTTTCCCATTCTAAAAGTTTTGTATCATTTCTTTTTTGTAAAAACTGTAAGAGTTCTTTTTGGTTGTCTTTCCCATTGATTTGTTTTTCCAATTGGGATAAAGATTGGGATAAAATCGTTAGTTCCAACTCACTTGTTGGAATTTCGGATTCCTTATACAGTTTTAAAACTTTTAAATAAGAACCTGATTGGTAGAGATCATACGCTTTATCATCTCGTTCTCGGAAATCAACAAAGGTGTAAGTGAAAAGGATAACGAGTAAAAAAAGTAAACCAATTACAAAAAAAACACGGGAGCGAATCAAACGTTACCTCCCGTTTTTCTCTTAAAGATTTTCAGGAAGGAGTTTGGCTCGGTCCACTCCGTATTCTTCGAATAATGCATTTTTTGCCACATAGTATCTGTGTAAATTGATGTTGTAGTCAACTTTTGCTCTTACGAGTGATAACTGGTCTTGTACCAATGTGTCCAGTGCATTTTTTACGGCAAGTGCATTGAACCTGCCTTGTTGGAAGGAACGTAAAACACCATTGTAGTATTTTTTGGATTCCTCTTCCGTACGTTTTGCATTTTCCATCACTCGGAATGATGCTTTTAATATATCAATTCTTGTTTTGACATCATCTGAAACTGCTTTGACCAAATCAGCTTCCTCTAACGAGACCTGTCTTTTTTGGATTTCTGCATCACGGATTCCAACTTTTACCCCTTTGTCCATGATGGGGTAACTTAAGTCAAGAGACCCTTGCATCACTGGGTATTGGTAGGAAAAAACACCATGGCGGTTGTCAGAATAATTATTTTGAGGGCTAATGGTATTTTGAGCTTGGTAACCATACGTTCCCGCTGCTTTTAACGATGGTAGGGCTTCGTTTTTTGCCATCTTCATAGCAAGTTCAGCGTTTTCTTTTTTCCTTTGGATGGCTCGGAAATCAGCTCTGTGTTTGTATGCGTAATCAATATCAGATTGGTAATCCAATTTGTCGGGTAAAGTTTCAGAAAGTGGAGTTGTTTTTTGGAAAACAGTGTCTTCAGGAAGGTTCAGGGAACGAATCAGTTTTCGTCTCGCTTCTTCTTTTTCTGCACTTGCTTGGGCCATTTGGCCTTCCACTTGGGAAAGTAGGGCATTCCATTGGTTCACTTCGAAACTTTCCGAAAGTCCAAGCCCTTGTTTGCGAATCGTTAGATCCCTTACATTTTTTGTATTTTTTAACAATTGTTCGAAGGTTTGGTATCCCGATTCTTTTACAGAATAATTCCAATAATCGACAAGAGTAGATACCACTTTGGAAGCAACTTGGTCTTCCATTTGTTCCCGCATGATTTCTGTTTGGTTTTCTAAGATTTTTTCCATATTCCTTTCATTGGCACCAAACGCATTTTTAAGCAAGTCTTGGGCAATGGTAACGGATAAGGAATCCGTATACAGAGGAGGGAGTCCTAATGCTGTAAATCCAGCAGGAGTTTGGTTCGGATTTTCAAACGCGTTTGAGTCAAAACGTTGTGACCTTGCTTCTAGTTTGAAGTAAGTTCCTGTAGTGAACAGTTTTTCAATCCCAGCACTGTAGGTGTTGGTTTGGGTTTTTGTTCCCGTAAAGATGTTGTTTTGGTTAAAAGGGAACTTCTTTTGGTCGATTTCTGCTTTGGATATCGCACGCCAAGAATACTTGGCTTCAAATTTCATTAAATTGGTATCAGCTTTTGCTAATTCCAAACGTGCTTGTAATACTTCGCGGTTGTTTTCAATCGCATACCGAACCGCATCCTTTAAACTTAAGGTAAACCCTTTATCGTCCGATTCGGCGGCAAGAAGGCCGAAGGAAATGAAGAGAACCAATGCACTAGAAACCCATGAACGTTGTTCCATACTCTTAATTCAGACTCCTCATTTCCCCTGCAAAGTTGTTTTTTTTGAAAAAAACCCTTATTTTTTAAGGGCCAATTTCATTTTATCTCCCACTTCCCCAATATGAGCACAAATGCTCACACCAGCATCTTGCATTGCTGCAATTTTGGAAGTAGCAGTTCCCATTCCCCCTGAAATGATCGCACCGGCATGGCCCATACGTTTTCCTGGAGGAGCAGTTTGCCCTGCAATAAAACCGACAACTGGTTTTTTCACATGAGCTTTGATGTAAGCAGCAGCTTCTTCTTCGGAAGTTCCACCAATTTCACCAATCATCACGATCCCTTCTGTATCTGGGTCTTCGTTAAGGAGACGAACCGCTTCTACGTGGTTCATCCCTGGAACTGGGTCACCCCCGATCCCAATACATGTAGACTGGCCAAGGCCTGCCGCAGTGAGAGAAGCAACGGATTCATATGTTAAGGTTCCAGAACGGGAAACGATTCCAATGTTTCCTGGAGTGTGGATAAAACCTGGCATAATTCCCATCTTTACATTGTAACGAGGGTTAATGACACCTGGGCAGTTAGGTCCCACAAGTTTTGTTTTAGAATTTCGTAACACACTGTACACTTTTAACATGTCGTGAGTTGGGATTCCTTCTGTGATACAAACCACGAGAGGGATCTCTGCAAAAATTCCTTCTAGGATGGCATCCGCAGCAAATGGAGGTGGAACAAAAATGACAGCAGCGTTTGCTCCGTCTTCCTTCATTGCGTCTTTGATAGTATTGCGTACTGGTGCAGTTTTTCCGAACTCAGAAGTCCAAATTTGTCCACCCTTTCCTGGTGTAACACCTGCTACCACTTTGGTACCATATTCTAACATTTGCGTTGCATGGAAGGATCCTTCTTTTCCAGTGATCCCTTGTACAACGACTCTTGTATTTTCATCTACTAATACAGCCATGTTTTTAGTTTCCTATTTTTTGATTAGGGAGACAATTTTGTCTGCCGCGTCACGGAGTCCTTCTACTCCCACAATGTTCATACCAGATTCGTTCAGGATTTTTTTCCCTTCTTCTGCGTTGGTTCCTTTCAATCGAACCACAACTGGTACCGATACGTTTACTTTTTTAGTAGCTTCGATGATACCAACCGCAACACGGTCACATCGTACGATTCCACCAAATACGTTCACAAAAATTCCTTTCACATTTGGATCGGAAAGGATGAGTCTAAATCCGTTTTCCACAGTGGTTGGATTTGCTCCACCTCCGACGTCAAGGAAGTTGGCAGGTTCTGCACCAGCAAGTTTAACGATGTCCATGGTTGCCATTGCAAGACCGGCACCATTCACCATACAACCGATGTTTCCATCTAACTTCACGTAGTTGAGGTTGTATTCTTTTGCTTTTACTTCGTAAGGATCTTCTTCCGAAATGTCACGGAGTGCTTCGTTGTCTGGGTGACGATAGAGTGCATTTTCATCCAAGTCCATCTTACAGTCACCTGCAATGATTTCGTTTTGTTTGGTAAGGATGAGGGGGTTAATTTCTAAAAGTGCTGCATCTTCTTTGATGTAAGCATTATAGACAGAATTCACTAGGGCAGTGAATGATTTTTGTGCTTCCGCAGGGATTCCAAGAGCGAATGCAAGTTCTCTGACTTGGGAACCTTGGATTCCAATTCCTGGATCAATTTGGATTTTGATGATCTTTTCAGGGTGAGTTTCCGCAACTTCTTCAATTTCCATACCACCTTCAGTGGAAGCCATGATAATGGTTTTGCGAATTGCTCTGTCGAGGAGGATGGAAAGGTAATATTCTTTTGCGATTTCAAGTCCTTGTTCTAAATACACTTTGAGGACTTTTTTCCCTTCTGGACCCGTTTGAGGGGTGATGAGTTGCATTCCGAGAATTTTCTCAGCTGCTGCTTTGGCATCGTCTTTTGTCTTTGCGACCTTAACTCCGCCACCTTTTCCTCGTCCACCTGCGTGGATTTGGGCTTTTACCACCACTACTGGTGATTTTTGGACAACTTCGTTATATGCCTTTTCGAAATCACCGACTGTGTCGATGACCTTTCCGAATGGAACGTTGGCATTGTGTCTACGTAGGATTTCTTTGGCCTGGTATTCGTGGACTTTCATGGATTTCCTTATGTCATTGGTTCGTCCGAAAGCTTTCGCCAACGGATCACTAGGGTAAGCCTCAAGGGTTGGGTGAGATTGTCAAGACGGATTGAAAGGAAGTGAACAAAGAGGAGAGTGGGAAGTGAGATATGAAAGTTGTGTCTTGATTCCGATTTCCTTTTTACACCCTTAGTGTTTCCTCTGGGTTTTTGGGGAGCCTTACAAAAAACCTGGAACCTTTTTGTTCTTCACTTTCCACAGTGATCTCACCACCAAGAACCTCAACTTGTGATTTGGTGATGAATAGACCAATCCCTCTTGCGTCTTCATTGCGGTGGAATGTTTTGAACATCCCAAAGATTTTGTTCCCATGTTTCTCCAAATTGATCCCAAGGCCATTGTCTTCGACCAAAATGGTGATTTGTTCATTTTTTTCTTCGATTCCCACTTTGATCCAAGCACCTTGTTTCAAACGTACATATTTTACGGCATTGGATAGAAGGTTGAGTAAGATGCTTTCTAAATAAGCAGGGATGGTTCTTATGGTAAGCCCCTCTGGAATTTGTACATCCACTTGGATCTTTCGTAATTCGATGGAACCACTGAGGATCGAAAGAGTTTTATCCACTTCTTTTTTTAAGGAACAAAATTCCATAGGCTTATTCAATGTTTGGTTAATGGAAATGATATCGTTCAGATGGGAAATGGTTTCTTCCAATTGGATGGAGGAAACATGTAACATATCGATCAGATTCTTTTTGTCTTCTTCTGATTTTGATTCTTCTAACAATTGGATAAGAGAAGTGAAATTGGATGAATGTTGTCTTATGTTGTGAGATACGATGTAAGCAAAGTTTTGTAATCGATTGTTTTGGATGCCTGTAAAATGTAACATTCGATTTGTATTTTCCAGTGCTTCAATTTCTTCGGTTATATCAAATCGTATGGATAGGTATGCTTCAATTTCATCTTGAGGATTGTATAAAGGGTGGATAAAGGTTTGAAGCCAAAAATAATTACCATCTTTGGATTTGTTTTTAATGACCCCTTCCCAGGTTTTTCCATTTTTGATTTGTTCCCAAAGTTCTTGCCAAAAATCTTTTTTATGATAATCCGAACTTAATATTTTATGGTCCGATCCAATGATTTCGGATTCTGTAAACCCAGAAATTTTAATAAATTTTGAATTTGCTCGTATGATGATCCCTTCGGGATTTGTGACACTCACAATGGATGATCTTTCAATTGCATTTAAAACAGAGGTTAGTTTTCGATTTTGTTGTTCGATTGTATTCTGTGTGTTTTTAAGTTCTGTGATATCTAAAAAACTAGCTGTGGCTCCTTCTAAGTTTCCATGTTCATCAAAAAGTGGAGTCGCATTCACGTTTAACCATTTTACATGACCATCTTCCGATATAATTCCATGTTCACAATTGTAGACTGTGATTTGTTTTCCAAGAGCTAATGCTAATGGTAGTTTGTCTGTAGGGAAAGGGCTTCCATCTTCATTGATTTGTTTCCATTCCTTTGAACTGAAGTATCGGTTTTCAATTTGTTCCAATTCCAAATCTAAAATTTCGGAAGCACTTTCATTTGCATAAAGGATTTGTCCTTGCAAATTCACAACTACAACACCGTTGATCATTGTCCTTAATAAACGATCGAGTTTTGTTTCTTTTTGTTTTAGGATTTTTTCTGCGAGGATGGCATCTGTTAACTCTTCCATCGAAATTGTATAATGGAAAGAATCCAAACGGGTTAGTTTGAGTAAGTAAGTTTGGTTTTGGATTCCAAAGTAGTGGAACTTATTTTTTGCAATTACCTCTTCCCATTGTCTGTGTTCGTTCCAAACAGATTGGATTTCGTGGAATAATTCTGTTTCAAATAAAAATGGAAAGAATGATCCAATGGTTAAATCAAAACCTCCAAGTTCAGGAATCCGTTGGAGTTCCATCGCTTTGGAGTTCGAAAATAATAATGCATTTTCTTTATCAAACGTTTGGGATTTAGATTCAAATAAAAAAACAGAATAGGGCAATTGGTTTGCGAAGGAATAAAAGAACTCTGATTGATGGATCGCTTCGTTCATAAAGAATCGGTAGCCAATCCAAATGAATCGCTACCTTCTCAAGAACCATGAGACGAAATAATTGGTGAAGAACTGTGATTTTTTTCGGCTAAAATTTATTCCAATAGGGTGAAAGCCTAACGGAATCACAAAAACTTCCAATTGATTTAGTATCGAGTAAATCAAAACGGTTTGAACTATGGGGAGAGAGGTAAATCTCACCAGCTTGCCCGATGACACCTCCCCGGTAGGAATTTGTACTTGGATTTGCCATTAAAACTCTGATTTCAGAGTTATTGGAATCGATGGAAATAAAATTCGCATAATTTAAGGGAATGGGATAGAGCCTTCCGTTAGGTGCTAGTACAACTCCGTTAAACATGGCAGTGCCAGCGCTGGGAATTGTACCCGCATTGACAACTTTGTCGTTATCTTTTGTGTCTACATAATAAACTGTCGAAGCATTATAAGGTATGATATAGATACGGCCGTTAGGTGTATAGATTCCTGATATATAATTACTTGCACCACCGAAAGAAAATGGAATCGTTGTGACTGATTCTGTAAATGTGTCTAGAATATGTATATTCGTTGCCGTATGAGGAATAAAGTAGATTTTACCTTCGGGAGTTAACACACCATTGGCGAAGATTCCTCCACTCACAGGTGTTGCAACAGAACCAATCGTTCCTTTTTTCGTGTCATAATACCGGATTGTTGATTCCCCACTTGGTACGTAATAAATTTTTCCATTCGGAGCATACACACCACCATTGTAAGCTGCCCCTCCCATGGAAATTGATGTTATGTTCGTCAATGTATTATTTGAAGTATCCAGTTTGAAAAAAGTATTATTGGTATGAGGGGAAAGGTAGATGATTCCATTTGGACCTAAGGTTCCGCCTATAAAATCCACATTTCCTGGAACAGTTGCTGCTGATTCATAATTTTTTGTAATGGGATTAATGGTGACTATTTTAGGTGAGTTATAAGGTAAGAGATAAACATTTCCATTTGGTGCAATGAGTGCACCTTGGAAAGCTGTTGAGGCAGCGCCGGTTACTGCTGCGACAGTATTTGTATTGTATTTGATTAAGGTCTCTTCACCACTAGATCCAAGTGCAAATTGAGTTTCTACTTCTTGTTTTACCTGGATCCAATTCTCAGGCAAATGTGTTTCTTCGTAACTTAAGGAACAAGCAGGTATCCGAACTTTGTAACCACACAGGTAACTCCTGTCCTTCACTACAAAACGTAACAGTAAAGAATTTATATAATTCTCCGAGCCCACATCACAATTGTTAGAGATATTTCCATTCGTACAATGGGATAAAAAAATGACAAAAATGAGCAGAGTAAAATTTCGGAGCATAAACATTCTGAATTTGACGTTACTGGTAATCGCATTCGAATCGCAATCAAGTTTAGAAAATTCCCCAAAGATTACTTGCGGAATTGTCCGTATCGAAGTTGGGAAAGTTTCTGACATTATAACGATCTCAAATGGGTCGGTGTAAGATCTTTTTCCCAGAAGTGTTTATGACGGGAAAAAAATTTGGATCTCGCTCTGGATCTGCGAGTAATAATTTTACATCTCGAATTTTTTCATAACATGCTTTCATGAATAATTGATGTCCACATCCAAGTAAATGGTAACCTTCATGAACGAGAGTAGAATTTGGACTAGTGAATAACAACTGTATGGTGGAAATGTATTTGGCTTTGATATAACCTCTTGTATTGGTGTTTCCTTCTACGGCTCCTTGTAATTCTAATTTGAGACCAACACCAACAAAAATTCCGAGAGTGACAATTTCAAAAACAATATCTCCCCAAGTTCTGCCTTTTAAATACAAAAGTCGATCACATTCATCGGACATTCTCATGTTCATCATGTATTCGAGTATATCTGTCCCATAAAAACCAGGACGTTCCGTTTCAAAAAGAATTTTAGGCACTGCCTTTAATTGGTAGAGTTTTAATTCTTCGTTCCAACTTTCGAAAAGAGTGACGACATCTCCATCCAAAATTCCTGTTTCTTTGACAACACAGACTCGGAAACTTGCTTGATCTCCAAAGTTTATGGAATTTCTTATTTTCTCTTGGTGAAACCCAACGGTTGTACAAGTTGTGAGAAATAGAAGAAAGAGAAGAGAACTATAAAAAAATTTTAATTTGGAATACAAATGAAAAAGAATCCTTTAATAATCGGTAACACAACGAGTTCGAACGGTAGCATCTGTTTTTAATGTTGGTCCACCACCAGAACCAGCAAAATCAGTGACATACGCTTGGGTAGATGGATTTCCAAGGACAGGGCTTGACGACCAAAACGATGCAGATGCCGTATTGGGAAAATAAAGAGCATTAAAACCTGGAGTTCCAAAATTAAATCGGTAATCTTTTAATGATATTAATTCATTCGCATTGGGAAGTCGCCATGTTTTACCAGCAAGTGTTAAACCTTGGCAGTAATTAATGGCAGCAGACCATTGGAATGCGCTATCAGTTCCACCAGAACAAGTTGCCACATTGGGTTGGCCTGCTGTACATTTTTGCCAAAGAAGAGCAGTATCTAAATCCAAGATGGTTCCATCCGATTGGTCGATGAAACGTTTGATAAATGTATTTCTTGGAGTCGCAACACAACGTAAGTAGTGCATATCTGTATAATTTCCAAATCCAATGGAGGATTGGATATACGTAGGATAAAATGCTCCTGTACTTGCTGCGTTGGAAGTATTGGATTTATAATTAAAACTGGCTGTTTGAGGAAAGTATGTCGAATTGATAGAAGGGTTTTCTGTGGTGTGGTCAAACGTGGTTAAGTATTCTTCCATCTCTGGGACACGCCAATCAGTTCGATCGGCAAATCCGGAACCAGCATTTAAACTTGCACATTCCGTTTGTGCGTCTGTATACGTAAAGGTTTCTGTTCCCGGAGTAACACATCCAATACCAGTTCTCCCTCGGTGACAACTTGTCCATACAAGACCTGTTACTAAATCAGTTGTGATTTCAACGCCGGAGACAAGAGTTGGTCCCACAAAATTCGTGTTAACTCCTCTTCGCAGTTGGCCATCTTGGCCTGGGATCACTGTACATGTTGCATCAATATTGCCCGAACCATCATAACACACTGTGATATTTGTCTTTGGAGGAGTTTTCCCCATCCATGCTGGTTTGTAAACACAACTTGCACTTCCTTTTGGGTTACTTGCAGTGATTGTGAATTGGACTTGGTTAGCCTTCCATCCATTGTAAGTGCCTTCGAGTGAATTTGAAAAAAAAGAAAAAACCACACCAGGAGGAAGGGGAGGATTACTGGAAAAACTTAGCCGATTCCCATCTGTTTCAAATGCTTCCAAAAAAAAAGTTCCATTTCGTTTGGGAATGAGAGGAGGACAAATTAAGTAGGTTGGTGGGTTTACTTTTAATACCACACCACAATGAGGTGACTCATCAAAATTAATATAACGCAAAAGTAAACTGTCTTTGTATTGGTCTGATTTAGGGTCACATAAATTTTCTAAATCGGACTGATTGCAAGAGAAGAAGGTAATCACACAGAGACAAAGTAGAAATAACCAAATTTGGAACTGTGTCATAAAATGAATGCTAAACGGTAATTCTGATAACTTCCCCTTTAGGTCGGAATTTCATCAACAATTTTCTGTCTAAACGTCTCAATTTGTGACTTTAATTGTTCAATTCGATTTGGATCTGAAGGGATAAACGATGTTAGTTGTAACGTCTTTTCCGCTTTTGGCAGATTGCCGATAATGAGGTACAATTGAACAAGTTGTATTAAATTTGATAAATGACCAGGGTTACGCAAACGGATTCTCTCACCCATATCGATGGCCTTTCCGTATTCTTTTGTTTGTTTGTAAGTAAAGGATGCCAAATAAATTAAATCTGTGTCACCAGGGTATTCTTCTAAATAGGTATTTAATTTCTCTGCTGCCAAATTGTACTCTTTCATGCGTACGAGGAGGCGTATGAGTGCCCTTTGGATTTCTCTATTTTCTGGGTTGATACGGTTTGCGTCTAAAAGACTGGTTTTTGCCTCTTCTAATTGGTCCAATTTGATTTGTGACTTTGCTTTACGCATCAATTCATACGATTCTTTTCGAATGGCTCTTGGTGGTTGGTCCAGATTTTCTTTAAAGGTTATCCGCATCAGACTTAAATCGTCAGTCAGTTCTCCCATGGAGAGGATGGATTGGTAAATTTCTTTTAAATTTCCATTCCCTCGTTCCACGTGTCGCAAAAATAATTCCTCATCATGGTTGATTTTTCTAGCTGTGGTTTCCGTTACAAATTCGATGTCATCCCTTCCGTCAGAACCAAGGATGAGTACATCTCCTGGAATCAATTGTAAAGTAGAGATTTCGAGTGATTTTTCGGAAAAGGGTGTTCCCAATTTGCGGAGTTCTGAATTGTTTTTGATAAATTCCGCAGTTCCCTTTCTATACAACACCGACCATGGATGTTCTGCGTTTAAGTAATACATAAGGCCAGTTTCGTCATCGATCAGTCCCATAACCATAGAGACTAACATAGAACAGTCGAAGCTCTCAAAAATATGATGGAGTTCTTGGTATGCGTTTTTGATCCATCTTTCTGCATACAATAATTTAACAGACTCAACTGCATTGGATCGTTCCAAGATGGATTGTACAGCAGCTCCAAGTACAAGAACCCCACCTGCACCTTGTAACGATTTTCCCATGGCATCTGCATTGAGAAAAAATGTATAATCTTTGCCTCGCAATGTAATGGTGCGAGTGATACAGATATCTCCACCAATTTCATTTTCCCTTCCATGGAATAAAAACGTCTTTTTTTGTTTGATCAAAAAATCTGTTTTTACATGTGTTCCAATGGTTTTGTTCAAACTAAGAGGTTTAATTAAAAGGGAAGTGAGAAAATAATCTCCATCTTGTTGTTTTTTTAAAGTTTCAACGGTTTCTAAACTGTTTCTTAATTCTGAAGTTTTTGCCTCAACTAATTCTTGTAAGTTTTCCCGAATCCTCCCAACTTCTCTTGTTGCCTTTTCGTAATTCTCTGCAAACAAAATAAATTCTTTGTCAATGGATAGTATGGGAAGGGCACCTCTACCTCCAGTAGCAAGGCTATTGGCTGATTCATTAATTTGTTCCAATGTTAGATTAATGGATTGGAAAAACATAAAAATCAATATCACTGCCTCGACAAAAGTCATTCCAATGAAAGCTGTAATTTTAAATAAACTGGCATATCCAAAGGAAATGAAGACTGAAAGTACACTGAGCGATAGAAGAATTAAAATTAATAAAAATACAAATTTGCCCTTTAAACTTAGGATTCCATAGTTTTTATGAATTGATACATCTCGGTATGCTAAGATTTTTTTGATCTCAACTCTTTTGTTACCTGTAAAATAATCGGAGATGATGTATGAAAATCCTCCGTAAACAAATACTGCCGAAAGCCAACCAATGGAAACTAATACTAACTCGTACATTGGGTGGTGACAAATGATATGGGTAATGGAAACAGAAACAAAGACCATTACCGCATAACGAATGGCAGCATACATGTTTTCCTTTGGTAAATGGATCAGCGTATTCAAATTGTTTTCTAATTCCAAAATATCTTTGTGGCGAATGGTGTCGTTGTATCGTAAAAACAGGTTTAGTTTTTTTAAGTCGTTACGAAATCCACCATAACCAAGAGGAGTGAGGATTCCAAATTCAATGCTATGTCCGACAGCAGCAAGGAAGGTAGCAAATACAAAAACGTACACAACTTCCGGATGGTTCTCGGTGGAAAAATCAGGGATGAGTGCAGATCCAAAAAAATAAGCATAAAATGCACCAAAAAAGGCACCTTGGAGAGAGAAGAATACAATGGCAAAACTGTAAGAAATGAACCTGTGTAAGAATTTGAATAATTGATCAAAGAACCGACTCATTGTGATCCCCAAGGAAGACAAAGTATAAGGTTGTCTCAAACCTAAGTAAACATATTTTTAAATAATATGAAAAAAAGTTAGATATCTCATTAAAAAAAACTTTCAACAAGATCCATACAAGTTAGGTTTCGGCAATGGAATTAAAAAACAAAAGAATTGTAGTTACGGGTGCAGGATCAGGTATTGGAAAGGAAACCGTCTTGCAGATGTTAAAACATGAAAACGTGAAAATTTTAGCCTGTGACTTGAATGAAAAAAATGTAGTGTCTCATCCCAATGTAATTCCTTATAAATGTGATGTTTCGAAACCAGAAAATTTAGATAAACTCTTAAAAGATGCAGATAAAAAATTGGGTGGGATTGATATCTTTTTTGCGAATGCAGGTTTTGCGTATTATGAAATCATCCAAGAAGCGAGTTGGGATCGTATCGACAAGATTTTTCGAACAAATGTTTACTCTCCCTTTTATACTTTGGTGAGTTTGAACAAACACAGGACCTCTCCCTGTTTATTTGTTGTGACCGCCTCTGCGATGAGCCATTTGCCTCTGCCTGGTTATGCCTTGTATTCGGCAACCAAGGCTTCTGTTAGGTCCTTTCTCGATGCCTACCAATGTGAACTAAGACCTGGAAACCGTACGATGATTGTGTATCCAATTGCCACTAGGACACAATTTTTTGACTCAGCTGGGAAACAAGTACCTGTACCATTTCCAAGCCAAACGCCAGAAACCGTTGCAAAACAAATTGTGAATGGGATTTTGAGAGACAAAAAAGAAGTTTTCCCATCCTTTTTGTTTCGATTCATTCAAATCTTAGATCGATTTTTATTTTTTCCGCTTAAAATTTACCAAAAAATAGAAGCGGTAAAATTGAATTCGCATAAATCTTAAGTCTACTGCATAGTGGACACTATGCAGTCTTCCGAGGAAGGATCAATGCCTAATATTTCGACAGAGGTGGGGAACCATCTAAATGTCGAAGTTGATCTTTTAAAAACAATCATGGACGTTAGTTCCACTGCGATTGTTTTGCTGAACCCACAAGGGCAGATTTTATATGCAAACCCTGCATCTGAGTCTGTCCTTGGCATTAAACTCAATGATATACTATCTAGAACCTATGATGCACCACAATGGAAAAACACTTCTCTTGATGGAGGACCGTGGCGAGAGGAAGACCAACCATTTAATGTCGTGCTCAAAACAAAAAAACCGGTCACGGACATTCGGCATGCAATTGAAGATTCATTTGGTGTTAAAAAATACTTATCCATTAATGGCTCTCCTGTTTTTGACGAAATGGGTGAACTCCGTTCCCTTGTATTTTTAATTACCGATATCACAGAAAACGTTTTAAAACAAAAAGCATTAGAAGACAGTGAAGCAAAATATAGATCGATCACCGAACTTTCGTTAAGTATGGTGTATGATTTGGACATCAAAACAGGTGTGAACCAATGGGCTGGTGCCATCCAGGAAATTACTGGTTTTACTCCTGAAGAGTATAGGGCCATAGGTTATGAAGCTTGGATGATCCTCATCCATCCTGATGACAAAGAAAAAACCATCCAATTATTTGAAGAGGCGATGGCAAAAAAAACAAAGTTTTCCTATGTGTATCGGTATCGAACAAAAGATGGAAAATATGTTTATATAGAGGATAATGGAGTATTTTTATACGATAAGAATGGTGGCGCCTATCGAATGTTTGGTGCGATGATCAACCGTACTGAACAAATAGAAGCAAACTTAGCTTTAAAAGAATCTGAGTCTAGGCTTCTTATGTCTTTGGATGCTGTCAAAATGGGAATTTGGAGTTGGGACATTGACCAACGAAATATATATTGGTCACCCCAAACGTATGAGATTTATGGTCTCGATCCAGATGGTCCAGCGATCACTGTGGAAAGGTATCTCAGTTTAAATGATCTCGATGATTTACAAAAGGTCTCAGCGGAAATCCAACTCTTAAAAGACGATCCTTCCCGGTCTGGATACAGAATCCAACAACGAATTTTTCATGCTGATGGAACAGTACATTGGGTCGAGTCTCGTGGAAATTTAATCCGAGATAAAGATGGAAAACCAGTTCGATTGATGGGAACTTTACTCGATGTCACCGAATCTAAGTTAGCTGAAGAAGCACTGCGAACTTCCGATGAAAGATTCCGTGCTTTTTATCAATTTTCAACGGAAGCATTTTTGATATTTGATGAAAATTCTCTTAGAGCGAAAGACTCTAACTTTGCCTTTCAGAATCTATTTGGATATTCAAGTGATGACACAAAAAATTTAAAAATCCGCTCTTTACTCACACCAGACTCACTCCAAAAAATTAGAGAAAAAATTGCAGACAATTCGATTGATTCGATTGAGATCCTTTGCAAAAGAAAAAATGGGGAAGTGTTTCCCGCTTTGGTTTCCATCAAACGGTTTAAGTACAATCAAACAAATTCAATCGCGTATAGTATTTTTGATTTGAGCCCTCTGAAAGAAGTGGAAGAACTCCGCCAAATCAATTCGGAAATACGCGAAAAAAACAAACTCATTGAGAAACAAAAAATCGAACTGGAAATGGCGTTTGAGAATTTAAAACGTACACAAGAACAACTTGTACAATCCGAAAAACTAGCTGCACTTGGGCAGTTGATAGCAGGGATTGCGCACGAAATTAATAATCCGATAGGTGCCGTAAAAGCATCCAATCAGAACATGATGGATTGGCAAAAACGATATGGGATCGCCTCACAATTGTTTCGTGAAGCGATCCTTAGTGTTCCTAGAGAAGAACAAGTCATTCTGAAAACGATTCTTTCAAACCTTGACCAACCAATCGAGTTTTATACTGGAAAAGAAGAACGATTACGTAAAAAGAAGAACAAAGAAATTTTGATCCAAAATGGATTTAAAACGGATGATGCTGATGAATTTGCAGAAGCATGGGTGGAATTAGGAATTGGAGAACTGGAAGACAAATACATTCCACTTTTCAGGTCCCATTATTTAAGAGTTTTTCTAGATTATTTAGCACTTGAAATCCAGTTCCGTCGGAACACTCGTTCCATCCAATTGGCGGTTGATCGAGTATCAAAAATCATGTATGCTTTAAAAAACTTTTCTCATTTTGATTCCACAGGAAAAAAAATCAAAGCATCGATTCAGGAGACAATTGAGACGGTTCTTACCATTTACCAAAACCAATTGAAAAGGGGAATTACCTTAATTAAACATTATGATGAGATTCCACCTATAGATTGTTATCCGGATGATTTATTACATGTTTGGACAAATCTAATTTATAATTCCTTACAAGCCATGTCCTTTACTGGAAAATTGATGATCACAATTAAAGACTGTGGTTCCGAAGTTTTGGTATCCTTACAAGATTCTGGACCTGGGATTGAACCAGGAATCCGTTCCAAAATCTTTGAACCTTTTTTTACTACCAAACCTCCTGGAGAAGGAAGTGGGCTCGGACTTGACATCGTGAATAAAATTGTGAAACGGCATGGTGGAAGGATTGATTTGTCTTCCAAACCAGGGGAAACTATATTTTCGATTTATTTACCAAAAGGATCTTCGTGATCAATGGCTTGGGTGATGGCTGTGATGAGTTCTTTTTCGTCCCAAGGTTTTTTCAAACAAGTGACAAGCCCAATCTCTTTTTCTAAAGCAGTTACTAATTTTTCATCAGCAAAACCTGTGATGATGACTTTTTCTATCGAAGGAAATCGTTTGTGAACCTTTCGTAAAAATTCATCACCGTTCATTCCAGGCATAGACCAATCAGAAATAATGACCGCAACAGAATTTCCTTCTTCTTCTAATTCTAAAATTAAATCCCATGCTTCGTTGGCATTTTCTGCCGTTAAGTATTTGAATCTCTCTCCAAAATGGTGTTTCACTTGGGATTTCATGCTCAGTAAAATGATGGACTCATCATCAACGAAGAGAATTCCTTTTTTCCCATTTTTATTTTCAGTGAGAATTTCCACAGGACAAAGTTTTATCCGTTCTCTTTTAGATTGCAAGTAAATCTTGCCAAAATCCTAGAATTTCTACACTTGGGTCTTTATGACAGCTTACCCAACTTTACTTTCTCCTTTATCCCTTGGATTCACTACTTTAAAAAACCGAACCATTATGGGTTCTATGCACACGGGCCTGGAAGAGGCTCCGAATGGATACGAACGTATGGCGACTTTTTATGGGGAAAGGGCAAAGGGTGGAGTTGCTCTCATTGTGACGGGAGGCATTGCACCGAATGAAGCCGGACGTGTGTCGAAAGGTGGCAGTGTGATGGACACAGAAGAAGAAGCAATGCACCACCGTGTTGTCACAGAAGCAGTCCACAAAGAAGGTGGAAAAATTGCCATGCAGATTTTGCATACTGGCAGATATGGCTACCATGATAAAATTGTAGGTGCTTCCAATTTACGTGCGCCCATCAACATGTTCAAACCTCATCCCTTAACAGAAGAAGAAATCTGGAAAACCATTGATGACTTTGTTAGATGTTCTGAATTAGCTAAATTAGCTGGTTATGATGGAGTTGAAATCATGGGCAGTGAAGGTTATCTCATCAATCAGTTTATTGCTAAAAGAACCAATAACAGAACTGATGATTGGGGAGGGAGTTTTGAAAACCGTATCAAATTCCCAATTGAAATCGTAAAAGCAGTTAGAAAACGAGTGGGAACTGATTTTATCATCATCTACCGTCTGTCGATGTTAGACTTGGTGGAAGAAGGTGGTAATATCGATGAAGTTTTACACCTCGCAAAAGAAATTGAAAAAGCAGGGGCTACCATCATCAACACAGGAATCGGTTGGCATGAGGCAAGAATCCCAACAATTGCTATGATGGTTCCAAGAGCTGCTTTTACTTGGGTCACTGCAAAGGTGAAAGGCCATGTATCGATTCCACTTGTTACATCCAACAGAATTAATACTCCTGAAGTAGCGGAATCAGTTTTATCTCGAGGTGATGCAGATTTAGTATCAATGGCACGTCCATTCCTTGCTGATTCCTTTTTTGTAGAGAAGGCAATGGCCGGAAAACCCGAAGAGATCAATACTTGTATTGCTTGTAACCAAGCATGTTTAGATCATATTTTCCAAGGCAAAACTGCTAGTTGTTTGGTGAACCCAAGAGCTTGTCATGAAACCGAATTAAACATTCAAAAAACGGATCGCGTGAAAAAGGTAGCGGTTGTTGGTGCAGGCCCTGGTGGGATGTCTTGTGCAAAAACATTAGCGGAACGTGGACATTCTGTGACACTTTTTGATGCGCAACCTGAGTTAGGTGGGCAATTGAATATTGCAAGACGTATCCCTGGTAAAGAAGAGTTTAAAGAAACCATTCGCTATTTTGGCACGATGCTAAAAAAATATGGAGTGGAAGTGAAACTCAATACTTTTATCTCCAGTGATTCATTGATTGAACAAGGTTTTGAAGAAGTGGTCCTTGCAACAGGTGTGATTCCAAGAATTCCTGAGATTCCAGGTATCAACGGACCAAATGTTCTTAGTTATGTGGACGTAGTTTTAAAAGGGAAACCAGTTGGAAAACGTGTTGTGGTGATGGGAGCAGGTGGTATTGGATTTGATGTGAGTATTTTACTGACTGATCCTGGTCATAGTTTTACAACTGATAATTACCTCAAAGAGTGGGGGATCCGAAAAACCATCGATAAAGATGGGGGTCTTGGTTCCAAAGAAACACCTACAGGTGTTCGGGAAGTGACCATGTTAAAACGTTCTAATAGTAAATTTGGGGCTACCCTTGGAAAAACTACTGGTTGGATCCATAAAACATCCTTAGAAGACAGAAAGGTAACCCAAATTTCGGGAGTTACCTACAAGGCAATTGAATCAGATGGAATCGTGATTGAGGTCAAAGGGGAGACTAAAAAAATTCCTTGTGACACAGTTGTGATTTGTGCAGGCCAAGACCCAAACCGTAACTTACTCGAACCTTTACAAAAGGCAAAAATCCCTGTACACTTAATTGGAGGTGCCGATCTTGCTTCTGAATTAGATGCAAAACGTGCCATCGACCAAGGTACAAGACTGGCCGTTTCTATCTGACGTATTAGTTTTTTTGGGAACTAGGAATCAAATTTCAAAATTGAAACTCTTAAAGATGTCGGTTCGGAATGCAGAATTTCAAATCATTTCTGCACTCCAAACAAACCGAACCAAACGGAGTCAGGAAAAAGAGGTTTTTGTTGAGGGTACTGAACCCATAAAGCAGTTGTTAACTGCAAGTTGGAAAATCACACGGATTTTGTTCCGAGAAAACAGTAACTTATCTTCTTGGGCGAAGGAAGTGATCCAAAACCAGAGAGATGCACTCGTATATGAAGTGAAAGATGAATTGTACTTAGAACTTTCAGAAAAAGAAAATCCATCTGAACTCATCATAACAGCCAAAATAAAAAACCAATTTGATCTCAGTAAACTCAGTAGAGAAGTTTCCATATTACCAAAAGAGAAACCATTTTATCTATTATTTGATCGGCCCAGTGATTATGGCAATTTTGGAACTCTGTTACGTTCCGCAGATGCATTTTTAGTCGATATCGTGTTTGTCATTGGGCATTCCATTGATGTGTATGATCCTAAGGTCATTCGGTCTAGTTTAGGCAGTTTGTTTCACACAAAACTCGTGTTTGTTCCCAATTTTGAAACTTTGGTTCGTTTTGTGGATTCGGAAAAAAAACGTATCGGAATCAGAGTGATTGGAACCGATTCCTGTGGTGAATTTGATTTACGAGAAACAACACTCAAGTCCCCGATATTTTTGGTCTTAGGGAATGAAAAAAAAGGGATGAGTGTACAATTACAATCTCTCTGCGACCAAATGGTTAAAATTCCCATGTTTGGTGTTGTGAATTCGCTGAATGTTTCCTGTGCTGGATCCATTCTCTTTTGGGAAGTCACCAAAGGAAAGGGATCACAAAGAACAAATTAGTTTTAGCGACAAGTTGCTATTGTTCCATCGGGATTGTATTTTACGCTCGCTCCTGAAGTAAATTGGATGTAACGAACACCATCCACACAAACTTCGTCATATCCAAAATATTTAGCACACCCTCTGGAAATCGAACCACAACCAATGAAAAAAAGTGTGGAAACTAACATGAGTTTGATCGGTTTTATTGTTTTCATGTTTTTACTTCAATTCCTTTTTCTAGTGGTATTTGGTTCCAAATGGTTTCTAATTTTGCGAAATGTGCTGTAAGTTGGTTTTTATGATACAATACAATATTGGATTTTTTTAAATTGTGTAATGATTTTGGTATATGATACAAAACTTCTTTTGTGCGAATGATTTCGTCTTCCCAATCAATCAAATTTACTTTTTTCAGTTTGGCAAAAAGAATTTCTAATTGTGAAACAAACGTCTCTTTTCGTAATTCGGAAGCAATTGTAATTTCTGGAAATTGGTTTTCGATATGCGATTTAAATTGTGATAATAATTGGATGATTTGTTGTTTTTTGATTTTGGTTTCTTTTTCTAATTTGAGTAATAAGAAAGAAGTTAGATTTCCAATTGTAACTGTGTAGTGTTTTCCTAATGTATCCGCAACGAGTTTCACCACTTGGTCCGCTGGCATCTCCGTTGGAATTTCAAAAGGTTTACCATACTTTATGTATAATTTTGTTTTTTGGTAAGACAAGTGGTCATAGGTAAGTGTAAAACTATTAAAATGAAGTTTATCTATTTTTGATTTGATGTGGTAAGCACCACGTTTCACTTGGTTTAGAAATCCATCATGGTTGTATGTTCCCTCAGGAAACATAAACAAATTTCGACCTTTTCGAATGTGAGTTACCATTTCGGTCCATTCACTATCCACTTTGTCTCGGAGTTCCCCTTTTTTGATGAGTTCTCTAGCATTATCACGAAACGGGCGTTTGATGGGAACTGCTCCGATATAACGTAATAAAATCGGAATGATATTTGTTGCATCAATGAATTTGAAAATCCACTTCAAAAATCCTTTCGCACGAAATTCTTTTTGTAAAAATCCAGGTAAGAGGATGTCTTCTCTGGCAGGGATGATCATTTTGATTTTAGGATTGAGTCTTGGGTAAACCATGGAAAGGGAAACTACATCCGCTTCTGAAACATGGTTACAAAGGAGAGCAGAGGGATAAGGGGCTTCTAATTCTTCTTTTGTTTCCGGGAAGTTTTCTTCGATGGAATGGAAAACAAGTCCTTTTGCTAAACTTACGAGTTTGATGAGAAAGTCATAAGGGATCGTATGTTTTTTAGGTTTCATTGAGGTAGATTTCTTTTGGAAAGGAAGAAAAGTCAATAGCATTCTCTAGAGATAAAAAGGCGTTTGTTTTCGTTTCCATCCAATCGTAAAACGCATCATTTGATGATTAAACAACAGTTCCACAAAATTCGGAATGTTTCCGACCAAACTGTACAATCTTCTTTACAATAGAAATTTTAGATTATGGAATGCCTTCACTCATGTCTGGATTCAGGGATCAAATTCTATGAAAGGAAACAAACCAGTTTCCATTCTATTCATATCCGTTGTGATGGTTTTTTCCACCTACTTAGGGTATCTAGGATGGTTGGAATGGGAAAACTTAATTTCCATTTTTGTTTCGTTCTTTGTTTATATTGCCAGTGTCCTTTGTTTGTTTCGGATTTTAGGAAAATGGTTGGTTCTCTTGTCCCTTTCTTTTGTTTCCATTTGGGTCCTTCAGTTTGCCTTTCGTGCAGAACTCAAGACTTTAAAATCCGTATGGGAAGTGCCACCCGAAGGTTTTCCAAAAAACGAACCCAGGAATGGATTTGAATTTTTGGAGTTAGATGGGTATACACTCGACAAGAATTTGATTCTATCGAAGGCGATCCAACATAAGTCCCGCGATGCCAAGGGGAGGGACACGAGCCATACTTCTTTTTATGAGATGATCCCACTTATGTCAGATAAGGACCCGTCGGAACCAATTCGATTCTTCTTTTTGGACCAAAATTTGTTTCGTTTCCACAATTGGTTAGAACTTGGGGTGAAACCTCGATTTGCCAAAATCTTACCAGAGTCTATGGATTTCCGCATTCTCCTACAAACGTGGGAACAAAAGTATCCAGAAGCCCAAAAAGGCAATGTTGTCTGGATTTCTCTTTATGAAACAAAGGAAGATTATGTCCAATCCACTTCCTCCTTCTTTCTTTTCCTCTCTCTCATTCCTTCCGGGATTTGGTTTTTGGTTGGGACGTTTTTCCTTTTGAAACAGATGATGGGAGGGGGCATCAGAATTTTCGTTCATAATATGAACAAAAATTTCTTTACTTTGTTCAAAGACTGAACACATTTTGACAAAGAATGGGACTCAGGGGGCGAAGCTATGCCTGGGATCCACTCAAAAGCTGGCATTCCTTTTCCACTTTGGTGTCCAAACCGGGCACAACTTCCTCCATGAAAGAACAATACGAATACAGTGACCACCACCTCAAGTTACTTCAGTTACTTGATGAGAACCCACATTTATCACAAAGAGATGCATCTGATGTGTTGGGACTCAGTTTAGGAAAGGTGAATTATATTTTGAAGGCATTCCTCGACAAAGGGCTTATCAAAATGAATAATTTTCGTAATAATAAAAACAAACTCGCATACACATATTTACTCACACCACAAGGAATCGAAGAAAAAGCTAGGATGACTCTTCATTTTTATGAAAAGAAAAAAAGAGAATACGAAGCTCTTCGGGCTGAAGTAGAGAAGTTAGGTGAGACCATCGAAAAGTTAAGCTGATCGATTTGGCTTCTTTTACTAAAAGTCATTTAATTTGAAACTGGAAATACGATTATGAATGTATCATCAAAAATTTACGTTGCTGGACACAAAGGTCTTGTTGGATCTGCTTTGGTTAAAGTTTTAAACAAATCTGGATACAAAAATGTCATTGGTAGGTCTCACCAAGAGCTAGATTTAACCAACCAAAAGGATGTGATTCAATTTTTTGAATCAGAAAAACCAGAATATGTATTTCTTGCCGCTGCAAAAGTAGGTGGGATACATGCGAATAATACCTATCCTGCTGAATTTATATTTTCAAACTTACAAATCCAAAACAATATCATCGATGCATCGTATCGATTTGGAATCAAAAAACTTTGTTTTTTGGGATCCTCATGCATTTATCCTAAATTTGCAAAACAACCTATGGACGAAGGTCAACTTTTAGACGGAAAGTTAGAACCAACAAATGAACCTTATGCGGTTGCAAAAATTGCAGGCATTGTGATGTGTCAATCTTACAACCGTCAGTATGGCACAAATTTTATCTCAGTGATGCCGACAAATTTGTATGGCCCAGGAGATAATTACCATCCAGAAAACTCACATGTGTTACCTGCTCTTATGCGAAGATTCCATGAAGCTAAGGTGAATAAGTTACCTGAAGTTGTGATTTGGGGTACTGGTAAACCCCTTCGTGAATTTTTATATTCAGAAGACATGGCAAGAGCCTGTGTATTTCTTATGGAGAATTACGATGTAACAGGAGATCCAAAAGGTGGAGAACATGTTAACGTTGGTTCTGGAATTGAAGTGAGTATCAAAGAACTTGCAGAAACAGTGAAGGAAGTTGTGGGTTATAATGGAAAACTGATTTTTGATCCAACAAAACCAGATGGAACACCTAGGAAGTTACTCGATGTATCCAAACTCCACAAAATGGGATGGAAACATGAAGTGAATCTGAACGAAGGTGTTCGTCTGACTTACGATGATTATTCAAAATCACTCTAAAACTAAGATTTGATCCTTCCGATTTCAAGTTTCAAATTTTGCCAATTAATACAATGCAAAATCTAATCATCCTTACCGTTTTACTTCTGATTTTTTCGGCAATTGTGATTGTGTATTTTTTTGAAATCTCAACTGGATTTGTTTTTTTTACATTATCCATTCTATTTTTATTAACGGGTTTGATCGAAACCAAAGAATTTTTATCTTCTTTTTTTGATGAAACTCTAATGACAATTGTAACTCTGATTTTTATATCCAGAGGTCTTGAATACAATCGATTAACGGAAGTTTTTCGAAATTTATTGCTAAATGGTTCCAAAAGATACATTTTATTTAAACTAAATGTATTCTCTTTGATTTATTCCATGTTCGTGAATAATGCAGCTGTCGTTTCGACTATGATTGGAATTTTAAGAG
Organism: Leptospira sp.; assembly: GCA_016742255.1. GTDB lineage: Bacteria > Spirochaetota > Leptospiria > Leptospirales > Leptospiraceae > Leptospira_A > Leptospira_A paudalimensis. The sequence goes on from JACVCB010000009.1 coordinate 115,792, forward strand.
GGCGATACCAATACCAAAGGCCTTTTTTGATGTCAATCTCATTTGCTTCCATTCTAGGTGGTATGCTCACCTTGGTAGGAACATCAACTAATTTGATTGTAAATAATCTAAAAATGAAATCCGGATTTCCCACCTGGAATTTATTCGATTTTTTTATGATTGGTATCACTCCTGCAATTGTAGGTTTAATTTATTTGGCAAAAGCTCCTTTACGGTTGTTCGGTGATGAAGATACAAAGACAAAAGAAGGGAGCTCAATTTTTGAAGCCCGCGTTTCACCTGATTCTAAATTGATTGGTAAATCGATAGAGGAAAACGGACTTCGAAATCTTAAAAAAATATTTTTAGGAGAAGTTGTTCGCGAAAATGGAGAATTGGTATCACCTGCATCACCAACTCATATCATTCAAAAAAATGATCGTTTAGTTTTTGTAGGAGACAAGGAAGACATTCAATCAGCTGAAATTCTAAAAGATTTAATTGTCTTGGACTCAGATTCTAGTTATCTTTTGAAAAATGTAAACGAAGTTATTGTATCCGATGAATCTGATTTAATTGGACACACACCAAAAAATGCACAATTCCGATCTAGGTTTAATGCAGTGATCATCTCAATTAGAAGAGGTGATAAGGTTTTTTTCAAAAACATTGGTGAAGAAACAATTCATTCGGGAGACCAACTCAGACTTGTGATTGGTGATGATTTTAAAAAATCTCATGCGAACGATTTAAGTTTTGTCCACTTGGAAAAAAAAGCAGAAACGAATGGAATGATTAGTTCTTTGTTGTTTTTAGTTTTTTTTATCTGCATTCTTTTTTTGAATTTATTCGGATTACTTTCCTTATTCAAAGGAACACTTATTGTATTAGTATTTGCTATTTTAACAAAAATTATTTCGGTGAATTCCTTAAGAACAGAAATACCTTATAACTTAATTATGACTGTAGGATCTGCGTTTGTGATTTCAGTCGTTCTTAAGAATTTAAAAGCACCTGAATTAGTTTTATCGTTTATATTGCCGTATTTACTTCAAATGCCAGTTTTTATCTCCCTATTTCTGTTTTTTCTATTCGTCATTTTTTTAACCGAGTTTGTGAGTAACGCAGTGGCTGCAGGCATTGCATTTCCTTTTGCATTGTCTTTAGCGAATGGCCTTTCAACTGCAACGGAACCTTTTTTTTTGGTAACAGCATTTGGTGCTAGTGCTAGTTTTTTAACGCCTTTTGGTTACCACACAAACATGATGGTTTTTAGTGTTGGTCAATACAAACCATCAGATTTCCTTAAATTAGGACTCCCTCTCACAATTGCCTATATCATATTTGTGTATGTTTCGATCCTTTATAAATTTGATTTATACGTTTCTTTGTAAAATTTAATCTAACTTACTCCTTTTACTTTCATCATGTCAAATATATCTAAAGTTTGGTTTCTCCTAGACAGTGCACAGAAGAGGCGCACTGTTTATATGTTTGTTTTGATATTTTTTAGTTTGTTATTTGAATCATTTGGGATAGGGGTGATTGTTCCTTTAGTCTCGGTATTAACTGATTCGAGCCAACTAAGAGAGAATCCATATTTTGTAAATGTGATATCGTATCTCGGAAATCCGCCACTCGAGACATTGGCTGTTTACGCAATGGTTCTCATGGTAGTGTTGTATACGGTTCGAACCATTTATTTGATTTATTTTACTTGGGAACAAGCAAGTTATGCGGCTGAGTTTCAGAGTAAATTATCGAGAACACTTTTTAAAAAATATTTAGACCAACCTTATTTATTTCATGTGAATCGAAATTCTTCTGAGTTGATTCGAAATACTTCCACTGAAGTAGCTGCTCTTGTTTCGATGGTGCAACAAGCTTTGTCATTTTTTAATGAAGCAATCACTATGGTGGGGATTTCCTTGTTTCTTGTTTATGTAGAACCAGTTGGTGCCTTTGTTGTTGTTGGTTCATTGGGATTAGCGGCTGGTATTACTTTTGTCCTTGCTAGGAAAAAATTATTAACTTTAGGCTTACAAAGGCAAAATTATGAAGCGGAAAGGATTCGTCATTTCCAACAAGGATTAGGTGGTATCAAGGATATCAAAATTTATGGTAGAGAAGAAGAATTCCTAAGTCGTTACCGAAAAGAAAGTGATGGTGCTGCAAGAGTAGTGAAACAGTATACAACTTTGGTTGCCTTCCCTAGATTATGGTTAGAGTATTTTTCCATTTTAGGCTTTGTGCTTCTGATTTTAACATCCCTTAGCCAAGGGAAAACATTGAGTGAAGCTGCAACCTTGGTTGCTCTGTTCGGAGCAGCTGCATTTCGAGTGATGCCTTCGATTAATCGGATGTTAGTGATCATGCAGAATATCAAATTTTCACTTCCGACAATCGATTTGATATACCAAGAATGTAAATTAATAGACTCTGCGAAAGAAAAAAGAGAACAAAGTGTTCGTGAGACTCTTTTAGAATTTCACTCCTTAACATTAGAAAATTTACAATTTAGTTATTCATCGATTCCTGTGATTAAAAATATTTCATTGGAAATTGAATCTGGTACTACCATAGGATTTATCGGAGAAAGTGGTGCAGGTAAAAGTACCCTCTTGGATTTGATTTTGGGTTTAATCACACCTGATTCTGGTGATATAAAAGTAAATGGTAATTCGATTTTGAAAGATCCGAATTCTTGGCAAAGGATTATCGGGTATGTCTCCCAGAACATATACCTAACTGATGATACTTTGAAAAACAATATCGCTTTTGGCATACCAGATAACCAAATTGATAACAATCGAGTGAATGAGTCCATTCAACTCGCTCAATTAGAAAGTTTTGTGAACAAATCCGAATTTGGGATCGAAACAATTGTGGGAGAAAGGGGTGTTAAGTTATCAGGGGGGCAAAAACAAAGAATTGGAATTGCTCGCGCTTTGTATCATAACCCATCTGTTTTAATTTTAGATGAAGCCACTAGTTCCTTAGATTTAAACACTGAGAGTGAAGTGATGGATGCAATCAATGCATTACATGGTCAAAAAACTATTTTGATCATTGCTCACCGTCTGAGTACCCTTCAAAGTTGTGACAAAATTTTTAGAATCGAAAACGGTATGATTTTTCAAGATCACTCCATACATGAACAAAGGAAGAAAATATGATTCCATACGGTAGACAGGATATATCACAAGCTGATATCGATCGAGTTGTTGAAGTATTAAAAGGTGATTTTTTAACACAAGGACCGATGGTTCCAAAATTCGAAGCAGCTGTTGCCGCTGGTTCACAAGTAAATCATGCTGTGGCGGTAAATAGTGCAACTTCAGCTTTACATATCGCTTGTTTGGCTCTTGGTGTTGGACCTGGAGATTATGTTTGGACAAGTCCAAATAGTTTTGTTGCTAGTTCAAACTGCGCATTGTATTGCGGTGCAAAAGTAGATTTTGTTGATATCGATAAAGATACCTATAATCTTTCAGTCGAGGCTTTAGAGTTAAAACTCATCCAAGCTGAAAAACAAGGTACTTTACCAAAGGTAGTGATTCCAGTTCACTTTGCGGGCCAAGCTCCGGAGATGGATAAAATTCACAATTTATCCAAAAAGTATGGTTTTAAAATCATTGAGGATGCTTCACACGCAATCGGTGCATCCTATAAAGGTAAACCTGTCGGAAATTGTGAGTATAGCGATATCACAATCTTTAGCTTTCATCCCGTAAAGATCATCACAACGGGTGAAGGTGGAATGGCACTTACAAATGATGAGAAGATTTATGCATCACTTTATAGACTTCGTAGTCATGGAATCACGCGTGATGTAAACCAGATGGTGAATTTACCACATGGCCCATGGTATTATGAACAAATTGAACTTGGATTTAATTATAGAATGACTGATATCCAAGCTGCACTTGGTTATAGTCAATACCAAAGGTTAAATGAATTTGTGAGCAAACGTCATCAAATTGCGAATACATACTTTGAACTTTTTAAAAATAAACCGGTCATTTTACCAAAACAAATGCCAGATTCATATTCTTCATTTCATTTATTTGTTCTTCAATTGAAACTAGAAGAATTGGAATCCTCGCAAACCCAAATTTTCGAGAGATTTCGAAACTCAGGCATTTTGGTAAACCTTCATTATATTCCTATTTATCGTCAGCCATACTATTCCAAGATGGGATTCAAAATTGAAGACTACCCAAACATGGAAGAGTATTATAGCCGTGCCTTGAGTATCCCAATGTATCCGGGGCTAACGAACGACCAATTAAAAGAAATTGTTTTAAGGCTTACGACACCCATAGGTCACCAGACTCTTTTTTAAACATGAAACAACAGTTAACCTTAGGAACCGTTCAGTTTGGTTTAAACTATGGAGTTTCTAATTCTGCAGGGAAAGTAAACCCAAAAGAAGTAGAATCTATTTTAGATTTTGCTTATGAGAATGGAATCTCGGAGTTAGATACGGCAGTTGCTTATGGAGACAGTGAAATCATTTTAGGTAGACTAATCAACGCCAGATTTAAGGTATCAACCAAACTACCTAAACTGGATTTAGAAAATCATAAGAATGTCCGCGAATGGACCAAATCTCAAATTGAATCTTCTTTAGAAAGATTAAACCTAAGTCAAATCGAAACACTATTTTTACATGATGTATCAATATTATTTAGTCCGAAGGCTATAGAAGTTTATGAAACCATTCAAGACTTTGTATCCAAAGGAATCATTCGTAAATTTGGTTTGAGTATTTATAGTCATCACGATTTGGAAAAAATTCCCAGTTATGTTGAATACAATCGAATCCAATGTCCTATCAATGTATTTGATCGTTCGTTAGAGTCGAGTGGATGGATGGATTCTTTACACTTGAAAGGAATTGAAATCCAAGCACGTTCCATTTTTTTACAAGGTATTCTCTTGATGAAAAAAGAGACTAGGCCCAAGTATTTTTCTAAGTGGTCGGGTTTGTTTGAAAAATGGGATAAGGCAATTGAGAAAAACCAGATATCTCCCGCACTCTTCTGTATTCTTTTTATAAAATCTCTGACAAAAGTATCGAATGTTGTTTTTGGTGTAGAATCAAAAAGCCAATTATCAGAAATCATCTCCCATTTTAATGAAACTCCAACATTACAATTTTTGGATGAACTTTCTTCTGATGATGAAGACTTAATTTACCCATTCCGTTGGCAATTAAAATGAAAGTATTAGCGATCGTACAAGCGAGAATGGGTTCCACTAGATATCCTGGGAAGGTAATGGAACCTGTTGTAGGTTACCCCATGATTGATTTACTAGTCAATCGATTAAAAACCTCTCGGTTGATAAACCAAATAGTGGTCGCTACCTCTGTTGCTTCCGTAAATGATCCTTTTGTAAACCATCTACATGAGCTGAAGATTGATTGTTTCAGAGGAAGTGAAAATGATGTTTTAAACCGATTTTATTTAGCGGCAGAACAATACAAAGCGGATGTAGTTGTGAGGATCACGGGTGATTGTCCTCTGGTTGATGCGAACTTGGTAGACCAAGTAATCAATCTTTATTTACAAGGTGGGATAAACTATGCGTCCAATATCAATCCCCCAACTTACCCTGATGGTTTGGACATTGAAGTATTCTCATTTGATGCTTTAAAAGAGGCAAATGAGAAGGCAACAACGGACTTCGATCGGGAACATGTCACTCCTTACCTAAGAAGAGAAAAACAATTTCAAAGAAAAAACTTTGAGAACTCTGAAGACCATTCATCACTAAGGTGGACTGTGGATGAACCAGAGGATTTGGTTGTCATTAAAAAAGTATTTGAACACTTTTCGCCAAATACCAACTTCTCTTGGTTAGATGTATTGGCATTAGAGTCTGCAAAACCTGAGTTATTCCAATCCAATAAAAAATATTTAAGAAATCAAGGTTCGATTATGAGTAGTGGCCAAAAACTTTGGCAGAGGGCAAAAAAAGTAATCCCTGGTGGAAACATGCTTCTTTCAAAAAGAGCTGAAATGTTTTTACCTGAAAAATGGCCTGCATACTTTAGTAAAACTAACGGTTGCAAGGTTTGGGATATCGATGGCAAAGAATATATAGATATGTTCCTTATGGGTGTTGGTACGAATACTTTAGGATATGGGCATCCAGAAGTAGACCAAGCTGTTTTTGATGTGGTCAAATCAGGAAATATGTCAACACTGAACTGTCCTGAAGAAGTTTACTTAGCAGAGAAGTTGGTGGAGTTACACCCTTGGTCTGATATGGTTCGTTTAGCAAGGACAGGTGGAGAAGCAAATGCCATTGCAATCAGAATTGCAAGAGCAGCTTCAGGAAAAGATAAAGTAGCCATCTGTGGTTATCATGGCTGGCATGATTGGTATTTATCGGCAAACCTATCAAGTGATGATAAACTTTCTGGGCATCTATTACCAGGTTTAGATCCAAATGGAGTTCCTAAATCATTAGCTGGATCTGTCTTTCCATTCCACTACAACCAAATCGAAGAATTGGAATCCTTAGTTAAAAATGAATCAATTGGTGTGATTATGATGGAAGTATCCAGGAACACTGGTCCAACTTCTGGATTCTTAGAAAAAGTAAGAGAGATTGCAACAAAGAATGGAATCGTACTCATCTTTGATGAATGTACTTCTGGTTTTCGACAAACCTTTGGTGGTTTACATAAACAATATAAGGTTGATCCAGACATGGCAATTTTTGGCAAAACACTTGGTAATGGTTATGCCATTACTGCCATCATTGGCAGAAGAAATATAATGGAATCGGCCCAAGCAACTTTTATCAGTAGTACATTTTGGACTGAACGCATTGGACCGACTGCTGCATTGAAGACATTGGAAGTGATGGAGAAATTAAAATCGTGGGAAATTATCACAGCGATTGGAAATCAAATCACGGAAGCATGGAAATCATTAGCGAGTGAGACTAAACTTGAAATGGATTATTGGGGTTTACCTGCACTTTGTGGTTTCACTGTAAAAAGTCCAAATGCATTAAAGTACAAAACGTACATCACACAAGAAATGTTAAAAAAAGGATATTTAGCAGGAACTTCAGTCTATGCTTGTATCAGTCATACGGATGAGATCATTGAGAAATACTTAGAAAATTTAAGACCTATTTTCCAAGTGATCTCAGAATGTGAAAATGGAAAGGATATAGATTCCCTATTGGAAGGACCTGTTTGCCATTCTGGTTTTAGCCGATTGAACTAAAGGTTTTTAAGTTCGTTTGTGGTTCTTTTTTTAACTGAATATTTTCGATCAAATGGACTAGGGCATCTCAGGCGATGTATTGCCTTTTCTGAATTGTTTGAAAGTGAAGGGATTAAAACTAAAATTCTCGTCAATACAGATCACGAAGACGCAGAAATCTTCCAATCAGAATTAAATCAACAAAATTGGTTGGTACAAAATCAATTGGAAACTTGGTATGATGCGATCATCATAGATTCATACCGTGCTGAAGCTGCTGATTATGAACACTTTAAACAATATACACATCATTTAGTTGCGATTGATGATGACAAACGGATAGAGTATCCGTCAGGTTGTATCATTTACAATGGCGGACTTGGAGGTTTGGTTTACCAATACGATCCAAATCGATATAAAAAGATATTGGTTGGTCCTGAGTATGCTTTATTAAGAAAAGAATTTAGAGAGAATCGAATAGAGAAAAAAATAAATCAAAATATCGATAGGATACTCATTACGATGGGAGGAAGTGATCCTTTACACTTAACTTCCAAATTGATACAATTCTACCATTCTGAATTTCCATCATCAGAGTTGGATGTGATTGTTGGACCTGGATTTACAGAATTTACAGAGGAAGAGTTCCATCAATTTCCATATCTCAAGATATATAGAAATCTAGATGCTCGTTCCATGTGCGAACTTATGTTACAAGTTGACTTGTGTATTACTGCAGGTGGACAAACAATCTATGAACTTGGAAAATTAGGGATTCCTTTTATTGTGATCCAAACTGCAGAGAACCAAACAGGGAATATTTCTGGACTTGTGAAATCAGGTGTCATTGAATCTTACATAGAGCCAAGTCGGGGAGATTTTTTAACAAATCTTTCCCAGTTAAACCAGAAACTGACAAATGTTTCCGTCCGACAAAATATGAGTACAAAACTAAAAACGATCTTTCAGATCAAATCTTTTGATATCGTTGGATCTATTTTAAACTAAATGAACGAAGTGATCTTTTGTGGTTTTGGTGCCTTGGGGCAAAGTTGTTTATCCGAACTTATCAACGCTGGTTTAAATGTAACTCATGTATTAACACACAAAGAATTGAAATCTGATTCTGTTGATACACTTGCACTAGAAAATAAGATTCCTTTTTACTATTCTGATTTGAGAAAAGACCAAATCCTTTTGCATGAACTGAAGAGTAAAAAAATCAAATATCTCATCAGTGTGAACTATCGTTATATTATTCCTAACCAGTTGTTAAACTCTGCAGAATACCCACTGAATATCCATGGTTCTTTATTACCTAAGTATAGGGGAAGGGCTCCACATATATGGGCCATTATCAATGGTGAGGCTTTTACAGGTGTGACTTGCCATATCATGGAAGCCACAGTTGATACAGGACCAATTTATAGCCAAATTAAAATTCCTATTTCCGCTGAGACAACTGGCAATGACATCATCAATGAATTTAAAGCAATCTACCCAAAGATTTTAAGTGAGACATTGGAGAAAATAGACAATCAATACATACCAACTCCTCAAAAAGAAGAGGAAGCAACGTATTTTGGGAAACGGATTCCTGAGATGGGTTATATCGACATACTCAAATCGAAAAAGTCGATTATAAACTTTGTTCGAGCACAAACTCGGCCTTATCCTGGGGCTTATTATTTTTTACCTACGGGGGAAAAGATCATCATTTATAAAATTTCAGAATTCAACTCAAACGAAAACCAAACTAATTTATTTTTGGGAAGTATTCGGAAGTGTAACGAAGGTTATTTGATTGGTGTTTCTGATGGAATTTTAATGATTACGGAATATGAAATTATATGAACTTTGAATTTTCGCGAAATAAAAAACCATTTATCATTGCAGAGATGTCAGGAAATCACAACCAATCTTTGGAAAGAGCATTGGAGATAATAGACTCTGCTGCTAGTTGTGGCGTAGCAGCAATTAAGATTCAAACCTATACTGCTGATACTCTTACCATTGACAAAGGTGATGGAGAGTTTTTTATTTCCGATCCAAAAAGTTTATGGAAGGGGACTTCTCTTTACGAGTTGTATAAAAAAGCATATACCCCTTGGGAATGGCACAAAGCTATTTTTGAACATGCAAATAAAAAGGGAGTATTATGTTTTAGTTCTCCTTTCGATTTTACTGCCGTTGATTTTTTAGAATCTCTAAATGCACCTGCTTATAAGATTGCTTCGTTTGAGAATAATGATTTATCTCTCATCCGAAAAGTGGCTGCAACAAAAAAGCCCATTATCATTTCAACGGGCATGGCCACCATTGCTGAGATTGCAGAAGCAGTGGATGCTGTTCGTTCAGTTGGGAATGAAAATCTGACCCTTTTGAAATGTACAAGCACCTATCCTGCAAGTCCCGAAAATACAAACATTCTTAGTATCCCTGCAATGAGAGATATGTTTCGTTGTGAGGTTGGCTTGTCAGACCATACAATGGGGATTGGTGTCGCGGTTGCCAGTGTCGCACTTGGGGCAACAGTTATCGAAAAACATTTTACGTTAAGAAGAGCAGACGGTGGAGTTGATTCCACATTTTCATTGGAACCAGAAGAAATGAAGGCACTTGTCGTGGAAAGTGAACGTGCTTGGTTATCACTAGGTTCTGTGAAACTGGAAAGATCAAAAGCAGAAGAAAAATCGATCATTTTTAAAAGATCTTTATATGTAGTAAAAGATGTCAAAAAGGGTGAAACCTTTACAAGTGAATCTGTTCGTAGTATTCGACCTGGGTATGGAATTCCTCCTAAATATATTGATATCATTATTGGCTCAAAGGCTATGTTTGATATTCCTAGAGGAACCGCAGTTAGTTGGGATATGATCAATGGAAAAAAATAATCATTTATCAGTTGCTATCGTAGGGGCTGGACTAAGTGGTTCATTACTCGCCATCAATTTATTAAAGAACACTTTTAATGGCAAAATTGAAATTTTCTTAATTGAATCTTCTAAAAAAAGATTTGGTAGAGGTGTTGCTTATTCACCGAATTCAATTTATCAAAAATTAAATGTTCCTGCAAAGGGCATGAGTTTGTTTCCAGAAAATCCGAATCATTTTGTGGATTGGTGGAAATCGAATGAAAAGAATTATTTTTATTTAGGAGAAAGTTATGATGAAAATTCATTTTTCCCTAGATTTATTTTTGGTGATTACTTAGAATCTACTTTGAATTCCAATATTCAAACAAAATCGCCCAATAAAGAGTTTTTTACAATCAACGATGAAGTAGTTGATGCTACAAAAATTGAATCACAATGGAAAATCAAACTTTCTTCAGGTGCAGAGTTGATTGTCGACAATCTAATACTCGCAACGGGGAATATCCCACCTGGAAATCCAAATTACCTATCTAATGATGTTTTGGATAGCAAACGATATTTACATAATCCATGGGATGATAGTTTATTTGAATCAATCCAATTGAATGAGTCGTTAGGTATTTTAGGTTCTGGTTTATCGATGGTAGATGTAATTATGACCTTAAAAAGAAAAAACTTCCAAGGTAAAATTGTTTCGTTTTCTAGGTCAGGAAAATTGCCCAAAGTTCATTCGAAACCAGATCATTTGAATCCAACTCCATTTCCCGAATTAGTTGGCAATGTAAATCATGATGTACATAAAATAAGAAATTGGATTCGAGAGAATGAAGGAATATCCGATGTCAATTTAATGAATGTGATTAGACCTTTCACATCTGAAATCTGGAAATCTTGGGATGGCAAAAGCCAACGCAGATTCATACGACATGTTCGTCCATTTTGGGAATCCTTTCGTCACAGAATTCCTTCTGAGTCTATGGAGATTATTTCTGAATGGATTCATTTGGGAAAACTTACATTTTTAAAAGCAAGGATTCAATCTTCCAAACTTGAAAATGACACAATTGAAATTTCTACTTTAGAACCACACTCAAAATTTGGCTCGTATCGATTTGATCGATTGATCAATTGTACGGGACCTGATACAAAGTTGAAGGAAGTAAAAAGTGATTTATATAACAATTTGAAGAAGAAGGGATATATCACCCAATCGGAGAATGGAATTGGATTTGTCACTGGAAATTTAGGACAAGTAAAATCAAAAGAAGGTAAGTTTTTAACAAATTTATACTGTTTGGGTCCACTTAGAAAAAATGAATTATGGGAATCAACTGCTTTAAGAGAAATTAGAGACCAAGTAATTGAGTTAACTTCTGTTATTTCGAATTTAAACTTAAAAAATACCGATACACTAAATCAAACTAGTTTATAAGTTTTATAAGAATATTCTATCTAGGAAATCACATAACATATCAGTATATGAAAAAATTTGTCGCAACCATTGAAGCAAGAATGACGTCCTCACGTCTTCCTGGTAAAGTATTATTGCCAGTTCGCGGAAGACCAATCCTCGGTTATTTGATCGATCGATTGAAAAAAGTCCAATCAATCGATGAGATTGTCCTTGCAACAACCATCAATGAGGCTGATAACCCAGTTGTTGATTTTGCAAAATCCGAAGGGATTTCAGTGTTTAGAGGGAGTGAAGATGATGTTTTACTCCGTGTCGTGGATGCCGCAAAATCTGTAAACGCGGATGTGATTGTGGAAATTACTGGTGATTGTCCTATTATTGATCCGGAGATTATCGACCAATGCATTCAATTGTATAAATACAATAACGCTTCTTATGTTGGGAATGCACATATTAGAAGTTATCCAGATGGAATGGACGTACAAGTGTTTTCATTAAATGACCTAGAGAAGTCTGGGAATCTAACAAATGATAAATTAGACAGAGAACATGTTTCTCTATATATGAGAAATCATCCAGAGTTATTCCCCCACTTACATCTTGTAGCACCAACTTCCGTCTTTTGGCCTGAATTAGGTCTTACATTAGATGAAAAACAAGACTTTGAACTTTTGAAATCGATCATTGAACATTTTTATTCAATTCAAAAACCATTTTTTAGCATTTATGAATGTGTATCTTATTTAAAAGAGAATCCTAGGTTATTGGAAATCAATAAAAAAGTATTAAGGAAGGGTGATACTTAAAATTGAAGGTTTTTATCGTAGGTCTTGGGCAAATTGGAATGGGGTATGATTACAAAGAAGATTACCATGTTAGTTGTTTAACCCATTTGAATGCAATACTTGCTCATGACGGTTATGAACTCGTAGGTGGATTTGATGTTTCGTTAGAAAGACGAAACATGTTTGAATCAAAATCAAAAGTGCCAAGTTTTGATGACCTTTTAGATGGTCTTACGAAAACAAATCCAGATTTCGTAATCCTTTCCACTCCAACCGAAACTCATTTTGAAATTCTAAAAACAATATTAAAACAGAAATCTTTAAAAGCCATACTGTGTGAGAAACCTATTTCTTATGATGATGAAGAAGCAACGCAAATGGTAAACTTGTGTGAGCAAAATAATATAAAATTATTTGTAAATTACCAAAGGTTTTACTTGCCTTCTTCGGATGTGATAAAGAAAAAATTATTTCCTTCTCACAAAAAAATTGAATTTCTAAAGGGTGTTTGTTGGTATTCAAAAGGTTTGATACATAATGGAAGCCATTTTATCAATTTATTGGAATCTTGGTTGGGAAATTTAGAGTCAATTGAATCGATAACAGCACACAATTATTGGTCAAACGAGGACACGGAACCTGATGCCTTATTTAGTTTTCATGAAGGCAAAGTGTTTTTTATCTCATCGCGGGAATCAGATTTTTCTCACTATTCAATTGAACTGATTACATCCGAAGGGAAACTATCATATAAAAATGGGGGAGATGAAATTTATTGGCAAAATAAAGTTCCAGACCCAACCTTCCCTGGTTACACCATACTTTCGAAAGAAATGGAAGAGATCGAAAGTAATCATCTTAAGAGCCAATACTTTGTGTTAGATAAGATTTTAAAATTTATGGAAAATTCTAACTCTGTAGCAGTTTGTGAAGCATATAGTACGTTAAATATGATTAGAATGTTAAGAAAATTAAAGGTTGAGAAATGAACGATACATTAGCACTGTTAGGTGGTTCAAAAGTTATTAATTTTGAATTGAATCGGTATAATTCTTTGGGTCCAGAAGAAGTGGAAGCTGCTAAAAGAGTAGTTGAGAGTGGAAACTTGTCTCAATTTTTGGGATGTTGGGATCCAGATTTTTATGGTGGTCCCAAAGTACAAGAATTCGAAAAGAATTGCAGAGAGTATTTTAATGTTAAACATGCGATTACTGTCAATTCTTGGACTTCGGGACTGATAGCAGCGATTGGAGCCATAGGTATTGAACCTGGAGATGAAATCATTGTCAGTCCTTGGACTATGTCTGCATCAGCAACAGCGATCCTCCATTGGAATGCAATTCCAGTTTTTGCGGATATAGAACCAAATACCTATTGCATTGATCCAGTCTCTATTGAAAAAAATATCTCCCCATATACAAAGGCGATCATGGTTGTTGATATCTTTGGACAATCTGCAAATATGGATGAGATCAACCGGATCGCAAAAAAGCACAATTTAAAAGTAATTAATGATACAGCCCAAGCTCCTGGTTCCCTGTATAAAGGTAAATATACAGGTACGTTAGGTGATATTGGTGGTTATAGTTTAAATTACCATAAACATATCCATACAGGTGAAGGCGGGATACTTGTTACAAACGATGATGAACTTGCCGAGAGAATGCAGTTAATTCGAAATCATGCGGAAGCTGTTGTGAAGGATAAGGGAGTTACTAACTTAACGAATATGGTTGGTTATAATTTCCGACTCGGTGAAATTGAATGTGCCATTGGAATTGAACAACTTAAAAAATTAGATTCCAAAATTAAGTCTAGGATCCATGCAGCTGAAAGATTAAGGAACGGTTTAAAAGGTCTAATCGGTTTAAAATTACCTGAAATTCGATCTGAAGCAACTCATGTTTATTACATTTTTCCTATGGAGATTGATGAAAAGGTAACTGGCGTAAGTAAACATAGAATTTATGATGCTTTGGTTGCGGAAGGTGTTTCTGACATCTCATTACAATATGCAAACCTACACCTTTTGCCAATGTACCAAAAGAAAATTGCATATGGTTCGAAAGGTTTTCCTTGGACTTCAGATATTTGCAAAAGAGATGTAGACTACTCTAAAGGAATTTGCCCTGTAGCTGAAGGTTTAAATGATTCAACATATCTAGGGTATGAAATGTGTGTGAGAGAATTCCCAGATGAACACGTTGACTTAGTGATCAGTGCGTTTCAAAAAGTTTGGAAACACCTAAACCAGTTAAAATGATCCATACATTTCTAAATGATTATTATTTAAGGCCACTTCGTAAAACCGATTTAGATGGGCCTTATTCTTCTTGGTTCTCTGACCAAAATATTACGAAGTATAGTTCCCATGGAAAATTTTTTAAGAATGAAAACTATTTTCTATCTTTTTATGAAAATTTAAATAGAGAAGACCAAGTGGTCTTAGGTATCTTTCATACTTTAGATGGTCATATTGGCAATTTAAGTTTGCAAGATATTTCTTGGATCAACCGTACAGCTGAATTTGCAATCATCATTGGAAATCAAAATCATCAGAATAAGGGTGTCTCTTACCAAGCAGCTAAGTACATTCTTGAACATGGTTTCAAAAAACTCAATTTGAATAAAATTTACTGTGGAACCGCTGATCAGAATATTGGAATGCAAAAACTAGCCTTAAAACTGGGAATGAAAGAAGAGGGGCGCCGTGTGGATCATCTTTTTTTAGAGGGTGGTTATCATGATGTTCTTATGTATTACATTCTAGCAAAGGATTGGAAAACGTAATCATTTGATCACAATCGTTTCACACGATGCTGGTGGTGCAGAGATACTTTCTAATTATGTTCTGCAAAACAAAAATAATTATCAGTATGTTCTAGACGGACCAGCTGTTTCCATTTTTTCGAAGTTACTTAGTGAGATAAATATAAAGTCTTTAGAAGAAACGATTGGGAATACAAAGTTATATATAACAGGAACTAGTTGGCAGAGCGAAATTGAAAAATTAACGATCCTAACCGCAAAAAAAAATCAAATCAAAGTGGTTAGTTTCATTGATCACTGGGTAAACTATAAGGAACGATTTCTTTATAAAGATCAGTTGGTGTTGCCTGATGAAATTTGGGTTGGTGATGAAGATGCTTTTAACTTGGCGAAATCCACTTTCCCTTCAGAAATTGTAAAACTAAAATCTAATCCCTATTTCGAATCTTTAAAATCTTATTTTAAAAATTTGAAAAATGAAAATCATTCTGATGAATTGCTTAACATTCTATTTATATGTGAAAATATAAGTGACCATGCCAAAAAATCATTTAATGATGAAAGGTATTGGGGTTACACAGAAACGGATGCAATTGAATTTTTTTTTCAAAATTTAACGAAACTTAAAATTAAATCAGGTTCTTATACGTTTAGGCCACATCCATCTGATGAAATGGGAAAGTATGATTGGGTATTAGAGAAGTATCCTGAATATCCGATTCAAATTTCGAATCGGGTTCCACTCTTTGAACAAATAGCTAAATCTGATTTGGTGGTAGGTTGCGAAAGTATGGCACTCATTGTTGCCTCATTGGCAAATAAAAAAGTAGTCAGTTGTATTCCTCCTGAAGGAAAAACTCTCGGCTTACCTCAAAGTAAAATCATTGAATTAAGAAGCCTATAAATTGGAGACATCGTTTTAAATGGATAATAATATAGTTTGGCTCAATCATAAAGTAACTCCAGAAGATCGGGCAAAAATAAAAAACCAAAAACCATGTATGCTTTGGCTAACAGGTCTTAGTGGATCTGGTAAATCAACAATTGCAAATGCATTGGAGAGTTATCTGAATCAAAATGGTTATCATACTGTTCTCCTTGATGGGGATAATTTGCGATTCGGTTTAAATAAAGACCTGGGATTTTCACCAGAAGATCGCTCAGAGAATATTCGTAGAATCGGAGAAGTAGGTAAACTTTTTGTAGAGGCTGGAGTCATTGTCATTGCATCTTTAATTTCACCTTTTTCGAAAGATCGAAAGATAGTTAGGGATTTATTTTCAGAAAATGAGTTTATAGAAGTTTATATTTCAACTCCTTTAGGTGTTTGTGAAAGCAGAGATCCAAAAGGTTTGTACAAAAAGGCAAGAATTGGTGAAATTCCAAATTTTACAGGGATTGGATCTCCGTATGAGGAACCAGTCAATCCTGAGATCAAAATTGATACTAACATTTATGATGTTCCAAGTAGTATAGAGATGATTGTAACTCATCTATCGACTAAGGCAATTATTCCTACAAAAGGAAAGTGATTCGGTTTTATGTTGCAGAAAATAATTAGAATTTTGTCTAACATATCTTATTGGAGGCTCAAACCGATTCGTTTTAACTTACGCTTAGACATTGATAAAGAAGCTAAATTAAAGTTAAACCGATCAAGTCATCTTCCTTGTCCTCTTTATGTTTCAAAAGGTGCCGAACTACAAGTTGGAGAAAATTTTCGCATTGCAAAGGATGGAATGATTTCAGTCAGAGATGGGGGAAGTAAAATTACCATTAATGATCATGTAAGTATAGGGGCAAATTGTTCGCTTTCGGTATCTTCTGGGTTTCAACTAAATATTGGAAAAGGAACTTCTATCCATTC
Source organism: Leptospira sp. (assembly GCA_016742255.1). Taxonomy (GTDB): domain Bacteria; phylum Spirochaetota; class Leptospiria; order Leptospirales; family Leptospiraceae; genus Leptospira_A; species Leptospira_A paudalimensis. Next base: position 132,711 of record JACVCB010000009.1, read on the forward strand.
TAATGCAATTTTTTCAGGTGAGATTAACATTGGTGAAGACTGTTTGTTTGGTCCTAGTGTAACATTACTTAGTACCACTCATAATATTAATGGAAAACAGAAAATCAGAGAATTGGATGCAATTTATTTCAAAGAACATGGCCATTCCAAAAATGAACCAATCGAAATCGGAGACGATTGTTGGCTCGGAGTTAATTCTGTGATATTACCAGGAGTCAAATTAGGGAAGGGTTGTGTTGTTGGAGCTAATAGTGTTGTGACTAAAAATTTCCCTGATTATTCGATTTTAGGTGGGGTTCCAGCAAAGTTATTAAAGAAAAGAATTTAATCTATCTGAGGTTTATATGTTATTACAAGATCAAGTTTCTGTACAGGCAAAAGCAAAGTTTAAATTTTATCCTACCTCAATCGTAGGTTTGTTCTATTACTTTCGGTATCGAATTTATTGTTTAAAGTCTTCTTATCTTAGAAGTTTTAGAAGAGCCAAAGAACAATTCAATTATTTTCTATTTAAAGGACATGTGAATCTTGGTGACTTTTCATATGATCCTAGTTTAGGAAAACCAAGAGGTAAATCAATTGATGAAAAGTATTTCAGTTTTGGTTACCAACTAGAATTTAAAGACTTACCTCCAAATTTACTAGAGTATATAAAAAATTTGGAAACCGTCATTGAACATTATTTTGGATGTGAGGCTCTTGTATCCAAACCAAATTTATGGAGAAATTTTCATATAGATGAAAAACATTATGGTAAAGACATATTTTCAGAATGTTTTCATCAAGATTTAGTGAGAGATCATTTAAATATGCAGTTATTCATTTTATTGCATGATACAAACGAGGAATTGGGTCCATTTGAATTCCTTCCGTATGAAGAACAATTGAATCATTTTGATTATTATCGAAAAAGAAATAGAATTAAACCAAAGTCAAACTCCATTACTTTAACTGGAAAACGTGGTGATACTCTTTTGATTTCTACAGGTTATGTTGTACATAAAGCGGGTAATCCGATGCCTGGAAAACATCGAGATATGTTGAGTTTGGCTTTTTTCCCAAAGTATACTGGAATCGGAGAATCATTTTCTAATTTATAAATATGTTATCAACTTATCATGATCTAATCAAAAAAATTGCTAACTATGACAGATGTCATGCAGGACCAGAAATGGAAGCTGCATATGACGAAGTTATTAAATTTTATCCTGGTGCGAGGAAAATCCAATACCCGTGTGGAGAGAAAATTTTCCATTGGGAATTACCACCTTATTGGAGTTGTGAAGTAGCTGAATTAATTGACCCTAAAGGCAAAGTGATAGCTTCTAAAAAACATTCAAACTTATCTGTATTCAGTTATTCACCATCATTTTCAGGGAAAATTGACTTAGAGGATTTACGCCCTCATCTCTTTACCAATCCAAAAAAACCGAAAGTAATCCCATTCCATTTTAGAAATCAATACAGACATAGAAACCCAGAATGGGGGTTCTGTCTTCCTCATGAAATTTATGAGAATTTGATTCCAGGTGAATACACGGTTAACATTCAGTCTAACTTTGATTATAATGGGAAGATGACACAAGTTGACTTTCTAAAAGAAGGCAAAAGTAAAAAGGAAATTATATTTGTTGGTCATTTTGACCACCCTGACCAAATTAACGATGGTTTATCAGGCTGTATCGCTTCTTTCGAAGTAATCAATCGATTAAAAAATCGTGAGACAAAGTATAGTTACAGAGCGTTTGCAAGTGTTGAAATTGTGGGTTCTGTTGCTTATTTGAACAATGAACCAGGATTTGCTGAGAATATCAAGGCAGGAACCTTTCTTGCGTTATGTGGCATTAACGAACAACTAATTTACCAATCTAGTTTTTACCATCAAAATATTCTGGATAGAGCTTATGCCAATGTAATTAACACACGAGGCAATAAAGATGTAATTTTTTCACATCGTGAAAAAATTGGAAATGATGAGAATGTTTTTGATTCAGTCGGTTACGAGATTCCGATGGGAACTTTTTTGCGATGGCCATTTGAGAATTACCACACAAGTGATGATAATTTTGAAAATTATTCCAAGGAAGCTATAGAAGAATTAATAGAACGTACCTTGCAGGTAGTTGATATCCTTGAAAATGATTGTATCCCTGTTGCTAACTTCAAAGGAATTCCATCACTCGCAAGCCCTGAAATTGATCTTTATTTATCTCCTACCAATATTTCTCAAACTAGAAACACAACTGCAATTGAAAAGTTTGGAGATAAACTATCGAAAGAAGATTGTGACTATATTCAAGGTGAAACTGATTTGTTGTATCACTTTATGAGAATTACACTTAGGATGATGGATGGTAAACACTCAATATTAGATATCTGTGAAGAAACGAAAATGCCATTTGGTTTTGCGTTTTGGTATATAAAACAATTGGAATCAAAGGGTTTAGTTTCTGTAAAGGAAGTAGAACATTTATGATATTTGTAACTGGAATGTTTCGTTCGGGAACTACATTTGTCGCTCGTTTGTTAAATCAATCAGATGAGATTTCATTTGCATCAGATCCTTTTTTTGCCGTTTTGAAAGACTTTCGTAATACTCTTTCGAATGAGTCTGCTCACAAAGTGGATCCACATGCCCCTCTTGAAGATTATTATTTTGATGAGGGTAAGTTTCATTTTTTTAAAAAGATACAAAATACAAATTTGGGTGATGTAAAAATTCCAAACTTAAAGTATTTGAAAGAGTTTACGGAAGCTTCCTCTTTCCCATATTCTGAATTGTTATCTAAGCAAATTCATAGAATAAATGCAAATAACTATGGGGACTTTTTAAAACAAGGGGAACAGATACTACGCGAGGTATATGGCAATAAAAGATTGTCTGGATTTAAAGAGGTATGGGCAAATGAATTTGCACCGCATATCATCAATGTATTTCCGAATACTTCAAAGGTTATTCATATCATCCGTGATCCAAGGGCTATATTGGTATCAAATTTTTATTCAGAGGGCCGATACCCAATTCTCTTTTTGGCACGTCAATGGAGAAAACTTGTTACACTCGCATACAGCTATACTAAATCAAATCCAAACAATATGATCATTAAGTATGAAGATTTGATTTTAAATCCGAAAGATACCATTCAAGGGATTTGTAATTTTGTTGGAATACAATTCGTTGAAAAGTTACTGAGTACGGAAGAGATCACTGATGGTGGTAATAAAAAATGGACTCAAAATTCAACATTCCAGGAAAATGCGTCTTCAGGATTTAATCAATCTTCTGTGAATCGATGGAAGGATAAAATCAAACATTCAGATCGAATGGCAATTGAATTTCTATGTTATCCAGAAATGAAATTACTTGGTTATTCTGATTTTGTAGATGAATCTTTTAAGGATATTTCATCTACCAATTTAATAGATGAGAAAGACAAATTGGCTAAATGGATTTTACCTTATTCTGAGTTAAATATTCCAAAAGAATTCGAAAAAGAAAAGAACAGGTTTGGATTGTTATCAAAGAATGTTACTGAGAAAGAAAAGGAATTAAATTTTCTAGTCCCTTCTGTATATGAGGAATTAAAATTAATTTTATCTAGATGAAATATTGTATCACTTGTTTACAGCCAAACACGAGGGTAAATGAACAATTTTCGGAAGATGGAAAATGTTCCTCATGTATTAACTTTGATTTGACGAGGAATGTTAATTACCTTGAGAGATTTGATTTATTAAAAGAGATCATAAGTAAATATCCACGAAAAAAAGGAACTCATTTTGACTGTATCATCGGAGTCAGTGGTGGAAAGGACAGTACAAGAC
>JACVCB010000058.1 GCA_016742255.1 Leptospira sp.
GTTGGTTAGAGTGCCTGCCTGTCACGCAGGATGTCGCGGGTTCGAGCCCCGTCAACTCCGCCATCGGGAATTTCCCTTCTTGTTCATCCCCTTTTCATTCGATGTATTCTTCTTTGTCTTTTTTGAATAGGATTTGATTTTCCTCTTCTAAAACTCTTGCAACCTGGACAATCTTACTTCGTGCTTCGTTTATCTCTCGTAAGGTGACGCGGGGTTTCATATCTAAAATATCTAATATATCTTCTGCACGGTTTTGGCTCATATTGTTTAAGAATTTTTTTCGGATTTCATCTCCTGCACCACGAATGGCAAGAGAGATTGCCGTATCATCTGCCAAACGATTGATGAGAATCCTCATCTCTTTGTTATCGAGAGATAAAATGTCTTCAAACGTGTATAATTTTTCCCTGACTTGGTCAGCAACATCTGGTGAGGTTTCTTCTAATTCAGAAAGGATGGTTTCTTCTGCACCCTTTTCCATAAAGTTAAGGATGTTCGCAAGTACGTGTGCACCACCAGCTTCGGAATATTCTTGTTTGTCCCTTTCTTCGTACCGTTTTTTGAGAATCCTTGCGATGTTTTGGATCACATCTGGGTGCGTTTTGGAGGTCGTGGCGAGACGGACTGCGATTTTTGCCTGTTCTGGTTTCGGGAAGAGTTTCAAAACATCAGCTGCTTTTTTGGGATCCAGGTGCGAAAGGGTAACGGCAATGATTTGTGGTGATTCTGTCGCGAGCATGGTTTGTAAAACCGTCGGCTCAACTAAGTTTAAAAATTCAAAATCATTCTTCGTTTCTTCTTTATGGATCTTTTTTAAGATCACATTGGCTTTTTCTGATCCCACTGTATGTTCGAGAAGGGATTTGGCTGTTGACAATCCACCCGAAGTGGATTCGGAAATGTCTTCAATGGTATGATGGAATTCTTTTAGAATGGTTTCCCTTTCTTCCTTGGAAACAGACCTAATTTTGGACATTTCCAAAATCACTGCTTCTAACATAGAATCGTCTAGGTGTCTTAGAACATCGGCGGCTCTTTCTTTGCCAAGGGATAGGAGGAGGAGGGCAGCTTTTCGTACGCCAGGAGTGGCGGAGGTTGGGTTCTCAGACTTCATGTGACATAATTCTCTTAGTTTCCTATGGATGTCAAAAAAAACTTATCTAATGAGACAAAATTTTCTAAAGGTCTCATTCACTTCGTACGATACCCTTTGTAAGTTACAAAGATAAAGGAACGAAAAACCAGATGGACAAAGCTCACAAATTCAAAAACACACTCGAACGTTACATCCACTACCGAGGAATCGATATCGTTTTACACCTCAAAGATGGAAAGAGCATCGAACTCGATAAAAACCGCCAAATGATGGACGATGTCGTTATCGGGAATTTGGCCACTGGTGTGGTTCGCATTCCCATTGCCGATATCCAAAGTGCAGATTTTTTTGCTGCTTAACCTTAAATTTGATTAACCGACTGCAAGGAGAAGATTTGGTTTTTCCAATAAACTCCTTAAGGTCTTTAAAAACTCTGCTCCCACAGCTCCATCGATCACCCGGTGATCGCAGGAGAGTGTGAGAGAAAGAATCCTTCCTGCCACCACGTTTCCATTTTCCACAACGGGTTTATCCTCTACAGAACCAACAGCAAGGATTGCACTTTCAGGTTCATTGATAATGGCTGTAAACCGACTGATTCCATACATCCCCAAATTGGAAATGGTAAACGTACCATTCGTAAACTCTTCTGGTTTTAACTTTCTTTCCCTGGCTTTTTTTGCGAGTTCCTTCACTTCGTGTGAAATTTGTTGGATGGACTTTCTGTTTGCATCACGGATAACGGGCGTTAGTAGTCCTCCGTCAATTGACACTGCGATTCCTACGTCGATGCGACCAAATTGTAAAATGGAATCACCTTGGAAACTTGCATTCACCTTAGGATGGAGTTTGAGGGCGGAAGCCGTTGCTTTGACAATGATGTCATTCAAACTCACTTTAGTGGGTGTTTCTGGGTTTTGTGCGGTTTGGAAATCATTGATATCCTTGCGTAAGGCCTCAAGGGCTTTCGCATTGACATCCACATTCAAGTAAAAATGGGGTAGGTTTTGTTTGGATTCCGTGAGTCGTTTGGCTATGGTTTTACGCATTCCATTCAAACTAATCACCTCATCACTCACTTGTGTTTCATACCCTCCACTTGTTGATCCCATTCCTTTTGTTAAAGTATCCAATACATCTTTTTTAGTGATCCTTCCTTCGGGACCGGTTCCTATGACCTTGTGTAAGTCAATTCCATGTTCGATGGCAATGGATTTTGCAAGGGGAGAAGCAAGTACACGAAGAGTTCCACGTGGTACAGAGGGTGTTCCATTTGTTGTCTCTTTTTGAAGAGTGGTTGTCTGAATTGGGGCAGGCGATTGGTTTTGGGAAACTGAGTGAGTTTGTAGGTTTGGACTTTCCTTGGCTACAGTTTCGTTTGTTCCAACACTTGGTGTGGAAGAGACCACCTCTTTTGGAGTTTCACTCGTTGTGGCTTGCGTCGAACCGGGAGTTTTTTTCGGAAGGTTCGTAAGTAGGGATGTGATGTCTTCTCCTGGTTTTCCAATCACGGCAAGTGCTTCACCTACTTTCAGTTTGGTGCCTTCCCCTTGGATGATTTTTAAGATCACTCCTGAATCATAGGCTTCCATCTCCATGACTGCTTTGTCAGTTTCAACTTCCGCGAGGATGTCCCCTGGACTTACGGAATCACCTTCTTTTTTTAGCCATTTCACAATGGTTCCCTCTTCCATCGTAGGGGATAATTGGGTCATTTCTTGAATTTTTGCCACTCTGGTCTCCTTAACGTAACATCTCTCGGATGGTATCTGCCACTCGGTTGGCATTCGGCAAACTCATTCGTTCGAGGTTTGCAGCATAAGACATAGGAACATCCATTTGTGTGACTCGTTCCACAGGGTGGTCTAGATATGAGAAAACATTTTTTTGGATGAGGTGTGAAATTTGTGCTCCAAACCCAGCCACAGGCCATCCTTCTTCGACAACAATGGCTCTGTTTGTTTTTTTGACCGACTCATAAATGAGATTTTCATCTAACGGTCGTAAACTGCGTAGATCCACAATTTCGACGGAGATTCCTTCTTTTTCTAAAATGATTGCAGCTTCTTCTGCAAAACTGAGAGCTCTCGACCAGGTAACGATAGTTATGTCTGTTCCTTTTCGTTTGATTTCTCCAAGACCCAAAGGAATGGTATATTCTTGTTCGGGGACTTCTCCTTTGGAACCATACAAAACTTCTGATTCGATAAAGATAGTTGGATTGTTATCCCGGATCGAAGATTTGAGGAGGCCATAGGCATCTTTTGGTGTCGCAGGGCATACAACCTTGAGACCAGGGCAGTGAGCATACCAAGATTCAAAGGCTTGTGAGTGTTGGGCTCCAAGTCTTCCTCCTGCACCACCTGCACCGCGAAATACAATTGGCATCGGAAATTGACCACCACTCATATAATTCATCTTAGCTGCTGAGTTGATGATTTGGTCGATCGCAACCAACGAAAAATTCCAAGTCATAAATTCAATGATAGGTCTGAGTCCCACCATCGCCGATCCCACACCAATCCCTGCAAATCCATTTTCGGAAATAGGGGTGTCAATCACTCTGGCTTCTCCAAACTTATCGAGCATCCCTTGGGAAACTTTATAGGCACCTTGGTAATGTCCCACTTCTTCTCCCATCAAATAAATCATGGGGTCTTTTTCCATTTCTTCCACCATGGCGCGATTGAGTGCTTCTCGATAGGTTAACACTGCCATTTATTTATCCTCCGCGTACACATACTTGTGAAGTTGGGAAAGAGGTGGTTCGGGAGAGGATTCTGCATATGCATAAGCTTCATCAATTTGGGTTTGGATTTCGATTTCCAATTTGTCCAAAATTTCTGGTTTAATTCCACCTAATTCAAGTTCATGCCTTGCCCGCATCAGTGGATCCCTTTTTTTATAAGCATCTAATTCTTCTTTGGTTCTATATTTGGCTGGGTCTGACATGGAATGACCACGAAACCGGTAAGTGGATACTTCAATGAGAGTTGGTCCTTCCCCGCGGCGTGCTCGGTCTACCGCAACTT
>JACVCB010000010.1 GCA_016742255.1 Leptospira sp.
GTACAAGAGTAGGATGGACCTTCGTTAAGATTCCCGCCGAACTTCGTTTAGAGATCCCGAGTAGTTTGATTCTATATCCGAGGGAAAGTGCCGCTTGGATGTCCATGGATTGTAATTCAGAAATCCCTTTTACAGAGACTGTTTGGAAGGAAACATACTCTCTGAATGCTAGGCTCGCGAGCAGGCTGATTTTATGACCAGCATCGATCCCTTCCACATCAAAGGTTGGATCTGCTTCGGCAAATCCAAGTTCCTGTGCTTTTTTGAGAGCTGTGACATAGTCCCAAGACTCTTGTTCCATTTTGGTTAGAATAAAGTTTGTGGTTCCGTTGAGAATCCCACAGATCACTTCAAATTCACATGAAGCAAGTCCATCTCGTAATGTACGAATGATGGGAATGGATCCTGCAACGGCAGCTTCATACCCTAACTCAACTCCCGCTTTTTCGGCGATTGGATAAAGTTCACGACCTTTCTCGGATAGGAGTGCTTTGTTTGCAGTAACGACTGCTTTTCCATTTTCGAGGGCAGAACGTACAGCTTGGTATGCAGTGTCAGTACCGCCTATCAATTCAACAATCATATCAATATCCGAACGTTTTGTAACAGAAAGTACGTCGTCTGTGACAGGGATGTTCGTTTTACCTTTGAGTTTTGCCGGGTTACGGGTAGCAATGATTGTTAGTTGTAAGTTGATTCCATAATGACGTTGGATTTTTTCTCGGTTTTTGTCCAAGAGTTGGAGAAGACTCGTGCCGACAACTCCGGCACCCAATAGACCAATGCGAACTTCTTTCATCTAGGATCACGATTTCTTAGGAGAAACGGAAACACACTTAAAAAAATTTTAAAAAAAAGCAAAATTGAGAAGAAGTTCTTCAGCTTTTTCTGTTTTTATGAGATAACTATAATTAGAATTGTCTCGGCAATAAGGATTATCATTATGGCAACGAAAAAATCATCATCTGCCGCTAAGAAGAAGGCTGTTAAAAAAGCGGCCAAGAAAACAAATACGGTTAAGAAACAATCTACAAGAAATGAAAGCGCTTCGCTTTTCGGAAATGACGAATCAGCGCAAGCTTCCCTTCAATCTCCTGTTTCCCATTCAGAAGGTTCTCATGGAACGAAGGAATCAGGAAATGGTGTGTATCTATTTTTAGTGTTAGCGGGAATCCTCGCAATCGGATACTTAGGGTATGTCAAATACCTAAAACCAAAGGCTCCTACAGCGACTACACAAGCGGAAGCACCAAAGGCACCGGCTGACGCTCAAACAAAACCTGTGGCTGAAACTCCTGAGAAAAAAGTAGAAGAGGCTCCTAAAGAAGTGGTTTCCTCTGGTTTTCTCGTGGATAAAATTGCTTCAAAAAAATTCACAGAAGCAGCTGCGTATTGTAAATCAGTAGGTGGCGTGGTTCCATCCAAAGAAGACTTGGTTAAATTTGCTGCAACAGCACCAAATGAAATCAAAACAAGCGAAGATAAATTTTGGACAAAAACCGAAGTGGACAAAAAATCTGGTTTGGCTTATCGTTTTTCCAATGGGAAAGCACCAAAAGTAGACAAAGCGACTGCTCTTAAGGTTCTTTGTAAAAATTAATCTCTAACGAGAGTTTGATTGGATCGGGGCAAGGATTTCTCTTCTGATTTTTAACGCTAAGTCAGAAGAGGCGAACATCTGCCCCGAACCATCTGTTAAATAAAAACTATCTTTCGCTCTCCCCGTTTCCATATCTGTTTCAATGGTTGCACTCAAGATGTTGATTTGATTTTGCATCAGGATTCGCGAAACATAATACAACAAACCTCTACCTGCGCTACTTTCTAAATACAAACATGTTTGGTTTTTGTCTGGAAGATCGCTGAAGATGAATTCAGGAGTTTCTTTAAAAAAAGTCGCCACGGCTGGTTCTTGGATCTGCAATTTTTCAAGAATCTCTTCAAATTTTGCATTTTTGGAAAAAACAGAATCCATCATCATTCCTAATTGGAATGCCACCTTTGTAGTATCGCCACCATCTGCTTGCAAAATAAACGAATCGATCGTATATTCATTTCCTTGTTCAATGACTGTGCTCAGTTCACCAGAAATGATGTCCATTTTTAATGCATAAATGATTGTCGCAATCCTGTGAAAGGTTCCAATTTGTGTGGAATCAGTTTTTAAGGAAATGAGGATGTTTTCTTTTTCCCGTTTGTATTGAAACTCGATCAATTTTGCATTTCCTTTTCCCACTGATTGTATACATGCACAGGAAATTTCAATCAAAAGGTTTCGGCGAAATCGGCCGATGATGATAAAAGACAGTATGAAAAAATTACTAATGATTCTATTCGTATTGGGGTTTTTCTTCACACCCCTTGTTTCGGAAGAGGAAACGTCGGAAGAATCACCCTTCGCAACGACTAAAAAGAAAGTCCAACTTTGGAAAGGTGAAGTGACTGGAGTTTATAAAAATAGGCTTTGGATCAAAGTCCGTATTTATCGAAACCAAAAGATTTCAAAGTATTCAGTACCTGAATTAAAAGCACTTTTTGCTGAAACCAAAGAGTTTCCAGTCTACCAAAAACTCACACAAATCAAACAAGGTTTGCTCATTGTCAGAGATACTATTTGGGAAGAAAAAAATATCAGTAAAAACAATCAATTTATCGAAGTAGTGTTAGTTGGTGATTATAAACCAGATCTTAATTCAAAAATGAAAGAAATCACTACCGATGCTTATATCGCAAGTTATGTGGAAGAAGATTTTTTTACAGAACCAGACGCCTTTTTTAAAGGAAGGTATACTTCTCCTCGTAAAACTGTATTTCATCCAAAAGACCGTAAGGAAATGGTTTTGGTTTCCAGAGGTTTATTCTTATACGGGCAAGGGACAGACCCTTCTGCTGATAGTTTTAACCCATATTTTTTAGAACCAAAAGCATCCAGTTTGAAAGAGATTCCCTCTTTTTATATTGATAAGTATGAAGTTACGAATGCCGAATACGATTTCTTTCTAAAACAAACAAATACCAAATCACCTCCTCATTGGACTTCGGGCAAGTATCCAGAGGGAGAAGGGGATCATCCTGTGGTTCATCTCACCTACCGTGAAGTAGAGAAATATGCAGCGTGGGCAGGTAAACGTATTCCAACTGAATGGGAATGGGAGAAGGCTGCTCGTGGTCCTGGAGTTGTGGAATACACAAACAGAGATGAAACTTTAGGTTACCAAATCACAGCCACCAAATATCCATTTGGTGATGAATATGATTCTTTGTATTGTAATACAAGAGAATCAAAAATTGGAAAAACACAGTCTGTTTTCGAACTATCCACGGAAGGGGCAAGTCCTTACGGGGCACTTGGAATGTGTGGGAATGCGGCGGAGTGGACATCGAGTGATTACCAACTGTACCCAGGCCATCATATCAAAAACTTTTCCTTTGGAAAAATATACAAAGTGGTGCGAGGTGGATCTTACTCTGATTCTGCCAAAAATGCGACGGCTAGTGCCAGATCTTATGGTGGGATTCCTAACCTAAGTGAAGATAGGCGAGCTGGATTTCGATTGGTGATGGATTACCGAGACTAAACTATTTTGGACAAGTCTCGTTTTTTTTACCGAGTTTTTTGCAGATTTTACCAAGGACATCTTGTTCTTCAGGAGAAAGTACAGCAAATTCGGAAGTGATCCGTTTTACGTGGTCAGGGAAAATTTGTTCGATTAGTTTTTTTCCTTCACCAGTTAAGTGGACAGAAATAAACCTTCTATCCTCCACTCCACGGACTCGTTCCACCAAATTTCGTTTTTCTAAGTTATCAATGACGAGGGTGATGTTGCCCGTACTTTTGAGAATTTTATCCCCCAAGTCTTTTTGGCATAGGGGACCCAAATGGTACAATGTCTCCAAAACTCCAAATTGGCTTTCCGATATATTCCATTTGGTGAATTCAGATATGAGTCGGGAAGACAAGGACTCGGACGCACGTTTTAATTTGATAAACGCATCGAGTGCCTGTACTTCCTTTTTAGAGCCTTTGAATTTTGTTCCCATTGATTTAATATCAAACTATCAAACCTTAAACCAATTGTCAATCGGTTTCTTGGCTCTTTTGGAAAAGTTCCTTCATGAGCCTAAGAGTGCCCGATAGACCAAGCACCACTGATGAAGCTGCAACACCACCCATAAGGGCACCGGCCACTCCTGGCGAACATGCATCTGCACCTGTTAAGTAAAGGTTTTTGACAGTTGTCCTTACTCCTAACCATTCTTGGCGAAAGCGTTCTGGTGTACAGGAAAGTCCATATATGGAACCTTCTTTGTGGCCCGTAAAGTATTCGGTTGTGATGGGAGTGGATAGTTCCGTAAATTCAATCAAGTCGCGAAAACCAGGAAATCGTTCTTCCAAAAACGCCAACATCCCCTCTGTGATGGTTGCCTTTAATTCGTTGTAATCAACCCCTCGTTTTTTCCAAGGTTCGCCTTTCCATTTCGCAAAGTTTGTATAATCAGCAAAACTAATCGCTTCGGCTGTGTGGCCTTCCGCCTCTGGATTTTTTAACGAAGGAAATGATAAATACATCATCGGTGGTTTTCCTTGGATCAAGTCATTTCGTTTCGCATAACTTTCGTCATGATTTACAGTTGGAAAGATCCAATGGTTTTCTCCGTGAAATCCAAGTTTGGTTGGTGATTCTTTAAAACCAATGTAAAGGGTAATGGATGTAGTACCTTGGGTACTCAAAGATTCCAAGGGAGAACCAAATGCCTCGGAATATTGTTTTGGTAAAAGTTTTTTGTAAGTGGTGTAAGCACCTGCATCTGAAATGATCTCATCAGCAAAAAAACTATGTTCGGTGATGGTTTTACCTTTTTGTACATCTACCTTCACTCCAATTGCTCTGTCACCATCCAAAATGATTTCCTTTACAGTGTGGAGGATTTTCATCGCACCACCATTTTTTTCGACAATGGGTTCAATCGAATCTACAATTTTGGAAGACCCACCGATTGGAAAATAACCTCCATTAAAGTAATGGGCAACTATCATTGAATGGATTGCGAAAGAAGAATCTTTGGGGGGAAGGCCATAATCACCCCACTGGGAACAGAGTAGAGCTCTCAGGTTCTCATCTTGGAAATGAGAGTCCATGTATTCTTTCGTAGTGATATAGGGAGTTTTGATATGGTCTAACCCCAGTAACTTTGCTGCCTTTTCAAAAAAAGCAGGTAAGGCTTTGAGAGTGAAATGCCTACCAAACCATTGTGTGAAGGTTTCAACATCCTTGAAGTATTGGTCGATAGCCTTTTCTTCTTTGGGGAATTTGGATTTGAGATCATTCCGAAACCGTTCTTTTTCTCCATACACAGGAAAACTGAAGTTTGGATAATCAAAGACTTCAAAAGGTTCTTCCATTTTTTTCCATTGGACTCCACGTTTTGTGACTGAGTCAAAAAGGGTTCTTAACATAGAACCTTCCGCCAAATCACCAATGTAATGGATTCCCACATCCCATTCAAACTTACCTAAACGTTTGAATGTGTGTGTAAAACCACCTAACTTAAAATGACGTTCGAGAACTAAAACTTTTTTGTTTGCGACCTGTGACAAAATGGAAGCAGCAGTTAACCCGCCGATTCCAGATCCAATGATGATGACATCGTATTTAGTTTCCATGATTAGTATTTTGTCTCAACAGTATAATCCAAAGTCACTGTTTCACCAGCTTTGAGTGGAACATCAGAATAGGATTTTGTTGAGGATTCCTTAATGAATTTGTGAGAAGATTTTGTAATGGTCCAATCTCCCCATAAACTTGCATAAAATCGAATTTCAATCGCTTCTTTTTTTCGGTTTCGAATTTCAACTGAATAAGAAGATTTATCCCCTCTAGAAAGTTTGAACACTTCATAGGAAAGACGTTTTCCGTTTGCAACAACATCAAATGCTTGGCCAGTTTTGATTTTTACATCTTCGTTTTCAGGTGTATGATCAATTGTGTCTTCTCCAAGTAATTGTTGTCTTCCTTTGGAATCCGCTTTAAAAACACGAATGGTTCCTTGAGGCAGTGGTCGGCCTAAGTTATTTTTTTTAGCATTCTTAAAAATATACTTAATCGTAGCGTTATTGAAATTTTTTTCATTTCCTTCATACATGGGAAGGTTTTCGAATACGAAATACTTTTTGATTTCAATTCCTTCTGATTGGAAAAGTTGAACCTGTTTGGTTTGGTTGTATCCGATTGTTGTTGGTTGGTCTAAAGTGTAGAGGTAATATTCAGAAAGATTTTCTTGGTTAAATTCAGGAGCAGAATCAGCCATTTCATCATATTCTTTCGCCATCGTTTTTTTTACATAACGTGGTTGTGGTGTGTAGGCCGGTCTATTGGATATCAAATTTACTTTACCTGCCACTAATTGGAGTACTGCATTTTTAAATTCTGCACCTGAGTTATTATTGAGTGTGACCCAAGAATTAAGACCACATTCATTTTCTTCTTTGTCCAAAACAAGAATGTAGTCCGCTGACCATCCAAGCCCATTGGTTTGATAGGAAACTTCTACTGATTGTTCTTTCTCAGTTTCATTCTTTAATTTCCAAACTAATGTTGGTTTAGCGAATAAGTTTTCTGGAATGGTTGGAACAGTGACACGGCCATTGTATCCCAAAGAGACTTCATTGCCGATTTGGTAAACAGGACTGCCGTTATTTGCAATGAGTTTGGCCTTTACAGAAGTAGTTTTTTCTTTTCCATCTTGGTAAAGAGTGACCTCTTTTCCAATGTATTTATCCATTAGCCGTTCTGGAGAGATTAAATCGTATTCATAGTTTTGTTCGAAGACAGTTAATTTTTTTGGATCTTCACCTTTTACTCTCACAGTTTGTGGGATGATTTGGGAAGGAACATCTTCGAAACGTAAAGTTTTGATTCCTTTTGAAAGATTGAGAACTCTTGTTTCTCTTACGAGTCCAATCCCACCATTATAAATGGTAACACTCACTGACTTACGATCTGATTCAGTTGATAAATCAAAGGCACTGTCAGAAGTGATGGTGGTTGTGGTAAATAATAAAAATGAAAGACTTGTGATGGTTACTATTTTGGATTTCATGTACTCTCCCATGAGCATTCTACAGTCTGAAAACTTAAAAAACGAATGCAACTAAAATCGTTAGGGGAAAACTGCACTTTAAGAGGATTCATATGACAAATGTAGTAAAAATCGGGGTAATTGGTGGAACAGGACTCTATTCAATCGATGGAATGGAAATTCTTAAGGAAATTCATCCTGATACGCCGTGGGGAAAACCTTCAGATACAATTACAATAGGTCGTTTTAAAGGGAAAGAAATTGCTTTTTTGCCAAGACATGGTAAAGGTCATTTTTTAAATCCAAGTGAAGTTCCCGCACGCGCAAACATTGCCGCATTAAAACAGTTAGGTGTAGAAGAAATTATTGCTTTTAGTTCAGTTGGAAGTTTGAGACAAGAAATCGCTCCTAGAGATTTTGTAATCCCTTCCCAAATCATAGACAGAACAAAGGCAAGGCATGCTACATTTTTTGAAAATGGAATGGTTGCACACGCTCCTTTTGCTGATCCGTTTTCATCTGGGCTTGCAAAAAAAGTAGAAGAAGCAGCAAAACAAATCAATCTTCCAATTCATACGAACAAAACATTAATTTGTATGGAAGGTCCATTATTCTCAACTCGTGCAGAATCTCATATGTATCGATCTTGGGGTGCTGATATCATCAACATGACGGTTTTACCTGAAGCAAAATTAGCGAGAGAAGCAGAGATTCTTTACCAAATGGTTTGTATGTCCACTGATTATGATTGTTGGAAAGAAGATGAAGCACATGTAACTTTGGAAATGGTTCTTGCGAACCTTAGTGCCAATGCTGACACTGCAAAAAAATTATTATCCACTTTGATTGATCATTTAGGTAAGTCGGATGATTCTAGTTTGGTGGGAAGTACAAAGTTTTCTTTAGTGACTGCTCCAGAAAAACGAAATCCGGAACAGATTAAAAAATTAAAATTTTTATTTCCAAGTTACTTCTAAACTTGTGCAACAGCTTGCTCCAATGTCGGAAAAATTTGGAGCAGGCTTTTTAATTTGGTAAGTTCTAAAACATAACGAACCTTTTCAGACGGCGAAACAATGCGAATGTATCCTTTTTGTTTTACGAGTCTTGAATGGATTCCTAAACAAACACCTAATCCAGAACTATCAATATAACTTACTTGTTCAAAATTCAAAAAGATATGATTGATTCCTTTTGAAATGAGAATCTCAAGATTTTCCTTCATGACTTGTGAATTGTATAAATTGATTTCGCCAGATAACTCAAAATAAACGGCAGAGTCTGGGAGTGGGACAAATTTTTGAAGTAGGACTTCCATTTTGAAATCACCACTTTCTACGGTATAATCATCCCAATTATCAATCATATGGAAATTTCCTTCACTCCATCAGAGATTTGAAACTTGTAGAAGTCTAACGCAAGGTTAAATTTTTGTTGATAACTTTTTTTCATTTCTTCATTTATTTTGGCAAATCCTTCCTTTTTGTCTAGTACGAGTACGCATCCGCCAAATCCTCCGCCTATCATCCTTGCACCCATGACTCCTAAATCTTTAAGTTTGGAGACAATGAAGTCAGTTTCTTCACAAGAAACTTCAAAGTTTTTAGATAAGGAGTTGTGTGTTTCATACAATGCAGCTCCCACCTTTAAAAATTGATTCGATTCCAAGCCTTCGATGACTTGTTTTGTTCTTTTTCGTTCTGAAATGACATGACTTATTCTTTTGAATTCATCTGGGGTGAGGTTACAATTGTTTAGTTCTGAATCTGTTAAGGTAACATCATATAATTGTTTAAAATTTGGGAACTTTGTTTGAATTTTTTGCAAAGCCGATTCACATTCTAAGCGTCTTTTATTATAAGCACTGTCTTTTAAGTTATGTTTTACATTGGAATTGATGAGATAAAATTCATGTTCACCTAATTCAAAATGATGATAAGAATAATTGAGATTATCAGTGTTTAAGGAAATACAATCGTTTTGTTTTCCCACAGCGATTATGAATTGGTCCATGATCCCACACTTTGTACCAACAAAATTGTTTTCTGCTTTTTGCCCAATGACTGCTATTTTCTCTCTATCGATTCCCAGTCCAAAGGTTTCTGAAATCGCAAAACCTGTTACCACTTCTAAAGCAGCAGAGGATGAAAGGCCAGAACCTTGGGGGATATTTCCATCAACCAATAAATCAAAACCTGGAATGGAATGTCCTGCAGCCTCCAACTCAACAATCACTCCTGTAATATAATCTGTCCAAGTTGCATTCGGATTGGATAAAAAAGGTTTTTTGATGGTAATCGTTTCGTTATAAGTGATGGAATGAAATTGATACAGATTAGAATGATTGGGACGTAAAAATACTTGGACAGAAAAATCAATTGCTGCAGGTAGAACGATTCCACCTAAATAATCAACATGTTCCCCAATGATATTGATCCTCGCGGGGGCTTGAAACAAACGCGGATTTGTATTTGTTTTTCCAAATATACGTTCAAATTGATTCAAATTTTCTTTACTTCTCAATGAATCCACTTCATCTTCCTTTCGATGCTATACTTTATTTTAGGACTGGTGCCATGTCGAATCTAAAAATTTCTGATCGTTTTGTGAAACCCTTCCTCCTGCAAAATCATCTGGAAAAAGAATTAGAGAGGGCAGAAACAGCTCGTCAAACTGTATTAAATCGAACTGGATTAGGGAAAGAATTTTTAGGATGGGTAAACTTACCAAGCCAAACGAATTCAGAGGACTTACAGACAATTCGAAAAGCTGCTGAAACCATCCAATCCCATTCCCAATACTTAGTCGTTGTAGGCATTGGAGGTAGTTATTTGGGTGCAAGAGCGGTCATCGAAGCACTCACTCCCGAGTTTAGTCATCCTGAAACACAAAAGAAAACGGTCAAAATTTTATACGCTGGGCATCACTTGGATGCAGATTATCATTTCCGATTACTAGCATTTTTAGAGAACAAAGAGTTTTCTGTAAATGTGATTTCTAAATCTGGGACAACAACTGAACCAGCAATCGCCTTCCGGTTGTTACTTTCTTTGTTAGAGAGAAAGTATGGAAAAGAAAACATTAAAAATCGAGTGTTTGCAACTACCGACAAATCAAAAGGTGCACTCAAACATTTAGCAGATGAATATGGATTTCCTACGTTTGTCATTCCTGATGATGTAGGAGGAAGGTATTCTGTTTTTACGCCTGTTGGATTACTTCCAATTGCCGCAGCTGGATTTAGCATCAATAAACTCATTGATGGCGCAAAACAGATGGAATCGAATCTAAAATCTACATCTTCCAAAGAAGGTAACTTAGCTAGTTTATATGCCGCGATGAGAAATGGTTTGTATGGTTTAGGAAAGACGACTGAGATTTTTGTTTCTTATCAACCAACATTAAATTATTTGGCAGAATGGTGGAAACAGTTGTTTGGCGAAAGTGAAGGAAAAAATGCAAAAGGTATTTTTCCTGCTTCTGTTCAATTCACGACTGATTTGCATTCAATGGGTCAATATATTCAAGACGGCGAACGAAAATTAATGGAGACTGTTATCAAGATAGAAACTCCAAAACAAGATGTTTACCTTACCGAAAAAACGGATGATAATGATGGATTAAATTATTTAGCCGGGAAAAAACTTTCTGAAGTGAATCAGAGTGCAATATTAGGAACTCTGATTGCACATAAAGATGGGGGTGTACCTTGTATCGAAATCATTTTGCCTACTATCAACGAAGAAGTTTTGGGTGAACTTATGTATTTCTATGAATTTGCATGTGCTATTTCAGGTTATATGTTAGGTGTAAATCCATTTGATCAACCTGGAGTTGAAGATTATAAAAACAATATGTTTGCTCTACTCGGAAAAAAGGGATATGAAAAACGAAAAGAGGAAATTCTAAGTCATATTGGTCCGACGTAAGAATGATTTTATATTCATTATGTTGGAACCAAAAATATCTTTGGATTGGTAAGTTTCCCATAGTTCCTTTGTACCCAAATCTAAAACTTCACCGGGGAATATTTCTCCGGTGATCTCACCTTTTTTCGCACATTCTCGGAATGTATCGGACAAATCATAATATTGATTCTTTTCTAAGCTAGATAAACAAGAAGGATCAATCACAGAAAGTCCTATATAATAAAACTCACCTTTGCCAAACTCCAATACACCATCTTTCCTAATAAAAATTTGTGTATAATTTTCACCCTTTGGTATTGGTAATAAATACAAATGAATTTTGATTCCGCTCGCCAAATATTGTTTCGGTGTAAATTCAGGATTAGGAAAGAATAAAGTATCAGGATTGATAAGTAAAATTGGTTCTGAATTAGAATCTTGAGGTAAGGCAGTTCGAATTCCCCCTGCTGTACCTAAGATTTTATCTTTCTCTATTGAGACTTCGATAGGAAAACCAGTGAAGTTCTTTACATGAGTGAGGATTTGTTCACCTAAGTAATGTGCATTGATCCAACCTTTTTGAATTTTCCAACTATGTAATAAGTATAATGCATAATCAAGTAAAGTGATCGATTGGATTTGTAAAAGTGGTTTAGGAGTATTTTGAGTAAGAGAACCCATTCGTTTGCCAAAACCAGCAGCAAGTACAAATGCATTCATAATTTTTTAAAATCCTTATGTAATAACAACTCCTCTCTTAAACTTCTCACAAAAATGAAAAGTGAATCAGGAAACATTCCTAACTGGATGATTTCTTCTAATTGGTTTAAACAGGAAACTATCGATGGTTTGAATTTGTCTTTTTTATGATCGGTTACCATTCGAAAATATGTGCCAAGTGCTTTAAATGATCTCTGTAGGGCTTGTAGATAAAATGTATCTTTGAATTTTTTTGTTTGGTCAATATTTCTTGATTCAAAGAATTTGAGCATCATCATCCGAAATTCTCTTGGAAGTGGATAATAAGCATCATACAAAATGGATGCCAAATCATACTGTGGTACACCCATTCTTGCATCTTGGTAATCAATCAACACATAATCGAAATTTGGTGATCGTAGAATATTTCGACAATGAAAATCTCGGTGTGTAAAAACATTGATGGGATATTGATTTAAATAACCAACAGTCTCTTCAATAAAAGCCAGAGCTTCATTGGTTAAAGAAGTTTTGATTTTATAAATCTCTTTAAAAGCATGAAATTTATCAATAGTTAGATTTGTTTCAAAACTGAGTTTCTCTGTATCGAATTTTCTTGTTTTTACGAAAACAGGCGGGTCCAGTGTTTGTAATTTTAAAATCAATTCAATTAGATTGGTAAAGTGATTTTGGTATTCTGTTAAATTATAGGAACTATAATCCAACTTTCCTTCAAAAGACATACAAATGATGCCCACAGTTTCATTTTTTTCAAAAATTTTTGGAACATGAATTCCATTCTTAGACAAAAATTGACTCAATACGATAAACTCTTCGTTTACTGTTTCATCAATACAGACTACTTCTTCACTATGTTTGGTTGTAGAAATATGAAAGTATCGTCTGCTGGATGCTTCTTCTTGTAAGGGAGTGATGTTACAATTTTTTCCATATCGAGAATGGATAAATTCTAATTGAGTTTCATTGATTCCAGTATGCACGTTACGAACTAGGATTCGGAAACCTCAGGAAAAATAAAATGAAATTTGGAACCTTTCCCTGGTGTAGAGTCAATTTGTAATTCGATTTCAAAATTCTCTACAATTTGTTTTACCACAAACATTCCTAAGCCAGTACCTTTACCCAACTCTTTTGTGGTAAAATAAGGTTCATAAATTTTATCCAATGTTTCTTGCGACATCCCTTCACCATCATCAATGACAATTAGATGTCCTTTTTTGCTTTGGATATATGCTTTGATTTCGATCGTACCTATGTTGTTTGTTGCATCCGCAGCATTTAATAAAATATTTGATAATAATAATGCAAATTGATCCGAATTCATACGAATTGGAATTGGTTCAGTAGAATCTTCTCGTTTGATTTGACAGTATTTGAGTTTTGCCGTTTCTTTAAAAACCTGTAAGACTGAAGAAATTTCTGAATTTAAATTAAGGATTTCTGTTTTTTCTGTATTTGATTTTACTGATTTTCCTAATTGCAAAAGATTCGAAGTTAAAGCTCTTAATTTTTCTGTTTGGTTTAGAGTCACTTTCAGTGCACGATCTTTTAACATAAGGTCTGCATTTTCACGTGAAGCCATTTCGACAAATCCTTGGATGGCTGTTAATGAATTATTGATTTCGTGGCCTATACTTGCCGCAACTACAGATAAAAATGCCCTTCTTTCTGAGTGGATCAATTGTTCCACCATCAATTTTTTTGCGTTACATCTCGGATAACACCAGTATAAAATGAATCACCATCTAAACTATAGGAACATATTGCAATATCAGCCAGAAACGTTGAAGTATCCGAACGCTGTAGAGTTACATCAGAAAGTTGCAAAGTTGATTTATTTGGTTCTTGGCTTAATACATTCGAAACTTGGCTCATATACTTTTGCATTTTATTTTCAGTAAATAAAATTCGTACATTCTGTCCTATTAAATCTAGTGGAGAATGAAATCGAAACATATCAAAGCTCGCCT
Source organism: Leptospira sp. (assembly GCA_016742255.1). Lineage (GTDB taxonomy): Bacteria > Spirochaetota > Leptospiria > Leptospirales > Leptospiraceae > Leptospira_A > Leptospira_A paudalimensis. The sequence goes on from JACVCB010000010.1 coordinate 13,679, forward strand.
TGTTTGCTGATACAATGATAAGTTTGTGATTGATAGTAACAACCGCATCTGATGTTGCATTCAAAATTGCCGCATTTTGACGGTTAAGATCTAAATTCTGTGTCCGAAGAGCCTTTTCTAATTTTTCGGACAACATTAATTTTTCTAAATCTGAATCTTTCTGATTTTTTACCTCTAATGCTCGTTTTACGACAGATAGTAGCTGGGTTCTATCAACCGGTTTTGATATATATTCATAAGCATGATAACGAATAGCAGCTTCCGCGGACGATAAATTAGGATTTCCAGTGATTAATATCACAGGTAAATTTATGTTTTTTTCAGCTATAAATTTTGTGAAATCAATACCAGACATTCCTGACATCAAAATATCTGAAATCACTAATGAAAATAATTCTCCTGATTCGATTCGTTTTACAGCATCAGATGCAGATTCAGAAAGTTCAATTTGGTAGCCTTCACGTGATAAAACACGTTTTAATGCGATACGAATGTCTTCTTCATCATCGATAATTAATATTTTATCCATTTTCATCCGTATGAGCAGGCAAAAAGATTTCGACCTTTGTTCCTACACCATTCTTTGTTTTGATATAAATCTCACCACCGTGTTCGGCGATGATTTTTTTAGAAATTGATAAACCCAATCCTGTTCCTTGTTTGTTCCGCCTTGTTGTGAACAAGGGTAAAAAAACCTTTTCCAATGTATCGTCATCGATTCCTGGTCCATTGTCTTCCACAGAAAATACGACCCAGTCCTTATTTTGACTCCTAAGAAAATCAATTCCCAACTCAATTCGAGGATTCTCTCTGGGAATTTCCATTTCAGACAAGGCATTAATCGAGTTTACCACACAATTGATCAACACTTGTTCGATTTCCTGCCAACGTACAAAAATTCCAGGCAAATTGGGACCAGCATGCCTTGTGAATTGGATATTTTTTTTGCGACAACTGACTTCCACAAGTTCACTTGTTCTGACTAGTATGTAATAAGGAGAAACAAAATCACGATTTGGACTTTCCATTCGGCCTAAGTCAAGTAATGCCTTTACCAAGTCTCGGATTCTTAAATTTGCCGCTTCAATTTTCTGCAGGATATTCTTTCGTTCATTTGGATCGGTTTCATCAACTGTAATTAAATCTTCTAAGTAGAGTAATGCACTTTGGAGAGGATTGTTAATTTCATGTGCAAGTCCTGCAGCAATTTCACCGATACTTGCAAATTTCATTGATTCAATTAATTGTCTATCTAATCGTTTTGCCTCAGTGATATCAGAAAATACTAACATTACCTTTTTGTCATTAGGATTGAGTTTTCTGACAGGAATAAACTTTATTTCGAACGTTCGATCCTCACCTAATAACGAATAATCGAATTCGGCTCTTTGAGTCGATTGTGAAGAAATTGATAAGTTTAAAACTTCAATCAGTCTACTTTTTTCACTTATATCAAAATATTGAAAAATATTTTCTCCTACTTCAAATGCCAATAGTTGAAATAATAAAAACTTAAAAATAGGAGCTACTTCAATGATAATTGCATCTTGGTTTACGATAACAAATCCATTATTGATAGTTGCAAAAAAGGTTTTTAATTTTTCTTCTCCGTATCTGATTGTATTTTCTGCATTTTGTAAGGTAGATAAATCTAATAAAAGTATAGTTATATTATTGATACCATTTGTGTAATTTGGAGTTACAAAACTTTGTAATTGAAACTTCTGTTTTTCACCTAAACCAGAATAAATATCGATATCATGTTTTACATTTGTTCTTAATAAATCAGATTTAATGGGTTCTGCTAAAGTAAGTAGTTCAAAGATGGATTTTTTTTGAATCTGTTCCAACGTTATGGAAAAAAAATCTAAAAATCGTGTATTTGCAAATTGAACATTTCCAAAGGAATCGGTGATTAGAAATGGAATCTCCAATCTCTCATTTTGTGGTGGGTGAACAGTCTCAGTTATTTGATTCCAATGAATGTACAGAATATAAATTTCATCTTCATCATTCAAAACATCATCAACCGATGAAAACTGAACAGATACTGTCAAAGTTTCTAAATTTGCCTTCTTACATTGGATTTGGTGATTTTTTTTTTGATTCGATTTTTGTTTCAGTAAAGTGGATACATTGTTTGTATCTTCGAAAATCAAATCCATAGGGCATGGAAGAGAAACATTCAACCCCAAAAGATTTTTAATTTGATCATGACAATAGAGTATATTTTGGGATTTAAGATCGACGAAAAGATAAGGAATCGAGGAATGGGAAAGTAACTCCGATAACTTGTGAATTTTTGTTTCTAACATTATGTTTAAAATTTTTTACCGAAGCCTATATCGAAATTATCAGTCCCAGAGACGTAAATCAATGAAAAATATGGGTGGAATTCCCTCTTATGTCAACTTAGGAGGCCACAAAATTTTTTATTGGAAGTTTGGAAATGGAAATCAAAAACCTATCGTTTTTTTTCACGGATTACTGGATGAGAGTTTTGGATTTCGACGGGTCGTGAAAGAATTGTTAAATGATGGAGTTCCATTATACGTTTTTGATTTGCCAGGATATGGAAAGAGTAAACTTCCACTTGTCAAATACCTTTATCAAATTGATGTTTGGGCGGAATTACTTCTCGAATGTTTAGAAAAACTAAATTTAAGCCAAATTAGTTTAGTTGGACATTCGATGGGTGGACTGATTTCCCAACACTTAGTCCTTCATGATAGAAATCATCGTGTGGAAAAATTAATTTTACTCGCACCCGGTGGAATTGCACATCCAGAACGCGAAAAAATGCGAAAGATTCTATTTCCAAAAACGGAAAGGCAAGTCGCATTGTTGTTACGTTATTTATACGGTGAAGAATTTCCTGAACCAGGTTTTTTATTTCGTCATACACTGGTTACGATTTGGAATGATAAACCAAATGAATACTTACAAGAAAATACTCTCAGAAGAGAAGATGAGATTTTTTTCGGTGCTAAAATGAAAGAGATCAAAATTCCAACTTTGATATTAGCAGGTGCTGAAGATGAAATCACACCACCATTTATGATGAAACAAATGAAATCCTATATCAAAAAAAGCAAATTGGTTTGGATTCCAAAAATTAGACATGCCATCCATTTAGAAAAGCCTGATGTTGTAGCAAAGAATATTAGAGAATTCTATAATTCTTAATTACTCTCCATCGTCCCCAATCGCATCGACAGGACACATTGCCATGGCTGCCTTTGCCTGTTTTTCCTCTGTTGGATTGGATGGTTGTTTTTTAAAGAAAATGTGCGTTTCGTCCGCATTGTACTCTAAAAGGTTCGGTGCTTCTTTGACACAGTCATTGCAGGGAACACAAGTCTGGTCGACATAGTATTTTCCTGGTACATTCTCGGGTTGTTTGATACTTTTATCTGCCATACAGTATTTTTACTTTTTAACAGACCCCCCCCTATAAAATAAAGCATATATGACGAAAAAGAACATCCTCATCGTCGAGGATGAACCATTCCTCGGACTCAATATCAAACAGAAAATCGAATCATTTGGTTTTCATGTGATTGCTGTTGTACCATCTGGGGATGAGGCCTTTCAAATTGTCTCAGAAAAGGTGCCAGACCTTATCCTTATGGACATCAATCTAGAAGGATCACTCGATGGCATCGAAACGGCCGAATCTTTACGTGACCAATTCTCAGTTCCTGTTTTGTTTCTGACTGGATTTTTGGACGAAACTTCAAAACAACGAATCAATCAAAATCCTTCGTATGCCTATCTCATGAAACCATTTTCTACGGACCAATTAAAAGAAGCCGTTACTGGTTTTATGGTTTAGTTCTCCCATTTCCTTTCCCAACGTATTAAAAATTCTCGATTCCCGTCGGCCCCTTGGATGGGTGATTCCATAAGACCAACAAATCTAATTTTTGGATCAGATTGTTTGATTTTGTGCCAAACATTTCTGATCGCATAACCAATCAATTGCGAATCGATCAAAACACCTTTCTCTAATTTCGAGGGATGCACTTCAAATTGAGGTTTAAAAAGGGTGATTCCTTTCCAGTGAGTTTCTGGGTATTTCTCAAATAATAACTGCAGAAATGAAAATACAGGGACCAACGAAATGAAACTAAGATCCATTGTGATCCAAGTTTCGTTCGTGAGAGGTTCTAAAGATAATTGTGGTAATTCTTTTAGGTGGGTGCGGTCGAACACAGTCACTTTTGGATCATTGGCAATCTTTTGAGCCAATTGACCGTATCCAACATCGACTGCAAATAATTTGGAAGCACCTTTTTCCAGTAACACTTGGCAAAATCCACCTGTGGAAGCTCCCAAATCAATACATGTTTTTCCATTGATTTGAATGTCTTTCCAATGATCAAATGCACCTAACAGTTTGTAGGCACCTCTTGAAACATAAGACTTTATTTTTTCTTTTGTTCTAACTTTGTCTTTTAGTGTAATCAGAGTTCCCACTTTTGAAATGACTGTATCATTCACGAGAACAGAACCAGATAGAATTAAAGATTGGGCTAATTTTAAATCGGGTACAAACCCTTCCCTAACGAGAAAGTTATCGAGTCTAATTTTTTCTTTCTGCAATGTACTTAGGTAATCCTAAAAAGAATTCATGATTCATAGAAGAAAGTTCAGTTGCTAGTGAGATCGCTTTGTTGACAGACTCGGACCTGAGAGATTTTGTTTTTTCCATTCCATACAAACTTGGGTACGTCAATTTCCCTGCTTTTGCATCCTTTCCTGGGGTTTTGCCAAGTTCTTCTAAATTTCCTTCTACATCGAGGATATCATCTGTGATTTGGAATAAAAGCCCAATTTCTTTCGCATAACTTGAAAGTACAGATTCTCTTTCTTTCCAATCAGGTCGTAATCGATTCCCTAATAAAAAGGAAGATTCGATCAGTGCTCCTGTTTTTTTTTCATGGATAGAGAGTAGTTTGGATTCTCGGTCTGTTTTACTTGGATTTTTTTCTTCTTCAATGTCTTCCATCTGTCCTTGGATCATTCCCTTCAAACCAGCACCTTTGTGGAGGATTTGAATGGAATCACGGATGAGAAATGGATCTTCAGTTTCCATCATTGATAATAGATAAAAACTAAGAGAGTTGAGTGTATCACCAGCTAAAATGGCCGTTGCCTCATCAAATTGTTTATGGCAAGTTGGTTTACCCCGACGGGTGTCATCATCATCCATTGCCGGTAGGTCATCGTGGATAAGGGAATAGGTATGAATGCATTCAACTGCAAGTGAGGCAAGTAAAACAGAATGGTCTTTAGTTTCGATGACTTGTGTTAATTTGTTCGGTTCAAAAAATGAATTTAAAACAAAGATAGGTCTTACTCTTTTTCCTCCAGCCTTTAGGCTATACAAACAAGCTTCCGTTATGCGAGTCTTTGGTGAAAATAAAGTTGTGGTATAGGAATCAAAAAATGAATCAAAAATTCGTTTGGAGTTTTGTAAGATTTCGGTGAAGGTAATTGGCACGATGGACTGGAACCGGTTCTTATTCAGAACCGATCCTTGTATTGATCAAGAACTTAGTTAAGTTCGTAACCTTTAAAGAAAAACGCAATTTCTTGTAATGCGTTTGCGACAGAGTCAGAACCGTGAACCGCATTTGCTTCTTTGCTTTCAGCAAAAAGAGCACGGATTGTTCCTGCTTTTGCTTCTTTCGGGTCAGTAGCACCAATTACGTCTCTCCAATGAGTTACTGCGTTGTCACGTTCAAGAGCACAAGCCACGATAGGACCAGAAGCCATGTAGGTGCAAAGGTCGTTGTAAAAAGGACGAGCCGCATGGACTGCGTAAAATTGTTTTGCGTCTTCAAGGCTGAGTTTTAGGAATTTCATTCCTAGGATTTTAAATCCTTCTTTTTCGATTCTCTGAAGGATGTCACCGATGTGTTTGTTTTTCACTGCATCGGGTTTAAGCATGATAAAAGTTCTTTCCATATCTCCAGTTGCTTGGAGAAACCGAAAAAAGCAATCGAATCTTTAGGCAGTTAAAAATCGTACCAAAAGAAAAGAAGTAGGGAGAAGGTCCATTTTTTCAAAACCTAACTCTTCCCATACATTCAAATCGATGAGGATCAGTGAATACCCTGTGATTTGGTTGATCGCAATTGGATATGGGTTCAAATCTGTTTCCGGTTGGATCAGATTTTCGACTTTGATTTTGTTTGATTTCATCCCTTTTAAGGAAGTGAGTTTTTGAGCAAAACCTAAGATGGGGTCCTTGTCACCTTTGTAAAGGATAGCGATTCGTTCAATGGTTTCAAGGCCATTGTCAATGAGAACCCCAACGGTGGCTGGACAGTAGTTTAGAATGCCTTTGATTTTTCCGCCCGTATAACTTCGAGAGAACAATGGTTTTGCCGCTCCGATGAGGAGGATGTCAGAGTGTTTGATTTTAGCAAAGTTGACGATTTCGTATGTGACATTATCTGTAATACGATATTCTGTTTGGACTTGGATCCCTAAACTAGAACCTGTTTGGCGAATCGCTTCAAAACTAGCATCTCGATACTTCCTGATTTCTTCATTCGAAAGGGAGTCGTTAGGTGAAATGTGCAAAGCGATGAGTTCCAAATTTTTCTTTTGGTTTCCCGATAAGGAAAAAGCAAATCTGACTAAACTTTTTCCCATTTTTTCTTGGGCAAAAGCAACAAGCACTCTGAGTTTGCTATCTGATGGTTTTTCTGGATAAGATGCGTTTACAGTCTTTGTGAAAAACTTTTGGATTCCATCAAGCAGTGGTCCAGTGGAAAGAGTTGTGACAAGTGCCATCATCACAAACACAGCAAATATTTCAGGACTGAGGATTCCTAAATCATAACCAATATTGAGGACAACTAGTTCCATCAGGCCTCGTGTGTTCATGAGAGCACCAATGGATAAAGAGTCTTCCCAATTGGATCCTGCTACCCTTGCAGCAAAAGCACTTCCTAAAAACTTACCGACAACAGCGACAAGAAGAACGAGTCCAAACACAAGCCATAGGTGAGATCCATTCAGTAGTGTGACCTCAGTACGGAGGCCTGTGATCACAAAGAAAATCGGAAGGAATAAAATTACAGCTATATCTTCTATCTTTTCAGCGATTAGTTTTTTTAAATTCCCTTCCGCAGGCATGATGACACCCGCAAGGAAAGCACCAAATAGAGCATGGATCCCAATCACTTCTGTTGTCAGTGAAGATAAAAATAAAATCATTAAGATGAGAGCAACAGCTGTTCTTGTTAAGTTTTCACGCGAAATGTAAATAGAACCCAATCGTTTGAGGAAGGGTGCTACTAAATAAATCATAGTTAAGATATACGCAAAAGACAATCCAATCGTAAATAAGGCAGTGTTTAAGTTTCCTGCTTTGGAAATAGTCACAATGATCGCGAGTAAAATCCAGGCAGTGATATCATCAGCTGCCGCACAAGTTAACACCATGGCACCAAGTGGTGTACGTGTAAGGTTTCGTTCTTGTAAGATTCTCGCAAGGACAGGGAAAGCAGTGATACTCATTGCAATTCCCATAAAAAGTGAAAATGATAAAAATCCTACGTTTTTGGGTGCATAATCAGTATAAAAATAATACGCTAATATCATCCCTAAAAAGAAGGGAAAAATGATACTCGCATGACTGATGATAATCGCTGAGTGGGCTTTGTTTTTGAGAACAGAAAGGTCTAATTCCATTCCGATGATGAACATAAATAAAACGAGACCAATTTGGCTTAAGGTGCCGAGTGTAGGAAGGCTTGCAGGTGGGAATAAAAATCCCATTGTTTCTGGGAAGTAATAACCAAGTAAAGATGGTCCAAGTAAAATCCCAGCTACAATTTCACCCATAACGGATGGTTGTTTTAATTTTCTGGTGAAGAGGTAACCAACAAAACGAGCACTTCCACAAACCACGATGATTTGAATGAAGAGTAAGGCTAAAGGATGGTGGAAACGATTGAAGAAATTTTCTGTGTCTAAATGTTCACTCGTGGTGACAGATAGATTTTTTGCGGTTTCTAAGACACTTCCAGCTTGGAGTAAATAATAACCTAAGGATCCAAACAGAAGTAAAGTGAAACCGTAAAAAACAGAAGAACGAGTTTTCATAGACCCTCAAGGTTCCGATCAAACGGAAAATTTTTTCACAAGTGCTTCGCCAACAACATCCGGAACTTGGTTCGATACTGCTCTGCCGTGTCTTGCTACTTCTTTGACGATTGTAGACGACACAAAAGAGTACTCATTATCAGCCATTAGGAAATAAGTTTCAATTTCTGGAGCTAATTTTTTATTCATGAGTGAAATTGCATATTCATAATCAAAATCTGTAACTGCGCGAAGGCCCCGAAGGATGACCCGAGAATTTTTTTCCTTACAATAATCCACAGTGAGTCCTTCAAAGGAATCAATTTTGATTTTGTCCCAACCTTGGAAAACCTTTCCAATCATCTCCACTCGTTCTTCTGGTGAGAATAAAGATGTTTTTTTGGAATTGATGGCAACGGCGATGATGATCTCTTCAAAAAGAGGATGGGCACGCCGTATAATGTCTAAATGTCCATTCGTAAATGGATCAAACGAACCAGGGTATACGGCGATATTTTTCATCTTAGTGGTTCACCCTTGCCCATTCTTTCATTGGTAGGCCATACAAATTGATGAATCCTTCTGCATCATATTGGTTGTAGAGTTCTTCTTTTTCAAATGTAGAAAGGCCAGCGTTGTACAATGATTTGTTGGACTTTCTTCCGACAACCGTACAATTTCCTTTGTACAATTTGATGCGAACGGTTCCATTGACATACTTTTGAGTGTAGTCCATGTATGCACGGAGTGCATTCATCTGGTTGGAATACCATTGTCCATTGTAAATGTATCTAGCAAATTCTTGAGAGAGTTCGTCTTTTTTGTGTTGGGTGTCTCTATCGAGTGTGATAGATTCTAAATCTCGGTGAGCAATGTGGAGGATTGTTCCACCAGGTGTTTCATAGACACCACGAGATTTGATTCCAACGAGTCTGTTTTCTACGATGTCCACACGACCTACTCCATTTTTTCCACCTAATTCGTTTAAGGTTTCCATCACTTCAAGTGGGTTCATTTTTTTTCCATCGATTGCAACACAATCTCCATTTTCAAAATCCAATTCCAAATAAGTTGGTTTGTCTGGAGCTTTTTCTGGCGAAACTGTTAAGATAAACATATCTTCTTTTGGTTCATTGAATGGATCTTCTAAAATCCCACCTTCAAACGAAAGGTGCATAAGATTTCGATCCATACTATATGGTTTAGCGGCTGTTACAGGAACTGGAATTCCTTTTTTCTTTGCATATTCGATAAGATCTGCTCGGCCACCAAAATTCCATGTTCTCCAAGGAGCAATGATTTGTAAGTTAGGCGAAAGAGCTTTGAAAGTAAGTTCAAAACGTACTTGGTCATTACCTTTTCCAGTTGCACCATGCGAGAATGCATCTGCTCCTTCTTTTTTGGCAACTTCTGCCATCGCTTTTGCGATGAGAGGACGTGCGAGAGAAGTTCCAAGTAGGTATCGCATTTCATAAATGGCATTTCCACGAATGGCTGGAAAAATAAAATCACGTGCAAATTCCAATCGTAAGTCTTGGATGTATACTTTGGATGCTCCGGTGTTTTTTCCTTTTTCTTCAAGGCCTGTGAGTTCTTCCTTTTGGCCAACATCGGCACAAAAAGCGATGACTTCACAACCATAGGTATCTTTTAACCAAGCAAGGATGACAGAGGTGTCGAGTCCACCTGAGTAAGCGAGAACGATTTTTTTGGGAGCAGGTTTCTCTTTCATAGAATAAGGTCAAAATAAAAGAAAAAACCAAGAACACAATTAAATATTGTCTGAATTGAAATACTAGTGTAGATTTGGTGGATGCGTTTTTTTGTCTCTTTGACTCTTTTTCTGTCCATTGGATTGGCCACCATCCAATGCAAAAAACTGCAAGTGGAACCGAATGTTCTTTCCGATGCCCTTCCCAAACCAAAAATTTTCATTCAAATTGAAGGCAAAGGCAAACGAGGTACTGTCATTGGATTGGAACCTTTTCTAAACAAATACAGTTACGCTACGGAAGAGAGTTTTTATTCGAGTTTAAAGGAATACTTTCAAAGAGCAAAAGAAGACGAAACCATCTATGTCGACAGGTCCATCGTGGTTTTACCAGAATACATTGGGACTTGGCTCGTTGTCACTGCAGAAGACAAATCCATCTTTGGAAAAATAAACATTGCTGAGGCAATGGAAGAGTTAGTGAAACAAAATCTTGGGTCTTTCCTATGGCATTATCTTTTTAGTAATTCCTTTTCAAAAGACCACTTAAAGGAAACTCTCTTTCGGATGAAAGCTTGGCAGATGGCAGATCGTTACCAACGAATTTTTTCCCGTTTGGCGTTGGAATACCGCGTGGCGATTGTTGCAGGTTCCATTGTATTACCTCATCCAAAAGTGGTAGAAGGAAAAATCACTCCTACCGATGGCCCCTTGGAGAATGTAAGTTTTTATTTTCACCCTGACGGAAGAGTGGATGAACAAATTGTGCGTAAACTTTTTCCCATCGAAGAAGAAAAACAATTCTTAGTCGAAGGAACTTTGGATCAAAATCCAACTTACCGTACACCTATTGGTAAATTATATACAATGATTTGTGCTGATTCTTGGTTCCCTGAAGTTTACAAAGAATTAGAAAACTCGGAAGCAGAAATTTTAGTAGTACCTTCGTTTGTTTCACCAAGTGATGCCTGGCAGACAAAATGGAATGGATACAATGGTTATGCGAATCCAAAAGATGTCACAACAAAAGATATAGGATCCATCACAGAAAAAACAGCATGGAAAAAATATGCAATGTTAGGGCGACTAAAAGATCCCAATGTAAAACTTGGAATCAATGTATTTTTCCGAGGTGAAATTTGGGATATGACCGCAGGTGGTGATGCATTTTTCCAAAAGATGGGAAAACCAGTGAATAATTTGGTCAAAGAAGAAAAAAACCAAGGTAGGTTGTATGTATTCTATCTCTAGAAAAACATTCCTCACATTGCTTTTATTTTGTGCAGGAATCAAATCCAAAATCAAAACCTTTTACTTTAGTGAATCTGAAACGAGAACTGTCAATAGTTTTGCCGAGGTTGTTTTACCAATTGAGGAAACTGGAATGCCGAATTTAGAAGAAGCAAATGTTATGCGAAGATTAGATGAAGAGTTGTACTTTGTTTCCGAGGAAATCCAAGAAGACTTTCACTCTGCTGTTATGGTTTTGGAATACCTTCCATTTTTTTACGGAAGGTTTCGTTGTTTTTCAAATTTGAAACCAGAGGAACGAATTGGGTTATTAGAACTCTGGGCAGAAACAGATTCTGATACAGTTCGTGCTGTTGTGGGTAACTTAAAACTACTGGTTTGCCTTGTTTATTATGGTCATAAATCCACTTGGGAATCGATCTCTTACCCAGGTCCATTTGCGAATCCACCTGAGAAATGGAGTGAGGCAAGACTTCATTACCAAAACTTACTCAAAGGAAACTAAGGTATCATATGAAAAAATCAGGTATCTATCGAGATTATAAAAGTTACCAACCAGGGGAAGTCATCCAAGTGGATGTGGTGGTAATTGGTTCCGGTTGTGGTGGTGCAACGATGGCTTACGAACTTTCCAAACGAGGAATCAAAGTAGCCCTCCTCGAACAAGGTGGAAACTACCATACGGGAACCTTTGATAACAATGAATTGAATATGGCAGGAAAAGTATCTGCAGAAAGGAATTTTCATACCACAAGTGATGGTGGAATTAATTTGGTGTATGGAAATAATTTAGGCGGAGCATCGGTTCATTACTGGGCAGATAGTTACCGAACTCCCGAAGATCGCCTTCTATTATGGAATCGTAAATACGGGATCGAATACCACCTTCCCGAAGACTTAAATCCATATTGGTTGGAACTAGAAACAGACTTAAATGTCACACCTGCAACAGAAGAATACTTTAATCCCATGAATCGTATCTTCCGAAACGCATCACAACGATTAGGTTGGGAAGGTCATCATGTCCCACAAGCAAGGAAAAATTGCCAAAAGTCTGGCCACTGTATGCAAGGTTGTATGTTCGGAGCGAAACAATCCCAACTCATCACTCATATTCCAAGTGCTGTTCGCCTTGGAACCGACGTGTATACTGATTTACGTGCTGAACGATTGGACATCGTCGGAAACCAAGTGAAGGGATTAGAAGCTGTAGTGATCGACAGACGAACTTTAAGACCAACCCAAACCAAACTCCGGTTCCAATCAAAAGCAGTTTGTGTATCAGCTGGAGGTTTTGGAAGTAGCAAATTTTTACTGAAGAATGGTCTCAAAAAAAGACTTCCAACTCTTGGAAAATTTTTGGCCATCAACCCTTCTCCGATGGTGCATGCATTGTATGAAGAGCCAATTGTTCAATGGCGAAATATTCCTGCAGCGTACGGCGTTGAAGGTTTTCGATTGGCAAAATTCCAAAACGGCTCTTACAAAGAAGGTGGGTATATGCTCATGCCAAACCAATTGCAACCAGGAACCCTTGCCGCATTACTTCCTAGTTTTGGAAAAGATCACTTCCGTTATATGAAACAACTAGAATATTTGGGTGGAACCATTGGTTGGATTGATGATGTGGATGGGGAACTGGGATCCATCGAAGTTGATTTTTTTGGAAAAACGAAAGTTCATTATCCGTTTGGAAAGACCACCAAACAAATATTCAGCGATCTAACGTACAAACAAATGAAATTGAATTTTGAAGCAGGTGCCAAAGAGGTGTTCCTTGCTGGAATGAAACTTCGGAAATACACAAAGTTACCTAAAAAAGAGGAAATTGATGCTTTGGCTTGGAGGCCAGCAGAGTTCCCGATGGCAGCGCCTCACCCTGCTGGAGGCTGTAGGATGGGAAAATCGAGTGAAACTTCCGTAGTCAATTCCAAACACCTAGTGCATGGATTTCAGAATCTCTTTGTAGCCGACTCTTCTGTGTTTCCAACAGGTGTCAGTGTCGATCCAAGTTTTACCATTATGGCATTTAGTAAAAAAGCTTCAGAATTTATAACAGAAGTTATATGAGATTTTTATTTCTGAACACTGCCACTGTTTCCACATGATCCGTTCTTGGGAACATATCAACAGGTTGTAAGGAATTCAAAAAATATTGTCTCGCTAATAGGTTTGTATCTTCTCTGAGGCTCATGGGATCACAGGATACATAGACAATTTTTTTAAATCCCATACCGAGGATGGTCTCTGCGACATCTGGGCCAAGACCTGTTCTTGGTGGATCGATCACAATGGTATCATAGTTTTTTCCAAATAGAGATGGTAAAACTTCTGCCACTCTCCCTTTACGAAACCGAACATTGTGGACTTTGTTGAATTTAACCGATTCCAAAGCAGTTCTATGAGAATTTGGATTTTCTTCGATGCCAAGAACTTCTTTACACTGGCCTGCAATCCAAAAGGAAATGGTGCCAATCCCTGAATAGGCATCAATCACTCGTGAGTCTTTTTCTATCTCATCCAGAACCAAATTGTATAAACTCGGTGTTTGTATGGGATTTACCTGCAAAAAGGTTGAAAGACCTACACGGAATTTGTGTTTTCCGAAATGTTCGTGGATATAAGGTCTACCCCATAACAGATGTTCTTCGCGACCAAGTGCCATCGTTGTATGTTTGGTATTGATATTATGAATGATCCCTACTAGTTTACCCAATTTACCCGATTTTCCAATCCGGTTTTGTATAGCAGTGTGAAGTCTTTTGGATGCATCCTTAGCGTGCGGTAAGTCTTCCTTTGCAGTCACAATTCCCAGAATGATTTCGCCTGTGGAAAACGACTTCCTTGCAACAAGGTACTTCATCATACCACGTTTGGATTTTTCATTATAAGGAAGTAATCCCTCTCGCCTAGCCCATTGTTTGACGGCAAGTGCCACTTCTGTTAATCCAGGGTCTTGGATTTGGCATTCTGTTTGGTCTAAGACAAATGTTGCTTCACGGTTGAAAAGTCCGAGTGTGAGTAAAGTTTTGTTTCCGACATTACGTCGGCCAAAAGGTAATTGGATTTTGTGACGGTAGTATTCTGGAGAGGGACTGGGAACTATGGTTTTGAATTCCACATGACGGTATGTTTTAAAAAGTTCTTTGATGTTTTGTTCTTTTTTTCGAAGTTCTTTTGTGTATTCAATGTCGAGGTAGTTACACCCGCCACAGGTTCCGAAATGAGTACAAATAGGATTGTTAGTTTTTGTTGTGTTCATTTTGATTTTCCTGAACCGACCAGTTGGTCAATGGAGTTGTATCCACGGTCTTTCATTACTTTATCCAAATAGGAACAAATTTGATACGGTAAAAAAGGACCTTCATAAATATAACCAGTGTAAATTTGGATGAGATTGGCACCTGCTTCGATCATCTGTAGGGCTTTTTCTCCCGAATCAATCCCTCCCACACCGATGATGGGAATTTTCCCTTTTAGAGTTTGGTACGCAAGAGATACAAATCGAAGTGATTTTTGGAATAAAGGGCCACCTGATAAACCACCTTCAGGAGGATTAGTTTCACCTAGGATTTGTTTGTCGAGAGTGGTATTGGTAAGGATTACACCACTTATTTTGTAATCCAGACAGACATTGAGATTTTCAATGAGTTCCTCTTCGGAAAGATCTGGAGCAAATTTTAAATACAATGGAATAGGGAATGAGTTTGAAAATTCTTTTTGGATCCCAACGATAAGATCAATTAAACTTTGTTTGGATTGTAGGCTACGTAATCCAGGTGTGTTTGGTGAACTGATATTAATTACCGCATAATCTCCGTAAGGTAGCAGTTTTTTAAAAGTGTAAGCATAATCACTGACAGCATCTTCTAAGGCAGTCACTTTCGATTTTCCTGCGTTGATCCCTCTTACTCCCATTTTGGATTGTTTTTTCAACTCGATCTCGGCATTGTCGGCACCTGGGTTATTAAAACCCATTCTGTTTACGAGAGCTTTTACTTTCGGAAACCGGAATAATCTCGGTTGTTCATTCCCAGGTTGTGCTTTTGCAGTGATGGTTCCTACTTCTATGAATCCAAAACCCATGTGGATCATGGTAGGGAAAAGTTCCGTTGTTTTATCAAAGCCTGCTGCTAGACCAACTGGATTTGGAAAATGGATGCCTTGGATGGTTTGTTCCAAACGTTTTGAATTGTATTGGAAAAGAAGGCTTAAAGTTTTATGGAAAAACGGGATTTTTTTGGACAAAGAAAGAAAAGTAGCGACTAGATGGTGCGCTGATTCAGGGTCTAAATGAAAGAGAATGGGTTTGATCAGGTGGTGGTAAAACAAGGGAAAAATCCTTACGTTGATTCTTTTTTCCCCGTGATTTCTTACAATTTCTTTCCGAAAATAGCGACGTTTCCTATATTCCTTCAAAGGACAGTACTCGATGCCATCTAATTCCCCTATATCTCGTATTTGGCAAAATCCATCTGCCTTTCCCCAGGAAGAAGTACTCCGGGAATTAGAAAATTTACTCAGATCAAACCCAGACTTTTGGCTTAAAATCAATCGCGATGGGATCATCGTTGATTATAAAACTTCAAGGTTTGTTAATATTGGAGACAAACCAGAGTCACTTTTAGGACAACATATCAGTGTTGGTCTTCCTCCTTATTTACGTGAAATCACATCGGAAGCACTAGCTTACTTATCTGACAAAAAAAGTTTAGTATTCTGGAAAGAGTATTCCTATGGAGAGGAACCTAATATTCGTCATGTGGAAGTAAGGTTTGTGGTTTTATATGATGGTTATATCATGTCCAACCATCGTGACATTACCGAACGCAAACGTTTAGAAAATGCTTTTTTAGAAAGTGAATCTAGATTTCTTTCCATGGCACAGAATGCTGCTGATTCCATTGTGATCATCAATGATGAAGGAATCATTCAATTTTTTAATAAAACAGCAGAGAATACATTTGGTTACAAACAAGAGGAGGTGATTGGAAAAAATGTAACGATCATCATTCCTCCCGATTACAAGGACAAACATGATGAATTCCTGAGGCGGTATAAAGAAACAGGAGAAACTCATATTATTGGTGTTGGCCGAGAGGTATTCGCACAACGGAAGTCAGGTGAAATTTTTCCATGTGAACTTTCGGTTGGAGAATTTAAAACAAAATCTGGAAAGATGTTTACAGGGATCCTGAGAGACATCAGCCAAAGAAAACTCCAAGAAGAGGAATTATACCAATACAGAAATCATTTAGAAGAATTGGTCGAAAGGCAAACGATGGACTTAAAAATGTCCAAAAATATTGCAGAAGAAGCTTCTTATATGAAATCTCTGTTTCTTGCCAATATCTCACATGAGTTAAAAACTCCGATTCATGCTATTTTAAGTTATGCGGAATTAGGTGCGGAAAAATCAGCCACTGTTTCGCCCGAAAAAATTAAAGAATACTTTCACATCATCGATTCCTCGGGGAAACGGTTACTTGCTCTTCTCGAAAATTTATTAGATATTGCCAAATTAGAATCAGGTAAAATGCGATATCTTTTTGAACGGAATTGTTTAAAGGAAACAACCAAATTTGTAATCAATGAAATGCGTGCAATTTTGGAAAAAAGAGGAATCACAGTTGTTTTACTAAATAATGAGGAACGTTGGGAAGCAGATTTCGATTATGAGCGGATCCAACAGGTGATCAGAAATATTATCTCCAATGCATTAAAATTCATCCCAAATGACACTAATATTGAGATTGGTTTGATAAAAAGAGAATTTATTCCAAGAAAATCTCAGTCGTATGTGAAAGGAATTGGCATCCAAATCAGAGATTATGGTCCAGGAATTCCTTCCGAAGACCTAGATAAAATTTTTGAAAAGTTCATCCAATCCAAACAAGTAAAAGCTGGAACCAAAGGAACTGGGCTCGGATTGTCGATCTCAAGAGAAATTGTAAATGATCACAACGGATTGTTATATGCTGAAAATCATGAAGATAAGGGAGCAGTTTTTACAATGTTAATACCAAGTTCCCGTGAAGGAATTCGATGATCAATTTACTCGCTGTTGATGATGAGATGATCAATTTAATGATCATTGACGAGTCTTTGTCAGATAAAGGATTCACTGTTGTCAAAGCAAAAGATGGAGAAGAAGCATTCCAAATTTTAAGCTCTGGTTCTATGGTATTTCATGCTATTATTTTAGATCGATTGATGCCAAAGATGGACGGGATCGAACTGTTAAAAAAAATCAAACGATCAGAAAAGTACAGAGATATCCCTGTCATTTTCCAGACGGCTATGAGTTCCATCACTGATATGACAGAAGGCCTTGATGCTGGTGCTTTTTATTATTTAACAAAGCCATATTCACGTGCACTCCTCGTCCGAATAGTGCAAACTGCAGTTGAACATTTTATCAAATTACAAAGAGCAAAAGAAGACCTTCATAAAGGAATGGGTGCCCTTCGCCATATGATCACTGGTGAATTTAGGATTCGTTCCATTCGTGAATCACATGAACTTGCTCCCTTACTTGCCAATGCTTGTCCCGATCCTGAACGTGTGTTAACCGGGATCATGGAAATTCTAAACAACGCAATTGAACATGGAAATTTAGGAATTTCATACCAGGAAAAATCGGAACTCCATGATAATGATAAATTGATGGAAGAAATTTTTCGAAGATTAGATACACCTGAATACAAAGACAAATTTGTAAAGGTAACCTTTGAAAGAAACCAAGAACGTATTGAAATTCGTATCAGTGACCAAGGGAAAGGATTCGATTGGAAACGATATTTGTCGATAGAAGCAATGACTAAAAATGCGTTCAAAACGCACGGACGTGGGATCTTTATGGCAAAAAAATTATCCTTTGATGATCTTACTTACATTGATGAAGGTAGAACAGCCATTATACGCATTGATTTAACCAACAAAACCAGTAATTTACTCACTGATTTTCAGGAATAAATTTATAATGAAAACACCAGTGGGTCAGTAAAATCAGAAATGATTTGCTCCACATGGGGTTTTAAATCTTCTACTGTATGCGAAGTGGCAACACCCAAAATGGAACAACCTGCGGCCTTTCCAGATTGTAATCCAGCAATCGAATCTTCAAATACGATACAGTCCTTTGGACTAAGGCCAAGTCCTTTTGCACAAAGTTCGTAGACTTCAGGGTGCGGTTTGCCTTGAGTCACCATGGAACCATCAATGATAACATCAAAGTAAGATCGTAAGTGAAGGTTATCTAATGTAAAATTGACATTCATGGTTGGTGCGGAAGTTCCTAGAGCTAACTTTACTTGGTTAGATCTCAAATACTGAAAGAATTCGATGATTCCAAGATGA
This sequence comes from Leptospira sp., assembly GCA_016742255.1. Classification (GTDB taxonomy): domain Bacteria; phylum Spirochaetota; class Leptospiria; order Leptospirales; family Leptospiraceae; genus Leptospira_A; species Leptospira_A paudalimensis. The sequence continues at coordinate 32,103 of JACVCB010000010.1, forward strand.
GGTTTCATTTCTTGTCTGTATAAGGTTTGGTATAAGTTTTCTTTTTCGGCACCGTAGTTTTGGATCTCCTCTAAAGAAATTTCTCCAAAGATCATTCTGAATAAATCAGCATTGGTTTTTCCATTATAAGTATCTCGATAAATTTGGGAATCGAGGGGAAATTTGTATTTTTTTGAAAATTCCATCCATGCTTTGAAATGGAATTTGTGATTGTCGACAACCACCCCATCCATATCAAAAATAAATCCTTTATGTTTCATCTTGTATCCTTTCATAACCACCCACAAGACCTGTGATAAAATTGGGAATATTGGTTATAAATGTTAATGGTTTTTTTTGAAAAGGATGAGTCAAGGTGATGGAATATGAATGGAGTGCCATTCTTGGAAAGGATTTTGTTTCGTTTCCATATTTGGTATCTCCGACAATGGGATGACCTTTTTCTGCAAAATGTACGCGAATTTGATTTTTTCGACCAGTGATGAGATCAATTTCGAGAAGGGAATACAAATTGGATTCTTTTAACACTTTGTATTTTGTTTCTGAAAATTTTCCGAGTTTGGGATCATCAACAGAATAAACGCGGTGGGCTTTGGACTCTGTTAAATACGATTGGATGGAACTTTGTTTGAGTTTCCAGATTCCATGTGTAACTGCGATATAAACTTTTTTGGTTTTGTCCCAATTTTCTTGTAATGTTTGTTTGGCAATTTCTGTTTTCGCAAATACCAAAACACCAGAAGTATCACGATCCAATCGGTGAACGATAAAAATTCGATTTTTGGAACGATCACTTCCTTTTTTTACATAATCCATAAGGGAAGCGTAAGCAGTTTTTGATTTTTCAGAATCAGTTGCAATGGTGAGTAGTCCAGCCGGTTTATCAACGACGAGGATATCTCGGTCTTCATGTAAGATGGTTAAGCCTTTTGGTAAAAACCGAGTGTTTGTTTTTTGTTTCATTCTTTCTTGAGGAGTTTTAAAACCTTGGGATTGTTTTGCCTCTCAGCAAATTCAATCGCAGTTTTCCCCCATTTGTCTTTTTTTTGCGGATCGGCACCTGCGTCGAGTAGGAGTTGGATGAGTTCAAATTTTTCATTTAAAATTGCACTGTGTAATTTCGTAGCACCATATTTGTCCCATCCATTGATATTGGTTTCGACACTCAAAAGGATTTTTGTGGCTGGCCAATTTTCATTGGTAATCGCTTGTTCCAATGCGGTATTTCCATTCGGTGTGATTGCCATAGAACGAATGATTTGTCAATGTTTCACTTGTAAGTCTTCCGAATTACTTTGTGGAATGTAGATAATGCGGCTCGCTGGTTTTTCTTCAATAAGACTTATCTTACTATTTTGGTTCAAAATGGACTCATTTAATTCATGGATCCTTCCGTGGGCATTGCCATACAAAATAGTGTTTCGTTTTCCTTGGTCTATGAACTTTGCACTATCAATCGTTAAAATCCAGTTAGGTGCAAGACCAGATTCTTCACGACTTAATTTGACCTCATTGCCAGGATATCAGTCTATATCTGCTGTGATGGAATGGATGGGAGTTTGACAACTGACTAAGCGTTCGTTGCCAATTTGCTGAAAACAATGTTGAGGACCAGGCTTGTGTATCGCATTCGCGAGAGTCTAAGGAAAAGTGAAATCTGGGTCAAGACATCTCTGAAATCAGAAGATTGCCTGGAAAAGGAACAAGATTCGATCGAAATATGTTTAATTTATTGAATAAATATCTGTTAAAACAGAATAAGGACAGGGGAGAAATTTGATGAACGCGATGGCAGGAACCAAAGAGAAACAATATGTCCCATTACTCCAACCCATCTTTTCTGTGGAAGAACAGACTGTTATCGGGTACGAATCCTTAGGCCGTGTCCGAGATGAGAAGGGTTCACTGGTAGCGGTTCCTGAATTTATGGATCCTCTTGTAACTCCTCTTCGGATGACTGTGATCGATCGTAAGTTACTCGGTCTTTCCTTGGATAAAATCAAAGGTAGTAATGACCAACTTTTTGTGAACATGTCACCAGATCAGGTGATTTTGGAGTATGAAGAGAGTAAAGGGAACTCACTTCCCATCGCTGAAATTGTAAAGGAATCTGGAATCCCACTCAATCAGATTGTTGTGGAAATCACAGAAAAATCTGGAAGTTATGGGACCGATGTTCTTGCAGCTGGTGTGGAACTACTGCGAGAACAAGGATTTGGTATTGCTTTGGATGATGTGGGATCAGAATCATCCAACTTAGAAAGGTTAGGTGCAATAAAACCAGATATTATCAAAATCGATTTAAATTTGTTAAAGAAGTCTATTGAACAAAGAGAATACCAGTCTATCTTAGAATACTTGAAACAAATTTCGCTTAGCATTGGTTCTAAGTTACTATTTGAAGGAATTGAATCAGAGGAAGAATTGTACCAAGCAGTCAGTTCTGGTGGGACATATTTACAAGGTTATTTTTTAGGAAAACCATTAGAATACAAAGAAGATAAACAAACTATAAAGGATGTTGTCGTTCCCCATTTACATTTGTACCACGAATCAAAACGAATCGAAGTAGCAAAAGAAATTGAATTTGAAAAACAAATCAAATCCAAGTTGATGTCACTTCCTTTAAAAACAATTTCGCTAGGAAATCGAGTGATCATTGACCCACAAAGTTTCTTCAAATTGGATCCGATGATCCAACGGGTATATGTTACAGATTGGCAAGGAACCCAGGTTTCACCTTACTATGAAAGGACAAATGATTCTGCATTTATTGAGAACATGTCTTTTTTGCAGAAAAACTGGTCTTATATGCCTTTTTTTTATAAGCACGTTAAACAAGTGTTTCGTGATAATGGTAATTGGCAAGTCAGTGACCCGTACTGGGACAAAACATTAAAAAAGAAAGTAATTGTATTTTCCCATGTAAATGAAATGGGATATTCCTTTTTTGTGGATTTAGTTTTGGAAGATGGGAAATAATTAGAAATGCTTCAAAAAATTTACGTTGGAAGTTTAATCGCATTCCAAAGTAAGTCTTCTGTTTCTTTTAAGAATTGATCATCTAATTTTATCTTTCCATTCCGAGAACCTTTTACGAGTCCCACAAATGCTCCCCATACAATCGCAATGAGTGCATCTGGTGGAAATTTAATCAGAATATCACGGTTGTCATGGGCAAATCGAGTGAGAAATTTTAGAAGTAACGCACGTTTTGCGAAACTTTTTTTGTCTAAATAGGGAAGATTGTACTGCATTTCTAAAAAATCAAACGCCACAGGGTTTTCTCTTTGGAATTCGGCCATGGATTTCCAAATTTGATGGAATTGTTCTTTTGGTCCTGCATCGAGAGGAAAGTTATCTTTGATTTTTGAATAAAGACTTTCTTGCCATTTTTGAAAGAGTGAGTTCACAAGTTCTTCTTTACTGGCAAAATAACGGTAAATTGTTCCTGCAGCTACATTGGCTCGTTCGGCAATGAGGGGCACAGCCGTTCCATCAAACCCTTTCGCCGTAAACAATTCTAATGCAGCAGATAAGATCTCTTCGCTTTTATTCAATTTAGAAGCCTTTTCGCTCAAATGGTTAACCTATCCAAACCTATTTCCGCATGGGATGTTCTTTTTTGGATAGGGGTCATAGATACCTCGAATCCATTTCTTTTCATTCTTTTTTTAAAAAAGTACTTGTAAAGTAAAAAAAGGAATGAATATTCATTCATTAATTTGTGAGTGGAAATACGGATAAAGAATGGCAATTTTGAATCAAAAGCTGATTTCAAGACGTACTCTTGTCAAAACATCGTTGATGGGAGCAGTCTTTTTGTACCTGAGCACCAGTGGTTGTCAGGCAAAGGATGATGTCATAACGAGTGATCGAGGTTTGGATTGTCGATTTTTGGACAATCGAGGGCAGAATTTATTCTATTTCTTAGCAGATGCCCTATTATTTACGTTTTTACCAAAAGAAGAGAAAGAAAAAGAAAAGGTACTGAAGGAAGTCGTATTAGGCATTGACTCATACCTCTTTAGTTTACCTTCTCACACCCAAGCCGAAATTATAGAAGCAATCCAATTTTTAAACATAAGTGCTGTTAGATGGTATTTATTTGGTTCAAGTTCTAATTGGGAACTTACTAACAGAGAAACTGTAATCAAAACTTTAAATCAGTGGAAAACATCTTCCATCAGTTTACTTCGATCAATTTTCTTTTTATTACAATCAATGGTTACGATCGGATACTTTGAAACGAGTGTTTCTTGGAAACACGTTGGTTATCCAGGTCCAAAACACGCATTAGGATTACGTCATGGATAAACTAATAGATGCTTCTTATTTACAAAAAGACTTAGATCTCGAAGCAGATTTTGTCATCGTCGGTTCGGGTGCTGGTGGTGGAACAAGTGCAGAGATTTTATCGAAAGCAGGATATTCCGTCATCATTGTGGAAGAGGGAAATTATGAACGTAGTAAAGACTTTGATTTAAAAGAACTTTCTACATTCAATCGATTGTACTTTGAAGGTGCAACGCGGCCAACAAAGGATAAAGCATTTACAGTTGTACAAGGAAGGACAGTTGGTGGATCAACTGTTGTGAATTGGACAACTTGCATTCGTACACCTAAAGAAACACTTTCTTATTGGGAAACTGAATTAGGAATTAAAGGTTATTCTAATGAAGATATGGAACCTTGGTTTGATATCGCATCAAAACGATTTTCGATCCAACCTTGGGAAGCTCATAACCAAAACAATAACCTGTTAAGTGTGGGAGCAAAAAAACTGGGGTGGAGATATAACTCAATTCCAAGAAATGTAAAAAACTGTAATATGTTAGGTTATTGTGGTTTGGGTTGTCCAGTGGATGCAAAACAAAGTCAATTGGTAACTACGATACCATCTGCATTAAAAGAAAAGACAAAACTCTTATATCGTACAAATGCAGTTCAATACATTTGGAAAGAAAATAAAATCGATCATTTGTATTGTAAACCAAGTATTCAAACGGGTGAAACAATACCTAAAATTCGATTGTTTGCGAAACATTTTATCACAAGTGCCGGTGCCATCAATTCACCTGCTTTATTATTACGTTCTAAATTACCAGATCCTTATGGATTGATTGGTAAAAGAACTTTTGTGCAACTACACAATTACTCTGTTGCGGAAATGCCAACACCTGTGTATGGATTTTTTGGTGCACCTCAATCTGTCGCATCCGATGAATTTTTATGGAAGGATGGGGTAAAAGGCAGAGCCGGTTATAATATTGAAGCAGTTGGTGCACAACCAATCGTATTAATGAATTTAAGAAAATTGGTTGGTGAAGAATTTGATCAGTATGTAAAAAGTTATCCCAACTTACATGTACTCGTCTCTCAAATTCGTGATGGTTTCCATGAAGATAGTCTTGGTGGAACAGTTCAATTGAATGAAGCGGGTTATCCAATCCTTGATTATCCACTCAATAATTTTATAGTCGATGGAATTCGAAGGTCCTATTTGTCGATGGCAGAATGCCAATTTGCAGCAGGTGCAAAAACTGTTGTTCCAGCAAATAACGTAGTCAGTCCATTTAAAACCTGGGCAGATGCCAAAAAAGGCATCGAAAAAATGGTGATCCAATCCCCAAACACTGTTGTTAACTCCACACATCCGTTAGGTGGAAATGCGATGGGAAATTCGATGGAATCTTCTGTTGTGGATACGAATGGAAAATTTCATCATATCAAAAATTTATCAGTCATCGATGGATCTATTTTTCCAACAAGTTTGGGTGTAAATCCAAGTTATACAATTTATGCAATTGCAAGTAAATTAGCATCGAATCTTTCGAAGGAATACCAATCGAATGTTAACTAAGACAGAAGAATTATTATTCGCTGCTATGATTTTTTTTCTCATGGTAGCTATGGGTAGTACTTTAACATTAGAAAACTTTAAAAAAGCGATTCATTCGAAAAAACCATTGCTGGTTGGAATGTTGTCTCAGTTTGGATTCATGCCACTGATCGCTTTTGGGTTGGCAAAGGGTTTAAACTTATCACCACTATTTTCAATTGGATTAATTTTGGTCGGTTGTACTCCAGGTGGAACAACCTCAAATTTACTCACCTATTATGCTAAAGGTGATGTTGCACTAAGCATCAGCATGACTTTTGCATCGACGATTCTTGCGATTGTGATGATGCCTTTTTTATTTTGGATCTATTGTTCTGGTTTGGTAATTGATGAGATTCAAATTCCATATAAAAGTATCATTGGTTCAATTCTATTGCTCATCATTCCCGTATTAATTGGAATCAAAATAAGATCTCTGAATACGAAACTTGCTTTAAAGATTGAGAAAATTGGAAGTTTTTTAGGAATTTTAATGATCTTATTTTTGTTAGGTGTGATGGTTCCCAAAAATTTCAACATCTTAAAAGTTACAACATGGCAAATGTATTTGGCTGCAATATTGATTACCGTGTTTGGATACAGTTTTGGTTACCTATTTAGCAAATTATTAAAATTATCGGAAAAACAATCAAGGACTGTATCATTAGAAACTGGGATTCAAAATGGGCCATTGACTATGGCAGTAATTTTACTCAGTTTTTCAGGATCAAATGTGAATGAAATATTGTGGATGCCATTACTTTATGCACTCTTTGTTCCCATTACATCTGCAACGGCAACTTACTATTTTTATATAAAATCTAAACAAGAATTAAAAGGATCAGTTTAAATGAATTTCTATTTTACAGAAGAACAAAATGCATTAAGAGCAGCAGTTGCATCGTATTCCAAAATTGCAGGAAGTGACCCTCAGCGCGATGTGGAAGAAAGAGATAGCGAATTTTCATGGGATGTATTGCATGCGCTAGGTGATAGAGGTTGGACAGGTGTAATTGTTCCTGAACAATACGGTGGTTTAGGTAAAGGTGCAATTGAATACACGATCATCATGGAAGAAACTGCGAAAGAATTAATCTATGGACCACAAAATCTAATCCAAGCGCAACAAGGATTACTTGCTGTAGGAACTGAGGAACAAAAAAGTAAATGGTTACCAGAGCTTGCCAAAGGTAAAATAATGGCGGCCCAAGCGATATCAGAACCTGATGCTGGATCTTCTTTTCAAAATATCCAAACAACTGCTGTGAAAGACGGAAACGCATGGGTGTTAAATGGTCTTAAAGTACATATCAATTTAGGAAAAGAAGCTCAATTGATGATGGTATTGGCAAAAACTGATAAAGGTTTAACTGAGTTTTTAGTCGATCGAGACTCAAAAGGTATTCGTTACGAGAAACAAGATCCCATTGGTTTAAGATCAGCTCCTATGTATGATGTCCATTTTGAAGACTGTCGTATACCAGCTGATTCAGTTTTAGGAAGAGAAGGAAGAGGGATCGAAACCTTTATGGCAATTTTTAAATTGAGTCGATTGGGAGTTGCTTCACAATTGATTGGGATCGCTCGTGGTTGTTTAGATCATGCAGTATCCTTTACTAAATCTAGAAAAGTTGGAGAGAGTCGTGTTTCTGATTTTCAAGGGATACAATGGATTATCGCAAAACTAACTTCTGAATTAGAAGCAGCTAAACTAGCAAGAAATCAAGCAGCTTGGTTACATGACCAAAAAGTAAATCATAACTTAGAAACTTCTATTGCGAAATATTTAGCTGGAGTAGTTGCTGATGAAGTTGTTAACAAAGCATTTACCTTAACAGGTTCTCATGCTTGTTATAGAAATCGTCCATATGATCGATATGTTCGTGAAGTAAAATCACTGTTAGCAGGTGGTGGAAGTTCTGAAGTAATGTTGAATAATGTTGCAAGAGAGATTCTCAGACCATCATACCACTATTAATATGAAATATACCGGAATTACATTAATCACTGGAGCCAATGGTTTTATTGGATTTGAACTTTTGAAGGAATTATCAAAGGATGCAAATCTTAAAATCCGTGTGACTGATATACGTGATGATAAGATAAAACTATTTCAAAAACCCAATATCGAATATGTAAGAGCAGATATTCGAGATGAGAAAGAACTAAGTTCACTAGTAAATGGTGTTGATCGTATTTTTCATGTCGCAGGGATTTGTAACTTAACTACTAGTTACGATAAACTGAAACCTATTAATGTTGATGCTGTTGATAAACTTACGAAAATTGCATTACAAAATAGTGTAAAAGCATACATTCACTTTAGTTCTTCCAGCGTATATGGAACTTACCAAGGAACTCCTTTTAAAGAAACTGATGTTTGTAATCCAAAGGATGCATATGGAAAAAGTAAACATGCTGGTGAACAAATTGTATCAGAGAAAATAAAAAAAGGGCTTCAGGCAGTCATCCTTAGGCCTTGCACTGTGTATGGTCCTGGTTGTAATGATGGCGCCGGTAAGGTTTTTTCAAGACCTGGCAAAATTGCAGGAATACCTGGCGATGGCAAAATGAAACTAGCAAATGTTAGAGTAGAAGATGTTGCAGGTTCTGCCATTTATCTTTCCGAACAAAACAAGTTTTTTGGAAATGTTTATAACATCTCTGACGATAGCAATCCAAGTTTGGAAGAAGCTTTGGATTTAGCATCAAAGATGTTTGGATCCAAAATCAATAAACTTCATATTCCTTTATCATTACTTAAGGTGATTGCGAAATTAGAAGCTCCTTTTGCAAAATTACAAGGTAAAATTCCTGATTTAGAGTATGAAGCAATCAAATATCTATATAACGACTATTATATGGACAATCAAAAGTTGAAATCAACTGGATATCAATTACGGTATCCAAATTTTGTTTCTTCAATGGAATCGATGAAATTAATTTAAGAGGATAAAAATGAGTAAAGTAGTAGTGATTAGTGGAATTGCGCAAGGTATGGGTAGAGAAGTATCTTTGATGTTGGCATCACAAGGATATACAATTTGTGGATTTGATATTGAAAAAAAATATTTAGACAGTTTATCTGATGAACTCAATAAGTTAAATGCAAAACACCATCTTGAATCATTAAGCATCACTGATTCAGACAAAATTTTAAAATTTAGAGATGCCGTCCTCAAAAAGTTTGGTACTGTTGATACTGTTGTCTCTAATGTCGGGATCGGTTTTTTTGGTCCATTTGAGGAAGTAAATTTGGTCAAAGCACTACAATGTTTTGATATCAATGTGATTGGTTGTGCGAGACTTTTACAGGCTTTTGTTCCTTCCATGCGGAAGGCAAGAAGTGGAAAAATTGTTGTGATGTCTTCTCTTGTTGGACAAGTTCCATTTCCTTTTGAATCCATTTATTCAGCTACTAAGTTTGCGATTGAAGGTATGGTTTCATCTATGCGATATGAAGTGAGTCCATTTGGAATTCAGGTTGCAATGATCCAACCTGCGCAAGTTTCTACCAACTTTGCTGCAAAAGCACAACAGTTACCGGAATCGAATTCTCCATATTATGACAGATGTGTTCGATTTATCAATCGAGACAATGAACTAATCAAAAAAGCAACGAATCCAAAACAAGCAGCTGAAAGAATCGTAAAAGTGATTACTGCAAAAAAACCAAAATTATTCAATCAAGTTGATTTTATGAGCACATTCTTTTTAGGTTTAAATCGTTTTTTGCCGCAAAAATTGAAAGATAAAATTTTACTCGATCATATGAACATCAATGCATAGGGAATAGAATGAAAGTTCCGAATCTGAAACAATTAACATTGTATCATTTGCTCCAAGAAGGAAGGCGACTGTATGGAAACCTTCCTGTCCAAAGTTATAAAAATCAAAAAAAAGAATACCAAAACATATCCTATAATGAGTTTGTAGCGAATTCTGAATTCATATCCAAAGCATTAATTCATTTGGATACAAATGCAGGGGACCGGATTGGAATCATTGCGGATGTTGGGCACCAATGGTTACAAGTGAGTACGGCCATTACTTCCATTGGTTGTGTTGATGTTCCTCGTGGTACAGATGCAACTTTAGATGATATAAGTTATATTCTGACTCATGCAAAATGTAAAATTGTCTTTGTTGAAAATGAAAAGGCACTTAAAAAATTTTTACCTGAGTTTCAAAAACTAAATCTGCAAACTATCATTTTGTTTGGAGATACCAAGGTCGATTCTATATCCATCAATTGCCCAATCATTAATTTTAATGATTTGAGATCATTTGCAGTAAACATAGAAGATAAAACATATCATGAAATTGGTGAAGAAATCCAAGAAGAAGATTTAGCTACCATCATCTATACTTCAGGAACCACCGGTAAACCAAAGGGTGTTATGTTAACTCATGGAAGTATACTTTTTGAAATCCAAGCTCTCGTTGCCGAATTTAGAAAAACAGGTGTAAAGGTTGGAGAAGGTGATGTGACCTTGGGTTTTTTACCTCCTTGGCATAGTGGTGAAAGAATTTTTGAAACGATTTGTTTTTATTCAGGTATTAAAATCGCATTCACAAGTGTACAAGAACTTGGAAAAGATTTAGCAAAAGCAAAACCTACAATTCTATTCACCGTACCGAGAGTATGGGAAAGTTTTTATGATAAAATTAAAGATACGATTCAAAAGAGTTCTGCCTTCAAAAAATATTTTTTAAAGTTACTCGTTTGGAACTCTGTAAATTTTTCGATTACTTATGACAAAGCATTTGATCGTGTTCCGAGATTTAATTCTCCCAAAACAGCCAAACAGATTTTAATTCAAATCGTAAATTTAATTCAATTACTCATATATCTTCCCATCTTACCTATTTCAAAACTTGTATTATCGAAAATATTATCAGTATTAGGTGGTAAACTTCGATATGCTTTTGCTGGAGCAGGTGCTTTACAAGCTGAAGTGGATCGATTCATGTACGCGATCGGTATGCCAATTTTAGAAGTTTACGGAATGACCGAAAACTCTGGAGTTTCAACGATACGACATTTTAACGATTTTTCCGTGGGAAATGTTGGGAAACCAATCGATGGTGTTACCATTAAATTGATTGATGAATTTGGTAAAGAAGTCACAAAACCTGGCATTAAGGGTGTGGCACACCATCATGGGCGCCACAATATGAAAGGTTATTATCTAGAAGAAGAAAAAACTAAGGCTGTATTAACAGATGATCGTTGGTTAAATTCAGGTGATCTTTTGGTATGGACTGCACAAGGGAATTTGAAGTTCGCAGGGAGAGCAAAAGACACTATTGTTCTTTCTGGTGGTGAAAACGTTGAACCAGAACCTATTGAGATTTGTTTGAAACAAAGTGAATACATTGACCAAGCAGTTGTCGTTGGTCAGGATAAAAAAACTCTTTCAACTTTGATTTTATTAAATTTAGAAAAAATAGAAAACTATCTAAAAGAACATTCAGTCAATTTAGATTTGAAACAGGTTATCTATAATGAATCAGATGTGATTCAGAAATTGATTCGAGATGAAGTAAAACATTTTATTTCAGATAAAAATGGATTCAAATCATTTGAAAGAATTTCAAATGTTTACATCCTTCAGAATCCATTTGTTGTCCATGATGAGCTTACACAAACACAAAAAGTGAAAAGGAATCGTGTCCAAGAAAAATACCATGAAGAAATTGAATCAATGTATCGTAAGTAAAAGGATTTAAAATGAAAAGTTATCAGTCTTGGAAATTGGATATTGAGGAAAGGATAGCAACACTTACACTACATACAAATGATTTAAATATTATGGATATGGATACACTCTTTGAGTTAAAATCAATTAGCCAAGAGTTAGATACCAATCCAGATGTATGGGCGATTATTTTGCAAGGGAATGGAAAACATTTTTCATCTGGAGTTCAATTTGATATTTTAAAGAAAGTTAACGAAATTTCGAAAGATGAATTCAAAACCAACATGCGCGAGATGCAGTCATGTTTCACGGCTTTTGAATCAATCTCAAAACCTACAATTGCAAAAATCCAAGGATTTTGTATGGGTGGCGGTTTTATGTTAACTCAATGTTGTGACTTTAGAATCGTAAGTGAAAAAACAGTTTTTTCAATTCCATTGGTCAAACTTGGATTAACAGTTTTAATGGGAACAAATCGAGTCACAAGAAATGCTGGTATTGGCCCTACAAATGAACTCGTTATGTTAGGTGATAAATTCAACCCTGAAAAAGCCCTACAATACAATTTGATTCATAAAATAGTTTCTCCTGAAGATTTAGATGATGCGGTAAAACAGTTTTCCAGAAAATTTTTACAGTTACCACCGAAAACAATTTCTATTACTAAACAAATCATCAAACGTGGAGATAAAATGTCACTTGAGGAAAGTTTAGAATTAGAAATCGAATTACAATCTAGTTTGATTGGTACTTCTGATTTAGCAGAAGCGTTGGATAGTTTTGCCAATCAAAGAAAACCAAAGTATACTGGTAACTAATTATGAGTATCGAATCACTTTGGCAAAATGGTAAAATTACTGTTAATCGAATACGAATTGTATTATTCTTTGTATTTTTTACAGCACTTTTGGGTACAAAAAATAGTATGCCAGAGGCTATGTTTTATATCCATCTCTCTGGTACCATTATCATGGGTATTTATGCTAGTATTTGTCATATTTGGTTACGGAATGGAAATCCACCCGAATGGTTTCACAAGTTATTAATCATACTTGATATTGGGATCCATTTAATTAATACATCAATTGATTGTTCGATGGGACCCATGGAAGCAAAGTCCGCACTGAACAACACTGCTGTCCTACTTGTTGTATTTTTTTACTTAATATATTCTGGGTTTTTGGGGAATCCAAAGTTTGTACTCTTTAATGGGTTTTTAGCGGGTTTTGGTGTCATACTATCTTATTTTATATCGGTTCATTTTGGTGGACTCATTCCTTCAGAAGATCCAAACTTATACATTCAAACCGGATATGTAGGAACATCCGCAGAAATCATTAAAGGGATCTTTGTGATGGTGAGTGGAATCTTGTTGTCTAGACTGATTGCTTTACTCATTTCGATTAGTGACAAAGGGATAGAAAAAGCCAAAGAATCTGAATATTTATTAAACCAAAGTTTAAAACAAAAAAAAATTATTCAAGATGCTGCAAAGAATTTAGAAAATTCGATTCAAAGTTGTGCTAATTATATTTCGCATACAGCCGAAAGATTAGAATCACAAGCCGCTTCATTAGAGCAAGTAACAGCGATTAATACTGAATTATTTTCTTCATTTGAATCTAATGCAAAAATCATTGATGATCAAAATGGAAAAATTACTGATTTGTTTTCTGGTTCAAATGATTTAAATCAAATGGTTGCAACCATTAGTATGATCAACCAAGAATTAATTACGATTGCAAATGAAAACAAAAAAGACACTACTGAAATTGCTGGTGTTTCAAAGAAAACAAGTGAATATTTAGATTCAATCAAAACTTCCTTTGACAAGGTTGATGAAATCAATCAAATCGTTGCTGAGATTGGAGAAAAGACCAACTTACTTGCCTTAAATGCTTCCATTGAAGCTGCACGTGCTGGTGAAGTTGGTAGGGGATTTGCTGTGGTAGCTAGCGAAGTCAGTAAACTTGCTGATTTTACTGCAAAAAACGCAAAAATGATTTCTGATGTTGTTAGCCATTCCAGAAAATATATTTATGAAGCTGCAGAAGTTTCTATCCAAACTGGAAATTTGACAACCAATCAAATTAAAAAACTAGAAATGACAACTGAAAAGGTGAGTCATATGCATCGATTATTTGAAAAACAAAAATCAATTATTTTTGATACAATTAACCAACTAACGGAAATTAATGATCTTTCGTCTCAAATTTCATTTAGTACCAAAGAACAAATTTCTGGTCAAACAGAAGTCAATAAAGGCATTATGGCATTAGAGAACGAAGTGAACCAAATTTCGAATGCTTCTAGAAGTTTAGAACAATATGTGGAACAAATCAGATCCCAATCTTTAGATTTATTGACGTTAAGCGAATCATAATCATAAACTTGTTTTTTGGAGATATTCATGTTAGAAAAACGATTTCAAATTCTAATTAAAATAGGAGTTTTCCTTTTGATAATGTCAATCTTGCAGTGTTCAAAAGGTAAATTATCACCAGACCAAGTGGTTGATGAACATGGAAAAATCATTCAAGTGATTCCGGAACCAGATGCAACTGAGACTAAACAAATAGAATTTACTTCATCTGTTGCTCTTCTCAAAGAAGATGGAACTCTTAATGTTTCAGGATGGTCTAGATATCCACACTTTCAGATCAATGAATCTTACATAAAAGCAGAACCTAAACGTTATAAACGATGGGAACATTACACATTCTATAATGAAAATTTCGGAGGTGCTATCACTGTAACTGATATTGGAAATTTAGCGATGGGTAGCATCGAGTTATTAGAATTTAAATCAGGTAAAACAATTTTTTCTAAAACAGAACTTGTTAGACCAGGTGCCATTCTTTTCCCAACCAATACTACGGATCCTATTGAATTTACGAAAGGAAGCCAATTCATTAGAATACAAAAACAAAAAGGAAAAAGAATCATCACTTATGCAATCCAAGGTGATTCCTCTAATGAAACTATCCAAGGTAATTTTGAATTTACCGAAAAATCAAATGAAGCACTGGCAATCATCACTCCATTTTCCCAATCAGATTTCTTTTATGAGTACAAAATGCCAAGTTTGATCTGTAAGGGTACAATCGTATACAAACAATCTATTTACGATTTTAAAGAAGATAGTTACGCAGTGTTAGATTGGGGAAGAGGAACTTGGCCTGAGAAAAACAAATGGCTTTGGGCAGCTGGCGCAGGAATGGTTGGTGGAGAACTTCTTAGTCTCAATTTAGGTTATGGATTTGGTGATCCCAAAAACGCAACAGAAAACGGTATCGTTTACAAAGGGAAAGTTCATAAACTTGATAAAGTAGTTTGGAAGTATGATGTTACAGATTACAAAAAACCTTGGAAATTTGTGAGTAACCAAGGTAGATTGGAATTAAACTTTACTCCAGTTTATTTATTGCATTCTGATATAGATCTTATGGGTATGATCGGTTTTTTAAAACAACTGATTCAAAATTTTTCAATATCTGAAATCTTTGAATTATTAAAAACCGAAGCTTATTTGAATAAAGCCTTCGGTGTTTATAATGGTTATGTGGTCTTAGATAACGGAACAAAACTAGAAGTTAAAAACTTGTTTGGTTTTGCCGAACAAATGTACCAACAATGGTAAATCAAAGCGTATAGTTTCGAAGTGTTTTTAACCTGATTGTGGTAAAAATCACAATCAGGGTTAATATTATTCCTGCAGAAACAACTGCAGTTGGAATCGAAACTTTTACAAGAATAATCCCCGATAAAAATCCTGCAAATGCCGGTACAACTTGGCTAGTTATTGTATACAAACTCATTAACCTTCCTCTGTATTCTTGGCCCACTTCTGATTGAAGGATGGCAACAAGCAAACTGATACTAGCTCCAGCACCAAATCCACTCACAAGTAATAAACTAATCGAAATCCATAAATGTGAACTGAGTCCGATGCCTAAAAGACCTAATCCACATAACAATCCAGAGGTGAGGATCAATTTTCCATAACCAAACGGTTTTGCCAGTTTTAAAGAGGTACCTCCTCCCAAAAGTAAAGCTAAGGCGAGTGCTCCTAAAAAGAATCCACGTCCCATCTCACCTAATTGTAATACACCTTTTGCATACCTAGGCATCATCACTTGCACTGGTCCCATGGAACAATAGATCACAATCGAAAATAAGAGTGTTTGTCTAAGTAATGTATGATTTTTTGCATAAGATACCCCGCGAAGGATCCTATCCCAAGCAGAAGAAGTTTTTCCTTGTCCTTCCGTTTTGATTCCGATGAGTAAACACATTGCAATTAAAAAAAGACTAACGCCAGTGATGTGAACCATCTGCCAAGAACCAATGCTTCTGCAAAACGCCAAAATGGGTGGAGCAAAACCAAAACCTAACATCACGAGTACATTAAATATCACTGCCATCTTTTTTTGTTTTTCGCCAGCTAATCTGCCAAGTAAAGACATCCTAGCGGGAGCGAGGATTGCCCAACCCACTCCAACAAAAAACGCTGCGAATAAAAATAAAGATACAGAAGTGACGCCAATCAATTGTGAGGAAAGATTTAATAGCCCTAGAGCAATTAAAAACGATCCATGGGCAATCTGTGCTAAAATTTGTGGTGAGTGAGAATCACACCAGGCTCCTGCAAACCATCCTAGTATTAATGGGACACCAAAACATAGTCCAAATCCAATTCCTGCTAATGCATCTTGGTTCCAAACATCTTGTGCATATAAAATGACACTATAGTTAGTTAGGTGACCAGCTAAAAAGCCCAAAAAGGATGCTAACAAAAATCGAATCATTTGTCCTTGGTTATAAGTATTAGAGGAACTCATTTTGCCTGTGTAACTTCCATAAGAGTAGGTTGCCCATCTTCAATTTGCCAACTTGGGAAAGCACCATTCGAAGAATAAGCTTTTCCATCCGGTGAAAATTCAATATCACGAGTAAATGTAACCTTACGGCTCATGGGATATACTTTCCAAATTTCTGTTTTGATATCCATTACCATTAAATTGTCTGATGAAGTTCCTGTGACCCAAACAAGATTACGTTTTCTATCCACATTCAGAGAATAAGGTGTCTCCACGCCATCTACTGCTGTCGGAAGCGGGTACAGTTTGAACTTTCCATCTTCTGGAGTGTACTTAGCGATTGATCCTTCTGGAAATACCGAGATCCAGACATGATTGTCTCGATCCACTCGAAGCCTTCGTGGGCCTTGGAATGGTGTTTCAATTACCTGAAAGGAAAAATCTTTCGGATTGATTTTGCCAATTGTGTCAGCGTGTAATCTTGTAAACCAAACAGTTCCATCAGGTGCAACATCAATCCCATATGGCAGTGGCATTCCGCTCACACGTTCATCTACAGGTAATAAATGCATTGGAAAACCCCAATTCATCAGTTTCACAATGAATCCACTGATCAATAAACTAAAACTTTCTTTTTTGGTTCTTGCAGGTAAATCGAAGTAGTGGAAAGAAAGATCCTTACGATCAAACATACCTACCTGGTTTGAAAGTGCTAACGTAAACCAAACTCGGTCTTCATCGTCAATACGGATGGTATGCGGATAAAGTCCATTCTGAAACATATGGTCTTTGAACTGTTTGGTTTTTGGATCAAACTCTGTGATTCGTTTTTGTAAGGAAGGAGTGATAAAAATATTTCCGTCAATTGGAGATTCCGCAAGGGAATGTAAACCAACATAGGTTTCATGTTTTTGAAATGATCGTAACCTTCCTGGTAATAGACCACCCAACTCATCATCTGGTTGTTTTGGAACTTTGTATACTACCGTTTTACCTGTGTTAGGATCAATTTCCCAAAGACGGTCCTGGATATTATCACCTACGTACACAAGACCTGTTTTTTTATGGTATAGTAAATCATGCATTTGGGAGAAACTATCACCCATAGGCCATTCTCTGATGACTGCTCCATATAACTCTTTTCCCCATGGACGACCAGGTGACACACGTTCAGGGTGTTTTAGCAAATCAACATATGCATTTGAAAGTAAACTTGGAAGTTTTTTCTTAGCTTTCCCATGAGGTCTTGCACCATAACCCATCATTCGATTGATGATATCTTCCCAATCACCTTCTGAGAATGCTCTTCTCATAAAAAAACTTCCTTGTTGGTGACAAAAACCACATTGTTCTAAATATGTTTTTCTTAAATCTTTGTCTTCGCCAAAGTTAAGTGCTGCAACCCAACTGTTAGAAGGGTATTGCCCAACTAATAAATTTAAATCAGTTTGTTTTTCCATTCGAAACGATACAGAACTTTGATTGGAATAGGAACGTAGATTAACATCCTTATACCCAATTTTACGTAATCGAATGTTTACTTTTGGTGCATAAGGAAATGAGATAGTTACCTTACCATAGGGATTTGTAAACATAGTCACTTCTGGTGTAATCATAAATTCAAGTCTTTCAGGTGGATAACCATGGTCATCTCGAGGTGGCACTTGCGGTTTTTCAGCTTTAATTGTAACCATAACAAGATCCAAACTTTTTCCATTATTATCTTTGATATCCAACTGGATTGCAGATAACGAAGAGTAGGTGAATATTAATACAAAAACAAAAAGTTTAAATTTCATCATATGGAACTCCTTTGGCATTTAAATACATTATGAATGTCTCTCTTGAATTGTACTTGGGAATATAGCCAAATACCGTCTTTAATTGTGTATTTGATAAAACTGGTCTATAACGTAAAAAATCAATTTGGTCGGGACCATATTGTGTGAGCCGAAGTTTCCTAAGTACCCATAACAATGACTGTAACAAAAAAGCAGGAATGGGAACATATGGTTTTCGAATCATTTTGCTGATCTCTTGTAAACTGAGAGCACCATCTCCAGCTAAATTGAACTTACCGTCTTTTTTATCAGCTATACCTTTGGTGATGATCTGAATTACATCTTCATCCCAAATAAACACAAATGGACTTTTGTGACCTAAGATACCCATTACAAAAGGTTTTTGAAACATATCAGTAATTAGATTATTCACTGTTTTTCCAAGGATGGTTCCTGGTCTTAAGATCAATTGTTTGAGTTGAGGGAATATTGATCTGTATTCTGCTAATAATTCTTCTACTTCACGTTTGTGTTTGGAATATACAAACGCTGAATGACCTCGAATCGGATCTGTTTCTTCAATCCATTCTTTATTTTCTTTATGATAACCGTATGCTGCACCTGAACTTGTGATGATCACTTGTTCTGCTCGAGCATATGCTGCTCCATCTAACACATTTTTGGTGCCTTGAACATCAATTTTCCACTGTGTTTCCTCACTCATTCCTGGCGGGGGATTGAGAATTGATGCAAGATGGACAATCGAATTGGGTTTCCAGTCTTGGATCAATTCAACAACAGAATTTCGATCACTGATATCCAAAATTTGGAATTCAAATTGAGAAGAAACAAATGACTTAGACATCGGTTTGATATCCGTTGCCATGATTTGCCAAGTTGGATAGGTATTTAATAAATGTTGGATGAGCGTGGATCCAATATAACCCGCACCCCCTGTCACTAAAACTTTCAAATTAGTTTCCTTCTACGGGTGGTCGGCTCTTCCAATATGTTACTAAAATCAAACCTGAAATAATATGCCATATTCCCCAAAACGCAGCCACGAGTGCCATGTTAGGTTCTGCTTGGAATTGTGTGAGAATGAGACCCAACGCAAGTCCTGAATTTTGCATTCCTACTTCAATAGTAATAGCACGTTTGTTTGCTTCGTTTTGTAAAAACACCCTCGCAATTAAATTCCCAATGACGAGAGCGATGAAATTATGAAAAACAACAATGACAAAAACAAAACCAAGATTGTCTAAAAAGATTTTCCAATTCCCACCAATAGCAACGATTAGAAAGATTAAAAACGCAAAGGATGAAACACGTTTAAAAAACGGGGTGATTTTATGAGCGAAACCAGTGAAAAAATTGCCCAAGAACATTCCTAGTAATAATGGAATTAGTAATAATACAATTAATCCTTTGACAATCATCAAACTATCGATACTAAGATCCCCTGAACCAGAAATCATAGCATACGTTACTGGATTCAAATTTGCCGTTAATGTAAAGTTAAGTGGTAATGTAATGATAGCAAATAAACTAGAAACAGCTGTCATACTCACAGAAAGTGCAGTGTTACCTTTACCAAGATGAGTAATGATATTGGATAGGTTTCCACCGGGACTTGCGGCAACTAACAACATCCCCAATTCAATTCCAGCAGGAAGATCCAAAACCAACGTGATGATCAAAGTGACCCAAGGTAAAAAAATCACTTGGCCAATGAGGCCAGCAAGAGCAGCCACAGGTCTTTGTAAAACTGCCTTAAAGGCAATGAATCTAAGTTCTAAGGCAACTCCAAAGATCATGAGAGCCAAAACCAAACCCAAAACAATTTGGTAATCATTGTTATAATTCATATTTGAATCTTCCTAGCGAACCTTCATAACCAAACATTAACCAATTGAGTTATGAACGGATGTTCATCGGAGTAATATTCTAAATCAGAAAGAAGAGATTCTATCTTTTTTTATCATCTTAGAGTCAGAAACCAAAGTTATTTCTGAACACTTCGTTGCATTTTTGAAAGTAAATGGATTAAAATAAGTGGGATCATGACAAAACTCACAAAAGGATAGTGGATTTATCCTTTTGTGGAGTTACGAATTTATCTAAAAACCGAGTGAATCTGGTTTGATTAAAAACCAGATGCCGTAATCGCAGATCTCGAACAAGGATTGTTATTGGGATCACAAGTATACATTTTAAATGTGAAGCCATCATTTGGGTTAGGTCTTTGTGATGTTGAACCAAAATTGGTTCCACTTGCAAATCCCAAATCAGTACAACTCGATGTTGATACATTGTATTTTTTAATGTTCGTATTCAATAGTCCGCCAGCACCACCTGGTGGAGTGTTGAAATAAGATGTAGGTCCAATATTTCCACCATTGAGTTGGAACGTATCATAACAATTACCTGTGTAAGAACCACCTAAATCGGCAACTTCCATAATCACAAGAGACTTGTTTCTATCAACTCCACCATTGAGTATATTGTTGATGATAAGGGAAGAGATACCTTCTCTGTCTTGTTCCTTTGATTGGCAATTTAAAAGGAATAACGAAAGTGAAAGTGTTAAAATGATTCTCATCATGAATGTTAATTTAATTTTCATAAATAT
This sequence comes from Leptospira sp., assembly GCA_016742255.1. Lineage (GTDB taxonomy): Bacteria > Spirochaetota > Leptospiria > Leptospirales > Leptospiraceae > Leptospira_A > Leptospira_A paudalimensis. The sequence goes on from JACVCB010000010.1 coordinate 52,919, forward strand.
TCCTTTTAGTTTGGCCTATAACTGTAAGCTTCTGGAGAAACAACACCCGTCCAAAAGTTTGCTTGGAATTGTAAATAAACGCGTCTATCGTCAATTGGCATTGAGTTTCCTGTGTTAGGATTTACATCAAATTGATTTCCTAAAATTTGATAGTAGAGTTGTGCTTTGAAGTGATGTTTATCACCAAACAAGTTTAAACCTGCCCAATACACTCTTAAAGAATCAGTAGGATCTACTTTTCCATTTCGATTAAAATCTCCTTGGATGTATTCGTATTTTAACAATGGCATGATATAATAACGATCCAAAAATGGAATGTTATAACCAATAGTTCCATGGTATCCATATAGATCATTTGATGCAGCACCACCAAACTTTGTATAAGCACCCGATAAATAAATACCTTTGTAAGTAAACGTTGTATCGTAAGTGTGTCCCACTAATCCCATTTTTGGTCGAGCTAGTGTAGGAACAGAATTCTGAACTAAAAAGTTTGGATTTCCACTTGCATCTAAACTTCCGCGATCTGGATTCGATCCTTGTGAAGTTAATAATTGAATCCCACTTGTTGTACCAGGTGTGTATTCAGGAACGTAAAGTGCTGGCGTAATTAAATTTTGGGTTTGTAGATACCCTGCACCCAAAGACCATTTCATCTCTCGTTGGAAAATTTCTTCTCCTTCTTGCCAATTCACCATTTTTCCGTCAGATTCTCGTTTTAATCCACCAAACACATTCACTTGTGCTCGTGCATAATACATAGGGGATGTATTAATTGCTCCATAACGATTCGCGGTTGTTAAGTCTTGTCTTCTACCAGTACCATAATCACCACCACCACCTTTTCCGTTACTCACCATTAAGGAAACTTGTAAGTATCGTTCCCATTTGTGATCTAATTCTTTCAGTGGAGTTGCTTGGATCATAACACCATGATCAAATTGTGGAATGGCATTTACGATCATACTTCGTTCTAATGTGACGAAGTTCGCTGACGATTGTAAGTATTCACGGCTGAATTGAGTTGGCAATTGACCGAACACAAAACGTAATCCAGCATAAGGTATTTTTGCATACCCAAATGCTTCGTGAATGTAACCACGATTGTCTTTTAATCGAGTGTTGGATACATAACTCGTTGTTGCTGGTCTACCATTCGCATCTAAATAATTTAAAGTACTTGTAGTTTGGACAATATCAGGTCGATTCAACATGTTCTCCAATCGGAGTTGGATATTAGTTCCCCACCAATCGTTTTCGTATTGAGCACCTAATCGTAAACGTCTGAAGTTCCAATCCACATTATTAAAATCTCTATGACCATTGCTGAAGAGAGAATCTTCAGAACCAGAGACTCCTCTAAATTGGATACGGCCATAAATCGTTAATTTCTCTTTTGCCGTATCATCGGGCCTGTGTGCAAATGCATCGGGTAAGGTTGTTGCATTTCCGTTGGAAAGGGGACGGTTATATTCCACCTTCACACGATTGGGTCCTGGTTTTGAATAAATTTGCCCAGTTTCGGTGTCTTCGTAGAGTTCTTGGTAAACCTTCGTTTGAGGTTTTTTCGATTGGTTTTCTGCGGGATTTGGTTCGTTTGTTCGGGTCACTTCTGGTTCGGCAGAAAGTGTGCTAACAAATAGTAAGAGTCCCAGAGTTACTTTTGTGATGGTATTCATTCGATGTTTGTCTGTACTGATTTGGATTCATTTCAATAGAGGATACCTCCATTACAATGTTTCAGTCTGGTTACAAACATATTGAATCCATGTTATGATTGGATGACAAGAATATTACAAATTGGTTACAAGGAGCAAAACTGCCCGTTTGGTGAGCATTTTTTTTCGAAAATGGAAGTTTGTCACAATCGAAGGGTTGTTTTGTGACAATTTTATAACGATTCCAAATTCAAAAACTTTCTGGATTTAGCGGTTTGATTTCCGGATCACCAACTTGAGGCCCGACCAAATGGGATCGATCGCGCAGACTTTGGTGTCCACAAGGCCCAAACCCAAGGCAAAATCTCGGATTTTGTTTTCATCTAAATCAGAAACAATTTTGGAAGTTTTTTTGGGCCATGAAACCCATATCATACCGTTGGATTTCAAATGGGATTGGAGTTTCGGGAGTGATTTTTGGTAATCTGCAAGTGAGGTAAAAAAACAATGGATGAAGTCGAGTTCCTTAACCAGTGATTTGGCAATTTTGACCGGTTCAGGCATTTTTCCCCAATCTTCCAAATTGAGTCCATTTGGAAGATTTAGAAAATAGAGGGACATATTGTCCTTGATCCCCAATTTTTCAATGACCGATTTTCCAGAATAACCCGCTTGTTTTGCCACCAACACATTCCTTTCCCATTGGAGAATGATCCAAAGAGGTCAAAAAATCCAATTCGTTAGTTAAAAATTCAAACTCGACAGTAAGATTCATTCCTTTTTTTTAGTAGACTATTGTCGATCACCAAGTTATTGCCTAAATTCCCAAAAGGATAGGTAAGTTTGTATTTTGAGGGTATAGAGTGTTATCAATCGCAGATCTTTGGAAACAGGGAAAAATCATCATCAACCGAATTCGTTTTGGATTAGTATTACTCTTCCTACTTGCCATGATTGGGGCCAAAGATGAATTCCAGCCGAAGATGTTCATCATCCATATGATTGGAACGTGTACAATGGGTTTTTATTGTGCACTTGCTTATGTATTAGAAAAAAAAACAAACCCACCCACTTGGTTTCATAAAATTCTCATCTTAATGGACACATTAGTTTTATCGTTAACCATTATCTTAGATTGTACGTTGAGTTTAGAAGAAGCAGAAGCGGCTCTTTCGAATGCAGTTGTGTATTTTATCTTTTTCTTTAACGCGATTTATTCTGGATTTTTAGGAGATCGTAAATTTGTTTTAATGAACTCACTTTTAGGTTCTGTCTTATCAGCGATAGCTTTGATAGTTGCGGTGAATGTCGGTGGTGTCCAACTTTCAGTAGATCCAAAACAATCACAAGAAATAGGTTATGTTGGTTTAGCAGGAGAAGTGATGAAACCAATTTTCATCATGATTGCAGGATACATTGTCAGTTTATTAGTCCAACTTTTGACAAAAATTAGTTCTTTAGCGGATATCAAAGCCGATGAAGCAGAAGTGCTCCTGAACCAAACAAAAGAACGAAGTAAAGTTTCTGCAAATGCTGCACTCAAATTAGAATCTTCAATTAATAATTTTAGTAAATTTGTTTCCGATACATCTGTAAAATTAGAATCACAAGCGGCTTCTTTGGAAGAGATCACTGCTGTGATTTCTGAACTTTCAAGTTCCTTTGAATCCAATGGAGTTTCCATTGAAGAACAGAATAATAAAGTACAAAGTATGGTTGCTGATACAGTAGAATTAAAAGAAACAGTCGACCAAATTTTAATCCAAAGTGAACAACTCGTGGAAATTGCAGAAATCAATAAAAAGGAAAGTATGTCCGTTACTGAAGTGGCAGACCAAACTGCATCTCATTTGGAATCCATCCAAGCCTCATTTGACCAAGTGAATGAAATTAATAATATTGTTGCAGAAATTGGCGAAAAGACAAACTTACTTGCGTTAAATGCCTCAATTGAAGCTGCTCGTGCGGGTGATGTTGGTAAAGGTTTTGCTGTAGTTGCCAATGAAGTGAGTAAACTTGCTGAATTTACTAAGAATAACGTAAAACGAATTTCAAGTGTTGTCAAAAGTTCAAAAGAGATCATCACCAATGCAAGGAATGCATCAAAAAATACCGGTGAACTTGCAAAGTCGCAAATTGATCGCCTAAACCAAACGTTAGTACAAATCCAAAATATGAACCAACTTTATATCGAACAACGGAACACTTTATCTTCCATTTTATCGGAATTGTCTCAAATCAGGGAACTTTCGAATCAGATTGCCGGATCCACCAAAGAACAATTATTAGGTCAAAAAGAAGCCTCCAAAGGGATTATCCAATTGGAGATGGAAGTGAATGAAATCAGTCGTGCTTCAAAAGACTTGGAAGAACATATCCAAATGATCAAAGAAGAAGCCAATACCTTGGCTTCTATGGGAAATCAATAACATATCCTAATGATTTGAGTGTTAGTTATTGGATAAAAAATTTAATATCTCATCCCTCACTGTGTCGGATCGTAATATCATTTTATGACCCAGTCCATTTGTTATGATGAGTTTTCCTTGTTTCCATGATCTTGCAACTACCTCACCCATACTGTAAGGGATTTCAACATCATCTCGGTCATGAATGACTAATAGTTGATTCTTAAAGTTGGGACCAGAAGTTTCTAAATCTATACTTGCCATGGATCGTTTGACTTTTTTCTCCAAAACCAAACGCATATTGATTTCTTCCATTTCCGTTAAGTCAAAATGCCTACTAAAGTCCTGGATCAATAATTCCAATTTGGATGGTGGTGCAATATAAACCAATTTGTTTGCACTGACACCTAACTCTTGTGCTACTGTCGCAACAGCTCCACCAAAAGAATGTGTAATGATAAAATTTGGATCTCCAATCTGATTTGTGAGTTCTTTTACAATTTTTGCAGATAAAACAATATTGGAATACCGGCCTGAAGAAAATCCATGGCCCGGTAAATCTATTCCTATAACTTTATATCCCTCTTCGATGAGGGATGGGATAAACCTGGAAAAGTTGCCAGTATGACCATTCCATCCATGGATGAGTAAAATGGTTCCTTTTGAATCTCCTTCCGAATTCCAAATATAATATTGAATTTTATGTTCTCTTACGTTTAACATTGATTTGGTTGCCTTTTCTAATACTTCCATTTCCTTTCTGGAAGGACTTTGTTTCTGCGTTTTCAAAAACTTTTGAACGGTGACAAATCCTATCCAAGTCGGATTCTTTTTTGCAAATTCCCATTTTTTTTCCATGGGGATTGGGTATTCTCCGTTTAAAGAACGAACGATCGTGCTAATTGTGTTCATAATCATCTCCTGTATTTCTTGGTTTTCGCATCCAAAATGGTATTTGTTTATTTCATATTTCGTTTGATTAATTCGTTAAAACATTGTTTGGTTCGTTTTTCGGAAGATTTATCTTCCAATAATCGATTGTAAAAATGAAAGGATAAGACAAGGCCCCAAATTTCTTGGACCAATTGTTCCACATTTGTTTTCGGATCTAACTCTCCTTTTTCTTTGGCTTCTTCTACAAATTGTTTTAAGGAAGAATGCCATGACAGTTGGATTTTACGTAGATGATCACGTACAATCCCAGGTCTGTCATCAAACTCCGAACTTGATGCCAAAAACAAACATCCGCCAGGCAAATCAGAACGATTGGACCAATCAAGCCAACTTACAAACGCATTCCGTAATCTTGTAATTCCAGGTTTGGATTTTAATGCGGGGTATAACACATAACGCCGAAAAAGTTCACTCCCTTTTCGCAAAACATCGATTTGGAGATTTTCCTTCGAAGAAAATTTAGCAAAGAGACCACTTTTGGACATTCCCAATTCTTCTGCAAGAGTTCCAATGGTAAGCCCTTCCAAACCTTGCACACTCGCAATTTGAACAGCCCGGTCTAAAATCAATGATTTTGTCTCTTCGCCCTTGCTCATAATATTAGTACGATCGTTCGTTTGATTTTGTAAAGTCTTTTTTTAAGGTTGGGGCGCCTCAAATGGATGGAATTTCGGATCCAATTAAAACATGACCGGGCCTTACGCTTCCATCTTTCGTTTCCCGAAAGGATGTCCGCTACAGTCCCTGGCGCGGAGATTCGCTTTTATCATGTGACTTTGGTCTGAGAATCGGGTAGAAATATGTTTTGCCATATCTTTTGGAATCTTAGAATAATGACAGTTAGTATCTTATAACACCATCCTATGGCCTCACAAAAAAAGAATCACGAATTTTCAAATATTATAAAAACTCTAAAACAGAATGGAAGAGAATCAGAAGTAGAAACTCGATTGGTATTACCACTCATTCAATTGTTCGGTTTTAACAATGAAAACTTTCGAGATAAAGTATCCTTAAAAAATTGTGGTGAAGCAGACTTTGTTTGTTATGTAGATCAAAAACCTTTTCTAGTGATTGAAACAAAATCAAATTCAGTCAATTTATCTGATCCCAATGGAAAACCATACTTAGATACAAAATTTCAATTATTTGAATATATGCGTTCAAAAGAATTACAGCAGGTTCCATTTGGATTATTGATCAATGGCAAAAACGCACAGATTTTCAAAAGGAAAGAAAATATAATTTTTCCTTTAACAGAAATTTTAAACTTAGAAACAAATACAGATAAATCAATCACCACGTTAAAAAAATATTTAAAGAAGCCGTTCCATTACGAAGAAAGTTTTAATTCTGCCATTATCGCTATTTATAATAATAAAGGTGGAGTTGGTAAAACAGTTACAACAGGTAACTTTGCAGGAGTACTAGCGGAAAAAGGGAAAAATGTTTTACTCATTGATTTAGACCCGCAACAAAGAGACCTAACTGATTCCTTTAAAATTGATCATAAAAAGATGGATTCATCCACAAGTATCTTTGATATTTTACTTGGAAAAGAAATCAAAGAAGGAATCAAAACAATTCCAATCAAAAAAAATTTACACATCATCAAAGGTGATGAACGTTTTGATAGCTCTACGTATGCGACTAAATCAATAAGCCTTTCTATGATTAAGAAATTTAGAAAGTTATTGGAGATGTTTAGTAGCAGAGGTAAATTTGATTATATCTTGATCGATTGTCCGACAAACTGGAGTTTTTTTAGCAAAATGGGCGTTTCTGTTTCGGATGCAGTATTAATACCTGTGAATTACCAAGCAGCACAAGCAATCCATAATGCAGTTCAAGTATTAGAGAAATTTATTCCAGAAGTTTGGTATGAGAGAAATGGGAGTGGGCCAGAAGTTTTGCCTATTCTTTTTAATAATGCATATACGGATCAAACGAGTAAAAAACATTTTGATGATGTAAGGCGTGATGAGATTAGAAAATTAACAAAAGATAAATGGTATTTAAAACTATTTGATGAAGTGATTGAAATCAAACACCATCATGAAATTTCAACTTCTCTTTTTCTACATATTGATCAAAATGGACCATCTCCCTATACTTTAAAAAACAAAAACTCAAAAGCATTCAAAGAATATGAAGAAGTGATAAGAAAATTTTTTGGAATATAAACCAAAAAGTTAAATCCAATCCTTTCAATACTTAACTTACTTTTTTGTAAAATGTTTCTGTAGCTTTAGCTTCTTCTCCGTTTGGGCTGATGTTATAGGTAGTGAGAGAAAATTCTGAGTCGCTCAAGATTTGAAACTCTGTCCTCCAACCCCAAAGGTCGTCTCCATATTCCGGGTTTCCATAAGAACCAGTCATAGCGAATCCATTTCCCTTTTGTGGTCCACTAGATAACATGATTTGTGTTCCCATATGAAAACTATCAATCCATGAACTCGTATACCTTTGGTAAGGAATATCATATCCGACAATCATTTTACCTTCGAATGGTTTCCCTTCTAAACTACTTTTGGTATCTAGGCAAATGAACCGACCACCTAATAGACTTGTGATGGTTGTTTCTGCAGCCGACTCATCAGCCAATACATCTTTTTCAAACCAAGTTTTTGTGTTTCCTTGCCAATGCCCGAGGAGACGTTTTAATTGTTTGTGCGCTCCGTCTAGTAAAGATGTTTCGAATTTGTTAGTTGGCATAATGAATTTTCCTTTCTGGTATTTTATCTTTTAAATGAATGTTTTATCTAAGGCGTATAACGAAGGATCACAGCACCAGAAGAAAGCGAATTTGTTTCAACATGTTTTAAGGGAATATTCGGAATACCTTCTTGGAATAGTTTTGTTCCCTTCCCTAAAAATATAGGAGTGATGCAGATCCTGTATTCGTCGAATAGATTTGCTTTCATCAAAGAAGCCGATAAGATTCCACTTCCAAAAACAAACATATTCCCTGAACCTTCATTTTTTAATTTTGTCAGTTCTTTCACTGCATCTTTTGTAATTGAGGTATTGTTCCAATTTGCGGACTGGAGTGTGGTGGAACATGCAAGTTTAGGGAGACTATTCATGAATTTGGCAACTTCCCCTTCATCCTCAGGAGCATTGGTCCAATAATCGGCCATTCCTTGGTAAGTTGTAGCACCAAACACAAGGTAGTCGGCTGATCGCAGTTGGATGAGACTAAGATCTTCAAGTTCTTTTCCCCAAACAAGTCCGTGGAAACTAAGGTCCCAATTTTTTTCACCTTCGAAGTATCCGTCTAAGGTGATTAAATTCCACATGATTAATTTTCTCATAATGACCTTCTTTTGTACTGTTTTTGGATCAAGCGAGTTATGAATGTTACAAAACGTATTGTATATACAGTCATTCAGAAAGGTATATCTGTTTTTTCATTTTAAGTCAAGAAGTTTGTGAGTGTAGGGAATTCATTTACAATCAAAACTAAAATTTCTTAGTTCTGAATGATTTGTTTCTATATCAAATCGATGTTAATTGACTCATTATTTTTCGCACTGAATGATGGTTGCTTTTTTAGGAACGAAAATGGAAAACGAAATGGATGGAAACAAAGATAGTAACAATAGAGCAAAAGTATTTGGTTGGGAAAAAATTGGAGATGTCTTTAACGAATCCATTTACTCCGATATTATGGAAATCGTTTCAACCGATCATTCCTAAAATTTTACATCGTAATTCAAATGAACTCATTTCTTTATCTGTGTATCCATCTGATTATTTTCAATCGTTTGATCCAAATGCTAAATTTCAAAAATGGGCAGCCGTAGAAGTTTCGAAGTTTTCCGATTTTCTTCCGGAAACAGAAGGATTTACACTTCTGAGTGGTTTGTATGCAGAATTTTTATATAAAGGTTTACCAAATGAAGCTGGACCATTCTTTCATTCGATTTTTACGAATTGGTTACCAAACTCAAACTTTCAATTAGACAATCGTCCTCATTTTGAGGTGATGGGAGAGAAATATAAAAACGACGCTCCAGATTCTGAAGAACTGGTTTATATTCCGATTCAGCACACCTCGAAGTAACCTGACCCTTCCTCCTTGGAATTGAACAAATGATAATCGATAGGCCTAAACCAACGGTGGCCAAACGCTACTTTTGGTCGGTTCATCTGGCATATAGACAACCCAAAGTTTATCACCGACTTTTTTAGTTAGGTGGACTGATTCATAAATATTACCAACGTTTCCGACATGTTTTTGGCCATTGGCTTCAAATAAAAATTCCACAACAGTGGGTGATTTTCCGTTTAGTGACTGAGTGTAATCTTTTCGTATTTCTGTGATTTCACCTACCGTTGCTTTACCAAGTTCTAATGGTAGAAGTTCGTCTTTGGCAGTTTGTAATCCCTTTCGCCAACAAAAGATTCCAATGATAGGTAAAAGAATTGTCCAACAAAATGGGATCGTAAAAAAAATTCCAATGAGGGTCATCACATTCCCTGTGTATTTGATCCTTCTTACAAATTGATTGGGTAGGGCTCTCGGTGTTTTGGGAGGTTCTGCTCCAAGTTCGTCTGAGTTGTAAGAATAGGCAAGTGTCCCACCGCAGTTTTTACAGTTACTCAAACTTTTGTCTGTGTATTGTGATTTGCACCAAGGGCATTGGATGATGAGATCAAAAGGCATATTGGTTCCGTTTCCAATCAATAAAATCCTTAAAAGAAATTGTCAAGATTAGTTTAGTAGGGACTGGAATCGAACGTAAATTGGTTTGATCTTAATCACTCAACAAATGTCTCTATCAAAGATAACGTTACTGATACCAGCTAACAATCAATAAATCATGAACAGTGATCGTGAGAAGATTCTAAACAATTGTTGGTTTTTAATTTCGATTGGTTCAGATTTTAATTTCATTCCAAATTTTGTTTGGAATCAAAATGATTTAGAAAGCTAAGATTTCTGAGTTGATTCGATATAATATGTGCTTATAATCAAAGCATGCAGTATTTGTTTATGAGTTTGATTTTCCTATTGTTCCAATGCACACAACCAACACTCAACAATCCGAGTGACATCCAATCCGATGCATTTAAGGAAAATGAAACACTTCTGTGCCTCACTGGGCAACTATCTGCTTGTCGCATTCCCGTTCCTGTTTGTACAACGTGTAGATTTTTTTCCACCAGCGTAACCTATGATGGCAATCGAGGTGGTATAGCAGGTGCAGATGCAAAATGTATGGCTGATTCTAAAAAACCATCGGAACCAGTAGGTGCGGTTTATAAGGCCTTTCTTGTGGATGATGTGAATCGCATTGCATGTACAACTTCAAATTGTACCACAAGTGGGATATCAGAACATGTGGATTGGATTTTAAAACCAAATACTACTTACAAGCGAGCTGTGGATGGTGTGATAATTGCGACAACGAATAGTGAAGGAATCTTTACAACCCAAATAAATGACGCAGCGAATCCTACACTTGCTATTGTTTTTACAGGACTAAATACGAGTGGTTGGCTCACTCGAATTTCTGGAGATCATTGCACTCGTTGGACTAGTAATGCCGTGAATGGTGCATCCACAAATAGCTCTAGTTTGAATTCTGGATCTATAACAGGATGTAATATTGCTTACGCGATGCTTTGTGTGGAACAGTAGCAGAAGGCTCACCTCAATTAAATGAGGTTTAGAATTCAATGGGTGTATAAAACGACATTTCAATGGTAGTGAGTGAAATTTTATAACCATTTTGATTATAAAATGGACCACCAATACCTAATCGCCAATTGATCACACCGATTGGTATTTCCCAAAATACATAAAAACTTTTTGCATAATTGGAGGAAGAGTTCACACGTCCTATTCCTAAAGTCAAAAGAGCATACAATTCGAGAGGATTCAGTTGGTTTCCTGTGAGTTGAGAATAGAACAAAGCGAGTAATGGATCAATAGATTTAGGATTCACATCACCTTTTAATAGAGTATAAAAACCAAGTGCCTCTAAGTTATTTCCAGAAGACAAATGTGACAATAGGTAAACACGATATGGGTCTGCATCAATGTTACCATTATTAAGCAATGAATACCTTCCCATATTATCAATTTTTTCATCTAAATTTCGACCTGAACTAAACACCAGGAAATTGTTAAAATAACCATTTCCATCATTAAAATCAGCAGTACCTTGGATGTTGACTTTTGAATATCCAAAACCAGCACCTAACCGAAAGTGGTCGTTTCCTTTTTTTCCAAAATAAATTGCAGGAAGTAACATGTGATAACTACCATACGTTTCTGTTCCTAAATCCTTATTGGTGTATTGTTTGATAGGAGATGAGTCCTTTGAAGAATTCGAATCTTCACTTGATGAACTGTTAGTGGCAACGACGTCCGTTATTTTTTGTTTTGTTTGTCTAAAGTTTACGTTACGATTGAGAATAAACAAACCCCAATTTTCACCTATTTGCCATTCTGGAGATTTTAAGTCATAGAGAAAGGTTAGATTTTGGTCCATCCGTTGGTCATCTTTCATAACTGCATTCCCACCAGTATCGGATTGGATGGTAAGATCTGTTAAATTTGCTTGTACACCTGGATAAAAGGTAAGGAAACGGGAACCATTTTCCTTTTTTAACGAAAATTCCTTCGGTGGTTCATATGGTTTTTTAGGTGTAAGTGGAATGATTGTTTGATCATTTTGAAACTTTATTTTTAATTCTTGGACTCCGTCATTAGAAAGTTTTGAATTTAGATTTTTTGCCGGAAGTTTTTGGTTTGTTTCTTGGGATTGTATCGGAATTGAGAATAAGTAAAACGAAAAGATAATATATTTTGAGAAAGTTTCCACTAACGCATGTTTTAAACGAATAAATAAATTACCAGCATATTTTTTCGTTAGGTTATAAACTCTATTGATAAGAAACCTTTCTTTTTCAACAAAAAACATCCCTATACGTTAGTGTGAAAACCTTAGTGAAGGTGTTTATTACGAAAAGCACTAAAGGGATGGATGCGGGCGGGAGCTCTGGCCAGGGAAGGCCAGGCTAACGCGAGAAGCGAATGCCGAAACTTATATCCGAAATCTGGATAATTTTAGAAGTGGCCAAAAATTTGTTGTTTCTTGGAGAAAGAACGACTCAAAATGGAAACACTGCAGTCGGATCAATACAAATTGGTAAATCCTTGGCAGCAAATTGAAAAATACAATCGAAAGGTCAAAAATGAAACCTCTGAACTTCCTCTTCCTTCTACTCTTTTATACAAATTGTATCCTCACGCCTTTCATGAATACAAATGGGAAATCATCCGATGGTAAAAGTTTCCTCAAATTCATATTAAGTGCCATTGGTGTTTCGTTTGGTGGAGGACAAGATTTAGTGCCTGCTGGAGGTGGTGTGGCTACCATGAGTGGTACTTCGATACGTTCGAGTGACGGGATGATCACTATTGACATTCCGGAAGGTGCTGTGACTGAGACAATAGAGTTTACGATCGAAAAGTATACACCGGCCACTAATTCTTATCCTGGCAGTTACATACCAACGAGCTTTGCATACGAAATTACTCCTTCTTATCGATTTAAAAAACCTGTAACAGTAAGTATGTCTCTCGATACTTCAACAATACAGAGTCTTAATCTAACGAAAGCAAAGAGTTTGGGTTTTTCGTACAGTCGAACTAGTGTTAGTGAAGATTCTGGGCGATTTCCAAGTTGGATGGCACATGAGACAAATGTTGTAGGTGATAAAGTTGTTTTTAACACAGAAACCTTCTCTATTTTTGGAATTGCGACTCCTCCTCCTGGAAATCAACCTCCAATCAATCTTGGCGCATTTTATTATTTCAAAGCAGGTTGTGATTACCTTCCTTATTCACTTAGAACGAGAGTGGTTGACCCAGACGGAGATACATTACAGGTTTATTTGATAACAGGTCCCGCGAATGGAGGATCGGTTGCGATTCCCATGACACGAGAGGGGACAACGGATTGGTATGCAGCGAATATTCCTTATGAAGCAATGAGTTCGAGCGGAATTCAAATGCAAATTTCAGCTTCTGACTCTTTTGGACAAACCAGTCTTGTCCCTTCAACAGGAGTATTCAATTATCCAGCTAGTTCCAATAATACACTTTATATTACCAACTACGATCGAGATAAGGATAACGATGGATTGCTTTGTGCATGGGAAAGGGATAATGGGAAAAGTGATACGAACGCGAGTGATGCGACTGGTGTTACAGATACCGATGGTGATGGAATTCCCAATGGATCTGACTATACTCCAAATGGAGAAGGCAATCCGACCATTGACTCTCTTCAAATATTTCCAGCAAATGTAAGTCTTGATTTAACAGAAAAAGTGATCTTCGGAGTTAGCGCAAGTTTTGGTGGCTCACCTCGTTATGTTAACGCAAACTTTGTCACCACAGGTATAGGACTTGGAGGTGGCGCGGTTGGTACAATGAACATGAGTACCTTCACACCTTCGGTACCTGGAGCAGCAGGAATTGTCGCTAGTGTGGGAGTTTTCAATGTCACGGCAACAGCTGTTGTTGCTGATACGCTAGGTCCAAATAATATCACTACACTTGTTGCCAATCCAATTGCTTCAAACAAAATCCAATTACAATGGCTGGCTCCAGGGGATGACAATCAATTTGGTCGTGCTGTGACTTACCAAATTTTTAGATCAACTAATGTTATTTCTAATAATAACAATTGTAATGGTATTTTGATCAATCATACACTCACACCAAAAATTGCTGGAGTAATGGAAAAGTTAGATGTTGGTGGTTTAACGCCTGATACACTCTATTATTTTTGTATCAGGGCAGTAGATGACAATGGAAATTTTAACCAATGGAATGGAACGGTTTCTGCTAAAACATATACAAACCCAGATATGGTTCCTCCCGCAGATATAGTAAGTGTTACAGCAACAAGTTTAGGTATTGATAAAATCCAGTTGAATTGGACTGCCGTAGGTGATGATGGAAATCTAGGTTCTGCTCAAAATTATGAGATTTTTAGATCAACTAGTCCAATCCTAACAGATACTCAATGTCGCAGTGCCGTTTTGGTTCCCAATACTGTAGCCTCTAATCCTTCTGGAACGCCACTCAGTTTTACAGTTTCTAATTTGGGAGACAATACTGTTTATTACTTTTGTATCGTTGCGGTCGATGAATCCAACAATTATAGCACTTGGAATGGAATGACTACAGCAACAACATTACGTAAAAATCTTCCACCTAATATTACGCTTTCGGATACTTTGTCTGGTGTCCTTCCAGATTCAGTTGTATTGAATGCCTCGTTATCGGGAGATCCAGATGCAGTTGCATGTGGTGCAAATGCATCCAACTATATTTATAGTTGGTCTGTGTTAAACAAACCTCCTACTTCCTTAATTTCCACGACCAGTATCACGGGAGGGAATACCAAAGTCGCATCATTTACTCCAGATGTTCCAGGAGATTATACAGTTCTTTTCTCTTTCACAGATGACAAAGGTAGTTGTGGTGGAACCAATTCTTTGAATGTAAAATCTGTTGTTATTACAATAACTAGGCCTTCAGGAGTCAAACAATGGACGAGACTTTTTGGTTTTGATCCTGGTGGAATTGTTGGCAATGGAGGTGTAACATCTGATGCAAATGGTAATGTTTATGCGATCGGAGATACAAATGTTAGTGTGGATGGACAAACATTAACTGGGACAATTGATTTTATACTTGTCAAAAGCAATTCAAATGGAGTTAAGCAGTGGACACGTATATTAGGTGTTGCAGGCAAACAAACAACTGGATGGTATGTTGCTACTGATACAAATGGATATGTTTACGCAAGCGGTCAAACTTCAGGAAATCTGGATGGACAAACATTAAACGGCACGTTTGATGCTTTTATTATAAAATACGATACAAATGGCTCGAAATTTTGGACACGTTTGTTAGGTGGTGCAGGAAAGGAAACATTTGGTCGTGGTATAACATCAGATTCCAATGGAAATATTTACGCGACTGGATTCACTGATAGTAGTTTAGATGGACAACCGATAACTGGTACTAGAGATATGTTGATTGTAAAATACAATGACGCTGGAGTCAAACAGTGGACAAGATTGTTGGGTGTAGCAGGTCAACAAACGTTAGGTATCAGTATTACGTCTGACTCTAATGGGAATGTTTACTCCACTGGAAATGCATACGGAAATCTTGACGGACAAACGATTGTCGGATCTCCCGATTTGTTTGTTGTGAAATACAATGCAAACGGTATCAAACAATGGACAAAACTTTTGGGAGTAGCTGGTGCAGCCACGTATGCAAAAGGTATCACTTCAGATTCCAATGGAAATATATATATCACAGGGTTTACGTATGGAAATCTGGATGGACAAGTGAAAACTGGTGGTGCAGATACTTTTGTAGTTAAATATGATTCCAATGGAATCAAGCAATGGACACGATTGTTAGGTGTTGCAAACCAACAAACACAAGCAAATGGAATTACCTCTGATCCTGATGGGAATATTTACACAAGTGGTAATACATCGGGAAACCTAGATGGACAAACCAAGTCAGGCAGTCTGGATTTATTTCTTACAAAATATGATTCAAATGGAATTAAACAATGGACACGACTATTAGGTTTATCAGGAGCAATGACTAGAGGTATTGGCGTAACTTCTGATGCAAATGGGAATCTATATTGTTCTGGTACTACTAATGGCAATTTGGATGGGCAAACAAAGACTAGCCCGGTAGATTTGTTCATGGTGAAATACTGGTAACTTTCTACCAACCAAACATCCCTATACGTTAGTGTGAAAACCACGTGTAGGTGTTTGCTTCGAACAGCACCCAAGGATGGGTGCGGGCGCGAAATCTGGCCTTGGAGGGCCAGCTTGAGCGCAAGCAATGAATATCCGAACTTTGGAGACGCCGGGAGTCGGTCTACGGTGCCTTCCCGTCCGGGTCAGGCAACCTCCGACCCGTCCTGTTCGAGGTCTCAGGCATCCTGCCTTCGACAGAAACAGCTTCACGCTCCCTATGGGTCGCTACTGTTTCTGACTCTCGCAGTCGTTCGACTCCCGTCGTAATTTTTTTGTTAGATGAAATTGATTTGTAAAATATTTAAAATGAAACTTTGGAGACGCCGGGAGTCGAACCCGGGTCCTATCGTCCTCAAATGCAGCTTCTACACGTTTAGTTTGCAAATAAATTTCGGAAAGACTTACCCTACAAACGGGGGACTAATTCCTATCCTACTTAGAGTTCAATCCGGTTCGAAGCGGGCAACAAATCCGAAAGGTCCTTAGAGAGGTGTCGGTTTCTAGGCCACCCAAGGAAACAGCCACCGAAACCGTAGAGCTTAAAATTAAGCTGCTAGAGCAAATTCGTTATTTGCAGTTATTGTTTTGAAGGTTTTTAAGAGGTCCCTCACCCCTACGTGCCACTGAATCCAAGCCAACAACAGTCGAAACCAATGTCGTCCCCAATTCTTACTACTTAGACGATGATAATCCTCTGGATCGTACCGAAAAGCAAAAAAGGTTGAATTGAGGTTTTAGTGTGCTGGAATGATTGTATCCTTATGAATTTTTCCCGTTCTTACTTATATTCATTGTCTTTTCTCTTTTTTCTCCTGATTTTTTTTCCGTTTTGTTCCCAAAAGGAACACCCTTCCGATAAGGAAATCCGCTTGGCTGTTTATGGAAAGGAAGAGGGAGATCCCATCCGTATCCTTGGGCAAAAACAAATCAATTTGGATGAAACACAAGAAATGGAAACGCTTGTTTTGTTCCAGTCTGGGCAAAGTGAAGTGTTGACCGCATTTCGCAAAGAGGGATCAAGTTGGACCTTTTTATGGAAGTTAGAATTTTTTCTAAAAGATTTAGGACCTATGTATTATGATGGCAAACAAAACAAATGGTTGGCTGGATCCATTTCAGGAAAAGAAAAACCAACGTTTGCTGGTGATTGTTTGAGACGTGTTGTCGTTGCAGAACTGCCTGGAGATAATTTTAATTCTGTATTCATTGAAGTTTTGTCCGAGGAACCACCGTTAGGTTTGTTTTCTGTTCCAATGGGATACCGTAAGGGTAAAAAAATTTGGGACGGTTACCAACTCAAGGAACATGAAGAATTGAAACGCAGCAAACGTGTTGAGTTTGAATACAGTGCCAAAGACAAGTCATTTCGAATTTTTCCAACTAATCCTAATTATTCACAAGAGTTTGTTTTTAACGGTTGGGAAATGATAGCAAACCTTCCAATGCAACCTGTTCCTTCTTTTGTATCCTTAGAAGTAGAACCAAAGTTTGAAATAGGAAAAGAATCTCTTGTAACATTACAACTTAAAAACAGGGGCAATTATGTGAGTATAACATATCTCTCTCTTTCCTTTCCTGATGCAGGATCTCTGCGTTTGGCAAATGAAACACAAGGTGTTCGATTGTATAAAAAGGGAGATATTGTATATAATGTGATTCAAAATAAAAAAATCCCAGCGGAATATCCATTATTAGAAGTTACAAAAGAAGGATGGGCAAATAACTTTCGTTATGGTGTGAAATTTTACTATACGCCAAGTTCGACCGCGATTCCTCGAATCTTATTTCGTTCAACATATAAGTTTTACCAAGAAATCATTTCGATTCCCAATCAATATTCAATCGCACCTTTTGAGAGAGACCAACAAGGTTTTCCATCATACATTTTGAATGGGATGACAAAATAATTTTGAAATGAAATCAAACAAAATCACAGAGGAAATCTTAGTAGCTAGGCGAGAAATTGTTCGAGTCCAAGTGGAACGATTTCATTTGTTTTATACTGATTTTTTCCATAGATCAGAAACGATTGCTATGGCAAAATTTTTCTTTGAAACAGTATATAATTTGGATGGTAAAGAAGAATGGGAAAACCTAGCATTCCAAACTTATGACAAAGTGAAAAATATGCTAAAAGAAGGCACTCGTGAAAGTATCGAAAGGTTGATGGAATTAAACTCAATTACAGATGATCTAGATATCCAAATGGCAAAACTTTTATTAACAAAAGGTTGGGTCTATGGAAACGAAATTAGCCAAGACGAATACTTTCAATTGTTTTGTGAATTGGACAAACGAGAACTTCGAAAAAAACAATTAGAAGTTGTGCTGTTCAATTTAAAAAAATTCTACGAACTCGCACATAAACCAGTTAGTGCGTATATTATTAAACCAGCTGCGATGATGTCAAAACTACTTGGAGTATATCCACTTTTTAAAAAAGTAGAACAAGGTTATTATGCAACTTTGCCCGTCAATCAGACATTATTTGATGAATTTTATGTATTAGTCCAAGAGA
This sequence comes from Leptospira sp., assembly GCA_016742255.1. Taxonomy (GTDB): domain Bacteria; phylum Spirochaetota; class Leptospiria; order Leptospirales; family Leptospiraceae; genus Leptospira_A; species Leptospira_A paudalimensis. The sequence goes on from JACVCB010000010.1 coordinate 71,284, forward strand.
AAGAGTGGGATTTTTTATACAAAGCCTTTCCATCACTTAAAGAGGAATTATGAGAAGACGATCCCGTTTTATTTCCAAAGAAGAAGAACATGTTGAAGCTCACGATCGTTGGTTATTAACTTATGCTGATATGATTACTCTTCTATTGGGATTGTTCATTATTCTTTATGCAGTGAGTAAAGTAGATTCCAAACGTTTGAACGAAGTAGCAAAAGACATCAAACGAGGATTTGGATTGAATGTAAGTTCCGTAGGTGCACTTCTTGATGGTGGTTCAGGGATTTTAGAAGATGATACGATGGTACCAAAATCGGAAGTATTTCGACTTTGGGAAAGAATTGGTTTTGCACTCAAAACTCTTAAAGAAAAGGCAAAATTAAAACTGGGCCTTGCTGAAACAGAAGAGTTAAAATTAACTTTTGCTGGTTCCGATCTAGCTTCGGATGATGTTTTAAAATCAGATCCCGATCTCAAATTTGCCTTTGAACAGTTGGCTGTTTTATCGAAAGGTATGGACATTGATATTGTTGTCCGTGTTCATATTCCTTACGAATCTCAAATTGATAAATCCAAATTCCAAAACTCTTGGGATTATCATTCCAATCGTGCTTCCTTACTCGCCGAAAAATTGGTAAACGAATACGGAATTCCCAAGGAACAAGTATCTGTACAAGGTTATGCGATGTTTCAAAAATCTAAAACTTCCGACACACCTGAAAAAAAAGCGAATGAAGAACGAATCGAAATTTTAATTCGGAAAAAAGAAACTGCAGAGAATGCAAAATGATAGAAAATGTTAACAAATTTTCTTTTCAATTTTAGAAAGAATAAAACGATAGCAAAGCAGTTACAAATGATCTTTGAATCAGAATCTTTACAGGCTTAACACAATGAATCCAATCCTTCTTGTCACAAAACACCGAGTCAATTTGAAACAAGTTGCAAGTTTATGTTTTTTATTATTTTTACTCTTTGTAACTTGCAAAAAAGAAAAAGGTATCAATCACATCGAATGGCAAAATGAATCCTTGGGTTTAACATCTGATTTATGTAAAAAATTTCGTGAATGTGCCGACACGGAATGGAAATCAATTCCTGAAAATTTAAAAAAATTTACCGAAGGTCGATTGGAAGAATCAATCTGCCAAAAACGATTCCGCGAGAGTAATGCATACAAATTGATAGGTAACGATCCTAAGTTAATCCAATCGTCTTACATAGAATGCCACAAGTTGGTAATGGCCATGACTTGTTCGGATTTACAATCTGGAAAAATGGATTCCATCAATGCTTGTGTTACGTTCCAACAAATTCAAAATCGATAGTACGAAAGGAAAAAATTCAATCGATTTCGGACTGGTCATTCAAACATAATCCTTCTGAAACTATTTTTTTGGAACGAAATTTATTCGATAAAATCTTCTAAAAATAGATTAATATCTTTTGTGTGTTTGCCTTTGTTTTTAATGCAAAAATCGAATACTTTTTTATGTTCTTGGGCGTTTGCCTTCATCGACCACCTTGCAGCAGAGAAAATTAATACCTCCTCGATAGTTTTTTTCTTAGTTTCCGTTGCTAATAATAACTTTTCTAGATAGGAGACATCTCCTGAAGCAAAAAAAGAACTCCATAACATATCTAAATAAACTGGATTTGTTAAAGTAACCGTTCTAAGATCAATTGGTTTTCTGTTATCTGACAATCTCGTAAAAACTTGTTTTAATTCCTCATTCTCTGTTGATTCTAAAAATTTTTGAATTTCTTTTTTTCCATTATTACCTTCAGAAAGAAACATTGCATGTGCAAAAATAAATTTATCATCATCTGATAATTTGGTAATGTTTGCAAACCATTCGGGTACCTTATCATCGTGGGTTCTAAAAATTTGAGCAAAAAAAGGAACAATATGCCTTTCATTCTCTTTGGTCTCGTTAATTTTTTGATCGATAATGAAGTTAATGGCACTTGGGATCAGAATTGACTTAGGATTTGTGTAATAGAATTTCATAAATTGTTGAAAGTTTTCATGAGATTCAATTGATGTTAGAGCATTGTATTTAAATTCTTGGGCAAATAAAGAGACAAAGAAACTACTAAGAAAGATGAGAAGGAAAATTGTTTTTTTCATTTTTAAACCTGAACCATAAATTTTTTCATAAGTTGGAATAGTAATCTTAATATAAAGAATCACCAAACAAAAAATATGTGATCTATTAGAGTAGCTTTGTTTTATTTTCTAAAAGTTCATGTTTTTGCACTGAAGATTCCATAAAAAGGGTTTGGTGTGGAGAAATATTGTATGATTTTTTTACACTTACAATAATAAAAACTCTAACACATATTGATTCTTAGGATCTAATTTTAAAGTTTCACAAGCATAGTAATTGTTAGCTTCTTTTAAATTTAGGAAATAATAAGCTTCTGCTAAATAACTCAATGCAGTTACATTATAGGTCATGTTATTGGGATTATATTGTTTATTTGCAAAAGTGACAATATCTAACATTTTTCGATTATAAAAAATGGATTTTGCATATTCACCTTGGTCAAGATATATCGAACTTATTTTCCAATACGCTTCTAAAAACCATACATCGATGATCACAAGATTTGGTGAACCATCTTCATTATAGGTTTCGTCTGCATCATTAATGGAAAGTAGAGTTTGGTATGCTACAAAACTTTCCTTTTTTCGCTTCGCAGCATACAATGCTCTTGCATATAAGTTCCATAAAAAAGGATTTCGTTTTTCGACTTTTACGGTTGGTTCTAATATTGTAATCACTTCATCGAACTTCTTTTCCGAATAAAGTTGTTCTGCTTTTCTGTATTGGGATTCAAATAATGTTGAAACAACTTCTGGTAGTTCGCTCATTGTTCCTGCAGTTTGACCTGCTTCCAAACGATCTCCCACTTTCTGAGTCGAATCTAAATGGTTCATGCGTACAATTTTTGCCGGAAAACTGGGACGAACTGTCTTTGTACAATCTAAAATTGGTTTTGTTTCTTCCGATTGTAATTGTACATTTAGACAAAATATGGAGGTGGTGATTAAAATAATTTTTCTCATACATCCTTTTCTCTATAGTTTGCTGACTTATACTGCTTTTGTAAAATATACAATTTCACATTCTTCTACATTTGGAAAAAGGACATTGATACAATCGATATCAAAAAGAAAATCCAAATGGCAAGGTGAATGTGAGAAGTTTTAGAATTAAAATCAAAAATTTCGTCTTTGTTAGTCAATTTGATATGTTTTAAAAATTTTTGTATAAATTCTTTCTTATCAGCCTCTTCGTGCATGGATTTTCCTTTGACAGAATTCATGTTATACGGAGCTATTATCTGCTTTTTTTGTAAAAAATTTCTTGAGGAAACCAAGAGCAGCTACAGCACCAATCGCGATGATCTTCCAAAATTTAACTAACAAAGCAAAAAATCCAGCTTTTGCCAAAACTTTGCCCGCGATCAGACCACCAATTCCATAGGCTGCCATTTTATCAACACCTGGAGAATAATCAGAATACTTTTCTCCGTCATTAAACTCAGTGGATGCAAGTATGGCAGGAATATCGGATTGGACAAGTTTCAGTTTTTCAATGTCGGAAATTGCATTTAACTCCAAAATTCCTTTTCGGCCTAAAATTCGAATATTATAATTGAGAGTATTGACTGTATCCCCTTCAAATTGGAGTTCTTTTGCCCAATGGAGTTTTTTAGCACTAGAATCATAAAATGGTTTATTGGCCCAACCCACAAGTTCCATTGTTGGGTATCCTTCTTTTTTGCGATCTTCATTTCCTTCTGAAATATCTTCTTTCATAGATTTTAAAAGATCATCATAATTGATTTCGTTTGCATCAGAATCACTGACATAACCATCTTCAGAAAAAGAATAGGTAAGAGCATACGTAAAGTTGTCGCTGATGGGAGTTTGGTCTGACTTAAACAACATCCCAAGGATCCCTTCGTTCAAAGGATTGCTCCAGACTTCATGTAGAACAAATTGGCTTTGTTTGGCATCTAGGAATTTAAAACCTTTAGGTACTTTGATTGTTGCCAATTTGTCGCCAATGGTTACGGTGCCAGTTTGGTACTTGAGATCGTTTACTTTTTTAAGAATATCATCTTCGGCAAAAAGGGTGGACGTGAAAAGGAACAATCCGAATAGAATTGTAGTCAAATGTCTCATATTATATCTCCAAGTGAATTTCTTTTGGCATAGTAAAACTAGGAACAAAACGTATTGCCAAACTAGGTCATTCTAACGTTTGTTTGTAGGAAAAAGCAACTAACAAAATGGAGAGTAATCATCTTTTTGTATAGGTGTTACATTTTGGATTAACACCTATTAAACTTTTTAGAAAAATTCAAAAAATGCTTCTTGGATTTTACTATATGAATTTAAATTGACCACCGAATCACAAAAGCCGCAATTCCCGCACCAACTAACGGAACTACTACGGGAAGCCATGCATATTTCCAACCTGAATTTCCTTTATTGGGTATTGGAACGATGGAATGAATGATCCTTGGTCCTAAGTCACGAGCAGGGTTAATCGCATACCCAGTGGTTCCTCCCATGGAAAGTCCGATGGCCCATACAAGAAGACCTACAAAACCCGTGCCAGCAATTCCATTTGCCCCGCCGTTTGCGGGAGAAAAGATCGCATGGATTCCAAGGATGAGAAGGAAGGTTCCAAATCCTTCACTGATCACATTGGAAAGAGTGTGTTTGATGGCAGGTTCCGTCGAAAAGACTGCCAAGATTTTCCCAGGGTCTTTTGTTTCTTTCCAATGGGGGAGGTAATGCAAATACACCAAAAAAGCTCCAAGGGCTGCACCTGTAACTTGAGCGAGGCTATACGGCAAAAAGATCGAATAATCACCCGACTGGATACAAACAGAAAGTGTTACCGCTGGATTCAAGTGGGCTCCGGGACTTCCGAGTGCTTTTGCCACAAGGACTCCAAAACAAACAGCCAAAGCCCATGCTGTCGTGATAGTAATCCAACCACCATCTTTAGCTTTGGATTTTTCTAATAAAACACCAGCGACAACACCATCCCCTAATAAGATCAAAACAGCAGTTCCAAAAAATTCGCCAACCAGTTCCAAAATACCCTCCACACGCCAAAGGTGAGGACTTTATCTAAAGGGACATAGAACAACTGACAACCTTTTTTGAAGGGTTACACCCTCAATTTATTCTAGGATTTTCCATTGAATCATAAATCATGGGAAAATAGACCATGAAAAATCACGCGCTTGAGTATCACTCTAGGTTTCCGAAAGGAAAAACCAAAGTAGTTCCGACAAAACCAACGGAGAACAGTTATGACTTGTCACTCGCATACTCGCCTGGTGTCGCATACCCTTGCCTTGAAATTGAAAAACAACCTGATCTCGTTTACGAATATACTAATCGTGGAAATTTAGTGGGGATCATCACCAATGGAACTGCCATTTTGGGTCTAGGCAATATTGGAGCTTCCGCTGGGAAACCAGTGATGGAAGGAAAAGCTGTCTTATTTAAAAAATTCGCAGGCATCGATGTGTTTGATATTGAAATCAACGAAACTGATCCTGAAAAATTCATCACCATTGTAAAAGCCCTCGAACCAACGTTTGGTGGGATCAATTTGGAAGACATCCGTGCTCCGGAATGTTTTCACATAGAAAAAACTTTGGACCAAAGTATGAAGATCCCAGTGTTCCATGATGACCAACATGGAACCGCAATTATTTCCACTGCCGCACTTCTCAATTCACTTGTGATCACTGGTAAAAAAGCAGAAAACTTAAAAGTTGTCATCAATGGAGCAGGTGCTGCAGCCATATCCATTGCAGAGATGTTAACTCATATTGGAGTGAGACACGAATCTATTTTTATGTTGGACTCTCGTGGTGTTATCAATCACAAACGTACCAATTTACATGAATCAAAACTTCCATTTGTTCGTAACACAGAAGCAGAAACACTAGAAGATATTTTTCCTGGAACCGATCTATTCATTGGAGTTTCTGTTGCAAACGTTGTGACAGAAGCAATGGTGAAAACAATGGCTGAGAAACCTGTGATGTTTGCTCTTGCCAATCCAGACCCTGAAATTCCTTATCCAGATGCAAAACGTGCAAGACCAGACCTCATTATGGCAACGGGTCGCAGTGATTATCCTAACCAAGTGAATAACGTACTCGGGTTTCCTTTTATCTTTCGTGGGGCACTTGATGTCCGTGCAAAAGTAGTAAACATGGAAATGAAACTAGCCGCCGCATATGCTCTCAGTGAACTCACAAAAATCCCTGTTCCTGTTGAAGTTTGTGAAGCGTATAACGAAGTGGAAATTCGATTTGGGGAAGATTACATCATTCCAAAACCTTTAGACGAACGCGTGTTATACCATGTAGCACCTGCCGTGGCGGAAGCTGCTGTCAAAACCGGTGTGAACCAAGTGGAATACCCTGGCCGCGAAGCTTACGTGAAGTTTTTGGAATCCATCATGGCCCAACAAAAAGAACCTATCAGTGCCTTAGAAATCTAAACCTGGGGACTTTTTTCCTTTAGAGTCACCTTCGGGATCTGAAAAAAATTTCAAAAAAAACGATCTACCCTAGAAAAAGTACTTGTTTAAATTTGTGCAACGCACATAACTGTATTGTGCATTGCACAAATAGGTGAAAACCAGGAGCTAAATTATGGAAAAACAAATCATGGACATTCTTAACGCTGGAATCGGTCTTTTTCAATCTGGAAAAGAAGGTTTAGAAAAAGCAAAAACACAATTGGAATCTACTTACAATGAGTTAGTTTCTAAAGGTGCTTTAGACAATACTGAGGAATCAGTAAAAATCCGCCAATCTGTGGACAAAATCCTAACAGACATTAAAGAATTCTCTAGTGTTGCTGGAAAAAACTACGACGAAACTCGTTCTAAAATCGTAGAAAACTACAACAAAATTGCTGAAGAAATCAAAGCAAAAATGCCTGAAGGAAAAATTGAATCTGTAAAAGCAAAAATCAATGAAGTTGCAGAATCGATCAAAAAAACAGGTGCTGCAAAAGCATAATCATCATTTACAAAGAGAGGGTCGGATCTCCGGCCTTTTCTCTTCTTTCTTCTTTGTTTTTTCAACTCATTCTTTCCACAATCACTTCCAACTGATTAACCATATCCAGTCTAACAATGTAAGATGTATATGAAATGTGAATGAACCTTTGTCATAAGGTTTACTTCCTTTCACTTTCCCTATTGACATCTTTCCTTTTATGATGCAAGTTACCCTTATGTTTCGTTCTAATGTTCTGATCCTATTTTCTCTCGTATTATTTGTTTCTTGTGGCACAGCAGATTTAAGACCACCTCATTTGTCAGATGACAAAGTTGATTTGGAATTGAAAAAGAAGGGTTTAGCAGTTGTTACGAACCCTCCTATCAAAGAATTAACCCCAGGTGATTGGAAACAATACAAACAAGTTCAATTTATCATCAAGGATGTTTGGCATTCTAACTTTGTTCGTTTTTTTACTCCCATCAAAGAGCCTGAGTTGAGGATGCGAGTGTATCTCGATTTTGAAGCAGATGCTATGCAAGTTGAGTTTCTTGGCGGAGAAAAAAAAGGACTTATTTATGGTTTAGAAAAAAAATCCACCTACCAAATTGCATCTGACACAGGTAAGGTGTACAGTGATGATACAGAAGTCAGAATTTATTTGGAATCATTACGCCTTTATCTCACTTTGCCATGGCGATTAAAAGATTACCCAATCATCCAATATGCAGGCACAAAAGAGAAGTTAAATCAAAGTTACGAAGTAGTATATTTCACATCAGTGCAAATGAACGCCAATCCTGATACGGATCAGTATGTTGGATACTTTGAGAAAAAAAGTGGTGCTTTGGAATGGATGGAATTTACCTACCGAGAATTATTCGGATTTTACCAAGGTGTTTTAAAATATGGATTTTATGAACCATGGAACAACCAACAATACCCAAGAAGGATTTCCATCTTAGATAAATTTGAAGATGGAGATTTTGTACATGAAATCCGAATCGAAAAAATCGAAATTCCTGTGAAACCTATGGAAGAAGTAGATAAGGTGTTAGAATTACCGGAGCCTGGGAAGTAAGTTCCTTAAACCTGTTTGCGAAAGGGATCGTAGCGGAAATCCTGCATTCCTTGCAGATTGAAGCGTAGAGCCCGGTCCACCACTGGAACAGTGGTGGATTCGCCCCAAACAAATCTTAGATGATTGCATTTGGAAAACGCGAATCGAAGATAAAATTGTAAATACCCCAAAAATCGATTGAATCCTTTTTTGTTATTACTAATGTTATAACCATGGATAGTTCAGCTGTCAAAAAAACGACGATTCGCGCAATTGGGAATGCATCTGGTGCAACCATCCCAAAAATCATTCTGGAAAAATACAACCTCCATGAAGGGGACACTGTCTTTCTTGTTGAAACAGAAAACGGCATCCTTTTGTCTCCTTATGATCCTGAGTTTGAATCAGCCATGGAATTGTACCAAGACGCTTCTAAAAAATATCGGAATGCCTTGAAAGAATTGGCGAAATGAAACGGGAACCTAAGTGGTTAAACCGAAACATTGCAGAAGCGATCCATTTAGACCAAATCAAACAACACGGCGGTGCATTAGGCATTCGTGATACTGGTTTACTTGAATCGGCTTTGGATCGACCAAAGAACCAGTGGCATTACAATTCAGAATCTTCGATTTTTGAACTTTCGGCATCCCTTGGAATTGGCATCGCCAAAAATCATCCCTTTATGGATGGAAACAAAAGGACATCGTTTCTTTTGATGTATGTATTCCTTGCGATGAATGGTTACCTGATAGACACTTCGGAAGAAGACGTTGTGATCACGATTCTAAAAGTAGCTGATGGTTCGATGAAAGAGAATGAGTTGGCCAAGTGGTTGCAACAGGTATCGAAGGTTAGAAGCTAACGGTAAGTATTCGATAGATGAAATGATTTGGCGTTCAAAATGAAAATGTAAGATTACAATCTTTTTAATTTTATGGTAACTCGAATGTATATGAAAATATTAAAGACGTTTCTTTTTCTATTTCTCCTTAACTGCGGAATGATAAGTGCAGAGGGAGTAGTCTACATACCTTTTGATAAATATTATGTTTCAAGCCAGAATCAAGTAGTCGTATTGAAAAGGGCAAAAATCAATAGAAATTTATTAAACGGAATTATGCAAGATTATGATACGATAGATGATTTTTTTATAATAGGAAAGAATCAAGAATTGATCCACATCGGTGAATATAATGATTTATCCGCAATAAGATCAAATAGAGGTAGCCAATTTTTGTCCATTGGAGATGAAACCTTATTAGTCGCAGATGGTTGCAGAATTTATATAATTGGTGAGAAAAATGATTTAAACTATAATAAAATAGATAATGTAAATTGTTCGGAAGATAAAGGGGAAAGATATATTGGAATTTTCCAAGGATCTGGGAAAGATATATATGTTCTTCGTTTCGGTAGTGTTGGATCTGAAAATGATGGGTATGGAGGTGAGTTACTAAAGGTAAATAAAAATGGGGAAATTATGAGTAAATTTCAAATGGATACTGATTCATCCATGCAAATATTTCTTTATGATAACAGGATTCTAGTATCAAATAGACGTAAAAATAGTTGTCTAGATGTAAATTTAAATGTAATCAACCAGATTGATTTTAATTACGAATGGAATGTTGGTTATCTGAGTTCCAAATTATTCTTTGGGATGGGGACACTATCAAAAGAATTATTCATTTTGCAAAAAGACACAGACAAATGTTTCCAAGATTATGCAGTTATTGAAGACAAAAAATCATTACAAGATGACTACTTGGTACAAGTAAACAATTTTGATGATGGTCGCTTTTTTTATTACCTCGCCTTTTCAGAAAATTTATGTTTCTTGGAATATTCAATAAGTCCCATTAAAACGAATTGTTTTCATTTAGGTGGGGATATAGATTACCTTCGCAAAGAAGATGAAAATACTTATGAAGCTATACGGTATAAAGATTTATATTTTGGCTATTCATCCTTAAGGTTTAAAATCATGAATCAAATGAAAGTTGAAATCATCCAAGATTGGGAGACAAAGCAATTCAAGTGATAATGATCAATCTAATCTGATCATCACATTTAGGCCAATAAAGATAAAAAAAGCCACTACTCAATTTTAGCAGTGGCTTTCCTATTAATTCAATGTAAATCGGATCGGAACCAATACTTTTACAGTAATTGGTTTTCCCTCTAATACGGATGGGGAAAAACGTTTTCTGCGATATACTTTGATCGCTTCTTCTTCCAATCCACCACCTAACTGTTTGCCTACGGATCTGACACGAAGCACTTCTCCTGTATTGGAGATGATCACTTCTAATGTCATGGTTCCCGTCACACCTAATGCTTTCGCATCGGATGTATATTCTGGACGAACATTTGGGGAAAGGTCAACAGGTGAGGTAGCACCAGATACAATGGGATCAGATGCTCCTGCAATACGTGGGTCTTCTTTTTTTTCTTCTTTTTCTTTGTCAGTTAGATCAAAGTCACCATCAGTTGGTTTGGAATCGGTTGTCGGTTCTTGGATTTGAACGTTGTCAATGAAAGCAACTTCTTCTACAAGATCATCCAAACTATCTGTTTCCAAATGAGGAGTGAACCAAAAAAGAATGATTAACGCCTGTATAACGGCGGAAATGGCAAGACCCGTTTCAATACGATAACGATCAATGAATCTATGGATTCTTTCTCGTTTGGATCTTTTATGTGTAACAACAGTTCCGCTCACGTTACTTACCTTTTAATCCGCCACCTTGGGTGGTCTTGGTAACAAGAGAAACCTTTAGGGCACCAATCTCTCGGAGTGTTTCAAAAACGTTATCTAATTCTTCATAGGTTAAGTCTTGGTCAGCATGGATCAAAACTTTCAGATCAGGAGTAGTGGCAATTTTTGCTCTGATTTCACTCATCGCTTCGTTTAATTCCATCTTCACTGAATTGAAATAAACAGTTCTTTTTTCATCTGCAGTTAGGTAAAGATTTGCGATCTTTTTGTTTAACTGCTCTCCGCCAGGAACATCTGGTAAATTGATGGGAAGGTCAGGATCGGAATCCAATACGGAGGTTACCATAAAGAACACGAGAAGTAAGAAGGCAATGTCTGCCATCGAACTTACTGGAACTGAAGGTGCGACTCTCTTTCTTCGTAACATATTATTTCTTCTTTCTCACTGAGATTTTTTCAAATCCGCGTAGTTGAACTGCTGATAATGCATCCAACATCTTTGCATATTTGGTATCACCGGTTGTAACAATGAGTGCTAGTTTGTTTTTAAGATCAGGGATTTCCATTTGGTTCAGGTCATCACGAAACTCTTTTAAACTAGCATATTCTTTGGTTCCGAAAGCAGGGTTACGCATCTTGTATCTATCTTGTGTGACCAAAATTTCATATACATTCTTGCGTAAAAATGGCTGTGGTTCGGATTGTTTGCGAGGAAGTGATATATTCAATCCTTCCTTTACAAAGAATACAGCTGTTACCATAAAAAATACCAAGAGTAGAAAGGCAATATCCGACATGGATGCTGCCGATATTTCCTCTAGTTCTTGTTTTTTCTTTAACTTAATCATGGTTAGTTACTTACCGCTCTTTACGCTTTTTTTCCAGCTTTGAGTTTTAAGTATTCTTTGTAGATTTTGTTCGCAGCTTCTTCTACTTCAGAAGTAAAAAATGCAACCCGGCCTTGTAAGTATTGGTAGAATGTCATTGCAGGGATCGCAACGATAAGACCAGCAGCAGTTGTAATGAGGGCTTCTTTAATACCACCAGCAACTACTTTTGCGTTTACTTGGTCAGCATTTGCAATTGCATCGAATGCATTGATCATACCGGATACAGTTCCAAGGAATCCAACAAGTGGCGCGATAGTTGATACTGCAGAAAGAACTGTGAGTCCTTTTTCTAAAAGTGTCATCACTTCACCGGCTTCTCTTTCGATACCTGATGCAAAAATTTCAGGATCGTTTTGGGAAACTTCCATACCATTTTTTAATACGTCAGTGATTCGTTGTCCTTCATTTGCCTTTAAGAATTCATCTACTCCATTCATACCAGAAGCATCAATTGCATCTTGTAAGTCTTGGTTGTAACCTTTTCTCACAAGTTTTGCTGTGAAGAAAAAATACATTCTTTCAAGGATCACTCCGAAACCTACTATCGAAGAAAGTAGGAGTGGCCACATAGACCATCCACCAGTTACAAATAATTTTACGAGTCCGATTTCTGAATCTTGCGTAGGAGTTTGTTCTGGTGCTTGAGCGACTGGAGCAGGAGTTTCCTGTGGTGCTTCCGTTGTTTGCGTAGTTTCTGTGCTAGGTGTTGTAGGATTCGCTTGTGCTTCGATTTTTCCAACAATTGTAAAAATTGTGATAAGTGCGATCACAAAGGACAAAGTGATATTTTTCTTTGCCAGGTTACATGAAACGTTCATGAATGTCTCCATATCTGATTGATATGTTTCAAATCTAGAATATCTCTGTTACATTTAGATGACAGATGGATGACAAAGAGGGTAATTAAGCTTTTGAAAATAGTTCTCTGAGTTTTGGTATGCCTTCTAAAAACAAAGCAGGTCCTGGTTGTAATATAATGCTTGGGTCCATCTCATAAATTCGGTTGTTTTGGATGAAACCTGTGGATTGCCATTCGGGTTTGTTTTTCACCCAATCCCAGTCCATCGCCTTCCCACACCAAGAGCCAACATAGATGTCGGGGTTGGCGTCTCTTACATCCTCGGCCGTGATGATTCTGTCTTTGGCAAGTTTACGATCTTTTAGGTGGGAGAAACTATCAATCCCACCAGCAAGTGTAATGGCTTCGCTTACCCATTGGATTCCTGTGATCATAGGTTCGTCCCATTCTTGGAAAAATACAGTGGGTTTTTTAGGAATGGATTCATTTTCCTTTTGCCAGGTTTGGATCTGTTTCTGCCAATCATCTGTGATGGATTTGGCTTTGTCAGATTGTCCTACAAGGTTTCCGATGATTTGCATATTGGAGATAATTTCATTGATAGAACGTTGGTTGAAGATTAGAACATTTAACCCACGTTCAATGAGATCTTTTGCAAGTTGGCCTTGGATGTCTGAAAATCCGATGACTAAATCTGGCTCAAGAGATAGAATTTTTTTAATATTGCCACTGATAAAAGCAGAAACTTTTGTTTTTTCTTCTTTGGCACGGACAGGCCTTTCTGTATAAACTGAGATTCCTACAATTCTCTTTTCTTCACCTAACAGATAAATCATCTCTGTTGGTTCTTCTGTTAAACAAATGATTCTTTCTGGACCCATTTGATTTTTAGGTTTCTAAAAATTTTGTCAGATCTGTTTGGGATCCGAATAAAACAACAATGTCATCTTCACGGAGAACAGTATTTCCATGAGGAATGCCTAGTATTTTTTCTATTTTTGAATCAGATGTGCGTTTTGAATCTTTATTTGTAGTTGGTCGTTTGATTGTAATCACATTGATGTTGTATTTGTGTCTAAGGTCTGCATCAGCGATTGTTTTGTTGATGTATCGTTTGGGAACGGTGACTTCGACTACACTATATTCATCTGATAATAAAAAACTCGATCGCATTCCTGCAAAAGAAAAAGTTTCTGCCATACTTTTAGCTGCTCTTTCTTCCGGATTGAATAAATCGCGTATACCTAAAAGCTCTAATACTTTTTTTTGAAGTTCAGTTTGGTATCTGGCATAAATCAAATTGACTCCAGATTTTTTTAAACTATCTGCACAGATGATGGATGTTTCAAAATCGTCAGCTAATGCGATCACAGCATAATCAACATCACCAATTCCTTGTGAACGGAGAGCATGTTCATCTGTTGCATCTAGTGTAACAGCGACTGTAACAAAATCTTTTATCGAATCTATAACGATCGGATCTTTATCTATTGCAATGACTTCGTGTCCATCCTCAAAAAGATAACGAACAAATAGTTTTCCAAAACTTCCAATTCCAATCACTGCAATTTTTTTTCTTTGCATATTATCAACCAACCACTACATATTCTTTTGGATATTCGTAAGAAATATGATCTACTTTTTTTGAAACAGCAATCAGTAGAGTTAATATTCCTACTCTTCCTACAAACATCACAATACAAATTAAGATTTTTCCAAAATCTGATAAATAAGGAGTTAATCCTCTTGTTAATCCAACAGTTCCAAATGCTGAAACCACTTCATAACATAAGTCGATAAAATTTGCATTTTCTGTGAGTAAAAGACAAAAGATCGCTATGAAAATCACAAATAGAGATAAGACGATTGTTGCACTTGCTCTTGCAATTGTTGAATTTGCAATCATTCGGTGTCCAATTTCCATTTTTTCTTTTCCTCGAACCTGATTGCTAATATTCATAAATGAGATAGCAAGCGTAGTTGTTTTGATTCCTCCACCAGTTGAGACTGGCGATGCACCAACCCACATTAAAAAAAATGAAATGAATGTCATTGGGTAACCCATTAAGGATAGATCAAACGTATTAAAACCAGCTGTCCTTGTGGTCACTGAATAAAATAAGGAATGAAATATCTGTTTCTCAATCGGTAAGTCTTTTAAAGATAAATGGCTCTCAAGAAAATAACAACTTACTGTTCCAAATAAGAGTAAAAAACCCGTTACGAAAAAAACAAGTTTAGATGTAATGGACCAGCGAAACTTAGGATCAAATGGATTTAATAATTTTGTTCGTAATTGGTAGATAACGGGAAATCCTAAACCACCAAATACAATAAGTAACATGATAACTGATAAAAACCCTTCAGATTCTTTAAAAGCATCCGTCGCCAAACCATTTGGCATTAAACTAAAACCTGCATTACAAAAAGCGGAAATTGAATGGAATACTGAACAATAAATTTTTTCAGGTAAAGGAAGGGGATAGTTTTCTGGAAAACTATAAAATAGAAATACTGCACCAATCAGTTCGATGGATAAAGTTTGTAATGTAATTTGTTTTAAAATTTCCTTTGCACGACCCATTGTTTCT
Organism: Leptospira sp.; assembly: GCA_016742255.1. Classification (GTDB taxonomy): domain Bacteria; phylum Spirochaetota; class Leptospiria; order Leptospirales; family Leptospiraceae; genus Leptospira_A; species Leptospira_A paudalimensis. Next base: position 86,402 of record JACVCB010000010.1, read on the forward strand.
TCTGAAAGAAGATCTTTGATCATCAAGGTATCACTTACAGAACTTTTTCCAGTTAAAAAAATGGAAAAAAAACTGGTTAGAGTCATGAGTCCGAGTCCACCAACTTGAATCAAAAGTAAAATCACAAGCTGACCCGTGAGTGTGAATTGGCTACTAATATCAACTGTTGATAAACCCGTAACACAGGTTGCACTAATCGTTGTAAAAATGATATCGATTGTATTTACGTGTTCGAGAGTAGATTTAGGGAAATGTAAAAAACACACTCCAACAAAAATGATAAAAGCAAAAGAAGTAACAAAAACGATGGATGGGTTGAGTTTTTTAGAATCTCTTTTTTTGGATAATCGAAAGAAGTGGGCTAAATTGGAAAATAGAAACAAAAACTGATTTGCCGATAAAAAAATCAGTGTAGTGTCATTTCCAGAAATATGATAAGATTTTAAGATTTGAATGATATTTTCCTCATATATCATTTCCAAAGCTAACATCAATAATATGATAAGTTCAATCTTATGTAAGTTTAGGTATTCCTTCCATTTTTTATTTGTGAAAGTTAAGTGTAAGGTTTCATAACAGATAAAAAAACTAACTAACGTTCGAATGGAGATAGTAACGTATGGTTTCCATTCTTCGGGATAATAAAAACCAAAATCTAAAATTAAAATTGTAACTGATAAAAAACCAAAAAGGATGTAAAACACTCTGCCTATTGGCCGAAGGTGTTCCATGTAAAATTTACGAATTTCATATCTCTGAACTTGTATGTATTGAATTAGGTGGTGTAAAAAAACAAAAATACGTTTGGACTTCAAGGTTTAACGTCTGCTAATTGTTTTTTCTTTTCTCGGTGTTCTTCGAGTCTCTTTTGATCAACATACACATTGGCACCAGATAAACCCGTAGAACCACCTATCATGATGATACTACCTACTACCGTTTTTTCCACTGCAAATGCTCCTGCGACTGCAGCTGATGCGCCAAGTGCAAAAGGTAAAGTTAAAAAGAAGATGATATAACCTCTGCGAAATTTTGTTTCTTCATAAACTGCATCTTCATCAAATTCTTCTTTTTGTTTTTTCTTTAACTCTTGTTTGGTTCTACTTTTTTGCAATTGGTTTTGTAAGGCTTGCTCATTGATTTCACCAGTAAGTGGGTTAATGGGAGAGTTTTGAGCATTGGTCAAACTATAAGGATTGGATGCATTCTGACTAGAATTGCCAGTGGTTCGGGAGTTCGTAAGAGCACCTGCTCCTGGTATGGATTCAATTCCACTGTATTGTGTTTTTACATTTTTTGGCGTAGCAAGGACTGGTGTTTCAAATTTAGGAGGAAGGGTGACATCCTTCAGAACATTTGATTCCGGATCGGAATTTGGGATGTTTCTTAGGTCATAATTGTTTGTGTCGTAAAATCCTTCTTTGGTTTGCCCATAAACGGGACCAAACACCAAAGTAAAGACAATCATAGGCACAAAAAATCGGGAAAAAATCCGCATACATTCCAGTTTACTTGATCGTTGTGAGGGTCAATCCAAATCACGCCCCGAAAGTTTCGTGGAACGGTAGTCCAATGAGACAGAACGTATCAACTCCAAGTCCTTTTCTGAAACTCCTGCTGTATGCGCATGTTGGTATTCTTCTTCCATTGTTGTACCAAATAAACCAGGATCATCTGAGCCAATGGTGATTTTGACATCGTTTTGTAAGAAGCGTGTGATTGGATGATCAATATGCGATTCTAACATTCCTATGTACAAATTCGAAGAAGGACAACATTCGATCACAACATTAGTTTTTGCTATTTTTGACATCGCATAGTTTTGGAAAGTGTGAAGGTATTGGGACTGTGTTTCATCAAAAGGAATGGTCAGTATTTCTGTATCAGGTTTTGATTTGATTTCTTTTCGTTTTAGCTCTAGTTCTTCTTTGGCATAAAACGGACCATAGGTGGTAATTTCGTCATAGAACATCAGTTCGTGTTCTATTTGGTCTTTTGTTTCGGAAACAAGTTCTGTGCGTTCCTCTCCTAAAAAATAATCGGAATCAATGCCAAGTGCAAGAGCATGCCCAAGTCGGTGTGCACCATTTTCAGCCGATTCGATGATCCAACGTACTGCAGAGAAAGGAGTTTTGTCTCGAAAACTTTCACCAACATGGTAGAGGATGGACAATGCAGTTTTGGGTTCTGCTTTGTTGTCTTTGTTGATCGAATGAAAAAAAGATTGTTTATCTTTTGGAGGAAATCCTTCTTCTATATGACAGAAGTCAATGCCAACAAGTCCATCCCGAATGAGAGATTCTTTTTCCATCCAATTTTTCATCCAATCATAATGCCTTTCAAAATTTAAGTCTCTATGTAAAGACATCACAAGTTTTGCTTCGATTTGTTTTCCTGCTTTTTTTGCTGACTCTTCTCCTTTTTTCAAACCTTCAAGTGAAGCCATTAGTTTGGTATAAAAACTTTCTTTAGGTTCTTCTTTTCCAAACATCAATCGGTATTCTGCATAACTTATGTCTTCTAAACTATTTGAAAAAACGACATCATGAGAGACCTCTGTTATTTCCCTTTCATCAAACTTTACTAAGGCGATAATCAGATTAAACTTTGCTTGGAAATGCAAAAATGGAGCTTTTTCTTTAAAATGATACAGTTTCGAAAATTCTTTTATGTCTGCGTAATCATCAAAGAAGGTAGAGGGACGAATTTTAATTCCATAAGCTTTTTCATATGACTCTAAATATAGATGCCATCTTGGGTTAGGGTTATTTTTTCCAATTCGAAACAATGTTTCAGGGGGTAAACATCCATAAAGGTGGTTGTGTAGATCGATATACATATAAAAATGACAAAACTATGCTTCACAAAATTAGACGCATCTTGAAGCCAACTAGACTCAATCAGAAAATTCTTGGTTTAGCAATCCCTGTTTTTTTTGGAATGATCAGTTATACAGCCATTATGGTAGCGGATACTGCTATGGTAGGCAAGTTAGGGGAAGTGCCTCTTGCCTCCGTTGGATTTGGTGGTATGGTGTACTTTTCCATCTTTGCTTTTCTCATGGGTGGTTCCATGGCTGTTCAAATCATCGTAGCACGAAGATTTGGTGAGAAAAATGAAAGAGGGGTTGGAATTACCTTAGTCAATTCAATTTATTTATCATTAGTTTTGGGTTCTTTATTATCATATTTCGGATACATTTATGCTCCAAATTTAATGGCTTGGATTGGTGATGATCCAGAAGTGATCGAGGTTGCAGGAGTTTATTTATCCTATCGATTTGTCGGAACAGTTTTATTTTTTGTAGGATTCGCCTTACGCGGATTTTTTGACGGAATTGGTATTGTACAAGTTGGAATGATATCCTCAATTGTAGCTGCTGTTACAAATATCTTTTTTAACTGGTTACTCATATTCGGAAACTGGGGATTCCCTGCCTTGGGAGTCAAAGGTGCAGCAATTGCATCTAGTTTGAGTTCTGTGCCATCTCTTCTTGTTGTTGTATTTTATTTCTTTCGAAAGGATGTGATCAAGTTCTTTCGTTACCAAATATTTTCACCTAGTTACGAAATTTTAAAAGAACTTTGTGTGGTTGGTTTTGCACCTGCATTGGAAGGTACACTCGTAAACTTTGCATTCTCTGGTTTTTATAAAATCGCAGGAATGATCAGCACAACAACACTAGCTTCTGCAAGTGTTGTGTTAACTTGTCTTAGTTTGTCTTTTATGCCAGGTTTTTCATTTGGAATCGCAGCTACCACAATTCTTGGCCAAGCGATGGGCCAAGGGAAAATTCGTTTGGCTTATGAAGGAACAATGCGCTCTGCCACTTTCTCTGCCATTGTGATGGGAAGTATGGGGCTCTTTTTTACCTTAGGTGGGCCATGGCTCATCAGTTTATTTACTGATGTTCCTGCAGTCATGAAAGAAGCATACCCTGCATTGTGCATTGTGGCACTCATCCAAGTGGGTGATGCCTATCATATGGTTGTTGGTTCGGCACTTCGTAGCGCAGGGATGATGTATTATGTGATGTATGTTTATTTGATCGTCTCCTTTCTCATCATGTTACCTCTCGCTTATTTATTCGGGATTGTCCTAGCATGGGGAACGATTGGGATCTGGTCTGCGTTTTTTATTTGGATTTTACTCATGGCAGTGCTTTTTGTCGGAAAATTTCGTAGGAAGGAGTGGGTAAGTATACGAATTTAATAAGGTGAGGGAAGAATGAAACGAACAGAATTAGAACGACAAGCGATACAGAAATTTTTAAAGTCTGTGGAGCTTTTCAAAAAACTTCCCACATCTGTTTTGACTAGGCTTGCCAACAATGTCCAAGAAAAACTCATCCGTAGTCACGAAGCTCTCTATTACAAGGGAGAGTCTTCTGAATCCATCTACATCGTACGGTATGGAGAAATCCTTTTAGAAAATGTAGGTGGCCAGTCCCATGTCTATGTAGGTTCAGGCCAAGTTTTGGCTGAAAACTCACTCATCTCCAGCTCCAATCATTCTACATCCGCCATTGCTGTGATCGATACACTTGTGTATGTGTTAAACGGTAAATTATTTCTCCAACTTGCATCCCAAGAAAAAATCTTTGCCCAAAATATCATCCAAATGATGGGAACAAGGATGCGCGAAAATTTAGACCGATCCAATGCAAAAGATAAATTTACAGGCTTAAGAAGATTATGTGTTCATATTCCTTTAGAGCCGGAATACCATTTTGGAGAAAAGGTAAAAACCTTTTTAGATGAGTACGGAGAAGTCACTAAAAAACTTTCGGCTGCCATCCCGATTTCAACATTTAAGGGAATGGACCCCACTCAAATTTCTGAATACCTCACCAATTTAAGAAATAAAACACCACTTCTTCATATCTACTTTGACGAGTCCACTTCTCGAGTCGACTTACACTACTTAGTGGTTCAATCAGACTTTTTGGTATTTTGGGAAGATGAACCTGAAAAGTTTTACAAAGAAAAAGAAGAAATCATTCAGTTTTGGAAAAGTCGGATTCGTAATTTTGAAGGTCGTGCCATTCGTATGATGGAAAGTGGAGTGCGAAAAAGTTACCTTCCTCAAGACCAATCGCTCAAAACATTTTACCAAAAAGATACATTGGCACGTTACTTAGTTTCAAAAACGAGAGGACTTTCATTGGGTGGTGGAGGAGCAAGAGCACTTGCCCATGTGGGACTTCTTAAAGTCTTACATAGAGAAGGCATTCATTTTGATTTTGTTTCGGGTGCTTCCATGGGAGCTGTGATTGCTGCATTGTATGCAAGGAAAAATAGCCCAGAAGAAATCGAAGAGATGATAAAAAATTTCTTTGGTGGTCTTGAAAGTGCATTTGATCCAACACTTCCAGTGGTCGCTTTTTTTAAGGGCAAACGTATGAAACGAATGCTCAAAAAAGGATTTGGAGACCAAAGGATTGAAGAACTTCCACTTCCTTTTGCAACGTCTGCAGTCGATTTACAAACAGGAAAAGAACATATCTTTGACCAAGGTCCAATTACAGAAGCACTTACAAGTGCGATGAGTTTACCCGGAGCTTTCCCTCCTTACCGGCTCGGCGAAAAGTTGTTAGTCGATGGTGGAATGATCAATAATGTCCCTGAAAATCTCATCCGTTCCAAAGGTGCAGATGTTGTCATGGGAATTAACGTCTCTCCTTTACAGGAAATTGTCCCAGTGAAACTCTTTGAAGACCGAAATACCACTGAAAAAGGTTTTTTCCGTTATATTTGGGATACGTTAAAATACCCACCCATTTTACAGATCATGACGAGGACCATCACCTTAGAGGGTAGAGAGATCACTCGACTCAAACGTCCCAAGATGGATTTATTTGTTCATTTCCATTTAGAAGAATTTCAGTTATTTGATTTTGCTCGATACCAAGAAATCATCGATAAAGGGGAAAGAGAAGCAGAAGCAAACTTAGCCGAAATCAAACAATTGTTTTCGTAAGTTTGGATTTCCAATCCCACCTAACTAAAACGATTCGAATTGTTAGATCGGATTGGAAAATTGAAATGAAAGGTAATTTTAGGATCAAATAGAAGAAAGGATCTCCTTCTTTTTGGTTTCAAACTCTTCTGCACTGATGAGACCTTGGTCGAGTAAACCTTTCAGTTTGGCAATCCTTGCAGCTGGATCGTTTGCAGCAGGTGCTCCACCAGCTTGGTTTTGTCCACCCTGGTTCATCATATTGCCCATCATTTGGCCCATGTTCATTCCCATCCCCATGCCCATTCCAGCACCCATGGCACCACCACCTTGGCCTTCGTTTTCTGCAGCGGCTTGGCCAATATCGAACATTTTTTTCTGTTGGTACTTATCACCTAACATATCAATTTCAAATTTGTCTGTGATGATTTTTTGGATCCTTTGGTAGTTTGGATCGTTTTGGTCAAAGTTTACTGATGATACGTTAAATTCTGTAAGATCAATCCCATACTTTTCAAATTCTGGTGCAAGTTTCACTCGGCCAGCAGTCGAACTTTCATCTCGGTATTTATTGATTTCTACAACAGAAGTATTATTATTCAAAATAACTTCTGAAATAAAATCACCAATCCCACGTACGATATTTGGTTTTAGAAATTCATCAATGGCTTCATTCGTTGTCCGATTTCCACCTTTAACTACATTCAGCAAAAAAGACCTTGAATCTTTGATACGAAATTTATAATCACCAAATGCTCGTATGTTGAGAACAATTTTATACTTTGGATCTTCAAGTGGAATCGGTGTAGTTGTTCCCCACTTTAGGGCCATAATGGATTTGTTTACATAATACACTTCTGCTGTAAAAGGAGTTTTCCCACCAAACGGAAGATTGACGAGAGCTTCCAAAATGGGGATATTCCCTGTTTTTAAGGTATGAGTTCCAGGTCCAAATGTATCTAAAGCTTTTCCTTCTTTGAAAAAAATTGCTTCTAGGTTTTCATCAACGACAAGTTGTCCCGCCGTGCTGATTTCATCAGATGGGTATTTCCAAACGATTTCACTTGGATTTCCTTCAAATTTAATTCTGTCTATTAGTGCCATGTTTTGTTCCTTATTTTATGATTTTAAAAAGATTGAGTTTCTTGCTTCGAATTGTGATTCAAAATCGAGTAAGAGTTTGTTGATCGATTCAATCGCTGCTTCTGGGTTTGTGGCAAATGAAGTTGGTAATGTTTCTAAAATTTCTTTTTGTAAAATTCCAACTTTTTCCAACATTGAAAAGTCGTGATTGAGAACCTTTTCAATTTCTGCTGAAGTCGCTTGCACACCTGTCCCAAGTCCATTCAGGCCATAACCTGCAGAAGTCACTTTCATGATGATACGATCCAGTAAGGTTGTGGCAGAATTGGTTTTACCGATGTTTTGGATTTGGGCTTTCTGAAAAAAACCTTCTTCCAGTTTTCGAAAACTTTCTTTGAATGTTGTCAGTAAACCACCAAGTTCCTTTCGGATTAGTAAATCTGTTTTCTCAAACTCTTGGTTGGCAAGTGCCTCTTCAAATAGTTTTGTTTCCTTTAAAAACTTCCGAATCGGATCTTGTTCATTCTTAAACCGTTCTAATGTCGTTTTTAACCAAGTTTGGTCCATTTTATTCCTCTGCTCCATTTTCATCTAACATTTGTATGCTGTCGCAAGTGATATAATTAAAAATGACACTTTTTTCTGTTTGGTATTGTGCTTTCGGTAGAACTGATTTCCATTTTGCCATATCATACTCACAGTCATGTTTTTCACCTTTGGTTTCCCCACTGGATTCAACAAAATAAACCAAATACTTCTCTTCCTTTTTTCCAAGCCGTTCACAACCAATGGAAGTACTTGCACATTCTTTGATTTGTGGTGTTGGCCAATATGGTTCCTGTGTAGTGCCAAATCCTTTTGCTACTGCATTTCGATCGAAGGCCCATTTATCAATGCGGTAACTACAATGGTAATCATATACAGGTTCTTTTCGATACTTGGTTGTACAACTTTCACTTTCGGAAAAAGTACCATCACCTTTATCCGTACGAACCGTACGACAATCTTCCCCATCGGGTATACTATCATAACTACGGATTTGGCGACTTTTGGAAACACTATAGGCTCCCATCGGCATCGAATCACACCAATCTGATTCTGATACTGGTTTGAATTGGTCAATCGCAATGGTGCGGGACCACTCATGGTGAGTGACTTGCAGTTCGACTTTTTCTGTCCATAAGATACCCAAACATACAAAACCGATTCCACCGAACAAAATAGAACCGAGCATCCAAAGAACCCATTTAGGTGTTTTGGGATGTGGTTTGACCCATTCAGAATTTTGGAATGCCAAATCTTCTTTTGCTTTTTGGACAGAGTCTTCTGTGACACCATCGTGTTCAGAACGAAGTTTTACATTTTGGGCACCATCTAGTGAACCACCACAATTCCCACAAAAGGTTGCTTTGGCTCCATTCGCAGTTTGGCAAAAGGGACAAACTTTATCAGCACCATAATAGATATGGTCTTGGACGGCAACTTTGTCCTCTTCCTTTGGAAAGTACCTTCGATTTGGGTCTTGGGTGGCTCCACAATTAGGACAGTGCCTATGTGTTTTTCCCAGTAACTTTTTAGAACCGCAAAATTCGCAGTCCCAAAGCATTTCATAGATTTTTTCTTCTGCCATCGCAACCAAGGTTTATCCGCAAAAAATTGACTTTTGCAAGAAAAATATTTTCAATTCACAAAATCCAACATAGAATCTTTGCCATATGAGAATGGTATTCCTTCCAATCCGAAATTACTTTCTACTCATTCTATCCGTGTTGTTCCTCGTTGGATCTTTGAGTTATGTTTTTTCACGTTCAAAACAGAATGCAGTTCATCCATTGGATCAATTGTATCTTAAGTTATCACCTAATATAGAAAAGGCGGACAAAAAAACAATCTTCCGTCGATTATCTCTACATTTACGTGGAGTGATTCCAAATGTTTCGGAATGGAGTGAATTAGAAAATTCTAAAGAGGAAACATTAGAATCTTTTGTGGTTCGTTTTTTAAAACAGCCAGAATTTGCCGAATATTGGGGGAATCAATTTGCTGCCATGTTCCGTGATAAATCCAAAGGGAGAAAAATCCCAACAGGAACTTTTTTCCAATACTTAGCCAATTCCATTCATTCTAATAAACCATATGACCAATTGGTAACAGAGATGTTCCTTTCCACTGGTTCAGTGAAAGAATCTCCTGCCACCATCTTTTACATTCGTGATGGAGCAGATCCTTTACAAACAGCAGAGTATGTTGGTAGATTATTTTATGCAAAACGAGTGGCATGTGCAAGGTGCCATGACCATCCTTATATTTCCGATTTTACGAGAAGAGATTATTATGCACTTGCTGCATTTTTTAGCCAACAATACTTTCGAGATGGTAGTTGGGAAGCTAATCGATATGGAAAATCAATCAGTTATGTTCCGAGAGAGTTAGAAGTTCATTTGCCAATGGAGGAACAAAAAAACCTCCAAGATAAAAATAATGAATGGAACCGAGACAATTGGAACAAATGGACCGACGAACAGAGGAAAGACTACCAAAAAAAACACGAACTTGAATATGCTACTTTGTATTTCGAACCTAAGTTGGGCCTTCGTTTCCCACATACTGATGATGCTCCTGGAGGAGATTTGGTAAGACCTAAGTTTTTAGATGGTAAGGAAGCGATACTAAAACCAGGTGAAGATCGAAGAAAGGTTTTTGCGTCATGGTTAACCGACAAATCGAATGATAGGTTCCGAAAGGTAATCATTAACCGTGTTTGGACTGAACTTATGGGATGGAGTTTTTTTACACCACTTGATGATTGGAATGAAGATACAGTGGTCCATGGAGAAGAAATTCTAAACCATTTGGACTCATACTTTTTAGTAAACAAACTAAAACTAAAAGAATTGGTATTGTACATCGTTACTTCCAATGCTTACATGCGTAGTGTCACAAACCAATCGGGAAAGGATGATCCAATCCAATTTTTTACTCCAAAACGATTGGACAGTGACCAACTCCTAAACTCTCTTATACGAGTTTCTGACTTACAAAAAGTAGGGAACATCAGAGAACGGAATCTTTCTTTTTTTACCAATCTCATGGGCCAAAAACCATATGATTTAACAGGTGTTGGTACCATTCGGATTCCTTTAGACAATCCAAAAGAAATCTCAAACGCAGTGGAAGTCGAAAGGCCTGCGCCTTATCATTCCATCCTTGCTGTCTTCGGTTCTGGTCAAAGAGTAGATATATCGGATGACATTTCTGAACTCACAATCGAACAGATGTTAACTTTAATGAATGGACGAGTGGTTGGCAAATTGGTTTGGGATTTTGGAACTAACCAATCCCTTGTAAAGGTCGAATTTGATCAGTCCAAATCGATGAATCTAGTGATTCAAAATTTGTACTTTCGATTGTTAGGACGTTTTCCAACAAAAGGGGAAATTGAAAAAATCAAAACCTACCAAACAAAACCTGATACAGTCTTTGACAAAGATTTATTACAAGATCTCTTTTGGGCTCTTTTAAATAGTCAAGAATTCCAACATATCAATTAAGGAACCATAATGGATCGCAAAGAATTTTTAAATAAAACAATGTTGAGTCTTGGAATGGGATCGTTTCTTTTTTCCCAAAATCCATTTGTTTCTCTTCGTGCTGATGAAGATGAAAAAGAACCTGAATCCATCACACTGCCATCAAAGGTAAAATCAGTTATCTTTATAGAGATGATGGGAGGGATGAGCCATGTGGATACCTTGGATCCAAAACCAAATAGTGCGTTTGCCAAAGTGCCTACTAGTATCTCCGGCATTTCCTTACTTGAACCATTTTCTCTCACTGCAAAACAACTCCATTCGATAGGTATCATTCGCTCTACTTGGAGTGAAGATGGAGATCATGGATTTGCACAAATGTTACTTGGAACTGGTTACCGAATGACAGAAGCGATGGGATTTCCCGACATTCCTCATTTTGGATCTGTGATTGCCTATGCCAAAAAATCAAAAGTTAAATCTTCGTATTTTCCAAGTTATGTGTCGATTGGTGGGAGAGGTGGCAAAAATGGGAATTCTGGATTTTTAGGAATCAACTATTCTGGTTATCATGTGGGGAATGTGGATGAACCCATCCAACATTTAAATCCTTCGTATGGTAAATTTTCGGATGAAAGGCTTTTAAGAAGAAAAGACTTAGTTTCCTTTATGAACGATGAATTTTCAAAAACATATCCATCGAAGGAAACAAAACATTGGAAAAAAATGTTAATGGCAGCAGAAGAATTTCGAAATTCAAAAGACATTGATAGTTTTCGAATTAGTTTAGAGGACGAAAAAACAAAAGCCCGATACGGAACCACCTGGCAAGGAAAAGCAATGTTACTCGCGAAACGCCTTGCCAAACAAGAAGTGCCCTTCATCCATATTTCGATTGGAGGTTGGGATACCCATACAGGTAACAAAGCACAAATCACAAAAATAATGAAAGAAACCGATATGGGAATTGCTGCTCTTCTCGAAGACCTAAACCAAACCGGCCTCATCAAACAAACGTTATTTGTTTTAACAAGTGAGTTTGGACGAACACCGGATGTTGGTTCGAGGGATGGACGTGATCACCATCCTAAAGTGTGGTCCACTCTTTTGGGAGGAGGTCCCATTGGCAAAGGATTTGTGTTTGGAGAAACAGATGAACTGGGTGCCAAACCAACAAAACCAAATGAAGCCGTCCATTTGAGGGATCTCATTGCGACCATTTACAAAGCAAGTGGAGTGGACCCAGAAGGAGAACTTACGAATTCGTTTGGACGACCTTTTTTACTCACAACGAAAAAAGCCAAAATCATCGAAGGCTTGTTTTGAACCATATTCTCATCTGGGTTGTTTTGTTTCCAACCTGCCCATTTTACAGCATCCTTGTCCAAATTCATTGGAAGTTTTCTTCCGTATCTCCCAAAACCGAAGGAAACATGGTTTGTTTTGGTGGGAAATTTAGGATTATTCGCCAGACTTTTTCCATTTTTCCTTTTCTTTCGAAAGAATTTTGAAAAACTGTTCACTGATCTATGAAAAAAGCACTTATCACAGGAATCACAGGCCAAGATGGTTCCTACTTAGCAGAACTCCTCTTACAAAAAGGATACGAAGTCCATGGTATCGTCCGCAGAACGAGTTTATTCAATCGGAATCGCATTGAACACCTCCATGGAAACCCAAAACTCCATTTACATTATGGGGATCTCACTGATTCTTCCAATCTCAATCGTATTCTTGAAAAAATCCAACCATCAGAAATCTATAATTTAGCTGCTCAATCCCATGTTCAAGTGTCCTTCGAAGTACCTGAATACACTGCAGAAGTAGATGCGGTTGGAACATTGAGAATTTTAGATGCGATTAAACAAACAGGCATTAACTCAAGATTCTACCAAGCATCCACATCTGAATTATATGGACTTGTGCAAGAAGTTCCACAGACAGAAAAAACACCATTTTATCCACGATCCCCTTATGCAGTCGCAAAATTGTATGCGTATTGGGCAGTTGTGAATTACAGAGAAGCGTACAATTTGCACGCATCAAATGGAATTTTATTCAATCATGAATCTCCAAGACGCGGAGAAACATTTGTTACAAGAAAAATCACTCTCGGTGTTTCGGCAGTGAAAGCTGGCAAACTACCATTCATTACGATGGGTAACATTGATTCAAAACGAGATTGGGGTTATGCTCCTGACTACGTTGAAATGATGTGGATGATGTTACAAAAAGAGAAACCAGATGATTATGTTGTGGCTACCAATGAAACTCACACAGTTCGTGAATTCATAGAAGAGTCTTATAAAATTGCTGGGTATGAAGTGGTTTGGGAAGGAAAGGAAGATAATGAAATTGGAAAGGACAAAAAAACTGGCCAAGTCCTTGTCAAAATTGATCCAAAGTACTACCGACCAACCGAAGTAGAACTACTCATTGGAAATCCCGATAAAGCAAAACGCCAATTAGGTTGGGAACCAAAAGTAAAGTTCAAAGAACTTGTGAAAATTATGATGGAAGCAGATTTAAAAGCACAAGGTTTCTAAACACAGACCACAAAGGTAAATCCTAAGAAAAATGAACAAATCTTAGGGTTTATCTCCGAGAGCTTTGTAACGATTGATAAATTCTTGATTCGGAATTTTGGAATGCCCTTCCCTTTGTAATTCGGGAAGTAATCCTTCGACAAAATACATTTGGATTTTACCTTTGTGTTTTGCTGGAATTTCTCCTCGGTATTCACACTGGAAAAAATCCTTCACCAAAGAATAGGTTTCAGCTGAAATATTGATTTTCCCAGTCATTCCAGAAGATTCACACCGACTTGCCGTATTGACTGTATCACTCCATACATCGTATGCGAATTTTTTATCACCGATCACACCAGCGATGAGTTCTCCTGAATGGATTCCAAGTCGAAGTTGCCAATAAGGTAATCCTTGCCCTTCTTTAATTTCCTTCATTTGGTTCATAAAGGCTTGGATTTCAAGTGCGGCAAGGACACAATCTACGGCATGTGTTTTGTTTGGTTTTGGTATTCCACCAACAAACATATAACTATCACCTATGGTTTTGAGTTTTTCCAAATTGTGGCGTTCCATAAGGCTATCAAAATAGGAAAAACATCGATCCAATTCTTCTACAAGTTCTGTAGGTGATAATGTCTCTGCAATTTTAGTAAATCCTTCAAAATCAGTAAAACAAACTGTGGCAGACTTAAAATGTTTTGGTTTACTCACACCATTTTGTTTTAATTCTCGAGCAACATCTATTGGTAAAATATTTAACAATAGACTTTCAGATTTATGATTTTCTGCAATGAGTTTGTCTTCGGCTTGGTTTACAGCTTTTACAAATTGATTGATTAAAAGTATAAAAAAGTAAACAATCATAACGAGTGGAGGCATTAGATAATCAGCTGGTACAACCCATTTTGGTGGACCATAGAGTCCTTCTCCGCCCATTACTCTATAATAATACATTGAACCTAAAAATAAAAATGATGACAAGCTAACAAAGAAAATACGAGTATATTTGTTTTTTCTCGGAATCATGATAAAGGGGATAATTGAAAAAAGTAAAAATCCCAAGGGTGCTGGATCATCTGCTTGGAAATAAGTTAGCGATAGAATATGAAAATTACTTGTTAACAAAGTGATGATAGCACTCAGAGTAAATTTACTTCGATAGAGTAAAATACGAGCAATACCTAAAGGAATCACGAGTAAAAAGTAAGAAATAAAAGATGTGAGATGGGTCTCTTTTGGTTCCGTAAAGATGATGACGGGAATAAGAAGAGTAGGCAATAAAAACATTACCACTTGGAAGGTTGCATTCACTCGTAGCGCTCGGGCCGTTTCATCATTCAAACCTTTGGTGAGGTGTGCAAGTTGTACCTGGTATAAAAGTTTCTGAATGCGTCTGGACATAGGGATTGAATCAAAAACCAAACAGTAAGAAAATCAATTCAAAATGTGAAGTGAATCGTTAAGAAGTTGCTAAAAACGCAAACTTCCCCAATGGAATTCCAAACGATGATATGTGTTTGGAAGACCGAGTGGGGTTTTAAAAAAGAGTGGATTGTTGTGTGAATTAGATTCCAAAAAACTGATCTAACATCAATTTTTTCAGAGTTTCTTTTAACTTGTCTTGGATGTTTACAATTTTAACTGCCATTTTCTTTTCGTCAGCTTTGTTCTTAAACGAAAGGAGACGAGAGATCCCGAGGGAACTCACGATGACAACTTTTTCCAAATCCAAATAAATCTCTTGGACATTCTTTTCCAAAATATCCGCTAAAATTTCCCGTAACTCGGGCGCATTTCCGTCCAGGATTTGGTCCATAAAGCGAACACGAATCGTGTTTCCCTTTTCTTCCACTAATATCTTATCGCTCATATTTCCTTGGCCTCTAACATAAGTCAGGAGAAATAGTTTGGCAAGAAGTTATTTCAACTTCTTGAGCTTATTCTCCATATTAGCCTTTTTATGATAGAATTGGACGAGTTTTTCCAATTCTGCCATGTCGGAACAAACAATTTTTCCCATGTCCAAACGAATAAATTTATTATTTTTCATGATATCGGAAATGATCAGTTCGTCTTTAGGATCAGTGAGACCCACCATCTTCAGAAGGTCTTTGGTTCCAATCTCAAAATTATAGGCTTGTTTCGGCGCTACTTTGATTCGATTTTTTTCTGCGAGGGTCATAAGTGTATCCACAATTCGACCTTGTGGGTCTTTGAGGAGTAGGTTTGCTAATTGTTTGTAAGCAATCCAAATCCGTTCGGACAAAAGTGTGATGAGTCGAGTCGCAAGCTGAGGTTGCGCTTTTACCATACCTTCGAAGTTGGCTTTGTTAATCGCTAGAAGTTCGACGTCACCAGCTGCCACCGCAGAAGCAGAACGTGGTTTATTATCTAAGATTGCCATCTCACCAAAAATGTCCCCGGCTTGGAGAACCGCGAGCATCACCTCGTTTTGGTTTACGATTTTTGAAATTTTGACCTTTCCACTTTGTAAGATGAAGAGTTCTTTACCTGGTTCATGTTCACAAAAGATCATTTCACTGTCTTTGTAATTACGATTGAACTTTGTATAATCAATCGGAGCTGATTGGAAAGGTTGGTTTATGGTTTGTAAACGCAGTTTTGCCTGTGGTACAAATTGACCATTGGGAAGGTGTTTTAAATAACTTTGGTAAGCAAAAGTTGCGTGTGATGTATTTTGCTGTTGGAAATAATATTCCCCAATCTTAAAAAGTTCGTTTGGATCTTCTTCAACAGCATTTCGAAAGGATAACCTGGTGATTGTTGTATCAAATTGTCGTAACTTCATTGAGAAGAAACGAATGATATTCATCGCAACTGCAGTTGATTTTTGGATGAGAGTTCCAAATTGATCGTAACTAACAGAGATTAAAGATACATTGGTAAGGGAAGTCGCAGATTCAATCTGTGGGTGTTGGCTCATTGCAGCAACAACACCAAAAAAGTCACCAGGTCCTAAAACCTGATTGGGGTCCTCACCAACAACAGCTGTCTCACGAGTGACACGTACCTTCCCCTCACGGATGATATAGAAATTGTTCGCATCCTTTTTCCCCTCTACAATGATGTAGGAGTTCGCTGGGAAAGTAACCATTTGAAAAAACGACATTCTTAAATCTCTGGACCCTTTTTGCTCAACGTGCCTAGTTTATTATCGGAGATCCCTAGGGCAATATTTTCGTAAAAATTACTTATTTTTACTGTCTCCTAAAATTTCCATCTGAGTCAGTTCTAATTCTGCTTCTTGGGCAATTTTACTCGAATACGTATTTTTGATAATGTCCTGAAAAATCTGATATGCTTTGTCTTCTCTGCCCATTCGCACATAGGCTTTCCCAGACAATAAATATGATTCTAGGCCTTCTTCTGTATTGGGAAATTCTTTGTAGATTTTGAGTTCATTCTCTGCGAGAGCCAAAATGTCCCCTGTCATTCGGTAATTAGCACTTAAGGTTTTTCGAACTTCTCTCGTTTTGGGATGCCCAGGGTACAAAATCAAAAAACTTTTGCAGGTTTCGACAGATTGGTAATGGTTACGATCTTCTAAAAATTCTTTTGCCTTTTGGTAAAGAAGGTCTGCTTGTTTGTCCCTTTCTTTGGCAAAAACAGATTGGGTGGAACGTTCAGCGAGAAGGGGATGGAAAACTCCCAATCCCAAACAGAAAAGGCATACAATTCCCAGAACAAAACACTTCCGAATATTAGAATTCTGTCTCATTACTTTTCATTTCGGTCAAAATTGGATTTATCGTGAATGGGTTTTTCTTCCGAAAGGGCAATAATTTTCGGAACACCTGTCATATCCCAGAGTTCGAGGGATGATTTCATTCGTTTTCCAGGAGGTAAGGGGATCACAAATTTTCCTTTTCCTTCTTTGCCCAATTTCAATTCGATTTTTTGGTTAACGAGGTCCCCCATGCGCCTTTCCCGAAGTGGAGGGATCGGAAAACTCCTGCGTTTTTCTTCTGCTGGGTATAAGTAAAATTGGATCATGTATTCGGTAGGTTGGGTTGCAGAATATTCATAATTTATGATATACCCATTTTCCATTCCGTCTTCATAGGGTAAAATATTGACGATTTGGATTTTACCAGTGTTTGCAGTGGTTGGGAGTGAGGAATCTATAGGTATGACAGGAATGTTTGTGAAGTTTCCATTTGTTTCTGGTGTTTGCAAATGGGAAAAAATTTTTTGGAAAGAACGGTCGTAGTCTTCTGGTCCTTTTAATGGAAAATAATTTCCTTCTCCTAAAATGGATAGGCGTTTTAAATCTTCTTCTCCCTTCGGATCAATGTCGATGCCAAGGATCTGGAGGCGAAATTTTTTTCCTGACTGGCGCCAATTGTACAAAACAGATTTTGGATCCCCTTCACAACTTTCGACTCCATCGGAGATAAAAATAATTTCAGTTTCAATTTGGTCACTTAACAAGTATTCGCCTACGACTTGTAAGGTTTGGGCGATGGGAGTAGAACCAGCAGGGACAATTGTTGCGAGTTTTTGACTCACAACGGATGCTCCTCCTCTTTGGATGGGGTGGTACAATCTTGCCGATTGGCAACCGGCAATTCGGTTTCCATATGCCACAAGACCAACACTTGCATCTTTAGGCAGTCCACTTAACACTTGAATGAGTTTTTCTTTGGCGACGGCCATTCGTGTTTTGCCATCCCATTTTTCGGACATGGAACCACTCGCGTCTAAAATAAACACATAGCGTTTGTTATTTGGTATTTGGGGAATAATGGAATGTGGATTTGAAAAAAACAAAAAAAGTGAAAAGATAAACAAAATCCCAAATGGATGAGTTTGGAAATTGTAGGTTTTCTTTCTTTTTTGTTTTCGCACCTGTACAACATCGGCGAAAAAGAGAAATGACCTTAGAGGGATTTGGGATCTAAAAAGGGAGGTTTTACCAGGTTCGGTTTGACCAATTTAGGTGTACGATCAAAAGAAGAATGTTCTTTCAAAAAACGAAGGATCATTTCACAGGTTGCTCCCCACAGAAGTCCATCTGGCAAATCAAAATAATACGCAAAATGTTTTGGTTCTCGATTGGGGATCTCAATTGCATAAAAAGGTTTTGTCCAAAGTTCGGAAAAGGGAAGGAGGATCACTCGTTCCACCTCATCTACATTTTTGGAAAAAGAAAAATCCCCATTGTATTTCGCTAAAAATGGAGTAATGTGAAACCCCGTGCGTGTGTGGAGTCCTTCCAGTTTGCCGAGTACATCAAGGGTAGTTTGTTTGACACCCATCTCCTCTTCCCATTCGCGAAGGGCAGTGACCAGTAAATTGCGGTCTGATGTTTCCATCACACCACCTGGAAAGGAAATTTGACCAGGGTGTGATTTTAGGTGTTTGGCACGTTCTGTGAGGATGATCCCTTCGGCAGTTGTGTTAGAACCAAACAAAGGGAAAATGACACCAGATTTGGTTTCCGATGTCTCTGGGATCGAATCAAAGTCCCTTGAAAGTTTTTCGACAAAGGACTCGTAGGGTAACATCAACCCTCGTCTTTCGAGTTTTGGTTTTGTTTTTTCCTACGTTTGGCAACAAATGCTTCCTTGGAACGAATCGCCACCAAACGGTTGATCATCGAATCAAAAGGTAGTCCTTGGATGGCAGCAAGTAAACTTGGTCCATAATTTTGCACTTTCCAATCGGAAAACACATGGAGGGCCTTTAACTCTTCTAAATCTTT
The DNA here is from genome assembly GCA_016742255.1 of Leptospira sp. Lineage (GTDB taxonomy): Bacteria > Spirochaetota > Leptospiria > Leptospirales > Leptospiraceae > Leptospira_A > Leptospira_A paudalimensis. The sequence continues at coordinate 105,226 of JACVCB010000010.1, forward strand.
AGGAGCTGCTTTTAGAATTGTGATGAGTTGTTTATTCGAAGGCAGAAGTGAATGTTCCATACGTCTAGCGCGCATAATGCGGAGACGCCATTTTTTTGCATTTTCGAATTTATGGTTTTCGTCTTCGTTTAAGTCTTCGCCATGTCGTTTCGAAAGTTCAGAAGTATCAATAGGATCATTGTATTCAGCAGTCAAAAGTTTGAAAATTTCGGTTCCATCTTTTTTTCCAAACCATTCCACACATTTTTCTTCGTTCGGATGTCCCTTTACCGCTTGTGACAATCGGTCGTTATTAAACACACGAAAACTTGCTTTATTAATTCGTTTTGCTTTTTCATCTCGGTAACGAAGGAGTTCTAAAATTTTCCTTCGTTCGAGTGGTGTGAAGTTAAGGATGTCAGGAAATTTTCCAAGAGAAAAACCTTCTCCTTCTTTTGCTACGTATTCTTCTGATGCAATGAATTCAAATTCGGAAATAGCTTCGTCATACAGAGTCCTACGTTTGAGTTCTTCCTCCATTTTTAACCAAATGGATTCTAGATAGGCAGTGTCGAGAGCAGCATATTTAAGTTGTTGTTTTTGTAAGGGACGGATTTCCCAATTCGACTTTTGTTCCACTTTGGAGAGAGTCACTTTGTGGTAATGTTCCACGACAAATGATAACGAACTTTGTTCTAAAGACAATAAACGAGAACTGATCATTGTATCTGCCGTATTCACAAATTTGAATCCAAAGTCGCGTTTGAGGGCTTTGATGTCATCTTGTGCGGAATGGAAGATTTTCAGAATATTGGGATCTTCAAACAAAGGACCGAGAGCTGACAAATTTGTGATCTTTAGTGGGTCAATTAGGTAATTTTTGCCATTGGAATTGATCTGAATGAGACAAACTTTGGGGTAATATGTGTAATAACCCGAAGACTCTGTGTCAATCGACATGATTTTGGACTGTCTTAGATTGATCAGGGCCAAATCTAACGCTTTTGCTGTATCGACGAGAATATAGTTGGAATTGATTTGCATCTAATTGGGATTTTGGAAATACTGCAATTGTCATTCTAACAATGATTCTCCAATCTGACAAACCAAAAGAAGAATGTGCCATATTCGGCATCTACAATAGCAAGGAAGCTGCTAATTTTACCTACCTAGGTTTGTACTCGATGCAACACCGTGGCCAGGAGTCCAGTGGGATTGTCTCAACCGATGGATCACACTTATACCGGTATGCCAACATGGGCCTCGTGGCAAATATCTTCACTCAACCGAAGATCAAAGAGCTCATTGGGGATGCGGCCATTGGTCACAACCGGTATTCCACAACGGGAGCCAGTTTTCTTAGGAATGCACAGCCCATCCGCGTGGAATCCCACTTAGGTCCTGTGGCTCTTGCCCACAATGGAAACCTGGTCAACTCTTGGGACATTCGAAATAAGCTCGAAAGAGACGGATCGATCTTCCAAACCACCATCGATTCCGAAGTCATTGTCCACTTAATGGCAAAAAGCCATAAAACAGACCTTCTCGAAGCTCTCTGTGAATCTCTCGCACAAGTGCGAGGAGCCTATTCTTTGTTAGTTTTAACTCCAAGATACCTCATTGCCGTTCGGGATCCAAATGGATTTCGTCCACTTGTGATGGGGAAACGTTCTGACGGAGCAATTGTGTTCGCATCGGAAACTTGTGCGTTCGACATCACCGAAACAGAATATGTAAGGGATGTGGAACCTGGTGAGATGGTTGTGATTGACCATACAGGAATGAGGTCTCTTTATCCATTCCCAAAAGCAAAACCAAGCCTCTGTATTTTTGAATACATCTACTTTGCAAGACCTGATTCGTATATCTTTGAAGAGTCGGTTTATAAAGTAAGAAAGTCTCTTGGCCGCCAACTTGCACGCGTTATGCCAGTAGAAGCAGATGTCATCATACCAGTGCCGGATTCTGCAAATATTGCGGCTCTTGGTTACAGTGAAGAATCAGGGATACCTTACCAAAGTGGACTTGTTCGTTCTCATTACATTGGTCGAACCTTCATTGAACCAGACCAAAAGATTCGGGACTTTGGTGCCAAAATCAAATACAATGTGGTGAAGGAAGTTGTGAATGGGAAACGTGTTGTTATCATTGACGACTCGGTAATGCGAGGTACCACAAGCCGTAAGATCATCAAAATGATCCGGAATGCTGGAGCCAAAGAAATCCATTTCCGCGTATCGGCACCACCAACCGTTGCCCCATGTTATTATGGAATTGATATTCCAACTCACAAAGAACTCATTGCGTCCACCCATACCATTGAAGAAATTCAAAAGTACCTTCGTGTGGATTCCCTTGCGTATTTAACATTAGATACAATGCATAAGGCAGTGGAAGGACATAAAGGTGGTGGGTTTTGTGATGCATGTTTTACATCTAATTACCCTGTCGAATTCCAAGACCATGCGGGAAACCAAAAGTCACTCTTTACGGAATACGCAACGGAAGAGTGATGGAAGAGATCGAACTTTCCAAAACCTTTGGTTTTGAAGCTGCCCATTTTTTACCAAATGTCCCAGAAGGACACAAATGCAAACGAATGCACGGTCATAGTTTTCGTTTTGCTGTGTATCTAAAGGGTGAAATCAATCCGCATACAGGTTGGATCATGGACTTTGGGGAACTGAAATCCATCGTAAAACCAATCTTAGACGAACATTTGGACCATTATGTATTAAATGATGTTCCAGGGTTAGAAAATCCAACGAGCGAAAATATAGCTGTATGGCTTTGGAACCAACTTAAACCAAAACTTCCACTACTCGATAAAATCACTCTTTACGAAACTTGTACAAGTTCCTGTGTGTATAGAGGACCGAAAAAATAAATGGTTTCCGTTTCGGATTCCACAAACAAATCCCAATCGGAAAAAAAAGGTGCCGTCGTACTTTTGTCAGGTGGTCTAGATTCTACTACTTGTCTTTATGTTGCCGCAAAGGAATTTGGTTTCCCCAAAAACAAAAAACTACCGATCCTCGCTCTTTCGTTTGATTATTCCCAAAAACATAAAATTGAACTCATCAAAAGTAAAAAAATAGCAAAAGAACTCGGAGTCAAACACGTGATCCAAAAATTGGATCCAGGATTTTTTTTAGGAAGTTCTCTTACTGAAAAAAAAATTAAAGTGAGAAAAAACGCCAAATCACTGTTTAATGGTAAAGATAAAGAGATTCCGAATACCTATGTCCCTGGTCGTAACATTTTATTTTTATCGTTTGCTTTGTCTCTAGCGGAAGGCCATGGATATGATTCCATTTACATTGGAGTGAATGCTTTAGATTATTCTGGGTATCCCGATTGTCGGCCTGAGTTTATCGAATCCTTTCAAAAGATGGCAAATCTCGGGACAAAAAAAGGAGTCAGTGGTATTGGAGATTCCATCCAAATTAGAACACCCCTCCTTCATCTTGGGAAAAAAGAAATTATAGAACTAGGATTCCAAGTAGACGCTCCACTCCACCTAACGCATTCTTGTTATGATCCTGTTCTTGGGAAACCTTGTGGAAAATGTGATTCTTGCATTTTAAGAGCAAAAGGTTTTTTAGAAGTTGGACTTCCGGATCCAGCCTTAAAAAACTAATCATTCCATTTTTACGGTTTCACCAATGATTGATTTTAAAAATCACAATTTAAAAACGGAATTGAAAAGTTTGATGCGAATGTATATTTTAATATTCTATTATATTCTTATCATTAGTTTTACATTTCAATGTAAACCATCTGTTTTGAATAATCCTTCTGATTTCCAATCCAAATCATTTTTGGAAACACAGATTTTGAAATGTATGTTGAATGGTTGGGATTGTATTGAGCTGCCGCAAAACAACCAAGGGAATAAACTGTGGACCAAAATTTTTGGTCAATCTGGCACGTTCCAAACATTTGGAAATTCGTCTGCAGTAGAACGAAGTGGAAATGTATACATGGTAGGGACTACCACTGGATCTATTTTTGGACAAACCAAAATATCACCCACTTCAGAAAATGATATTATAATCGCAAAATTCAAACCTGATGGCCAATTGATTTGGGCAAAACAAACAGGTAGCACTGTTACAAGTTCGACCTATGTGGAGTTGTCACATATCGATATATTTGGTAATTTATACCTGATAGGTTCTGCAAATACTCCATTCAATGAGCTTGGATCAATTGGAGCTGGATCATTGCTTATCAAAGTTAATAGTTCTGGAGTGATTCTTTGGACAAGAGTTGTCCCTACTGGAGGGGAAACATTGGGATATGGAATCACATCTGACCCATGGGGAAATGTATACATTACTGGAAACACAGAGGAACAACTGCTAAATGGTCAATCTGCAACAGGTGCACGAAATACTTTTATCTTTAAATATAATCCTGTTGGAGATTTAGTTTGGACAAAACTTTTTGATAGCACTGGGATTTCTTCCTATGGTCAAAACATTCAGTATGAAGTCACAACTCAGTCTTTGATCGTGTCTGGGCAAATTAGTGCAACAGCTCAATTTTTTAATAAGACTCCTCCTGGATCTATAACTGATTCATATATCGTATCATTTGATTTAAATGGTAATTTGAAATGGGTACAATTGATTGGTGGAACAGGGTTTGCAACTCAAATTCGAACTATGTCTGTTGATCAAAAAGGATCCATTTACGTCGCAGGTGACACCAATGGAAATTTGGAAAGTAATACCATAGATGGAGCTTCTGTTCAATTTTTAACTCGTTTGAATATTTTCGGAGATAAAATTTGGACAAAAATGTTAGGTGGTGGTGGCTCAAGTGTTACTCTTGTGGGTGGTCTTTACGCAGATAATTCCGGTCATGTGTATTCATTTGGTAAAACAAATGGCAATTTATTGGGGATTAGCAAATTAGGAAACAATGATGCTTATTTGGCAAAATATGATTTAAAGGGAAATATAGAATGGATTCGGTTGTCAGGAAATACATCCATTGATTTGACGGGACGAGGGATTTCATCAGATCGTTTTGGTGTTTTGTATGTCACTGGATTTACTTCAGGTAGTTTTGATGGCCAAAACAAATTAGGGACATACGACGCATTCCTCATCAAATATGAATGAACTTATCTTCTCCATTTGACTGGCCTTGAAAAATTTTTGCTTCTTCCTGGTTTGATATGGAATTTGGAACGTGTGACTTTTGGTGAATGTATTCTTGCTTGGTTGAATTTAAAACGACCAGGTTTGATATCTAGTTTTCCTTTCGGAATGTAGGTTCTTGCTTTTAATAAAGCAAATAATCCATCTAAATCAATTTCACTCGTAGCAATGGATCCAGATAATTCTTCCTCTTCTTCATCGTCCGCCTCATCGTCTTCCTCTTCTTCGCCATTTTCATCTTCTACATCCGTTAAAGGTTTACCTTTTGCGTCATTCATACTGACTTCCAAGTTGATTGGTTTCGGTTCCTTGTATTTCGAACGGAATTTGGAATTCGCATAAAAACTTAAGATTTCTGATTCTGCAAGTTGTTGTGAAATTGGTTCATTGAATGCATTCGGTAATGATTTTGAAAGAATGAAGATCCGGTCTTGCAATTTAAAACAAGAGAAAATAAACAATTCTTTCTTAGCACTTTCTGAACCTGATTCCGGTTTATGGATTTCTAGTATAAATGTATAAGTTCCGTTTCGATATTCAGAGATGAAGGATTCATTGGTAATATTTGATTTTGGGAATTGTTTTTGGATTTTATCAACTAACTTAGACTGAATGAAGTTTTTCAAAGTAGATTCAATTCCATTGGTAATCACATCTGTCTCGATTTTCTGGTCAACTTTGATCGCTTGGATTTTGTATAAACCATTGATTGGATCATAAAAACTTACTTTTTCTTTTCCATCTCTTAGTACTGCAAACCTTACATCGACAGGAATCGTAGTTTCAAATAAACCAGAGTCTGATCGATATATATTCCCTCTAATATCTCCATACACTGGATTTAAATATTTGATTGGTAGTGGTTTGCTATATTTGTTTTCTAATGAATCCAAAAATTGGTCTTTGGAATGGTCATAAAATCTATAGTCTTGGTTATATGGAACAACTTCATTAAAAAGGTTGAATGTAGGTAAAAATAGCCAAGAGATTACTTTCCTATATCCGAATTTGTAAGTTGTGATTTCTGGATTGGGTACTAATGGTTTTCTTTTGGAGATAACAAAATAGTGATTTTCATATTGTAATGCGGGAATGACACCTAAAGTAAACACAAATAAAAGTGAGTTAATGTCATCGATTTCTTTTTTTGCATAATACAATTGATAGTATGTGTCACAGTTATTGATTTCATTGTTTAAGATCGTTTGATCATTTGTATAAAGAATAGTGTCTGCATCGACGATTTCAGCATATTTGGACAAAGTTTTTTTATCATTTGGGTTACCATTTAAGTTTTCAATTTGTTGGAATCGTTCGAATGTTTTGTTTGTGCGAAACGATTCTAACTCCTTTAGATACGGCCAAGAATTAGGAATTCCATAAATTTGTTTGATATGTCTTGAGTTTATATTTTTGAGTTTTAAATTGGTTCGAATGTTCTCGATGAATTGGAAATCGATTTGTTTATCCGATACCAAATTGGACTGTGAATTTTCAGATTCCATTTGGAAGGGAATACTTGAAATAAAACAAGAAACACCATTTCTTTCAAGTACTGAATCACTTTCGGAAATTGGGATTTCATTTCCTTTGTCTTTTGATAATCGAGTATGGTACCAACTGATTTGGCACTGGTATAAAAAAAGGAAAAGGAAGAAATGAATTTTCATTCGGGGAACCACCAAAGAAAGTAGTGATTTCTGTAAGTCTGTCAAAACAATTTAGGCTAATACTTGTTAGGATTTTTTCAAATGTGTTCTGGATACAATTTGAGATCTTTCCCATTCGTTCCAATGAAATTATCAGATTCCACACAGGATCACTCGGAACATTTATGTTTTTGCTCCTTGGAAATTCAAAATCGTCGTATGATTTTTTGGGAATCTGAGGATTCGGTACTAAATTTGATTTAAGGAACACATTCCAAACCCCGGACATTTGGTTCAAAAGTCTGGATCAGGCCCTAGTTTACGTAAAATTCCCGAAAATATTGTTTCCAAAATGGCCATTTTTTCCATAACTACTACTAGTTTATGGAAATATTTGTTACAGCCGTCACGATTTTCGTTTTAGCGATTTTCGTGGGATTTGAAATCATCACAAAAATCCCTCCCATCCTCCACACCCCACTTATGTCGGGTTCGAACGCCATTTCCGGCATCACCCTCATCGGTGCATTGTATGCTGCTGGAATCCAAGAGAGCAATATCACTAAAATTTTGGGCTTACTCTCTGTTATTTTTGCTACCATCAACGTTGTGGGCGGATTTCTCGTTACACATAGAATGCTTGGCATGTTCAAGAAAAAGGATGCACCGAAATAATGGAACTCATCAGCATTTTAAATTTAGCCTACCTCGTTGCTTCCATCCTATTCATCATTGGTATCAAACAATTAGCACATCCAAAGACAGCCACTCGGGGAAACCTACTCGGTGCACTGGGCATGCTCATCGCAGTTGTCGCAACACTCTTTGACAGAGAAATTCTCTCTTATGAATGGATCGCTGTTGGTGTTCTCATTGGATCTGTGATTGGAATTATCCTCGCAATCAAAATCCAAATGACTGCGATGCCTCAACTTGTGGCCGTTCTCAATGGATTTGGTGGTATTGCGTCTGTATTTGTAGCTGGTGCTGCATTACAATTGTCGATTCCAAAATATGCGACAGCGGTGAATTACCAGGAAATTGTTTCGATTGTTTTCTCTGCCATCGTGGGTGGGATTACTTTCTCTGGAAGTTTTATCGCCTTCGGAAAGTTACAAGGTTTTATTACAGAAAAAGCAGTTCGTTATCCAGGTGACCAACTTGTTAAGATCCTAGTTGGACTCACTGCAGTTGGTCTCGGTGTGTATGGTTGTATGGAACCAACAGATGAGTCTATTTATTGGATCTTAAGTGGTGTGAGTTTACTTCTTGGAATTTTTCTTGTGATTCCAATTGGGGGAGCTGACATGCCAGTTGTGATTTCCCTTCTTAACTCTTACTCAGGGATCGCGGCATCTGCAACAGGATTCGTTCTTAATAATAATGTGCTTATCATTTCAGGATCACTCGTAGGAGCATCTGGAATCATTCTAACACAAATCATGTGTAAAGCGATGAACCGAAGTTTAACGAATGTTCTCTTTGGTGGATTCGGGGCTGTCGCTACAGAAATGAAAGATGATGGCGATTTTTACTCGGGTAAAGTCAAATCAACGAGTGCAGAAGAAGTGGCAATGTTACTTGATGTTGCAAGAAGTGTCGTAATTGTTCCTGGTTATGGTATGGCTGTGGCACAAGCACAACATACAGTAAGAGATTTATACCAACTTTTAACAGCTCGTGGAATCGATGTTACTTTTGCAATCCATCCTGTAGCAGGTCGTATGCCTGGTCATATGAACGTATTACTCGCTGAAGCAGATATTCCTTATGATCGATTGAAAGAGATGGACGAGATCAATAGTACTTTCGAAAATGTTGATGTTGTAATCGTTAATGGCGCTAATGACGTAACGAACCCTCTTGCAAAAACAGATCCAAAATCACCAATCGCTGGTATGCCGATCTTGGATGTTGGAAATGCAAAAACGGTAGTTGTGATCAAAAGAAGTTTGAGTGCTGGATTTGCGGGAGTTCCCAATCCACTCTTCATTGCTGACAACTGTTTGATGTTGTTTGGTGATGGTAAAAAAGCTACGCAAGAGATGATTGCAGCGTTAAAAGAATCTTAGAGCCGGAAGTTATGAAAAAACAAGTCTATATCGTTGATGACCATCCTCTTGTAGTAGATGCATTACAAAACCTAATCGCTAAATCTGATGATTTAGCGTGCATTGGAAGTGCAGATAATATTGAAAAAGCTTTTAACGATATAGAACAAATGCAACCTACACTTGTTTTGATTGATATCCAACTCAAACAAAACCAAAACGGTTTACAACTTCTGAAGAAACTTCGAACAACTTTTCCAAATATTGCCGTCATCATCATCAGTATGTTGACGGACGATACCTTTGTGGATCGTGCATTCAAATTAGGTGCTATGGGTTACGTCTTCAAAGAAGACACAACCACACAAATTGTAGAAGCAATTCACACCGTACTAAAAGGTGATTATTTTGTAAGTTCTTCCCAAGCGACAAGACTACTTGGGCATTTGTATCGTGCATCTCAAAAAGACGAAAAGGATCCAATTGATCGATTGTCCAATCGAGAGTTGGAAGTATTTCTCATGATTGGAGAAGGAATGCCTGTGAAGGAAATTGCAGCCAATATGGGACTTGCACCTTCTACAATTGAAACCTTACGTTCCAGAATCAAATCCAAACTGAGCATCACAGAAAACGAAAAATTGATTCGTGTGGCAGTGGAGTGGAAATACACCCAAGCCAAAACGGATATCGTTGTTTCGTAATCTAATATCTTAATTTAAAGTAGTGATAGAGTAAATCCTTTCCTTCGCGGGAAGAGAGTAACATTCTGTACGCTTCTGCAATTTTCGATTCGTTTTGAGATTGTTTTTGGATGAAATGAAAAAAGTCGTTGGCCCTTTCATCAAATCCTAAATTGAGAAGTAAGTTTAAATAAAAACTTTGGTCATATTCATCAGCAAACGGAGAATAAGCGATCGGTCTGAGTAAATTCTCCGCTTCTCTCCATTTTCTCATTTCAAAATAACAACGAGCATATACCTTTTTTTCTCTCCAACCCAATGCCCTTGGGTTTTTTAAATAGGTAAGAGATTTTTTTGGATCTTTTTCGAGTAAATACACCACTCGTCCCATTAAATGAGATGCCAACATATGTTTTGGATCTTGTTCTAAAATAGTGGTTAGTTCAGATTTTGCTTTTTCTACTTGGTTAAGTTCCAAATAGGTTTTTGCTAATATGAGTTTTGCTTCATTATAATTGGCTTTGTATTCCAAAGATTTGCTTAAAGAAGTGATAGCATTGTTGTAATCTTTTAAAATGTAATACGCTACTCCTAAGTTATAGTGATAAAAAGGATTATAGGGTGAAATTTGGTTTGTTTCTAGCCAAGTTTCCTTTGCTTCAGACCAACTATCCTCTTGCGCATAAATCATACCGAGTAAGAAACTTGCTGCTTCATGATTTGGTTCTTTTTTTAGAGTTCGATTTAAACTTTCTTTGGCTTCTTGCCATTCCATTCTTGAATATAACAAACTTCCATTTAAATAATCGTACTCAGCAAATGATTTGTAGACTTCTGATTGGATTTTTTTCCACTCTGCATCTGCTAAACCAAATTTTCCATAACGTAAAGCATTGATGATATTTCGACTTACCTTTTCGATTTCAATTTTTGCGTTGATCTCGATCGATTCCTTTTATTCTGTTTCATCAATTAAGTTTT